>NC_014328.1:1322875-1984313 GCF_000143685.1 Clostridium ljungdahlii DSM 13528 | reverse complement strand
AGATATACCTTTTTAAACAAATCTACTTTCTTTATCTTATATAATCTTGCTACTTCAAGATACTGCTTTGGGGTATTTTGAATACCATTTATAGTATTTAGTAATATAGAGAAAAAAGCTCCCATTGCTATCATAATAACTTTTGAAGTTTCACCTATTCCAAACCAAAGTATAAACAATGGTATCCATGCCAATGGTGGTATTTGCCTTATTCCATTAAAAACTATAGTAAAAAATTTATTTGTTTTCTCTGAAATTCCCATACTTATTCCCATACTTATACCCAATGTAACTGCAATAAAATATCCTTTAAATACTCTAAACAAGCTTGTAGCCAAATCATTTATTAATTGTCCACTTTTTATCTGTGAAATAAATGATTTTATTACATCTTCAATAGATGGAAGTAATATAGATGAAACTATTTGTAATCTACTAATCAATTCCCATGTAACTAAAATTAAAATAGGAAATAATAGATAATTAATAATTTCTTTTGTCAATTTAGTATGTCCATTCTTTTTATACTTGATTGTTTTAGTATCATCTCTATTAATATCAGTTTCCATATTCAAATCCTCCTTATTTAAACTTTATGGTTATTAATTCAACTATACTTATTACTAATTTGGTAATAAGTAATAACAAAAAAGCCAAGCTTCAACAAACTTAGAAAATCCACTAAAAACGAAAAAGTGTTTTCCAGTTCAAATGAAACTTGACCTCTAGTTTTTCTAGTCAGCCAACTAAAATATTAAATTTACCTATTAAAAAACTTCCTATGGAGAAACCACAGGAAGTTACATTCTCATGTTTCTCATCTTTCAGGTTATCCCTGCTGGAATTAGCACCATTGAATATAAAATATTCAGGTTGCCGGACATCATAGGGCCAGTCCCTCCGTCTCTCTCGATAAGAAGTTATTCAATTAATTTATACATATGATATAACTTTTAAAATACTTTGTCAACATGAAATTTAAATTTTTTACTTTATAGTCTGTTTAACTCTTGTAAATAATCTTTTAAATCATGTAACTTTATATATATTCCACTACAATCAAGACTACGGAAATCAACCATGGAATAAGAATTATACTTTGAACTATAATAAGGATATCTTAGATTATTATGCAACTGTTGAAATTTAATATCTTGAAGGACATATTTATTCAATTGTTCTTTTATTTGTTGTTGAATATTTTTATCAGGACTTATAATATCTATTAAGAATTCAATAGCACTTTCAATTGAATGAGTTTGATTTCTCTTTCTAAAGTAATCAAGTTTTGGATCAACTAATCTGAAGATTTTGGCACGAATATATTTTTCCATTGCTTGTATAAAAAAATAAATGGCATGTCTATATTCGCATCTTTCCATTAAAATATTTCCAACTTCCTCATCTTTTTTGGCTAGCATATAATATTCATTTGAAACATCAATATTATGACGAATATTTCCTAGATACATATATTTTCCTCCATAAAATATTTATTTTTACGAAAATTATATCATCTTATCTGCTTTACATAAATACTTAATAATTCTTAAGCAAACTTAATAAGTAAAAAAAGAAACACAAATTATAAAATGTGTCTCTTTAATATATCATAATACATTGTCATTTAGGAAAAATATATTTTCCATAGGCAAAAGTGCTGCCCCATATACAGCTGCATTTTCCCCAAGATTTGAAAACATCACATTACACTGACTCTCATCATAAAAACTGTTATCCGTAAATATCTTTTTAATTAGTTCTTTTTCTATGAAATCCTTATAGGGAAATATTTCACCACCTATAAGTATATTTTTAGGATCTAATGTCAATATTATATTTTTAATACCTTCAGCTAAAAAATCAACATATGTATTCAATACTGCTTTTGCTTTTAAATCCATTTCACTTTTCTTTAAAAAATCGTCCAAGTTTCCATTTACATCATTAAATGCTTCCCTGTATGCACCAAGTAGTGCCTTTTTAGAAGCATATAGCTCCCAACATCCTTTTCTTCCACAATTGCACCTTTTTCCATCTTTTACGATAGCCATATGTCCAAATTCACCTGCACGTTTATTAAATCCCTTATATACGTTATTTGCTATAACTACACCTGTTCCAATACCTTCTGTAATAGATATAAAAACAAGACTATTTTTTGCATCATTAAAATTAATAAATGTCTCTGCATAAGCTGATGCATTTGCTTCGTTTTCTATAAAAATGGGAAATTTGAAATACCTCTCAAATTTTTTAAAAGATACATTTTTAAAGCCCAAATTAGGTACATTTTTTAATAGGAGTTCTTTTTCATTTACCGTACCAGGTAGGGAAAATCCTATTCCCAGTATTTTATCCGGTGAAATATTAAAATTATTCACCAAATATTCAATAGCCTCTGCCGTTTTAGAAATCACATCAGTAAAATCATATAATTTTTCTGGCATACTAAAGTCTATTTCATGTATTATTTTAAAATTCAAATTTGTAAGTATAATTTTCACCTTATCTTTTGTAATCCACACTCCAAAAGAATATCTGCTGTCTGGCAGGAATTTGAGAATCGTAGGCTTCCTGCCGCCAGTTGACTCTGCAACTCCAGCTTCCTCCAAAAAACCCTGTTCTATAAGCTCATTGCTGTTACTTATAACTGTTGGAATGCTTATATTAAGTTTTTGGGATATTTCCTGCTTTGTAAGTTTATTATTTCTATATAACAAGTTTAATATTTTTTTCTGATTTAATATTCTTATTGTTTCTTGATCTACTGATTTTAATCTACTCATCTTAGTACCACCAATCAAATTTGAAATTATATCTATAATAATTTAATTATATCATTACTGTATGTAATTTTTAAGTAAACATTGTAAACAAGTATAAATTCGTGGATTTTTCTTTATATAAAATGGGTGTTGATGATTTTACACATCAACACCTAAAATTGTAGTTAATAAACATTTTAAATAATCTTTTTAACTAACTTTCTTTCCTTGTTCACCAGCACGTACTCTAAGAGTAGTTTCAATTTCTTCAAGTGATCGATTACGTGTTTCAAACACTTTGTAATGAACAAACCAAATTGCCGCAAAACAAATAACACCATAACCTATGAACAAATTACCAGTGCCAAAGAAACTTAATAATGTTGGAAATGTTAATGACACTACAGCATTAGAAGCCCAGTTAACTACACTGCCAAATGAATTACCTAATCCACGAATGTTTAATGGGAATACTTCACCAATCATAACCCACATTACAGGTCCCCAGGTAGCTGAGAAGAAAGCAATGTAAACGGTTAATGCAATAACACAAATAATTGAACCAATAAATGAGCCATTAGACAATTTCATTGAGAAGCTCATAATTAATAAAGAGACACCCATTCCAAGGCCACCGTAAATCAACATCTTTTTACGATCAATTTTATCCATAATAGCAACAGCTACAGCTGTAACGATAACATTAAAAATTCCAATTCCGATGTGAGCAAGTAAAGCTGCTTGAACACCAAAACCAACAGCAGTAAAAATAGTTGGTGCATAATAGAGAACTGTATTACAACCCATAACTTGTTGAAAAATAGCTAAGCCAACAGCAATAACCAATGCTGGATGAACAAATTTACTGAATAACTCGCTAAGTCCACCACTTTTAATTTCAGCTTGTTTCTTAATCTCAACAAGTTCATCATCAACAGCTTTTTGATTATGTTCATTCATCTGATCCAAAACTTCTTTAGCTTTATCAAGCTTTCCATCTTTAACTAAATAACGTGGACTTTCTGGTAATACAAGAGCACCTAAGAAAAGTATTGCAGATGGAATAGCGGCAAAACCAAGCATCCAACGCCAACCAGTATATAAACCTGAGAAACTGTAGTTAGTAATATAAGCTAATAATATTCCACTCATAACCATTAATTGAAATAAACTTGACATAGATCCACGTTTTTCAGCAGGTGATAATTCTGCTAAGTATGTTGGAATTAATGCTGATGCAGAACCAACTGCCATTCCAAGAATAATACGTGATATAATAAGTGTACTAAATCCTGTTGAAAATGCTGACCCAATTGCTCCAATAAAGAAAATAACTGCTGATAACAAAATCAACTTTCTACGTCCATACCTATCTGACATTGGTCCAATAATTGCAGCTCCAAGAACGGCTCCTACTAATACAGCACTAACAACCCACCCTTGCTGCCATGAATCAAGACTCATTTGTTTTTGGATAAATAAGATTGCTCCTGAAATAACTCCAGTATCATAACCAAATAAAAGACCGCCAAGTGCACCAAAAACATATACCATCGCACTATTAATTTTTACATTCATTAAACCCATCTCCTCTTTTAATTTATATAGTCAAAAATTTATATATTGTCGTATGCCTATAATTTTCTCCTACCTTTAATACAGGTGATGGAAAATTATTATGATTTAACGCATCAGGAAAATATTGAGTTTCAAGACACAATCCACTATTTTTAGTGTAGCAAGTATCTCCCTTACAATTTTCAAATTCATTTAAATAATTTCCCGTATAAAATTGTACTCCTGGTTTAGTCGTATACACTTTCATAACTCTTCCACTACGAGGATCAAGAACTTCTGCTGCCATTTCTAAATTTTTTCCTTTTCTATTTAATATCCAATTATGGTCATATCCATTTCCATAAATTATTTGGTCATATTTACTTGATATACTTTTACCTACCGTAGTTAACTTTCTAAAATCCATAGGTGTATTCTCTACAAACCTTATTTCACCTGTAGGAACACTTTCCCTATCATTAGCTGTAAATCTATCTGAATTTATCATTACTTGATGATCCAATATGCTTTTAGACAGATGCCCTGACAAATTAAAGTATGAATGGTTTGTAAGATTAACCACCGTATCCTTATCTGAAACTGCAAAATAATCAATTCTGAGTTCATTATCTCTTTTAATCGTATACACAACTTTAACATTAAGGTTACCTGGATATCCTTCTTCTCCATCTTTACTCGTGTATAATAATTCAAGGCATTCATTTCCATCATCATCTACATATGTCCTTGGTGTCCATAAAACTTTATCAAATCCTACTATTCCCCCGTGCAGCTGATTTTCTCCTTCATTTTTAGTCAAACTATATACTTTATCATCTATCTTAATTTCTGCACCTTTTATTCTATTTGCATTACGTCCTATAATTGCTCCAAAGAAAAACTTTCCTTTTATATATCCCTCTAAATTCTTATATCCTAGTACAATATCATCAAGCTTGCCTTCTTTATCCGGCACCGTAAGAGAAATCAATCTTCCACCATAGTTTGAAATTTTAACACTCATACTATTCTCATTACACAATGTAAATATATATACTTCTTTATCTTTAGATACTTTTCCAAAAACTTCTTTCATAATCCCCATAATAGTAAGATCTCCTTATATGGATAAGTTATCTATTTCTTTAAACTTATCTTTTAAACAGCTATATAAAGATGAATAAACTTTATATAGTTTATCATACTTTTCAACATTTTCTCTTATAGGCTGTATTTTATCCGTTGTCTTTATCAAAGCTTTACATGCTTCATCTACTGAATTAAAAAGTTTGCATCCAACTGCCGCAAGTATTGATGCACCATAAGCTGGACCTTCCTTTGAATTTATAATACTTACATTTAAGTTGAAAACATCTGCAATTATCTGTCTCCAAAGCTTACTCTTAGAACCTCCACCACTTATTCTTACTTCCTTCATATCAACATTTAAGTTTTTAAGTATTTCAAGTGAATCTCTAAGAGCAAAAGATACTCCTTCCAAAATGGATCTTGTCATATCTCCTCTTTTATGTGTTACATTTAATCCAATAAAACTTCCCTTTGCACAAGGATCGTTATAAGGCGTTCTCTCTCCTATTAAATAGGGTGAAAAAAATAACTTATTACTTCCTACAGGAGAACTTTCTGCTTCTGAAAGTAATTTTTCAAATACATCTCCACCTATATCTGAGTTAACATTGTCAACCCACCATTTAAGGCTTGATGCTGCAGATAGTATTACCCCCATTTGATGCCACTTTCCATTAGCATGACAAAATGAATGAAGTCTATTTTCCTTATCTACATAAAACTTTTCACTTGATGCAAAGACAACACCAGATGTTCCAAGTGCTACAGATAACACTCCAGAATCAACTGTTCCAGTACCTATAGCTCCAGCTGCCTGGTCACCTGCCCCAGCTATTACTTTTGTAGATGTTGACAGCCCAGTTTCACTTGATACTTCTTTTGAGACATTACCTACAACTTCATAGGATTCATAAACTTTAGGTAAAACATCTTCTTTTATCTCAAGTAAATCTAATACTTCATTAGACCATTTTCTATTTTTTACATCAAACATTACTGTTCCAGAAGCATCAGACACATCAGATGCAAATTTCCCGGTAAGTTTAAAACTTATATAGTCTTTAGGAAGCATCATATGTGCTATTTTAGCATATATATCTGGTTTATTTTCTTTAACCCAAAGTACTTTGGGAAGTGTAAAACCAGTTAAGGCCATGTTACCAGTATACTTTGAAAGTTTATCTTGGCCAAATTCTTTATTTAAGTAATCACACTGTTTTTGTGTCCTTTGATCACACCACAATATGGCCGGCATTAAAACCTTATTTTTATTGTCAAGAATTACAAGTCCATGCATTTGTCCACTAAAACTTATGCCTCTAATAGTTTCTGGTTTTATATTATGATTATTTATAAGTTCTCTAATTCCATCTTTAGTACTATTCCACCAATCATCAGGATTTTGTTCTGCCCATCCGACCTGAGGATAACTTATACCATAGTCTTTAGATACACTGGTTAAAAGTTCGCCTTTTTCATTCATTATGATAAGCTTTACAGAAGAAGTTCCTAAATCAATTCCTAAAAAATTCACAGTAATCTCTTCTTTCATGAAATTATTGGTATTTCAGTAGAGGCAGTTTAAAACCACCCCTACATGTTTTAATTCTATTTATCCTCAAGTATATATTGATTTACTACTGATTCTAAATATTCTTGTCTTCCTGATTTATTATTTATAACATTATTTTCTAAAGCATATTTTTCTAATTCATCAAATCCTACTTTGCCATCTACTATGTCTTTACCTATTCCTGTAGAAAAGCTTGAATATCTTTCTTTAATAAAGTTTTCAATAGGAGCATCTTGTAATAATTTATATGCAACTCTAAGTCCTTTAGCGAAACTATCCATTCCTGCTATATATGCTAAGAATAAATCTTCTGGTTCAAAAGATGCTCTTCTTACCTTTGCATCAAAGTTCAATCCTCCTGGTGCTATACCGCCATTTTTAAGTACTTCGTACATTGATAATGTTGTATCGTATACATTTGTAGGAAATTGATCTGTATCCCATCCAAGATGTGGATCTCCCTGGTTTGCATCTAAGCTTCCAAGTGCATTATTATTTCTTGCTAGGCATATTTCATGCTGGAAAGTATGTCCTGCTAAAGTAGCATGATTTGCTTCAATATTTATCTTGAAGTAATCTTCTAGCTTGTACTTTCTTAAAAATCCTAAAACAGTTGCTACATCAAAATCATACTGATGTTTTGTAGGCTCCTTTGGCTTTGGTTCTATAAGAAATTGTCCTTTAAATCCTATTTTCTTTGCATAATCTACTGCCATCTGTAGTATTCTAGCAAAGTTGTCCATTTCAAATCCCATGTCAGTATTTAGAAGTGTTTCATATCCTTCTCTTCCACCCCAAAATACATAGTTTTCTCCACCTAATTCATTTGTAACTTCTATTGCTTTTTTTAGCTGTGCTGCTGAATAAGCATAAACATTCGCATTACATGTAGTTCCAGCACCATGTACAAATCTTGGATTATTAAATAAGTTAGCCGTACCCCATAATAACTTTTTATTGTTCTTTTTCATTAAGTCCTTACACATTGCTACTATTTCATCTAAATTTTTATTTGTTTCTGCAAGGTCTTTTCCTTCAGGTGCTATATCTCTATCATGAAAGCAAAAATAATCTATATCTAGCTTGTTCATAAATTCAAATGCTGCTTCCATTCTTGCTTTAGCAAGCTCCATTTTATCGTTTACATTATCCCATGGCCTAACCATTGTTCCTGATCCAAACTGATCAGTTCCATTAGCAGTTAACGTATGCCAGTAAGACATTGAAAATCTTAAATGATCTCTCATCTTTTTTCCGCCAATTACTTCATCAGGATTATAATATTTAAACGAGTAAGGATTTTTCGAATCCGGTCCTTCATAATTTATTTTAGATACATTATTAAAGTACTCTTTCATCACAATCACTCCTTATTTTATTGTTGAATCTAGTATAACACCTTATCAAAACTTTTTCAAGTGACTTTATAAAGTTATTTTATTAACATACTTCCCTTATGTTTTATATATGTGCTATATTATTAGTCTTAAATACAGTAAAAAGGTAGCTTTATACTCAATAAAGCTACCTTTTTAAGGTCTAATATTACTAATTAAATTTTATATTATCTATTTTCTTATTAGGAAATTTTATCTTCATCCTATCTAAAAATGCAGTATTTTTGAAAATCTTTTTAAATACAAAATACCCCAAAACCATTACTATAAGTTCTCCTAATGCCTGAGTAAAAAATGTGTAGAAAAAAGGTACTTTATAAAGTACATGAAGTTCCTCTGCTATAATTGCACTTCCTAAAACAGGCCATATAACTGAAACAAGCATATTTTTCGTTTTCCACATTGCATAAGTTGCCAAAAGAGTAGCAAAGCTTCCAACAAACACATCCACTATACTAAAGCTATAAAAATTTGCAACGGCACATCCTACAGTCAGTGAAATTATATAAAATGGATCTATAAAAGCAAGGAAATTAAGCATTTCACTAACTCTAAGTCCTATTGGACCCCAATAAGAAAGCTGCCCTAGTGCAATAGTTGAAACTATGTATATTGCAGCTACTATAGCTATTTTTACTAATTTATTAGTTCTACTCATTCATTTTACCTCCAACTCCATCTAAATCCGCACCACATCTAGCATCTATATCGTCTAATATCTCCACTCTATCATAATAGTTAGTCTTAAGGGATTGGAACAAATGGCTATGATAAAACTCCTCTATGAGCTCATTGTCTCTCTTTACTTTTGTAGTATTTTCACAAAATATATTTATTGTAACTCTTTCAAAATATTTTAGTGCCAATTCTACATCTCTTTGTAATTCCTTAATATTTTGTCCAACCATACCAAAAAGTAAGTTAACCCAATCAAAATTCTTAAATTCAAATGCTTTTCTATCCCCTATTCCTTTATTTAATACATTTTCTCTGTAACTTATATCAAAGCTCTCTGCTCCTACTATAAACTTTAATTCTGTAGGTCTAAATTGTTCTCTAAATAGTTTTATATCATTTTCATATTTAACATGACTTTCCATAATCAACTGTCTTATATTTTTGTCCCTGCATAATTTAATAAGCTCAAATACAGTGGAAGTATCTAGTTCACTGGCACTTCCAGAGTTCATTATCTGAAGTACACCATATTTTCCCGTAACTTTTTCAAGTACTTTATGATTCAATTTATGATTTCTAAAAGCATTGTAATCCTCATCCAGATGGTAATCACAAAATATACAGTTTCCCCAAAAGCATCCGCTTCCCCTTAGAAGCACTACTTCCCTAGGCAGCCTTTTAGTAACCTGTCCATATCTTTTTAACTTTGGTAAACAATTCATTTAACTTGTCCTCCTTGAATTTGAAAACATGCATATAAGAAATGGAACTATCCTGGACGCGAAAAAAAGGCAGAGATATTTTCCACCTTTTAATTACAAAATAAACTATCTAAATAGCTAATCCCTAGTTTTATTTATAGACAGGATGGTTCCGAACTGTCTTATGCGATTTTTCTCAATTTATTATACGCTATAAAGTATTTAAAATCAAGGGGTCTGAGGGAATATATATTTTCTATTTTTTAACAAATAATAAGAGATGTTATTAAATGTTAGATTTTACGTTTGCAAAATATGTTTGCAAACAATACTTTAGATTATTATAATATATAACATATTTTCATATTACTTATTGGAGTTATTAATTTATATTGAATTTGTTGACAACTTTTGATATAATTCATATATCGTTTATTAATTAAATGTAAAAAATGTGCTACACAATTTAATGTATTAGCGGAAAGATAAGCCCGGAAAGTAATCTATTTCCGGGTTTCTGTATTTTTAACAAAATTTATAAGTAAAGGCAAGGTTAAAATTATGTTTATGTATGTATTTTCAGTTGTACTTATAATTGCAGCAAATATCTTTTATAACATATGTCAAAAAGCAACACCACAAAAAGCAAACCCATTTATAGCGTTGTTTGCCACCTATGCAATAGCATCAATAGTAACTTTAATTTTATTTCACTTTTCTAAAACAGATAAAGGATTTTTGGGATCAATTAAAGATTTAAATTGGACTAGCATAGTCCTCGCTTTTTGTATAGTAGGACTTGAATTTGGATATATCATGGCCTACAGATCTGGCTGGAGCATAAGTGTATGCCCTCTAGTAGCAAACAGCATTCTTGCAGTTCTGCTCATTCCCATTGGGATATTCATTTTTAAAGAGAATTTTGAATTAAATAAGCTATTTGGAATAATATTCTGTATTATAGGTTTAGTACTGATAAACAGAAATTAAAATGACAAATATTGGCCCGCGTGATATAATTAACCTACTACTTAGTCATTATAGTACTCACTTAGATTTTCTATATACTGAGATATATGGAGGTTAAAATAAGTGGTCTTTTTACAATTAGCTATTTTATCCCATTGCTTAGCAGATTTTATATTTCAAAGTAATGATATTGTACAATTAAGAAAAAGTTCTAATTTAAAGAAGTGTTTAAAAGGTAATATCATCCATGCCATAATCGTATTTAGTATATTATTTACCTTTCTAATTGTTGGATATAAATTTAAAACAACATTAGCTTATTCACTTCTAATAGGGCTTTTTCATTTTACTGTTGACTTAATTAAAAATTTACTTTCTCTAAAGATAAAATCTATCCATGATAGACCTATTTGTCATCAAAAAACATCTTTCCTTTATATTATTTTAAGTCCCCTATTCCGATGGATTAATTCCTTAATTTTTATTATAGATCAAATCCTACATGTAGCAGTTATCGCTTTTATTTGGGGACAAACTAGCATACAGAGTAGCGAAAACATTATCAACTGTGTCTACCTCAATAGAACTTCTACTATAGATATTCTAAGTTATTTAATTATATACCTGTATGTATGTTTTGGTGGAAGATTCTTTATAAATGTTGTTATATCTGAACTTTATCTTCAACCATATAAAAACAAAGCAATGAATCTTCAAATCATATCCCCCTTAAAAAAGACCTCCGACAGTGACTATATAGGAATATTTGAAAGATTTATTATAATCACTTTAGTTATCAATGGAGCATATCAGGCAATAGCATTTATATTCACAGCAAAGTCAATAGCAAGGTTCCGTGAATTAGAAGAAAAATTTTTTGCTCAATATTACCTAGTAGGTACTCTATTTAGTACGTCTCTTGGCATCTTAGGTGGAATTTTACTGAAATATATAATCAATAAATAGTTAAATATTTTTTCTCACCAATTTTACTTACAAATCATAAAATATCACAAAAGATAATTTGTGTAAATATCACTTGAAAACGTGTTTTGATTTTTAACTAAACATTGTATGTGTTTTGATTAAAACCTAAACGCGTATAATTTTATTTCACAAGATAACTATGTAACAAAAATAATGCAATGTAAGTATGGTTGCATTCTAGGAGTGATATATTGAACTATTTAACTATGATTTGTGATTTAAGGAAGTCAAGAAAGCTTGTAAATCGAGAAAAAGTTCAGTATCAGTTAATTGACATGTTAAAAGAAACTAATGAAATATTTCAATCAATAATAGTTGTTCCTTTTATTATTACTATAGGTGATGAATGGGAAGGGTTGTTAAATTACGATTGTAATTACATGAAAATCTTAGATTTTTTTCATAAGGAATTAAAATCAATTGACTTTTATTGTGGTATCGGCATAGGACCTGTTTCTATTAAGAATTTTCAATTAACTGTAAATCAATTAGATGGTCCATCATTTTACCTAGCTAGAGATGCTCTTATAGATGCCAAGAAGCAAAACCTGCCTATTGTAGTAAATGCATATTCATAATCTATTCCATTTTATTACTTATTAAATAGAAGTCAATAAATTTATTAATAGCTTTACCATTCCATGGTTTCGTTGAATAGTAAAATATTCAGCACTATTTAACTTTTGACTTATTCCTCCTATAGTCTCATTTAATTTATCTGCATTTTTTTCTATTATTTTTCTATAAGATTTATGCTTCATATATTCAATATATATTATCTTTTGCTTCCGTGTCAGCCTACTTTTTAGAATTTCATTATTTTCTATAACAACGTTTATTATATCATCTAAAGAAATTAATTCATTACAATCTACTACATCCACTGCAACTTCTTCATTAAATGGAATGTTCCCTTTTGTTTTAAGAAAATGATTTTGTACTGATACGTAACTCATTATAGATTTAAAAAAAACCTTATTCGTTTTACTATAAATATATTTTGTCCTTTTTTTAGACGATTGTTTGGCTATATTTATAGCCTCCCGGGCCATTATAAAGCATGAGCCATCCATCCTGCGGGTATCTTCATAAATATCTGTTTTCAGTTCACCTATTCCAATTCCTGAATAAAACTTTACATTATCTTGCCAAAGCAATCTTTGAAAATCATGAATAATATCGTAGCAGTTTTCAGGCTTACTTGTAATAAGCTGCCACTCGTCCCCAAGGGTAAAATTTATTTGAGAAACTAAGCTATCATAGTACTTTTGATGTATCACGCCAAAATACTTTTTTAACTTTTGCTGCAACATCTCACGATTTGGTATATTTCTAGAATCAACAATATCCATTGTTACTACACCATACAACTTCAACTTAGTTTTCTCCCTTCAACCTAAAAACAATTTTAACCATATTATACCACATAAATTCTCCAAATAGTAGAAAATAAAAAAACTATATAGAGTTTATAAACGAAAAATCAACTTATACTCCGGATATTTTCTACAACCTTCAGCTCGATTAAATACTTTGATAAGGCTAAGGAAAAAATTTAAAAAATACTGAGAACTTTTGAAAACTCGTACCTCAAACAATTCAAAAGTTCTAAATTTTTAAAAGATTTTTTTCTAAGCCTTATATACAAAATATTTAAAAGAGCTTCATTATTGTAAAAATATGCCTGCGTATAAGTTGATTTTTTAGTTAGAATGTTCATATATAGATCGTAAAGTTTAATTGTGAAGTAACTATCTATACGAGCTATACGAGGGTTTCTGCTTGAAATTTGAACTTATGCATAAAATATACTGACAAAATTGAAATCACATTTAAAAACTTTTCCATAAGTCTTAGTGAGGTATTTTAGAAAATCTTAGGGGCTTATATATGTCTGAGGTACGAGTTTATATAAGCTCCTTTAGATTTTTAAAATACTGAACTTTAGACTTATTAAAAGTTTTTAGTGTGATGAAATTTGTCAGTATGTGGCTAGCATAAGTCAACTTTCAAACTAGAAACTCTATTATTATTCTGTTATAATCTTGTGGATCAGAACTGGTTTTTCTGCATGAGCACTGATAGTGATATTCTCGTAAATCTTAGCTTTTACATCTTCTACATCTTCACGGTCTGAATAAATAGTCATAAGTGATTCACCTTTTTCTACCTTATCTCCAACTTTTTTATTAAGAACTATTCCTACAGCTAAATCAATTTTATCTTCTTTTGTAGCTCTTCCCGCACCTAAAAGCATTGCTGCTATACCAATTTGGTCAGCTACCATATTTGAAACATATCCTCCTTCCTTTGCAGGAACAGGTATTTTATATTTTGCTTGAGGTAATTTTTCAGGATTGTCCACAACTGATGGATCTCCACCTTGATTTTTAAGGAATTCCTTGAATTTTTCTAGTGCTTTACCACTCTTTATTGCTTCGAGTAATTTCTCTCTTGCTTCTTCTAACGTCTTTGCCTTTTTACCAAGTACAACCATCTGGCTTCCAAGAGTTAAAACAAGCTCTGTTAAATCTTCTGGTCCTTCTCCTTTTAATGTATCAATAGCTTCTTTTACTTCAAGAGCATTTCCAATTGCAAATCCCAAAGGTTGAGACATATCAGAAATTATTGCCATAGTCTTTCTACCTACATTATTGCCTATTTTAACCATAGCATGTGCAAGTTTTTCTGAATCTTCTTCCGTCTTCATGAAAGCTCCTGCACCAGTTTTAACATCAAGTACTATTGCATCTGCTCCTGCTGCAATCTTCTTGCTCATTATTGAACTTGCAATTAGTGGAATTGAATTTACAGTTCCAGTTACATCACGAAGAGCATATAACTTTTTATCTGCTGGAGTTAAATTACCAGTTTGGCCCATAACTGCAACTTTACTGTTGTTAACAAAATCAATAAATTGTTCTTTTGTAAGTTCAACATGGAATCCTTTTACTGATTCAAGTTTATCAATAGTTCCACCTGTATGTCCAAGTCCACGTCCTGACATCTTTGCAACAGGTACGCCTAGAGATGCAACCATAGGTGCAAGAACAAGTGTTGTTGTATCTCCTACTCCACCTGTTGAATGTTTATCAACTTTTACACCCTCAATTGCTGAAAGATCAATAGTTTCTCCAGAATGAACCATTGCCATAGTAAGATCTGCTCTCTCACGATCAGTCATATCCTGAAAGTAAATTGCCATTGCAAGTGCACTTGCCTGGTAATCAGGAATTGAGCCTTTAGTATAACCTTCTATAAAAAATTTAATCTCTTCTGTAGTTAATTCTCCTCCTTCACGTTTCTTTTCAATTACGTCTACCATTCTCATTTTTACATACCACCTTTATATTAATTTTTGTAAAAAGCTTTCGCCATATTTAGGCATCTTAACTTTAAAGTTATCTGCAATTGTTGCACCTATATCTGAAAAAGTTCTACGTATTCCTAGATCTTTACCTTCTTCAAATCTCTTTGAATAAACAAGTAAAGGTACAAATTCCCGAGTATGATCTGTTCCAGTATATGTTGGATCATTACCATGATCTGCTGTAACTATAAGTAAATCATCTTCCCTTAACTTTTCAAATACTTCAGTGAGTCTTTTATCAAATGCTTCTATAGCATCTCCATATCCTATTGGATTACGTCTATGTCCATAAACTGCATCAAAATCAACTAAATTAGTAAAGCTGAGGCCATGAAAATCTTCATCAAGTACAGAAATAAACTTATCCATACCATCCATGTTTGATTTAGTTCTAATTGCTTTTGTGACTCCTTCACCATCAAATATATCTCGAATTTTTCCAATAGCAATTGAATCCAAACCTGCATTCTTTATATAATCCATTACTGTTTCACCAAAAGGTTTTAATGCATAATCATGTCTATTTGAAGTTCTCTTAAATGTATCCGCTGTTTTTCCAACATACGGTCTAGCAATTATTCTTCCTAATTTATATGGTTCATCTAGTGTTATATCACGGCAATATTGACATATTTTATATAACTCATCCAGTGGTATAACTTCTTCATGTGCTGCAATTTGAAGTACAGAATCTGCAGATGTATATACTATAAGCTCTCCGGTCTTAAGCTGTCTTTCTCCAAGTTCTTTTATAATTTCCGTTCCACTAGCTGGCTTATTTGCTATAACTTTTCTTCCAGAGAAATCCTCAATCTTCTTAATTAATTCATCTGGAAAACCATTAGGGAAAACTCTAAATGGCTTATCAATATACAGCCCCATCATTTCCCAATGCCCTGTCATAGTATCTTTTCCACGTGAAGATTCCTGCATTTTTGTAAAATAAGCTTTTGGATGAGCAGCCCTTTTTACTCCCTTGATTTCATATATATTAGATAATCCCATAGCTTCCATGTTAGGTATATTTAATCCGTTCTTTTTTTCCGCAATGTGCGCTAATGTATTAACGCCAACATCACCAAATTTTTCTGAATCTGGTGCCTCGCCAATGCCAACAGAGTCCATAACTATTACATGTATTCTCTTAAATTCATTCATCAAAATCACTCCTTACATATATATTATACAATTAATCCAACAATAGTTGCTGTAAGTACACTTACTAGTGTTGCTCCATATAATAATTTTAATCCAAAACGTGCAGCTACATTGCCTTGTTTTTCATTCAATCCTTTAACTGCACCTGCTATAATTCCAATTGATGAGAAATTTGCAAATGAAACTAGAAATACAGATACTATAGCTGTTGCTCTATAGGATAAGCCAAGATTTCCCTGTGCAAGTGTAGTCATTGCAACAAACTCATTTGATACAAGTTTTATTGCCATTATACCCCCTGCTTTTACTGCTTCATTAAATGGTACACCCATAAAAAATGCAAATGGAGAGAAAATGTATCCAAGAATATCCTGGAATGAAATACCACATATTCCTTTAAATATTGCATTAATTAATGCAATTATTGAGACAAATCCAATTAACATTGCTCCAACTGTAATAGCAACTTTAAATCCATCCATGATGTATTCACCGAGCATTTCAAAGAATGACTGTTTTTCCTTCTCTTCAACCTCTAAAATGTCATCTTCCGGTTTTACAGTATATGGATTTATAATTGAAGCTATAATGAATCCACCAAATAAATTTAATATAAGTGCTGTTACTACATACCTAGGTTTTATAAGAAGCATATAAGAACCAACAACAGAAGCCGATACTGTTGACATAGCTGATGCACAAAGAGTATATAGACGATTTTTAGGCAATAAACCAAGCTGCTTCTTTACTGAAATAAATACCTCTGATTGTCCAAGAATTGCTGATGCTATTCCATTATAAGATTCCAATTGGCCCATACCGTTTACTTTACTCAATGCTAATCCAACATACTTAATTATAAAAGGTAGTATCTTACAATATTGTAGTATACCAATTAAAGCTGAAATAAACACGATTGGCATAAGAACATTTATAAAAAATACTGAGGTTACTCCTTTATTTACCATGCCACCAAATACAAAGTTTACACCTTCTGACGCACATTTAAGAAGTGCTCCAAAACCATTTGCTACTCCACCTACTAAAATATTACCTATTTCAGTATTTAACAAAATAAATCCAAAAATAAATTGTAAGACAACCATTATAATTATAGGCTTTATCTTTACACTTTTCCTATCATTGCTGCCAAGTAGTGCAAGTCCAGCTACAATGGCTAGTCCAATAATTCCAATAATAAATTTCATTTTGTGTATCCCTCCTTAAATACTTTTAACTAAAATGTCCAAATCTTCAAATAACGATTACATTTATAAATATAATTTTTTAAATTGATAGTAATTTAGTAACTTACGCAATTTAAAAAAATTGCGAAACAATTTTCTTAAAGAACAAAGTTCAAAGTTCAAATATCAAATAAGGATAATTTTCTTCCTAACGTCAGAAAATATTAGAATTATAGATTTCCTGAGGTATGAGGGAAATCATCTTTATCTGTTCTTTGTTATTTGAACTTTGTATTTTGCTTATATTAAGTCTACATTTTGTATATGTGAAAGTTGAGTTATTAATATATAAGCATAGCTTCTACTAATAGAGTCCATACAAATATTTATTCAGATACAATAGTAATACCTGCACTTGCACCTATACGACTTGCTCCTGCTTCAATCATATCTAAAGCCTCTTGTTTAGTATGGATACCACCAGATGCCTTAACTCCCATATCTTTTCCTACTGTTTCACGCATGAGTTTAACATCTTCTACTTTAGCTCCATACTTTGAGAACCCCGTTGATGTTTTTACAAAATCTGCTCCTGCTTTTTTAGCTATCTTACAAGCTCTAACTTTCTCTTCTTGTGTTAAAAGGCAAGTTTCTATAATAACTTTTACTAATGCCTTTCCTTTTGCAGCTTCTACAACAGACTTTATATCATTTTCTATATACACATCATTTTTATCCTTTAATTCTCCAATATTAATGACCATATCAACTTCCTGCGCACCATTTTTGATTGCATCTTTTGCTTCAAACACTTTTGTTTCAGTTGTATTAGCCCCAAGAGGAAATCCAATAACCGTACATACCTTAACTTCACTACCATGTAACTTCTCACTTGCTAGTTTAACCCATGTCGGATTTACACAAACTGAAGCAAAGTCATACTTCTTTGCTTCTTCCGTCAATTTAATTATCTGACTTTTCGTTGTTTCCGGTTTTAACAATGTATGGTCAATCATTTTAGCAATATTCATAATAAATCTTCCTTTCATACAGTAATTCATAATAAATTTTAGCATTTGTAAAGCTTATTATGAAATTTTGTTCATACGTTTTCAAATTAAAAGTATTCTTTTTAGCTTGATTTCAAAATAAAAGAACACCTTTATAGTTTATACTATTTATTTAAATCTTCTTTGGTAAAGGCTCCTGGTAATAATTCATCTAATGTCTTAACTATATATTCACTTTCACCTTTTCCAAGTATTATCTCTGCATCCTTTGAAGCAAACTCTGCTATAACCTGTCTGCAAACTCCACAAGGATATGTATAATCGTTTTCTACTCCTACAATGGCAATCGCTTTTATAGCTCTATTTCCTTCCGATATAGCTTTAAATATTGCAGTTCTTTCTGCACAATTTGTTGCACCATATGAAGCATTTTCTATATTACAACCTGTATAAACCTTTCCATCTTCGGCAAGTACAGCTGCTCCAACTTTAAAGTTGGAATAAGGAGCATAAGCATTTTTTCTTCCCTCAAAAGCCTTAGAAACTAAATTTTTATAATCCATCAAATTTGTATCCTCCCCTCAATTTCTATTACACATACATAATAAATCTTTTTTGAACATTTGTAAATAGGTATATGAAATTTAGTTCATATACCTATTTTAAAAGTTTTCTGGCAGTATATTTATCTGTAATCAATATATTAGCATTTTTTCCTTTTAAAGCTCCTTTAATTGCCTCAACTTTATGTGATCCCCCTGCAACTAAGATTGCCTTTTCCTTTTTCTTTAAATTTTCTAGTGATATCCCTATAGTACGATTATTTATGTCTTCATCACAAATCTTACCGTTTTCGTCAAAGAATCTCGAACAAATATCTCCTACACCTTCTTGTTTTAACTTCTTTTTCTCTGAATCATTTAGATATCCTAGTTGAAATAGTAATGCCTCATCCCTTACAGTACCAACTGTAAAAATTGCTATATTGGCATTTGCTCCCATTTCTATAATACTGTTAATATTCCTATCATGCTCAACCATTTCCTTTATAGTTGAATTGTCAAAAATCACAGGCAAAGGCAAATACCTTGGTATCGTATGAAATGCTTCTGCAAATAGTTCAATAGTTTCAAAAGCATATGTATTTACTTCTGAATAACTAATACCCCCTTTTAGCTGAATCACTTCTATTCCCTTAAGATTTTTAGGCTCAAGATTCTTTGCAACTTCATACATAGTAGTTCCCCAACTTACTCCAAGCATATCACCATTTTTTAAAATTTCACTTAAATATTCTGCTGCCTCTTTGCCAATATACTCTCTTATAAGTTCATAATCATCCTTTGGCGAAAAAGCAACGCGAACATCTCTTAATCTATATTTTTCCTTTAATTGATGTGACATATTATCTAAATCATCAAAAGGATCTACAATGTCGATTTTTACAAATCCCTTTTCTTTAGCATATTGCAAAAGCCTAGATACAGTAGGCCTTGATATTCCAAGTTGGGATGCAATTTGCTGTTGACTATAATCTGACTTATAATATAACCTTGCTGCTTCAATACTCAATTGCTGCTTTTCGCTGTCCATAAATTCACTCCCTGTACTTTAACTTTCTTCTAATCATATTATATAGCCTTTTTAAAACAAATCAAAAAATTTTTATTCATATCTTAAAGCTTCAATAGGATCTAATTTTGCTGCCTTGCTTGCCGGGTACAGCCCAAAGAATATACCTATTGCTGATGAAAATGAAAATGCTATAAATATTATTTTAAATGACACTGGTACGGGCATCTTTAAGAAAGATCCTGCAATTTTACCTATTGTTATACCTAATATAGTTCCAATAGTTCCACCTATAAGGCACAGTATTATAGACTCCATTAAAAATTGTACTTTTATGTCTCTAGTTTTTGCTCCAATAGCTTTTCTTATGCCTATTTCTCTAGTTCTCTCTGTCACAGATACAAGCATTATATTCATAACACCTATACCACCAACTAAAAGTGATATAGCTGCAATAGCACCCAATACACCTGTTATAACAGATAATGATTTATTTAGATTTTCAAGCTCTTTAAATCCAGTTTGAGCTGTGTACTTGTTTTTGTTTTGATGTTTATTTTCAAGAATTTTTACCATTTTGGAACTTATTTCTTCAGCCTTACTCATGTCAGACAACATCACTGACATATAACCAATATCGGTATTTGTAAGTATTCTATCTGCAATAGTTATAGGTATAAATATTGAACCGGGAGCATTATCTGACATGGACCCGAGATTACCATTTGGATCTTTACATACTCCAACTATATTTAAATCTATATCTTGGTCATCTGAACTTAATTCAATACTTTCTCCAAGAGCATCATTTGTATTGTGAAATAATTTTGCAGCTGTTTTTTCATCTATAACTGCTGCAGTTGACCTTATATCTACATCATGTTCTTTTAAAAACCTTCCATTAACCATTTTTATATTTGAAAGTTTATCGTAACCTTCTGTTGATGCCACAATTTGGACACGCTTGGATTTATTTTCAAGCTTCAAATTTCCATCTCCTCCGAGCGTAGGAACAACTGATGTAACTTCAGGTATTTTCTCCTTTATAAGGTCTATATCATCCATAGTAAAATAATCTCTTTTTTCTATAGCACTATCTGAAGACTGATTAAGCTGGAGATTGATTACGTTACTACCCATGCCCTGAAATTGTCCTGTAATATATTGTTTTGCTCCAGCACCCATAGACACTATAGTAATTACAGAGGATATTCCAATTATTATTCCCAGCATAGTTAAAAAGGATCTTAATTTATTTGATTTTATACTTTGTAGTGCAGATTGAAAGCTTTCTTCAACATTCATATTACTTCTTCCCCCCAACTATAGTTCTTCTTTCTACTGGATTATCTGAAATTATAGCTCCATCCTTAAAAACTATGGTTCTTTTTGTATGCATGGCTATGTCAAGTTCATGTGTAACCATAACAATAGTTACTCCTTCATCATTTAATTGCTGAAAAATCTCCATTATTTCTTCACTAGAAATACTATCCAAGTTTCCTGTAGGTTCATCTGCAAGTATTATAGATGGATCATTTACTAAAGCTCTTGCAATAGCTACCCTCTGTTTTTGTCCACCAGACATTTCATTAGGTTTATGATGAAGTCTATGAGATAATCCAACCCTATCTAGAGCCCATTTAGCTTTTTTCTCTCTCTCTCTTTTAGATACTCCTGCATACATCATGGGCAATTCCACATTAGCTATAGCTGTAAGTTTGGGAAGTAAGTTAAATGCTTGAAATACAAAACCTATTTTCTTGTTTCTTATATCAGCTAAACTGTTATCATCTAATGATGATATATCTACACCATCTAAATAATATTTTCCATCTGTAAGTTTATCTAAACAACCAAGTACATTCATAAGAGTAGACTTACCTGATCCTGATGCCCCCATTATAGCTACATATTCTGTCTTTTCAATTTCTAAATTAATTTCCTTTAAAGCCTTAAGTTTTACAGCACCAGTATCATATATCTTAACTAAATTCTCCAATTTAATTATCACTTATTGTTCCCTCCTGCTTGAGTCTCTACAATATCTCCATCTTTAAGAGTATCCGGAGGATTTGATACATATTTTTCTCCTTCATTAAGACCATCTATAACTTCCATATAATCATCTGTCTCTATGCCTGTGCTTATATATCTTTTTGAAATCTTATTTTTGCTATTCACTATGTAAACATATTTCTTCTTTGTACCTTTTTCTTCTTTCACACTATCAAAGCCCATACAAACTACATTTCTTTTTTCATTAAATACAATTTCTGCATCTGCTTCATAACCTACTTTTATACTATCATCTGCATTATCTAGAGTTACTATCACATTTACTTTAGCTTCCTGATTGGTGGCTTTAGCATCAGCCTTAACTTGAGCTATTTGTCCTACATCTGTAACGGAACCAGTATACTTTTTTTGATCATTACCTTTTATTTTAACAATAGCCTTTTGTCCTTTTGCAACTTTCATAGCATCATATTGACTCATATCTATAGAAACTTTGTATTGTGAAATATCATCTACAATAATCATATCTCCTGCTTTAGGGACTTGATTTTCCTTAGCGTCAACTCTCATTACTCTTCCATCTACATTAGATCTTATATTACTTTGTTCTATCTTTGCATTTAAATTGTCTATTTCAGCTTTAATAGAATCTGTTTGATTTCCTGCATTATCTTTGCTAGTCCCTGGTACCGCTTGTGCTTGTGACTGTGATACTGCATTTTGAGCATTCTTTAAATCAATCTTTAGCTTTTTTAGTTCACTGTCATAGTCAGATGTATCCATTTGAACTAAAATATCTCCCTTTGTAACCTGTTGCCCTTCAGTTACTAAAACCTTTGATACCTTCTGGGTATTATTTAAAGTTATATCATTGCTATATTTCGGTTCTATGCTTCCTGAAACCGTAGTACTTTGAACTATATTTCTTTTAATTACCTTAGATATAGTTACTTTCTTACCTTGTGATTTCCTCGACTTTACATAAGAAGATATTCCTATAGCTGTAATTATAAATATAACGGCTACTATAATTGCTAATTTTTTTTTGTTTTTTGCAAAATTCAATTTAAGTTTCATTTATTTTCCTCCCCATTTTTTCTACAATCTTACTAAAAATTATAAACCTTTTTCCAAACTATTGATATAAAGATAAAACTGACACTGTACAAAAACAATGCCAGCTTGTCTAGCTCACAAAGTACTATTCAATTTCAACAATGTTTTTAAATTAAAACTTTAAAAACATATACTGCAGCAGCGTAAATCACAAAAACTATAATTGCTGCTTTTTTTGTCTTCATTTTAAACACAATAGAAGTACCAATTGTTGATATCACTGCACTCCATATATAGAAAAAATCTATACATGAGAACAACTTATAAATTGTACTTTTCATATCTGTTGATGAACTTAAAACCAATGTAAGGCTAGTTGAAATGTTTTTTATATTTTGTGGCTCTGTAAAAAGCATTATTATTGCAGTTAAGATTCCACCTATTAAAACTGGAACATAAGCTAATATGTTTATACAATATAAATTTTTAAAATTTCCTGTTTCTTTTGAAATAGAAGCTATAAGTTTAATAACAGCACTAATTATTAATGCAAATAATGCCGGCGTAATTAATGCACTAATTACCGTAAAAATTATAGCTCCAGTTTTTATAATTGGAATTGCAGCTTGAGAAAAGTTTGGCACTTGCTGAGCTTGTAAAACAGCAAAACTTGTAAGTTTGGGTATTTCTATTATATAAATAATTAACTGGATTAATGTTACAGGTATTAAATATCTCCATATTTTAGGATTTTTATTGACTCTTTCCATTGTTTCTCTTGGCGAAACTATAGCACCAATAATATTTTTTAAAATTCCATCTTTTCTTTCTTCTGAATTTTCTTCTGACATTTAACTTCCCCTCCTACTTTTAAATAATTTTCTTTTACGTTTTACTTGCCAAAATATATCTATACTGTATATATACATTATATACAGTATAAACATAAAAATCAATGTATTCATTTAAACAGTAAGCATTATTTCTAGCCATTTTTACCTCACATATATCATTTAATGACATATCATTAAATAGACTATATCATTAAATGATATGAGTGTCAACAGGTATAATAATAGCTTTAACCTATTATTTTTTTGTGTATATATAAAAATCAACTTTCCTATTAAAAAAAGTCAGATTACATTATCTGACTTTTTCATTCTAATATTTTGATTAATTTATTTTTATTTAACTGATTTAAACTTTCTTTTTTCTTTCCTCAAAAGCCTTAAAAACTAAATTTTTTTAATATTACTAATTATTATCTCCATAAAGAAATTTTTTGATTTTATGGTACACATCTTCTTCGCCTATTGCTAAAAAAATATCTTCCTCTTTAAATACAGCATAAGGTCCTGGAGAAAGTATTAAATTTCCTTCTCTACGTATACCTATTATAGTAGCATTTGTATTTTGCCAGAACTTACTCTCACATATAGTTTTCCCTACAATGCTGAGTCCCTTATATATTTTAAATTCAAAAGGCATGAATGGATTAATGTTTACAAATCTATTTGAGTAATCTAGGAGTTCATTTATTCTTTCTCCAATTTTTTTTTCAATTTCATTTCTCTCATTTAATAAGCCCAAAATTTGATTTTTAGATTTATTCATGGAACCTATGTCCTTAAATTTATTTATAAATTTCAAACAATTATCCACGGATTTAACAATAATCCCACTGCCCTTTATCACTTCTACAATATCCACTTCATTTAAAAGCATAATAGCTCTTCTTACAGTTTCAGGAGAAACATTATAATGACTTGAAAGAGATGATCTTCCATGAAGTTTATCCCCTATGGAAAAATCACCGTCTAATATTCTATTAGCTATATCAATTGCTATCTTCTGGTATACAGGTTTTGTAACATTTTGCGATGACATTTTAAATTTTACTTTAAGTTATTCTGATAACTTGAAGTAAAGCCTCCTTCCAATAAAATCCTTATAAACAGAGTTCTTGGTTTCAGATGGAGTTTTTTCTCCATCTAAAACTTAGAAATCGTTATCCAAGCGCGTAGCATTGCTTATCCCCCCACTTTGATAGAAAAGAAGATATCTCAAATCTTCGATTTGATGATAGTCGCTTTCGCAGAGTGCGATGGGGGGTTAGAAATGGTAGCGATTGGATAAATCAATATTAAGTATAAATTATTATTTATACTATGTAAATAATAATTTAACAATTTGTTGGAATTACTAATTAAAATTTCATATAAGCCCTTGATCTATATTAAAATAGAATTAATTGAATTTATGTATAAATTATAAATATACATTAACTATTAATGACAAGTAGCAACTTATATGATAGAATTAAGTTGTCACTAATTTTAAAATAGGGATAAATAACAAAAAATGATGTCAATACTTGAAATTTTTCTTGTAAGCGTCAAAAAGGAGGTAATTGATTTGATCAAAGTAGGTCTAATAGGTTTAGGTAAGACAGGAAAATATATTGCAGAAGGTATTTTACAACAAGATAACATGGAAATGGTAGCTGCAATCTGCAGCCCTAATAGTAAAAAAAAGGGAATGAATTTAGGAGAGTTACTTGGTAATTTTAAAACAAAAGTAAAAATAACTACTTCTGATGAACTCCAAGCTACTATTTTTAAAACCAAACCAGATGTTGTGGTAGACTTCTCAAATCCACAAGCAACCATAAAAAATGCCGTCATACTATCAAAAATGAAAGTAAATATGGTAATAGGCACAACAGGTTTCTCCAAAGAAGATATTGACAAGCTTCAAACTATATCCTATAAGTTTAAAAACGGCATAGTTTACGCCCCAAACATCACTTTAGGAGTAAACGTAATAATGCTGCTAAGCAATATTGCAGCTACTATATTAAATAATTATGATTTTCAAATTATAGAAATGCACTATAAAAACAAAAAAGACTCCCCTTCAGGGACTGCATTAAAACTATCAGATGAAATAGAACATGGTCTTCAAATATCTGGTGTACAAAATAAACCTATTCCTATAAGCTCTGTACGTGCTGGAGGGGTAGTAGGAAAACATAAAGTTCTTATAATTGGTGATGAGGATAGAATAGAAATAAGCCATGAATCTTTTTCAAAAAAAGCTTTTTCACTAGGAGCTCTTAATGCAGTAAACTACATTTATAAAAAATCTGGATACTACGAAATGAAAGACGTATTAAATCTAAAAAAAATACTTCATGAATACATTGACAATCTAGACAATGAAGTACTTAGTTCTCAAATTTAAAAATTAAACCATTTTACTGAGTCATATCTTTAATCCTAATTTATGACCACCCTTAAAATGGGTGGCCCGTTAAAAATCTCTATTTAAAAGATTATTTAATTTTAAATTATTCACAAGCATCTCATGCACAACAATTTCTCAAATTAACTATATCGTCCATAGAAATACTTGCCTGTACAATTCCCTTTTTATCTCTACGTGAAATTCCAGCAAACTTATAGTATTTACCATCCAAATCTCTTTTCACAAAATCTTGTACCACTACTAAGTCCCTATTAGACAATATTTTTCTAAACTGAAATGTCTGAGATGAAGGATTATCCTCAAATCTAAATCCCATGGTTTCAGAATCATTTGTCATTACAATCACTCCATCCCCGTCTGTTATATAAAAACTAGATATGTTAGTTTTACCAACATATTCGCAAAGTTTTTCAATAGTAAAATTATCTTTGCATATTTTTTCTGCAATATCGTTGCAGTACTCTATAAGTTTAGATTCTATTATTTTTTCAAATTCTTTTGTAAAATCAGTGAGTTTTTCCATAGAAAAATGCATTTTTTGAGAACACTCTATATTCTCATCCTCCAAAGCAGATTGATTTTCTGTCTCAACCACAATTACAGAAACATCCCTTTTAAAATCAGCAAAGAAAGCTGCTAAATTTTGGTTAAAAGCCGCAACATACTGTGTGTGTTCAGTTTGTTCTACAATTTTTTGTGAAAGAAAGGCTAAATTATTATTTATATTATGAATTTCACTGCTAAACTCACTAAAATAATTTTTAATAGATTTTATAGAGTCTTTTCCTTGTGAGCTTTTCTCTATCAAGTCTTCAATAGACTTTACAGTATCAACAGTATGTCCCTTTATTTCATCTACTTGTGATTTTATATTTTTAGAATAGACTGCACTTTCATCAGCCAATTTTCCTATTTCTAAAGCTACAATTGCAAATCCTTTTCCATTTTCGCCAGCTCTTGCAGCTTCAATAGAAGCATTTAATGACAATAGGTTTATATTTGCAGTTAATTTATTTATCAATTCTGCCATATTCTCAATTTTATCTGTTATATTAGAGAGATTACTTATATTATTTGACAGAAGCTCCATACTGGAATTCATATTCTCAAGAATAGTTACAGATTTCTCTACGGATTCACTGCTGCGTGTAATATATTCATCTGCTTTTTTGCCACTGCCTGTAACACTATCTGAAAATTTGCGCATTTCTACTTCTGAATTTGCCATATTCGCAGATAAATTTGAACATTCAGATATTTTATCACATATAGCATTTGCATTTTTATTAAATTCATTTATATATCCTTTAATTTTTAAAAGTCCCTTTTTAGACATACTGCAGGAATTTGATATATATTCCAAATCATCGCCCATAGTTATAGATGAATTCAAAGTTTTATATATCCATACTAACATATCTTTACATAGCCTATCAATTTTATTCGATATGGAATCTTTTCTTTGAAAATTATATGTAAAGTTACCGGACAGTATTTTATCAAGTACATCATCATAGTATTTGACAATTTTATTATATTTTATTTTCTCATATAAAAATAGATTAAAAAATAGATCGGCAAATAAGATCATTAAAATAAAAAAAACAATTTTCCCCATAATCAATCCTCCTATAATTACAGATTTAATATAACTAAGCGAATATTTTTGCCTTAATTTTAAAAATATATATTAAAATTTATCATTATAATAATAAGTATATTATAACAATTTCTACAATTAAATCAACTATTTATACATTTATATAATATTAACTATTGCAATTTCTTTATTAAGACAACACAATTTGAAGATTAATATGAGGAAAGTCGTTTTAAAATAAGATATTTTCCTTATTTAGAATATTTACTAATCCAGCTTACTATATCATCTATAACATACTTTGGTACATTCCCCTTTCCATACTCCTCAGGAGTCATCTTTCCTTCCCCTTCTATAAAAAAGTGATTTAACTTATCATAAGAATTATACTCAACATTTTGTTTATCCTTCAATATATTCTTCCACTTTTCTAAATTAGAAGCAGCTACTTGATAATCCCTCTTTCCTTGAAGAATAAGAAGGGGATTTTTTATGTCTACTGCATCCTGTGCTTGAGTTGAATTTTTAACACTCAACCAATAATAAGGATATGCATGAAAGATTATAGTATTTTCAGATATATTTTTAGGAAAATCTTTATTGTTTTTTACTAAGTCATATAAGTTTTGTATATACTTTAGATTATCTTCATCCATATATCCTATTGAATTCAAATATTTACTTTGCTCTAAAAGAGTGTCTAAAAAATCTACCGGTCCTGCCATCATTATTCCACCAGCTGCACCGCTATTGCCACAATCTTTTAATATAGTTGGTGTAAGCATTGCCCCCTGACTGTGTCCTAAAACAAAGACCTTGCTGGAATCAATTTCTTTAGTTTTCTTTAATAACTTCACTGCATCTACTGCATCATTTACTGTTTCCTTATTCAAATCAAGTTTTGTATCTATTGCAGTTAAGGATGGATATTCATTTGACCTCTTATTATAGCGAAGCACTGCAATTCCCTTTGAAGCAAGTCCTGCAGATATATCCTTAAATACCTTCGTGTCCCCATAGGTCTCGTCCATATCATTAGCGCCGCTTCCGTGGACAAGCACTACTGCCGGGAATGGTCCCTTCCCTTTAGGTATGCTCAATACTCCTGGAAGTTTATACTTTTCATCTCCTATAGCCACATTTTTTTCAGTAAAATTATCTATATTTACATAAGTTGGAAGTTTGTAATTACTTTCCACTGGGGCAGCTTCAGATGTGAAATCATATACTTTTCCATCATTGTCATATTTTATTTTTATATCTAAATTTGTAGGAAGCCCTTCTACTTTATAGGTTAATGTAACCATATTGCCAAGAGGCAGCTTTTCCTGCTTTATATCTAGAGGTTTTGTATCCATTCCTTTAAAGCTCATACTGGAAAAAGAACTTTTCATTATGCTTTCTCCATATCCTGATTTTAAATCAGTGCTTAATCCTTCCATAGCCTCATCTATTTTTTTATTTAGTAAACATGTCATAAAATCCTCAGCTTTAGATTTTAAGCTCAGGGGATTCAAAATATCCTCTACATTTTTAGAAATCATATTTTCTCCTCCAAGTATTACAATCTTATTCACCTTTTGATTCTGTACATAAGATTTAAGCTCCTCTACATTACCTTCATCAGTTATTACTATAGGTGCCTTAAATTTAGCTGAAAGAGCAATACCAGAAAGTGCATCTGGAAAGTTTTTTCCACTTGCAACTACTAAGTTTTTCAAATCCTTATTGAAATATTTGCATATATTTATAGAAGTTTCATATCTATCTTTACCTTCTATTCTCACTACATTTTGTGATACTTCTTTCAATTTACTCTCTATATTGCTGCTTACAGAGCTGATTCCTCCTATCACATACATATTAGAAGGTTTTATTTCCTTAATTTTTTCTTCTATCTCATTTGGCAGGTTTCCAGAAGGAGTTATAAAAACAGGATATCCTTTATAGGAAGCTATGCTTGCTATACTTAAAGCATCGGGAAAATTGTCACCATTTGCTACAATTACTGGAGTTCCTTCCTTTACATCTGCTTTGCTTACTGCTTTTACATTGGTTTCATATCTGTCTTTTCCACCTAATCTTATTATTTTATTAAATCCTTTTTCTTTAAAATACCTTTCAAATTCACTATTTACAGAAGCTTCCCCTCCTAAAATATATATAGTTCCTTCTTTTTTTAAATGATTTTCAATATAACCTAATGTTTTATCACTACTTTTTATATTTTTACCTACAAGCATTATAGGAGAATTTCCTAATTCCTGTAGACATCCAGCTGAAAGTGCATCTGCAAATTGTTCTCCACTTGCAACTATTACACTGTCCAATTGTCCTTGCTGAAAATAGTTAGCTATATTGCTACAAGTCTCATATCTGTCACTACCATATAATCTTTGTACACTAAAGTTGTCGTCTGCATAAGCAGGATAAGATAAAAAAGTACAAGTTGCTAAAGCTAGCACAACACTCAATTTAGTATTTCTATTTAGCATAATGCTCCCCCTCTTTTATATACTATATTTGTTATAATTCTTATATTTGTTATATATGTATTATAACAAATACAGATTAAAAAAACAACGGGTATAGTGTCTGGGCTTTGGTATATTACACCTTAAATACATTTTGGTATTAGATCATTCCAACTTTTGATGATTGATAACATAGGATTGTATTATTATAATTTAATTAGGTTCTAATATTGAACGTTTTCAAAATATTCTTGAAAGGATGGAAAAAATGAAAAAAAGCTTAGCTAAAATTTTGGTTCCATTGATTGCATTTACCTCAGTAATGAGTGTGCCTTTTTACAAAGTAAGTGCAGCTGCACAAACTCCAATATCAAGAACTCAAGTTGAGCAAAGGGCAGCAAGTCTAATGGATTTAACTTGGACATACTCTGCAAATAAAAATAGCAATATATCTTCTCAATATGCATCAAGTGTTACACTCCCAAGCCAGTTTAAAGGTATAACAACAGCTACTTTTAAAGGTATACCTTATGATTGGGGCGGTATTGACGGAATTAATACCAATTCCTACAACGCTCCGTGGACAAGCTTCCTTGATGCAGTTAACAAAGGTGCCTTCACAGGAAACGTAAATACAGATGGTGGACTAGGATATATACCTGGAACTGCAGGAATAGATTGCTCTGGTTTTGTACAAGCTTCTTTTAATATTGCAGACTACAAACAATCAACAAGCACCTTATTAAACAACTATTTTAAAAAAATTGATTTAAACAGTCTACAACACATGGATATCCTAGACAAGCCAGGTGATCATGTAGTTATCTTTGATAAATGGGGAACTTTAAATGGAGTACAAGGTGCTTTTACCTATGAATCAACACCTGATCAAACTTATGGTGGAATACAGGGTACTAAAAGATATTTTATAAGCATGAACACAATTAACCAAGGATATATACCTGCTCGTTATATAAATATAGTTGAAGATACAACACCATCCACTCCTAAATTTAAAGTTGGAGGATATGCACAGGTTGCCAATGTAACAAGTTACGCAAATTTAAGAGCAAATCCATCAACAGATGATACTATTTTAACCAATGTTCCAAAAGGTACTATTTTAAACTTAATGAATTACTCAAATGGATGGTATCAAGTTACCTACAACGGACAGACAGGATGGATCTGGGGAAACACCCTTGGTACAGTACCAGCAAATCAGTACGTAACTATTAGTGGTGTATACCAGTTAAATATAAGAGCAACTTCATCGTCTACAGCACAAATAGTTGGGGTGCTCTCTCAAGGACAATATGCACAGAAAATTGGTCAAACTTCAGATGGCAGCTGGTACAAGATCCGTATAAATGGAATTGAAGGATGGTCTTCTTCAAAATATTTAACCTATATTCAATAATAAACAGAGTTCTTGGCATCAGATGGAGTTTTGACTCCACCTATGCTTAGAAATCGTTATCCAGGGACGTAGCTGCTCTTTACTCCCGCTTGGAAAAGTGGGAGTATTAGAGTAGGTAGTCATCGGACAAAAAAGATTGCACAAGTTTTACTTTATGTAACTTGATTGCAATCTTTTTCGTTCATAGAAAAATTTTCTGTGTGGCAAATTATTTCTCTATCTGATTACTTCCCCAAGTAGATAATTCATAAAGTAAAGGTAATAAACTTTTCCCCCTGTCAGTCAATGAATATTCTACTCTTAAAGGCATCTCATTATATTGTTTTCTAGTAATTAAGCCATCATCTTCCAGTTCATGTAAAGAATTTGACAACATGGTATTTGTTATCCCTGATATTGCATGTTTTAATTCATTAAAACGCACTACTTCCATTTTTATCAACTGCACTAATATGCGCAATTTCCACTTCCCACCTATAATATCCAGAGTATATTTCACAGGACATTCTTTTGTATTGTACGATTCCTTAATTAATTTTAAGTACTGTTTTAATTCCTGCTCTGTAGCCATATAAAATCCTCCATAGTATAAAAAAGAATACCTAGTCATAAAATTCTTAGTACTTGTTTGCTTAGCTAATAGTAAGTATAATAATTATACCAGGTTTACTAACCTGAGTAAATATCATATAAAGGAGATTTTAACCATGGAAATGATGAAAGCAATAGCAGTGCGTAAATCTACTCGTAATTACAAAAGCGAGCAAATTAGTGATGATTCCTTAAATATTGTACTTAATGCAGGTTGTGCTGCACCTGTAGGAATGGGTGCTTATGATTCAGTTCATTTAACAGTAATTCAAAATTCTAGCTTACTAGATAAAATTACAAAAGCAACGGCAAATGCATTTGGCAGCCCAAATATGAAACCTTTTTATGGTGCTCCTACTTTAATTGTTGTTTCTGGTAAAGCAAATGATAAAGCACCTCACGTTGAAATAGCTAATGCTGCTTGTGTTATCGAAAATATGGCTCTTGCTGCTACTGATATTGGTTTAGGTAGTGTGTATTTATGGGCATTTTTGGCTTCATTTTCGAAAGAGAAAGAATTATTAAAAGAACTTAATTTACCAGAAGGCTTTGTACCCGTTTCTGGCATTGCATTAGGCTATCCCACAGAGCCACTGACCAAAGAAAAAGAATTAAAACAAACTATAAAAATCAATACTATAAAATAATACTTCAAATAAACAAAGTTCTAAGCATCAGGTAGAGTCAAAACTCCATCTGATGCCAAGAACCCTATTTATCTTAACCTCTATATTTTACTTACATAGATAAATTAGGTATAGTCCATACCTATAACTTGAAAATGCCCAAAGTTTAAACTGTTGATTTTCTTAAGGTAATTGATTTTTATACTCTTGGTTACTTATTCTCTCTATAGGATCAACATATGTTTCATCCTCATCCACATATTCTTCAACTATATTTTTTCTTCTATTAAATTTGTTAACTGATTGGTAACTGTCTTCCATATCAAATCCAACCTGATCATCATCCCCACGGTATCCTCTATTCCAAGTGTCCTTAAGAACATCCTCTTCTGGAGGTCTGTTATTCATTTCATCAGGTTTTGAATTATCCATACTTTGCTGGCAGTCAATACAGCGCTCTGCATATGGAAGAAATTCTAATCTATTTATATCTATTTCCTTACCACAGACTTCACATATGCCATAAGTACCTTCTTCTATTTTTTTTAGAGCATTGTCTACTTTTTCTATAACAATTTGTTCGTTTTTTTGAAAAGCCAGCCCTCTTTCCTTATCAAATATGTTGCTAGCGTTGTCTGCTGGGTGGTTATCATAAAAAGACAATTCCCTAGATAGTTCTGCATTGGATTTTATAGTTTCATTCTTTTCCATTTGTTCCAACAAATCAGAAGCTGCATCTCTTTCTGATTTCAATTTATCTTTAAACCTTTGTAATAACTTCTCATCCATAATTATTTACACCTCTCAATTATATTTCAGCATACATATATTTTAACTAAAAAAACGCCATTTATTCCATTACACCTATTTAGCTTTTTAATGCTTTTATAAATGCCAAATATATAATTTTTATGGATATCAATTAATCTATTTCAACAAGTTCATATTCTTTACTACCTAAACCTATTTTTTCCCCATAATCAAGAGTATATCTTCCCCTTTTAAATACAACTCTGCCACTATTTTTATCAAGAATATCAAGACAAGCCTTATCAATAGCTACAGGATCTGTTGAAGCAAAAACTCCAATATCCTTTGCTATTGGTTTCATATCATGCCCTTCGCAGTCACAATTTTTAGTTATATTAAAAGCAAAGGTTATGTAAATATGATTCTTACCTTTTGCTGCAGCATAAGCATATTCTGCAAGCCTTTCATTAAAAGATTTGGTCATAGATCCAAGCCAGCTGTGATAAATAGCTCCCTGTGGGCATATTGCCATACAAGAAGCACAACCAACACATTTGTCTTTATTGATCCTTGCCTTTCTGTTTACGATTATGGCATTTTGAGGACACTTTTTTGCACAAGCGCTACATCCCTTACATTTAAAGAAATTAATTTTAGGTACAGAATTTGCATGTTGGGCAAGTTTTCCTCCTCTTGATGCACATCCCATTCCAAGTTGTTTTATAGCACCTCCAAAACCAGCAAGTATATGACCTTTAAAGTGACTTAGGACAATAAGCTGTTTTTTGTTTGCGACTTCTTTTCCTACCTTACATTTGCTAAAATTCTTTTTATTAATTTCAACCTCCTCAAAATCTTCTCCGTGTTCACCATCAGCTATTATTATAGGGAGCTCAGTAAACCCATGATCTTTTGCAAGTTTCAAATGCTTTTCCCTTGTAGTTCTTTCACCTCTATAGAGAACATTCGTCTCTATAAATGCACTATCTATGTTATTTTCCTTTAAATAATTTATTATACCAGTAAAATTTTTCGATTGTATGAAAGTATTATTACCCTTTTCTCCAAAATGAACCTTAAGAGGTATGAATTTTTCAAGACTTATATGCTCCTCTTCCACTACTTTTTTTAAGAGTTTACCAGCAGCATCACTTATCTCTTCCGTTTTAGAGTATGAATTAATAGCCTTAAAATAAACTTTTTTCATAGAATAAACCTCCAGCAATAAATTAAATTTTTTATTCTACTAGAAATTATAGCATAACTTACCCAGTAAATGCCATAATTCAATTTTTGACTCTATAACTATTGACTTTGACATTATGGTAAAGTTTAAAATATAATTAATCACTTCGAAGGAAATAAATATTAGGAGGTTTTTATGTACACTATAGGACAATTTTCGAAAATTGGAAATGTTTCAACCAAAATGCTCAGACATTATGACAAAATTGGATTGATAAAACCAACTTTTGTTAATCCAGAAAATCAGTATAGATATTATGAAAAGCATCAAGTACAAGACATTCTAAAAATAAATAGACTTAAAAAATATAAATTTTCATTGGATGAAATAAAACAAATTATTAAGGATAAAAGTAACAGTACTTTAGAAAAATTCTTATCAAAGCAGATAAGTTTATTCGAAACTGAAATACAACAAAGCAACAATATTTTACTTCATCTTAAACATTCAATGGATCAATTACAGAAAGGTGAGGATATAATGAATTCTAAAAGAAGTTTCCATATTTTAATTGATACTTTAAAAGATACAACAGTTTTAAGCATAAGAGACACAATTTCAATGGACAATATAGGCAACTTAATAGGTAAAGTTTTTGAAAATATTTACAAAAGTGGTCTTTCACCCTTGGGAAACATAAGAACTATTTACTACGACCAGGATTTTGATCAAAATTCTGACAGTGACTTTGATCACAATAATGCAGATATAGAAGTTTGCATTCCAGTAAACAGACAGCTAAAAACAGATACTGTATCAACTAAAGTTTTAAAAGGCGGTCTATATGTACACACAACTTTTATAGGTCCTTATAGTGAAATCGGTGAAGCTTATGCTGAACTCCTTGACTGGATAAATAAAAATTCCTATAAAATAGCTGGACCTCCTCATGATGAATACATCAAAGGCCCTGATTCTAAATGCAGTCACAATGAATTTGTAACAGAAGTGTATTTCCCAATAAATAAAAAATAATACCTAAAAATATGATGTATAACTTAAATTATACATCATATTTTTCTTCTATCCTTCATTTTCTTCTTTTTTTCATACATTCTTTTGTCAGCTATTTTTAAAAGTTCATTAACATCATCTGAATCGTCTTTAAACTGAGAAAGCCCATAAGCAAAACTAATCTCTTTCTTGTCTCCATTTAAATTAAAAGGATAATCTTTAAATATCTTTGAAACCCTACTTATAATATTAATAACGCTATTCTTATCCTTATTTACAAATACTACTGCGAACTCATCTCCGCCAATTCTCGCAAAAATATCCTCTTCGCAAATTTCTTTTTTTAATATATTTGCAAATTTCACCAGAACTTCATCACCTACAATGTGACCATAGGTATCATTAATAACTTTAAGATTATTTAGGTCTATTATACATATAACAAAAATACTGCCTGAAAGTCTTGCTTTATTCAAAGTTTCATCCAACAACTTATTAAAATAGCTCCTGTTATACACTTTAGTTAAGCTATCGTATCTAGACATATATAAAATATTTTCTAACAATTGAGCATTTTTAAAAGCTATGGCAATATCATAGGACAAATACTTCAGCAGCTTTTTATCATCCTCATTGAAACTTTCTTTCTCATCTGTATTAAATATATCAATAAATCCCTTAACACATCCATCAATACATATACCACAAGTTAAAAGCTGATAAGGATCTTTTATAAATAATTTTTTCCATGAGTTATATTTATCTTTTTCATTAAACAGATTTTTTTCTAGGTTACTTATTACTATAGGATTACGTAATTCTTTAATATTCATATCGTGAACTTTATATTGGTACAAATTCTTCAATTTATATCCTATTTCTTTTATTTTATCAGGAAAATATCCTTTCGTAGCCTTATAAACTAATTCATCATCTTTCATAAATAAAATGCTTCCCATAGTGCCACTTGGAATTACGTCTAATGCCTTACAAAGTATCATTTCAAATAAACTATCAATTTCACAGGAAGACAACATGTGGCTGTTTATTTCCATAATAGCTTTTGTAGCATTATTCATCTGCTCCACTTTATATTTTTGTTTTTCTAACACATTATTAGCCTCCTGTAATTCCTTTGTGACTTGATTTACAAGATTAGTAAACACTTTAATTACACCAACGTCTTTTCCCTCAAAAAAGCTTTTTGAAGAGTTTTCATTTTCACTATTAGGCGTAGGTTCATTTTTATAAAAAGTTTGGTTGCCTTCAGATATTCCCAGTATTGTCATTGTTGTATTTAAAAGTTCATTTGAACGGTTAAAAGTAAAAAATTCACCATAAGTAAAAAATCCAAAAGTTGGGGCAATACTATTTACAGCAGATGTTTCAATGCCAATTTTATTTTGCATAAAATTTCTTCTCACTGAGCAAGAATAAATAAAAATTGCTTCAATATTTTTATTTTTTAACCTATGCGTCATTTCTAAGGCTTGAGATGTTATCATATTTACATTTCCATAACCAAACTGAACCTTATCATTAACTTTAACATCTCCAAGAAAACTCAAAGATCCATCATTATGGCATCCAAAAGCCACTCTTGCTACGTAGGTACCATTTCTCTTAATTATTAATGGAAATTCAGTTGCAGACATAGGCAAATCTTTGGCCACTTCATCTCCAAGATATTTTCTGTAAACATCAATTGCCTTAATATTATCTATTGTAAAAATTCTATTATTTAATGCTTTAGTAATAGTCATTAATTTTCCAATAGGTGACCACGAAAAACTACGTTCTGTTGTAACATTTAAACTTTTTCCAGTAAGTGAAGCTGCAGCCACACCATTTTCTGTAATGCCTTCCTTTGTAAATACAAAGGTTTTCTTTAAATATCCATTGTCACCAGCTTTGCCACCACAAACAATAAGCTTATTATTTGCTGATTCTATACCTTTAATAATCTCATACCCATTTGTGATCAATCCGTCACAAAATAATATAATGACTTTTGTATCATCTTCACTTAATTCTTTAACAATATTTACTCCTATCTTATACTCATTCTTATCACTTAAAAGCTTTGCTTTAATTCTTACTTTTTCAAAAATAGAAAACGATATTATTGTAGTTTTACTAAGCACGTTTCCTTCATATATTTCTCCAGCAGTTGTTGCACCTATAATTTCTGCTCTAGGCAACATGGATGTTATTTTATCTGTGAGGTCCTTAATAAATTTCATTTCTACTACTGCTGTAAAAATCTGAATCAAAATATTATCACTATTATTGATATTATTGCCGTAAATAAAATGCTGCATTTTTTCAAAATTCTCATATTTTAATTGATATTGTTTCACAGCACTACCCTCCTTATGGAAAAGGGCCAACTAACTTATTATCGCCTACTTTAAATCCATATAAAATATATACTATATATTTTTATTATACTAAATAATATATATAAATTATATATTCTCTTTAAAATATTTCTACATAATATTTTTCCATACAGCACTTACTGTGATATTATTTCCATTATATAATAATTTAACTTAACTTTCGCACATACGAAAGCTGAGTAATTTAATTTACTGTCTATAACATCTATTTTCCAAATCCACAATTAGGGAATGAACAAACATCACATGAAAGGCATAAGCCACCATGTCCGAGGCTTGCAAGGTCTTCTAGAGTTATCTTATCATCTGCCATAACTCTTGGAAGAACTAGATCAAAAATGGTACGTTTAGCATACATTACACAACCTGGCAATCCTAAAATTGGAATTGTGTTTTTATAATATGCTAGCAAGAACATTGCACCAGGAAGCACAGGAGCACCATAAGAAACAATTTTTGCACCTGTATCTTTTATTGCACTTGGTGTTGTATCATCAGGATCAACACTCATTCCACCTGTGCATATTATTAATTCTGCTCCCTCATTAATAAAGTCCTTGATAGCTTGAGTAATTTCATTTGGGTTATCATTTAAAATCTTTTGTCCTAAAACCTCCGTATCATATTCCGCAAGTTTTTCTCTGATAACTGGGCCAAAGGTATCCTTTATTCTTCCATAAAAGACTTCACTGCCTGTAGTTACAATACCTACTTTTTTATTTTTAAATGGCATAATTTTTATAAGTGGCTTATCCCCTGCAACTTCAACAGCCTTATCCATTTTCTCTTGTTCAATTACAAGAGGGATAATACGTGTACCCGCTAATTTATCCCCTTTTTTCACAGGAAAATTATTATGACGGGTAGCAATCATCATTTCTCCAAGTGAATTGACTTTACAAAGCCTTTCAATGTCAACTTTAAGTACACCATCTTCTTCAGCAATTAACTCAATTTTTCCTTCCTTAATTTCAGAAGGACACATATAGTCATTTTTACAAATATTATAAAGAATTTTTGCTGCTTCATTTTCGTGAAGCATGCCTTCTCGTTTTTCCCATATATAGAGGTTCTCTTTTCCTATTGATAATAGAACAGGAATATCTTCTTCAGTAACAATATGTCCCTTTTTAAATGCAACACCCTTTTTTACTCCTTTAATAATTTGTGTAATATCATGACAAAGTACATGACCTACAGCTTCTTTAGTTTTAATCTTTTTCATTGTAATTCAACTCCTCTCTAAATTACCTCTATTAATACCTCCATAGTTCCCCCACAAACCATTCCTTCAGATTCAGCAACATCTCCGGTCATATCTACATGCTCTATGAAAGAACTCCTTTCTCCTGCAGTTTTCCTCATCATTTCTCTTGCCTTTTGCAGCACAGAGGATTCACTGCATCCTCCACCTATAGTTCCAATGCTCATACCATCAGGATAAGTGATCATTTTGGCTCCTGCTTTTCTAGGAACTGATCCTTTAGAGGAGAGTATAGTTATACATGCTTTAGGTTTTGGTGATTTTTCAGATGCATTTTTTAGTACTTCTTTGTCAAATTCAGGAATAGCAAAATTTTTACCAAATTTGCTCATAGTTTCTTTATTTTTAAAATTTATAAGCTGTGCTATTATAGAAATAGCTATTTCATCTGGAGTAATAGCGTTTATATCTATGCCAATTGGAGCATTAACTAATTCCAACTTTTCTTTAGGGAATCCCTCTTCCAATAGCTCCTTTTTCATAGCAGTTACTCTACGCCTTGAGCCTATCATTCCAACGTAACTAAGATCATACTTTAAGACTTTACGTAAAACAACTCCATCATATCTATGACCTCTTGTTACAATAACTATATAATCAGATTTTTCCAAATTAATTAAATCGAAGGATTTCTCGAAGCTTTCACAAATGACTTTTTCTGCTTCAGGAAATCTTGGTTTATTTGCAAAGAAAGGCCTATCATCTATAACTGTAACAGAAAATCCCACTCTTGATGCAAATTCTGTCACGGGCTTTGCTATGTGTCCACCACCAAAAACAACTAGACGTGGTTTGGGAACAAATGGTTCAATTAAAACATTCTTATTTTCCCCTATCTCAACCATTTCAAGTTTGCCACTTTCTAAAGAACTGCATATTTTTTCATAAATATTATCATCAACTGGAAAGGATTTTTTTTCTATATCTTCTTTAGTTAGAATAACTTTCTTTATAATAGAACCTTCTTCTGTACTAAGTAAATCAATATAAGTTAATGTTACACATTGATGTCCCTTGTCTACTTCATTTACTAATTGTTTATATATGTCTTCAAACATTTTTTCACCTTCTATCTAAAAAAATTTTTAATAGCAAAATACGTTTACATCCCTTTGTAACTACATCTGCAATTCCCAATTTCAATTATATTCATACTGAGAATTACAGATGTCTTAATAATGGTGAAATATTTAATGTTATTGTTTATTACAAGCAATATGTATGCCACTGCCCAAAGTATCCAAATTAGGTAGTTTTTTTATGTCACTTATTATATTGTGTTCATTTTTAGATCAAAATAGTCAAAAAATAGTGTTCGTTTTTTGACTATTGATCGTTTTTTGAACGTACTTTAATTTTTTATATTTCTATAAATTTATCAAATATTTAACTTTCACAGTTTAAAAACATTGGGAAGAAAAGCTTCACAAGTTAAGAATTAATAATGAAAAGTTAATAGTGAAGATTGATTTTTAACTATCGCAAAAATCCACATTAACTATTAATTCTTCATTATTAACTATTAATTAAAATATACTTTCTCCCGCTGTAATGCATATGCCATGTATAGCCTAAAAATGCCTGGTTGACAATTGTACATCAATGCTTTATTATTAAAATGTTATATCAAAATAGGTCGAATTTAGTAGCAAAATACGTCGAAAAGGAGGTTATTACATGGATTTACAAAATATGATAGAGCATGAAGGTAAAATGAGAATTATACAAGAAACTGTTCCAGGTAAACAAATTACTCTTGCACATATAATTGCTGGTCCTGACAATATTATATATAAAAAGTTGGGGCTAAATCCTAATATTGATTATGGAAAAGCCGCTATTGGAATCATGACTATGACTCCTAGTGAAACTGCAATTATTGCGGCAGATATAGCTACTAAAACTGGCAACCTAGATTTAGGATTTGTAGACAGATTTAGTGGCACCTTAATTATAACAGGCGGAATTTCTGAAGTTGAGTCTGCTGTAAAATCAATTATTGACTATTGTAAGGAATTTCTTGGCTTTACAACATGTGAAATGACAAGAACGTAGGTGATCATACATGAAAAAATTAATTTTGTTTGGCAGAAGCGAATGCGGAAAAACTACTTTAACCCAAACTTTAAGAGGGCAAGAAATCTCTTACCACAAAACCCAATATATTAATAATTTTGATGTAATTATTGACACCCCAGGGGAATATGCAGAAAATAGATCGTTAGCAAGTGCTCTTGCTATATATTCTTATGAAGCAGATGTAGTAGGTCTGTTGCTTAGTGCTATAGAACCTTATTCCATATATCCCCCTAATATTAGACCTCTTGTAAACCGTGAAGTTATAGGTATAGTAACGCAAATAGACCGACCTAATGCTAATCCAGATCGAGCAGAGGAATGGTTAAAACTTGCTGGATGTAAAACAATTTTCCGCATAAGTTCTTATACAAAAAAAGGAGTATGGAAAATTTTAGATTATCTTCGGGAAGATGGAGACGTTTTACCCTGGGATAATGAGGATGATTTTATAGCTCAATTTACAGCTCAATAAAAAGTCATTTTCATAAATTTAAATGAACTCCCTTTCTATTTAATACATACACACACAAACATATTTTTGTTTTTTAAGTTCCTGAAGCTAAGATTTAGGGTTAAAAATGGACGGCTATTATTTTTAGCCGTCCATTTAATAAGGCATTTAAAAGAAAATAACAAGTCAAAGATGCGACGAATATTTTTTATCCGATGACTACCCACTCTAATGCTTACACTTTTCCAAGTGTGAGCAAAGAGTGGCTACGCCCCTGGATAACAATTTCTAAGCATCAGATGAAGTTTAAAACCTCATCTGATGCCAAGAACTTTGTTTATCAGACAAGGAGGCAGGTTCCGCAAATAGTGAATCCTATCTAAGGTTTCTACCGACGCAGTATGATAAAAAATAGGCTAGCATACTGACTAATTATTTCTTTGAAAATGCCTTATATCTTATAACCCCAAACCCTCTCTTTTACTTAATATATGTGCTTCAATATTATCAGCTGCCTCTTTGGGATTGTCTCCTAATGCAACTTTACCTCCTGTTAAATTCTCTACATCCTCAGTAAGAAGCTTTACAAGCTGTTCTGCACCTGTTAGAAATGGGGTCGGAGATAAATGTGTATATGCCCCATAGGCTACTGCAAATAAACCATCTATAGTAGCTTTTTGTTCCATCCACTCGGGGGCCGTTACTGCAATAGGAAGATCTGGTATATCTACATCAAGGTGATTAGCAAGTTCTGTAACAAGCATGGATATTCTTCCCGTATCTGTACAAGTTCCAAAGCTTAGAACTGGAGGAATCTTTAGCATATTGCATACTTCTTCTAATCCTTGGCCAGCCATGTTTATTGCATCTAGGTTGCACAGCCCTGCTACTTCAAGAGCATGATTGCCGCACCCACCAGCCACAACTAAAATATCCTTTTTAATCAATTCCTTTACCAGATTAACTGTATTCCAATCTTGAGGACCATTTCTTAGAGTTGAACAATTTGCCAAAGCCACAATTCCTTTAATCTTTCCTGCCTTAATAACATCAACAAGTGGATCAAGCTTATTTCCTAAAGCTTTTAAAACTGCTTCAGTAGAAAAACCTGCTATTGCTTTCTGTGTTATTTTAGGAACCTTTGGTGTAATGTTATCCTTTCTCTTTTTAAAATTTTCAATGGCCAAATCAATCAATTTGTCAGCCATTTCACCCACTTTTTCAGGATTATATGGAATCATATGATTTAATCCCGGAATACCTATAATAGTACTTACCCCTACTAAAGTTACCTGATACTTTTCAGCATAATGATCTATTGCAGGTGGAGAACAGTTTTCTTCCATTGCAAGAACATCAACTGTACCTGTAGCAAGAAGTGGTTCTATAGATAGCCAATCTCCCATTAAACCTACAAATACATCATCTACTTCAAATCTTTGTAATAGCTCCTGCCCTGTTTCAATTGACCCAACTATTCTAAGCCCTTTTGCACCAACTGCCTTTGCTCTTTCCTGTATCTGCTGCATCTTTGCCTTTTGAATGGTAGCAACACCAGCCCAAGGTTGATGTCCATTAAATACAATATTTATATACTCTGGATCCATAATTCCTAAGTCCACATTTACCTCATGGGGTGTAGGCGTGCCAAAAAGTATATCCTGTACCATTTCAAGTCCTATTTGTGCTGTATAAATAGTTGATAGGCCTAACCGCAGCGCTTTTTTAGCTAATGATACATAATCTCCATCAACATTTGTTAAGCAACTTGCTACTGCATTTTGCTCTTCGTGAACTACTCCTGAAGGATAAATTCCAAGATCTTTCCAAACTTTTTTTCTCTTCCTTGGTGAAAACACATCTACCATAACACTGGGTTCCTCTACATCTTTACCCATTTCAGCTTCCAAAAAGTTTGCCAGATCCACTGCCATTTTATTAGTATCTCCACTTGTATCAATTCCAACTTTCTGGCACATCCATTTGAGTTTATCCAAGTCTTTAATTGTAAATGGAGTCTTGCCTTCCCCAGTTTCTCTTAATGTTCTAAAGGCTTCATATGCATGATGGCTATATGTACCAGCTCCCATTATGTTTTTAAGTAACATATTTCGCATTGCCATAGCATCTGGGCCAATTCCACAAACACCTTTTTTCTGTTCTCCTTTAAGATTAATTCTGCAGGGGCCTTGAGAACACAATTGACAGCTCAATCCTTCTAGGCAAAACTTACATCTAATTTTTTCTTGAGAGGACCATCTGTCAAATACATTTGACATACCATCTTCTCTGATTCTTTTAAGCATTTCCTCTACAGAATCGTGATAGCTAACTCGCCCTTCTGTTCTTTCTCGTATAGTTTCATTTTTTTCTAGTGTAGTTTGACTCATATAAAGCTCCTCCTATTTTAATATTTTGTACTTTTTTAGATTATGCTGATGGATATTATACAATATTCCATATCTTATCTTTTATAGTTTTTCTAGTAAAAAGATATTTATACATAACAAAAACACCATCATGGGTAATAAGACTCATAATGGTGCTTGCATTATTTTATTTATTTACTTTCTAATTTTTCATCTTCAAATTCTTCTGCTTTCAGAGCACCCCGCTTGTTAATGCCAAAAGCAAAATAGCCGATAGTAACGATGACACAGAACACCGCACCAACAAGTAAAGACATCTGAGTATCAGAGTTAAAGCACATGCCAATTAGAACTAAGAAAAGATACCCTACTACAATATAGTTGGCGTATGGGAAAAGCTTTGATTTAAAAGGATGCCCTGCCATTTCGGATGCATGTTCTTTTCGAAATTTTATTTGACTAATGCATAAAACAATCCATGGAACCATGCCCGGAAGAACACTGGCACTATAGATATAAACAAATAATTTAGAATTTGGACAGATATAATTTAAAGCCACACAAGCAAGCAAACAAGCTAAAGTTACTTTAATAGCATTGGCTGGTACACCATCTTTGGTTACTTTACCAAGAAATTTAGGAGCCTGTCCGTTTTTTGACAAGGTATAAAGCATACGACCACAGCTATAAATTCCACTGTTGCAGCCAGACATTGCGGCTGTCAGTACTACAAAATTGACGATTCCAGCAGCAGCGGAAATCCCAATTTTAGCAAAAGTTAAAACGAATGGGCTGCCAAGAGCACTGATTTTATTCCATGGATAAATAGTTACAATTACAAATATAGCACCGATATAAAAAATCAATATACGCCAAATGATATTTTTCGTTGCTTTTCTTAATGTGTTTTTTGGGTCCTGCGCTTCTCCTGCTGTAATGCCGATAAGTTCTACGCCCTGATAAGATGCTGTTACCAAGCATAAGGCAAATAACCAACCTTTCCAACCGCCGGCAAAGAAGCCTCCATTTGCTGTAAGATTTGCTAAACCAATAGCTTGACCGTGGTTACCAAAACCAAAGAAAATCAATCCAAATCCGATTATAAGCATAGCTATAATCGTGACAATCTTAATTAAGGAAAACCAAAACTCAAATTCACCATAAAACTTAACTGAAGTCAGATTAGCAGCAGCAAGAATAGCCACACCGATTAAAGCTGGAATCCAGGCTGGTAAAGCTGGGAACCAATAATGCATATAAATACCTAAAGCAGTAACTTCCGACATACCAACAGCTATCCACATAAACCAATAACACCATGCTGTCATATATCCAGCCCAAGGACATATATATTTATTTGCATAATTTGCAAAAGAACCTGTCAATGGTTCAAGGTAAAGCATTTCTCCCATAATTCTCATAACTATATACATAGCAATGCCGGCTACTCCATAAGCCAACAGTACCGATGGCCCGGCCCATTTAATCGTACTAGCTGATCCCATGAATAAGCCTACGCCAATTGTGCCACCTAAAGCAATCAATTCAATATGACGAGCTTTTAGACCACGTGTTAATTCTTTTTCTTCCACTTGAAATATCCCCCTTCAAAAATGTCTACTAATAGATTAGTCCTTTTTTAATAACACTTGTTTATTATTCTACAAACAATATTTTATCATAGTTTTATGCTTTTTTTTAATTTGTCACAATTTTTTTTAATTTGTCAAAATTCTATAATTTCTATATTCTACCACTTACTATGCTATTACAATATGTATATTTCCATCTCCAAGGCTTACAGAAATGTGACACATATATATGGCTTTAGATGCCTAAAGTTGCCTTATCAAGTCATGGCGTTTCTGTTATAAGAGCAGTTTACTTCGTTAATAATTTATTGCCTGAGTATGTAAAAGCACGGATATTGTGCAAAAAGATCACAATGTAAAAGTTCACTACGATGAATGTATCAGATGTATAAAATGTCAAACAATTTATTCAGTGAAAGTATTTGGTATAAAATATGAAAAAGCTGTTGTAATAAATGAGCAAAATATATTATTTCTGTTATAACAGTTTCAAATTTATGCTATAATATGTATGGCTTTTTTAGGCTTTTTATTGACATCCAAAAGGAGGACAAGTTTTGAATAATTACAAAGGAATAGCTTATGCACTTTTATCATCAACAGCATTTGGGATTATGCCTATTTTGGCTAGAATTGCATATTTCAATGGTTCTAATCCAACCACCGTATTACTATTTAGATTTTTGATTTCAACATTAATATTATTTTTGTACTTAAACTTTAGCCACATTAATATTAACTTAAAAAAGGAACAGGTGCTGTTACTTATATCCATTGGTATTACTGGATATACTATAACAACTCAAGCTTTATTTATATCTTATAATTATTTAGGTGGGGGCCTTGCAACTACTTTGCATTTTATATATCCAGTTGTAGTTTGCATAGCAGGTTTTATATTTTATAAAGATAAAATGAGTACTAAAAAAATTATATCCCTATTACTTGCTGCAGCTGGTATTTACACATTAGTTGGTTTTAAAAATAATACTATAGATATTTTAGGAATTTCCTTAGCTCTATTTTCAGGTTTTTCCTATGGACTCACACTAATCGCCCTTAATTTAAAATCCATCCGGTCTTTAGATAATAGGGTTACTACTATGTATCTTTGTCTAGGTTCAACAATAGGTACAGCTCTATGTGGGCTGTTTAACAAAACCGTAGCTTTAAACTTTAATTTTAAAATTGTAGTTTGCTATTTAGGAATTTCTGTAGTTTCAACTATATTATCAATAATTTTACTTCTAAAAGCTATAGAACTAATAGGAGTATCATCTTCATCCATACTAGGAACTTTCGAACCTATAGTTAGTGTATTTTTAGGTGTACTGTTTCTCAATGAGCAAATGTCTCTTGCAATATTGGTTGGAAGTGCTCTTATACTAATTTGTACAATTGTATTAGCAAAAGATAAATGTGTAAGCTCTAGTTAAAAATTTGAATCCTATATGAAAAAGACACCTATTAACAAAAATTGGTGTCTTTTTATTTCATTTACGTTTCATGCTTCGAATAATCACTTTTGCATCTTCTCCAACTCTCAAGGACTCAACTATTTTTTGCAGTGCCTTATTATATGTAAAATTATCTAATGTATTATTTTTCAGATATTCCATTGTTTTTTCTGGAAATTTAATATAACAAGTTGAAACGGCCCAGGCAACAGCCATTTTAACATAATAACCTTTGTGCTTTATTTTATCTAATGATTTTAGCACCTTATCAACATAATTCTCCTTTATATAAAAATCAAGAAGCATTACAACAAAGAAACGGACTTCAAATTCTTTTTCAGAAAATGCATAAGACTGTAAATACTCCCATACACGCTGCATGTTGGACTTTGTAAACTTTAATCCACTACAAAAGCTGTCACAAACACCCCAATTATCAATTTTAGGAACAAAATTTGTAATATACCTTAACCTTTCTTCAACATCAGTTCTCACACATCCAATTACCATTCCCTGAAGCATAATTTCTTCATAATATTCATCCTGTGCGGTTTTTATATAAGTACGCCAATCTCCTTTAGCTATTTCTCTGGCAAGATCTCTTAAAAGCGGAAGTCTTACTCCTACAATATTATCATTGTCGGGACACAAATTTTCTTGAAATTTTTTATATTCATCATCCGCCAATTCAAAAATTTTTTCTCTTATCATTCTTTTATACAAATCATTTTCACTCATACTAATTTCCCCCATTACTAGAAAAATAACTTGCAGAAGTTCATACAATTTCACAGTTAAAGAACTTCAACCTTAACTATCTGCATTTTGCTTCTCTATTTCTAAAAGTTTTTCTTTTATATGTAAACCACCTGCATAGCCAACTAATTTGCCATTTGAACCTATAACACGATGGCATGGAATACATATAGGAATAGGGTTCTTGTTGTTTGCCATGCCAACAGCACGACAAGCCTTTATATTTCCTATATTTTGGGCCACATCTTTATAACTAAATGTTTTGCCATAGGGAATATCCTGCAGTGCATCCCATACTTTTTTTTGAAATTCCGTACCCTGCGGTTCCAGAGGCAAATCAAACTTTTTTCTTTTTCCCTCCAAATATTCTTGGAGCTGATTGCCTGCATTTTTCAATAAAGATGTTTCATTTATACATATATCTTGAAAATTCATTTTTCCAAAAGTTATATGAGTAATGGCCTTTCCATTTTCAACAATACCTATTTTACCAATTTTCGTTTCATAATAAAATCCATTATTCATGCCGCTTCCTCCCTATTTTTTTTTCTCTTTAATAATATAACTTTATTATAAGTATTTTTAAAAACTATGTAAAACATATTAATTATTTCCTATATATCTACGATAATATATCTAATAACGTAATTATCAATGAATCTTACTTAGTGGGAAAAGCATATATCCCAAATCTTTGATTTGGTGATAGTCGCTTTCGTTGTGTGCAAGCCGAGAACTTAAATCTTTGATTTAAAGTGAATTGCTTTCACAACGTACATGGGAGTGTTCTAGTAGGTAGACATCAGATAAATATTCTCCAAGGGGTGAAGTATATGCATACTGTTTTACATATTGAAGAAAGTGAATTTTTTTGTAACATTGTAAAAAATACCTTAGTACAAGGTAACTATTCCTATATATCCGCTGATAATTTCAATGAAGCTTATAAAATACTACAGGATTCCGATATAGATATCATTATAACATCTCTTTATGCAAAAGGAGGTTCTATAGAAAATTTTCTTAAGGATATAAATTACAGCAGTAAAAAAGATATCCCTATATTTGTTGTAACTAGTAATGCAATTGATGAAACAAAAAAAAAGCTTCTGAACTTAGGTGTAACCGATTATATTTTAAAAAAGGATTTAAATGAACAAATTATTCAACGTATAGATTCTATATTTCAATCAGATAAATATATGGAAGATTTAAGGGAAGCAAAAATTGCAATTATAGACGACAGTAGTTTCGACTCTTTAATCGAAAAAGATCTATTTAAAAAGTATAATATAAATAATGTGGATTCCTATAAATCTAGTAAGGACTTACTGAACAGCAATAAAAAATATGATATATATTTAGTTGATATTATATTAGAAAATGAGTTTGGCCAAAATTTAATCAGGGATATAAGGAAAGCCAATCTAAAAGCTTCTATAATAGCTGTTACATCCCTAGATAATCCTAAAACCCTTGCATCTATTTTAAATTCTGGGGCTGATGATTTTATAACTAAACCTATAAATGAACAGTTGTTTATATCAAAATTAAAATCCAATATTAAAACTTATGCTCTTAATAAGCAAGTCAAAAACATATTTAAAGAAATGAAAAAATAATTAAGTCGTTTCTATATGAAAAATGAAGTACAATTGATATAAAAATAAGCTGTAGATGATAAATGTAAAATCATTTATAGCTTATCTTTTATTACAATTTTTATTCAATACTCCATCCAATTTCGTTCTACCAGAGAAGTATTTTCCACGCCATATGTTTATCTTTTCACTAAGGTAGGCAGTATAATTGATGCCCAGTTTTGTAAATTTAAAACCAGGCTTTTTTCAAAAGTTTTATTCCATTTTCCATATCATCAAAGCTTAAATGTCCATATCCCATGAAAACCATATTACCTTCTTTATAATTACCTTGATCAAAATAATAAAATGATATGGGATAGACTTTAATTCCATTTTCTAAAGCCCTATTTATCAATTCCAATTCATTTAGATTATTTTTTACCTGAAGTGCAATATTAACTCCTGCTCTCTCCCCATAAATCACAACATCTTCTCCAAGTTGCTGTTTTATACAGTCTATAAGAAATTGCTGCTTTTTAGCATATATATTTCTCATTTTTCTAAGATGTGCTTCAAATAAATCTTCTTTCATAAATTCTGCAATTGTCAGCTGATGAATTTTTGATGCAGTTTGATTTATAAAGTTTCCCTTTTCAATAAAAAGATTCATTATATTTTCAGGTAAAATCATATAGCCAACATGCATTCCTGGAAAAAGAGTTTTTGAAAAAGTTCCAAGGTAAATCACTCTATCTTCACTATCCAAACTTTGAAGTGAAGGTATAGGATTTACGTTATATCTAAATTCACTGTCGTAGTCGTCTTCAATAATATATCCCCTACCCTTACTAATAAAATTAAGAAGTTTTATACGATTTGAAACAGGCATGGACATTCCCAAAGGATGCTGGTTGGATGGGGTTACATATATAAACTCAGGAGCCACTTTAAGGCTTTCAAGCTTTTCTATATTCATTCCCACTTGTGTCAATTCAATTGGCTCTATGTTATATCCATACCATTCAAAAACCTTTCTTACAGCAGAAAATCCAGGTTCCTCAAAAGCAATATTTTTATTACAAGATTCACTAAACAAGTCACATAATACAGCCATCAAAGTCTGCGTTCCTGCACCTATAATTATCTGGTCAGGAGAACAAATTACTCCTCTTGAACTTTTAACATAACTTGCAATTTGACTTCTTAATTCAAATTCACCTCTAGGATCTGAATAGGTTAATATATCTATATTTTCTTTTTTCATAAGGCTTTGCTCAATTTTCCTCCAATTTTCAAATGGAAAACTTTTACGATCCACTGAACCAGGTTTGAAATTATAAGGATATACTTTATCATCTATATGAATGCTTTTTAAGGGTTTAAGTTTTAAGGGTATATTTTCTTTTTGGGCGGTTTTTATTTGATCTTCTATATATTCCACATAATAGCCACTTCCATTTTTGCTATATATATAACCTTCACATAGTAGTTGATCATATGCCCCTTGAACCGTATTTCTGCTAACACAAAGTCTATTTTTAAGCTGCATTATAGACTCTAGCCTATCCCCTCTTTTAAGTGTACCTTCTAATATTGCTTTTTTGTAACATTCATATATCTGAATATACAGTGGTTTTTCACTGTGCCTCTTAATAAATATTGGTATCTCCATAAAATCATCCCCTTAATTTTTATAAAAATCATACCTTTTTATAGTTACAATTATATAGTACTATTTTATCAAATGTACAACAAGGAGGCTATTTTATGATAAAAGAAATACTATTACTTGGAAATGATGCTTTATACAAAAAAAGTTTACCTGTAGAAAAAGAAGACATGGATTCAATAAAGGAAACTGTTTTAGATTTACATGATACCTTAATTGACTTTCGTAAAAAATACAATGCAGGCAGAGCAATTGCCGCTCCACAAATTGGGGTATTTAAAAGATTGATATATATGTATATTGACAAGCCTATAGTTTTTATTAATCCAGTACTTAAATTTGATAACAAAGAAATGATGGACGTAATGGATGACTGTATGTCCTTTCCAAATCTTTTAGTAAAAGTTAAACGCTATAAAGAATGCTCTATAATATACAAAGATATAAATTTTGCAGATAAAACACTGAAGTTCAAAGGAGATCTATCAGAATTAATACAACATGAATACGATCATCTTGATGGCATACTGGCTACAATGAGGGCTATAGACAATAAATCTTTCTATATAAAAAGCAAATGATCAAACTTTACTGTAAAGCAGCATTGGCATATTCTTTAGAAAAATAATCATTATATAAGCAATATTGTTTAAGGTTCATTTCACATCCATAGATTTGTAAAAACCTATGGATGCAAAGTGAACTTAAATTATAGAACTAATCTTTTTCATTTTAACTATTATTCTTTTAATATCAGTTTTTTCCCTAAAAACTATTTCTTTTAAATACATAGCTTGTCTTTTAAGTGCTTTTCTCAATGCCGATATTTCTGCATCTACATCTGGATTCTTTTCGTTGAACTTACTTCTTAAAGATTGTGCCACTTCATATAAATCTTCATTTGGTTTTTCTACTAAATTATAACCCCAAGTATTACTATTTCCATGTGTTACACGCCTTGAAAAAAACTCATAGGTTATTCTATCAAAATCATAGACATATTTATTAAAATCGATAGACTTTATATATTTGTTAACAATTTCTTCTAGGCTCTCTCTTCTATTTTTTAACGCTTTAATTGACTTTTTTAATAAATCAACATTTTTTTCATAGTTTTCATGAGGAAATACAACATTTACTTCCCAATTTAATCTTATAAAACTGTTCTGCATCATTTTGTACAATTGAAAAAGTTTTAAATTAAGCTTAATACAATCAGTATTTTCACCTGTCATGCTAGCATTTCTAAAATTTAATTTTTCTATTTTTGAAGATAATTCTTGTGCATAATGGGAAGCCTTTTTAATAGTTTTTACCAAAGATTTTTCTACAATATTAGAATCTATAGTTTCTTTCATTTTAAAGAAACGCTCATAAAAATCCATTGGTCTAATAGGCACAGCATCTAAATCAAACAATATTTTTGCATATAATATATGATTTAACTTATAGGTTTTAGTGTCAAATCCAAAAGCTTTATTATCCATGGAACTATGATAAATATTAGTATAATATATACTAGATGTCATAGAATCCCTTGCTGTAATACAAGGAATACCTGTCTTAGTATAACAAAACTCTTCACTGCCAGTAGAAGTTGGTGATATAAATTCAAATTTATAGGCTGTATGATGCAAAATGGGTTTTACACTCTTTTTAGTATATTTTAGTAATTCATCGGATACCATTATCTGAAAATTTCTTTCATTAGGCACAGGAAAATTTCCATCAATATTAATAACAGCAAATGCTTTTTTTGACCATTCTGGATGAATATGAGTAATTTCCTCATAGGCTCCCATTGCCCAGTCATAATCTGAATTTTCTTTTCCCCATTCCTCAGCACCATGAGTAATAATTCGTATAGTTTTGTTAGGTTTATATCCACTATCTATTATTGCCTTTGCTATACCTAATATCGTGGAAACTCCAGAGGCATCATCAAAGTAAGAATGATAATATCCATCATAATGAGCCATTAAATATATAACTTCATCAGTTTTTCCAGGTATTTCTCCCCATATATTGTAAGAAGCTTTTTCTAACTCAACATAGGAATGTGCATCTAATTTAACTGTTATTTCCCTATCCGCAGATTTATTTATAAGGTTTTTTAATATATCAGAATCTCTTTTACTAATAGCAAGAACATGAGCATAAGATGGTCCTTCTACTGGCTGAGATATAAGGTAATCTTTATGCTGTACTTTATATTTTGTAACAACAAGAACAGCCTTTGCTCTTTTTAAATAAGCCTGATATGCTGGTTGCGATATCCAAAAGTCATTGAATGGATCAATACTAATTAACACTAATTTATTTGTAACATCTCCCAAAGATTTATAGTCACTTATTGTTCCACTTCCACCATCTACAACTTTAAAAAAGTCATCCTTTGCTTCTATACTTGTAGCATAACCTCCTAAAACAATCTTCTGTTCTTGTCCATCTTCATCTTTATATGAAATATTAGCACCTTTATAAGTCCAACCCCAACTGTAAAACTTGTCCCTATTTAGGTTTTTCAACCCAATCCTTTCAAACTCTCTATAAAGATAATTTGCAGCTTCAGTACTTGCTTTCGACCCTGCAGAACGATTTCCAGTAGCTTTATCATCTCCAAAACTCGATAGGATATCTATAATTTTTTGAGAATTAACTATATCAACATGCTTGCAAAATTCTCTAAATCCTGCTTTCATAAATAATCCTCCCATTTAGTCTACTTTAATAGTTTCTTTGCACTACATATTATTCTATATACTTCTAATTGTGTTAGATATACTATATAAAATAAAGGCATACTTTGACATAATAAATAAAATATGTTGATTTTCTAAAAGTATATTGGTAATATATAAATGCTATTTTGTATTTACTATAATTGGGAGGATGATTAAAATGCAAGATATAAAGAGCTGCACAATTTTAAATAATGGAGTAAAAATGCCCTGGATAGGCTTCGGTACTTATAAAGCTGATGGTCCTTCTGTTATTAACTCAGTAAAAGAAGCTCTCAAAGTTGGTTATGGTCATATAGATACTGCTGCTTTCTATAAAAACGAAGATGGAGTTGGTACTGGGATAAAGGAAAGTAAAGTACCTAGAGAAAAAATCTTTTTAACAAGTAAAGTTTGGATTTCCGATGAAGGTTATGAAAAAACTTTAAAAGCTTTTGAAACTTCTATTAAAAAACTAAAAACAGATTACCTTGATCTATATTTAATTCATTGGCCTAATCCACTGCATAATGAAACATGGAGAGCTTTAGAAAAGCTTTATAAAGAAGGATATGTACGAGCAATAGGTGTTAGCAATTTTACCGCTGGTCATTTGAAAGACTTAATGTCAAATGCTGAAATTATGCCAATGGTGAATCAAGTAGAATTTCACCCTCTGCTAGTTCAAAACGATCTAAGAGAGTTCTGCCAAAAAAATAGTATACAATTAGAAGCATGGTCTCCCTTAATGAGGGGTAAAGTATTTGAAATTCCCCTTCTAAAAGAGCTTGCAAAAAAATATAAAAAAACAGTATCTCAAATCGTGCTTAGATGGGATTTACAAATGGGAGTTGTAACTATTCCAAAATCAACTACTCCATCAAGAATAAAAGAAAATACAGACATATTTGATTTTGAAATAAGTAAAGATGACATGGCTAAAATTCAGCAGCTTGATAAAGGAATAAGGACAGGTTCCGAACCGGATGAAGTTTATGCTAATCCAGATGCATTAAAAAAATAGTACTACTTAAAAAAGTATGTCTTTGGCATACTTTTTTAAGCGTTCCTTGAATTGCCACCTATATGTTAAAACTATCTCTCATTATTGTCTTGTATTTATTCCTATTGTATAATTTAATAGTACTTCATCTGATGCCAAAAACTCTGTTTATATAAAGTAAAATCTAAAATTACAAATGTATTATTAGTTCATAGAATATTAGAGGAGGTAATATTTTAATGTATAAAATTGTTTTTATAGATATGGATGGAACTTTACTTAAAGACGACAAGTCAATATCCAATGAAAATAAACGAGCTATTAAAGCAGCTACAGAAAAAGATGTTAAAATTGTTCTTTGTACTGGAAGACCAATAGATGGAATTAAACATAATCTTTCTGATCTGAATTTAATAGCAAATAATCAATACAGCGTAACTTGTACTGGCGCTAATGTACAAAACAATACTGAGGATAAAATTATTTTTCAGTCACCTTTTAACAGCAAGGATCTAGAATATTTATATAACATGGCAGAAGACTTAAACCTAGACTTATGTTTTTATAATGATGGTACGTACTCAGTTTATAAGAACAACTTATATGGTAAATTAGAATCTGTTGCAAACAATACAAAATATGAGATAACTGAATTCAAAAACTTAATAAAACGTAACAACATACTAAAGGTAAACCTAATAAATGAAAACTCAGATGTTTTAAAGCACTATGTACATCATTTTGGATTTGACATGTCCCCTTACAGTGATTTTAAATTTAGAAGTACCTATGATAAAAATTTGCTGCTAGGCGATAGTTTACCGCAACATTTTTATGAAAATTTTTCAGTACTTAAAACATGTACTTATACCTTTGAAGTATTGAGCAAAAATACTAATAAAGGTACTGGTGTAAAAAAACTGTGCCAATACTTGGACATACCTACTAAGGAAGTCATTTGTATTGGAGACTCTCCAAATGATTTGGACATGCTTAAATGCGCAGGACTCCCTGTAGCCATGGGAAATGCTTCAGATGAAATAAAGCATACTGCTGACTATGTCACTTTAACAAATGAAGAAAATGGAGTAGCTAACGTTTTAGAAAAGTTCGTGCTGTAACCACTAACTATACGTAAAGAGCTATATCATTTTTTACTACTACAGCCTACGCATCCTTCATCTATGACCTTAAGAAGGAATGCCGTAGCCTGCATAAAGTTTAATGTTACCTTATCTTAGACTTAGAGTTAAACTTTAGATTTTCTACTTTAATAAACATCTGTAACCTTCGCAACATAGTCATCATATCCTGATTTAGCTAGTACCATAATAGGATGCTCCTGATTCAGTATTTGAACTCGATATGCCTGTGCTTCATCCTTATCAAAATATTCATCTCTATTAACATTTATTTTGCTTCTATCTGCAACCCCATAGTCTTCTAGTATTTCTGTAACTCTATTTTCTAAGTCTCCCGTTGGGCATTCAAGCGTCCTAATTCTATCAATTGCCTCATCAATTTTTTTCATTTTATTACCCTCCCATAAGGCATTTTCAAAAAATAACTAGTCAGTATGCTAGCCCATTTTTTCAAATGCCTAAAATAGATTAGTTGCATTTTTATTATGTCCCCATATTTTTTCTTAATTCTAGTCATGTCTTACCATTTTAAATTTTTCTATTACTTATAATATTAAAAAATATATATTGGCAACAAGACAAGTAGCAAGTATAATATAATCAATGAGTTAGGCAATCCTAAACTTATGTAAGAAGGAGATGACTAAAAATTAATAGTTTAAATTATTTTAATAACAGAGAAGATTGCAAAAAATTCTTGGATAGTTTTGATTTTAAATATTTTATACCTTATTTTTGTGATTGGGATGGCTATAATAGGTATACTGTCCAGCTTAATAAAGAATGTACAAAGATCTTATATTGTTCTTTGGATTCTGTAAAAGATGGATTAGTTAAGGATTCTTTTTATTTTTTTAATGCTGAAAAACTCAAGGTTAAAAATAAAGAGGGAATATTAGTTGATGCTTTTCAACTTGCTGAAGCAGGGGAATCCATAAGAAGATATGTAAGAGGGAGAAAATATTTACCGAAATAAATTTGCAGTATTAATCCTATTTCTTAAATGTAAAAAATTAAAAAATAAGCATAAATTTGCTTAAAAAACAAATTTATGCTTATTTTCAATTTAATTTCTCTCAAATTCTATTTTAATTTGGTAAAGTCACCTATAGTGTTATCTGTATGCTTCTTAATATCACTTTCATTCCATATATTCTGCACTTCCTCTTCCTACATTAAGAATATTTTTCCCTTCTAGCACAAATTCAACAATTCTTTTATTTCATTAATAGCTAAATAGTAATTTTCAACACTACCAAAACCGTACTTTGCAAATATAAAAGGAATTTCAGCAAGTATCGTTGCCTCATAATCTCCCTGGGTATCTCCAACATATGCTACATCATTCAAATTGTTTCTTTTTATAACAAGCTTTATATTTTCTCCTTTGCCCTTACCTGTATTTCCAAAGCATTCAAAGTCTGTAATGTACTTTTCAATTCCTGCCTTCTTCATAAATAATTCAATATAGCCGCACTGACAATTACTCACAATAAACAAATGACATTTTTCTGATAATTTCCTAATGGTTTCTTTTACATCGGGAAACAGCAGGTTATTTGTATTTTCTCTCAAGGCATCCTGCTCATATTTACAACATCTATTAATTATCAACTTTCTTTTACTCTCACTAGCATCATAGAACAAATCATCTGCTATTACATCCATAGTTTTTCCAAACTCTTTTTTTAACACAGAGGATGTTATAAGTGGAGCTGCTTTCCCTACTTCTGAAATTGCCCTGTTCCAGGCTTTTGCTACAATTTCTGTTGTATCCCATAATGTACCGTCAACATCAAATATTATATTCTTTATGATAAAGACCTTCTTTCTAATTCTCATTCATGAGAATATAATATTAAACAATGCTCATATAGTCAATACCTGGCGCTAATTGTTAAAATTAGTCATAAATAAGTATAATCTAAAAATATAGATTTTTTCTTTAATCATTTAATAATAATTCAGTTTTAAATGTTATTACAGCGTCTCCAGAAATTTTAACTTCTACCGGCTCTTTATCTTCTATATTTACCTCAACTTCAATAATTCCTGGCCTTCTTATAGCTTCGCCCTGCACAGCCTTAAATTTAAATAAAGAATTATTGTGGTGAATAAGGTTATGATGGACAAGATATGCACCCAAAGGGCCATTTGCATTGCCTGTAACAGGATCCTCATTAATACCTATTGCAGGTGCAAACATTCTACCATGTATTAAAATATCACTATTTTGTAAATCAGTTGTAAAAACATAATATCCATTACATTTAATAACCTTGCTTAGCTTAGAAAGTGCATCATAATTCGGCTCCAGTGCATTTAAAATTTCAATACTCTTTATACCAATCATAACTTTAGAATGACCTGTAGACACAATTTGAATTTTATAGTTTTCCAGTAGATCACTATTTTTTATATTAAGTGCTGCTAAAAGTTCTTTTCTACTCATACCGTCAATAATGGTACCAAATTCAATTTTGCCCTGCGTCATAACAATTTTATAATCCTCATTTTTCTTTACTATATCAACAGGTAAAATTCCGGCACCCGTCTTATGATAAACTCTTGACGTATCAAGTCCATTTTCTACAGCACGGGCATAATGAGCAGCAATAGTAGCATGGCCACAAATTGGCACTTCATTTGTTGGAGTGAAAAAACGTATATGAGCATCATATTCTCTGCTATTTGAAGAAAAGATAAAAGCTGTCTCAGAATTATTGAGTTCTCTAGCAATTTTTTGCATCTCATAATCAGTTAATCCATCTGCATTTGTTATTACTCCTGCTGGATTTCCTGTGAACTTTTCTTTTGTAAATGAATCAATTTGGTATAAATTATACTTTCTTGTCATGATTTTTATCTCCTAAATATATTATACATTAATGTATTAAACACTATTTTATTAATCCATAGCAATTAATATCTATGTATACTATAATAGTTTTGTTGGAGTACACATACAAGTACGCACTTTTTAATCAGATACTTACCATTTGGAAAGAAGGATAGGGTATGAATAGAGACATAATTGAAAAATTTCCAAATCAAAGAAAAAGACAAAAGGATTTTAAATGTTCCATAGGATTTGCCATGACTGTAATTGGAAGTAAGTGGAGAGCAATAATATTATGGCATATATTGAAAAATGATCCTATAAGATATGGGGAGCTTAAAAAATCTATTCCTAATATAAGTCATAAAGTACTATCTCAAGAATTAAAGTCCTTGGAGATGGATGGTCTTATTGAAAGAATTGCTTATACAACAATACCACCTAAGGTAGAGTATATACCTACAGATAGAGGAAAATCCTTAGAAAACATCTTAACTGAACTATGCCTTTGGGGTAAAAAATATATGAATTCATAATTTTTTAACATATTTTGCTTAAACTTCTGATACAAAGAATTTTGTTTATCAACTCAGCTCCCATCAAAAGCAAACACTTTTTATCTGAATTTTGGGGCTAATTATAATTAATTTTTAAGTTTGACACTTATATATATCTACCTTATAATTTAATTACGTAATTTGGAAAGGATAAGGAAGCGAAGATTAATATGATAAATATTATTAAAACTGCAATTGTAACTATAGTGATATCTTTTATATCAGGGTTACTATTAGATTATTACAAAAATTTAGCACCTAGGCTATTATGTAATATAAGAAGTGCTATGCCTATAAAAGATAATAAAAGAATTCGTGCATACATTATTACCGTTAGTAATATATCTAGTAAAACAATTAATAAGTTAACCCTAAATATACAAAGTCAACAAACTCACTTAAATATTACAGATGCAAAAATAACAAGAGGATTAAAATTTGATTCTTCACTAAAAGATAACATTTTGGATGTCTACATTCCTTTTTTAAGTAAGAATGATAAATTTTCAGTTACAGTATATGGAGATGATCAATATGCAATGCGCAATAAGCCTGCCATTGTACTCAGATCACCTGAAAATTTTAAGCAGATAGATTCTTTAAGACAAAATGGAATTTTAGCTTTATTGTTTAATATACCCAAAAGTATAAGTGAGACAATCTCAAATACAGTTAAAAAACCTGAAGCAATAGTTTCTGATGAAAAGGATGACTTTACAAAAGTTATGAGGAAGCCGTTAGGCACTGAAGAAACAACAAATAGAAGAAATAGGAAAGTACGTTATGGAAATAAGAACCCTGGTAATACTAAAAAGGCACTGATAATTGTTGTATCAATTATTTTGCTTGTATTTGCTGGAGTCTTAGGAAAATCTTATTTGAAAGGGGCATCTGCTAATACGCAAACCCCCGATGTAGAAACTGTCGTTCCAAATCAATCCACTGATGTTACAAATTCATCAAAAGGAACAACTAAAAATTCAAATTCAAAAGCTTCATCTGGACAAACAACTAGAAATTCAGGTTCAAAAGCTTCATCTGGACAAACAACCGAAAATCCAGGCCCAAAAGCTTCATCTGGACAAACAACCGAAAATCCAGGTTCAAAAGCTTCATCTGGACAAACAACCGAAAATCCAAGCTCAAAAGTTTCATCTGGACAAACAACTCAAAATCCAGGCTCAAAAACATCGCCTGGACAAACAACTGGAGGTTCAGATTCAAAAGCCTCATCTGGACAAACGACTGGAAATTCGGATTCAAAGCCTTCATCTGTACAAACAACTGGAGGTTCAAATTCAGGAACATCATCTGGACAAACAACTCAGAGTTCAGGTAACTAACACAGTAAAATAATATACACTTTATGAAAAATAAGCAGCTATCGCCAATTGATAGCTGCTATTCTTATGCTTTCTTTAATTTAAGCGTCTGAAAGTATCCAAAACTTTTTCTTTTTATACTATATATTTTAAGTTATTTATTTTAGCATACTCTAATTACCAGCTAAAATGTAATATATTGCATTTATATTCTAATTATGCTATCATTCTCGTGTGCATTACGCTGCTTACATATATTTAGAAATCAATTACATATGTATTGCTTCTAATTGAATAAGGTATTATTTAAACATTTGAGGAGGGCTATTTATGAAAGAAAAGCTACGTTTTAATCAAAATTTATTAATAGGTTCATTACTATTTGGACTATTTTTTGGTGCAGGTAACTTAATCTTTCCGGTGCAAATGGGACAAGAAGCCGGAAATCATACTTTAACAGCAACTATTGGGTTTTTAATTACAGGTGTAGGATTGCCTATTTTAGGAATTGTTGCATCAGCACTTTCAAAAAGTGAAAGTTTGCTTGATATGGCAGGTCCAATTAGTTCACGTTATTCAAAAATATTTACCTGCTTATTATATTTAACAATTGGTCCACTGTTTGCAATTCCTCGTACTGCCACAGTTGCATTTGAGGTAGGAATTCATCCTTTTATTTCTAGTGGAGATTTGAAACTTGGATTATTTATTTTCTCACTAATATTTTTTGTCTTTACCATTTATTTTTCATTAAGGCCAGGACAAATTTTAGATTGGATAGGTAAATATCTTACTCCTATTTTTTTAGTACTTCTATCTGTTCTATTAATTGCTACCTTTGTAAAGCCAATGGGACAAGTTAGTCAATATGCAGCTCAAGGGAAGTATGTTACTCAGCCATTATTTACTGGCTTATTAGATGGATATAATACTATGGATGCCTTAGCATCCTTAGCTTTTGCAATTATCATTATTTCTAATATACGAAAGTTAGGTATTAAAAATCCAAATTTAATTGCTGTTGAAACATGTAAATCGGGTTTAGTTAGTGTTGTTGGTATGGCTGTTATCTATGGATCATTAGCTTATATGGGAGCTACAAGCTTAGGCAGTATAAAGCGTGCTGATAATGGCGGAAGTATTTTATCTATGGTAAGTAATCATTATTTTGGCTTTGTTGGCAAAGTGTTATTAGCAGCTATCGTAGCAATTGCATGTGTAAAAACAGCTATTGGATTAATTACCTCTTGTTCTGAAATGTTTAGTGAAATGTTTCCAAAATCCATTCCTTATAAAAAATATGCAGTTTTATTTACAGTTTGTTCCTTTGCAATTGCCAATTTTGGATTAAATAGCATAATTAAGTTATCCTTACCAGTACTTATGTTTTTATATCCATTAGCAATTACTTTAATTGTATTGTCACTATTAACTCCATTTATACATAAACAAAATGATATTTATAGATGGACAACTGTGCTAACAGGTATTGCAGCATTTTTTGACTTTTGTAAGGCGCTGCCTGATCCATTTGTAAAAAGTTATATAGTAACACAACTTGTTAACTTTGCTCATTTGTATTTACCTGGTTTTGATTATGGGTTTGGATGGTTATTACCAGCATTCTGTGGCTTTTTTATAGGATTAATTATTTGGATTATTCGTGGGAAAAAAGCTAGTAACTAACTTATAGTTAAGTTTTTGTTCCTGTCATATTTAATATATTTTTAATATTATACATGTATTTTTGTAGTTTTATAAGTTTTACTACTTTTTTAATAACTTCTACAATCTCAAGTTCATTAATTGGTTTAGTAATATAATATTCAACTCCTAATAAGTAAGCTTGGGCAATAATTGTTTTATCACTTATGTCAGAAACTACTATAATTTTTCCATCAAATTTAGAAATTAATTTATTAACAATAGCTATTGGTAAACTTACAATAAGGATATCAATAGCTTTTATATTTAACAGATAACTTTCTGAAATAAATTGAGAACAGCTATATTCAATTGTTTCTCCAAGATTGTGGTCTTGAATAATTTTAGATAAAATAGAACTAATAGATTGGTCTTCACTAACAATAAGAAATTTTATGATAATCACCTCTTAACATATCATTTATAGCTAATATTGCACTCACATTTAATTTTAGTTCCACTGGAATATTTAAGATGTATGAAAATATAATAGGTAATACATAAAGATAAAATGTATAAGACAGTACTACCCCTATCGTGCTTAAATTCATAGTTGATGTAGATACTAATGTATCTATATTCTATGGGATAAATATAATAATTAAAATTCCTGAATTTCCTAGATCTAAAGCAAATTTTTTATACCTCACTTGACTTTATTTATTATTTCACTTACTATTATAACAAATAAACATATATACTAAAAATACGTATAAACTATTATACTTATACAAAAATACGTATAAATCTAATACATGGAGTGACTACTTTTATGGATATTAAGCAGCTTACTTATTTTCTTACAATTGCTGAAGAAAAAAGCATAACTAAAGCATCTGAAAAATTACATATAGCTCAACCACATCTCAGTCAGCAATTGAAACTTCTAGAAGAAGAATTAAATGTTAAATTGATAGAAAGAACTACTCGAAAATTTCAGGTAACTGACGCAGGTAAAAGATTATGGCATAGATCTAAGCAAATAATAGAATTAATGGAATCAACAGTTAAAGAGCTAAAGGACTTTAATGAAGGAATGGAAGGAACTCTATCCATCGGTACCATATCTTCTGCAGGAGATATCCTTTTACCTCAGCGAATATATAGTTTTAATAAAAAATATCCAAAAATAAATTTTGAGATACAAGAATGCAGCACAAATGAAATCTTAGAATTGTTAAAAAGCGGCGTAATTGAAATTGGAATTATACGTACTCCTTTGAACTCAGAAATTTACGAATCAATAAACTTACCTATTGAACCAATGGTGGCTGCAAGCAGTAACAGTTTCTATTGGAACAATAAAGGAAAGATATGTCTAAACGAACTTGCAGGTAAGCCTCTGTTAGTACATCGCAGATATGAAAAAATGATAATAGAATTATGCAAACAAACAGGATTTAATCCAAGAATACTTTGTAAAATTGAGGATACTAGATCAATATTATTACTAGCAGATACAGGAATGGGAATTGGCATTGTACCAAAAGATTGGATTGAGCTTATTCCAAATACAAATTTAAATTATAAGGAAATTAATGAACCATCATTGGATACGAATACTACTATAGTATGGATGAAAGATCAATATCTATCTTCTGCAGCTAAGCACTTTTTGCAAACTTTTAAAGCATAGACAAACCACTTTTTAATATACCATAAATAAAAAATATTCTTTTTCTCATATGCTGCCCTATGAGGAAGTACACAGTAATAATTGCAACACCTAATAAAGCAAGTATGTCCCCTATTTGGAGTTGAACTTTTAACAATTATATGATATATTAGTTGAAAGTTCAACTAAGTAAAAAGATGATTTATTATTTTACACGCTATGCGTACAAAACAAGCTAAATCTCATAATAAAAATACTCTTACCTATATTTTTAAGGTAAGAGTATTTTCTTAATTATTTACCACTAGCACCATAATTTGATAATACTCTAGCACTAGGGTCGTTTACGTTACAGCCTTCCCATTCTTTGTTTGGCATCCAAAAGTCTACTATCATATCTGCTTGTCCTGGATAATATTTTTCAAAAATTTCTCTATATAGCAATGATTCTTTTGTAAATGGTTCAACATGATATTCATATTTTTTACATAGCTTTTCAAATTCTTCATCAGAATAATATGTTTCTGCATATTCCTTTAAATAATCTACCATAGAATGCCCTACAGCATCACTAAATGCTGCTTTTTCACGATACAAAATATCATGTGGCAAGTAATCGCCTTCAAATGAATGTCTCAAAAGGTACTTACCCATGTTGTATTTGTTTAATTTCTTTTCTGGGTCAATGGACATAACATATTTTACAAAATCCAAATCACCAAATGGTACTCTTGCTTCTAAAGAATTTGAGCTTATACAACGGTCTGCACGAAGTACATCGTACATATAAAGCTCTCGAATTCTCTTCTGTGATTCCTTTTGAAATTCTTCTGCATTTGGAGCAAAATCAGTATATTTATAGCCAAATAATTCATCAGAAATTTCACCAGTGAGAAGCACTCTGACATCAGAAATCTCATGTATTTTCTTGCAAATCAAATACATTCCCATACTTGCTCTTATTGTGGTAATATCGTATGTTCCAAGAATTTTAATAACCTCATCAAGTGATTCAATTACTTCTTCTTTTGTCATATAAACAACAGTATGATCACTATGAATGTAATCTGCAACTTCTTTTGCATATTTTAAATCAATTGCATCTTCAGTCATACCTATAGCAAATGTTTTAATTGGTTTTTCAGGATTCATTTTCTGAGCAATTGCACATACGAGTGAACTATCTAAACCACCGCTTAACAAGAATCCTACAGGAGCATCAGCATCCATACGTTTTTCTACACCTGCTACCAATTTATCATGAATATTGCTGCAAATAGTTTCTAAATCATCCTTGCAGTAATCACTTTCTGTTGCTGCTATATCACAATAACACGTAAATTTACCATCAGCATAGTAATGTCCTGGTGGAAATGACATAATTTTATATGTAAGACCAACCAAGTTTTTAGCTTCACTTGCAAACATGATCTTACCTGATGAAGAATAGCCATAAAATAAAGGACGAATTCCAATTGGATCTCGTGCTGCAATATATCTGTCCTTTTTTCCATCATATATAATAGTTGCAAATTCTGCATCTAGCTTTGAAAACATATCTAGTCCATATTCATAGTACATAGGAAGTAATATTTCACAATCACTGTCAGAAATAAACTTATGCCCTTTTTTTATTAGTTCTTCTTTAATTTTGCGAAAGCCATAAATTTCACCATTACAGATAGCTGCATCTGTTTTTCTTGTGAATGGCTGCATTCCGCTAAAACTTAAATCCATAATAGAAAGTCTTTGAAAACCCAAAATACCAGATGGCAAAGTAAGAATTTCCGTCATATCCGGTCCTCTGGACTCAGTTCTCTGCAATGCCTCTGCAAATTTTTCATGTTTCATATCCGTTCCTGTATAGCACATAATTGTACACATATTAATATTCCTCCTTGGTTATAAAAACAGCATCAATTTATCCTAAATAAAACAATAGGACGAATTGATGCTTATCCGCGGTGCCACCTAATTTACCATATAATAATGGTCTCCTTCCAGCTACTACTGGTATCCAAATAACGCATGGAATACGACGCTCCTACTTTAATTTGAACCTATCTCAAACATTTAGTTTAAGGTACAGTTTACAAATATTTCAGTTTGCAACTCCGGAGTGTTATTCAAAAAAACTCTGCCACTGGATTCACACTATCTCCAGTTCACTGTTGGTGAAATATTTTTTTTACTTATCTCCATCATCACTTTTCTTTGATGAATTTAATTTTAAACTGTGTACATGCCTTTGTCAACACTTTTTTAATTTTTTCCTACTTTTATTAAATAAATCATAATATTCAGATATAAATTATGCTATTTGTTTATAAAAGAGTACTACTTTTAAACTTTTTAACTTTCATCTCCCACTTGCTGAAATCATGCTATATATTAACTTTTCTTTGAAATCTTTTAATGCTAAACTATTCTTTCTGAACCCATTTTTGTATAAATGCCACAAAAGCTTTTGTACTAGGGCTTATATATTTTCTGTTCGGGAGGCAAAGGCAAATGGTTCTACTCACCTCAGGTTCCAATCTTCTCCTAACTAGTCCCTCACAAGAATAAGAATTTAACACCAGTTCCGGCAGAATACTGATACCACATTCACTCCGAACTAAAGCAATAGTTGATTGATCGCTTAAAAATCTAGTATGTTCTAGTAACCTGCCCTTTGCTTGCCGTAAAATTTTCCCAATAGAATAGTTAGTTCCTTCACTTGGAATAACAAAAGTTTCCCCTGCCAGTAGTTCTTTCGTAATCTTCTCATATCTACAAAGGGGATGGTGCTTAGACATTATTACATAATAAGGGTCAGATATTAGTGGAATATCATTACCATTACTCATTCCATTTTCTGCAGTAAAAGCACAATCAATTTCATCTTTAGAAAACCAGTCTTTAATCCATTCATAATTAATGGCATCATTTATCTGCAGCTCTACCAGTGGATATTCTTTGCGAAATTTTCTAATTATTTTAGGCATCCATTGTACCGCCACACTAGTAATGACTCCAATTCGTACATTCCCTCTGTATACTCCTTCCTGACCAATAATTTGATGTATCCTCTCATCATTTATCACAATTTCTTTTGCCAAACTTAAAATCTGTTCCCCCTCTTCTGTTACAGAAACTCCATTTCTTCCACGATACAAAAGTTTAACCCCTAGCTCATCTTCTAAAGAAGAAATCATATGACTGGCCGCAGTCTGGCTATAGCTTAATTGCATGGCAGCTCTTGTCAAATTTCCAATTTCAGCTGCTTTTACAAAAAGTGCATATTTATTTATGTCCACAAATACTCTCCCCTTTTCATCATAACTTAATATATTACATGAAATTTCATCATGATTCCATTGAATAATCTGCATTTTATTTTACTATTTCGATATGCTAAAGTGTAATTTGAAATTTAAATTACATTTTTATGTTACAGGAGGTAAGACTATGAAAATTGCAATCTTAGGAGCTGGCGCTATGGGGAGTCTATATGCTACCTATCTTTCCTGTATCCATGAAGTAACACTGCTGGATAGTTATAAGCCCCAAGTAGATGCCATCAATACAAATGGTCTAACCAAGGTTGAAAAAGACAATACTGAATCAAATTATACCATTAAAGCTTCAATAAGTGGAACTGATATCGGAATTCAGGATTTATTGATTGTATTTGTAAAAAGTATCAACACTTTTGATGCAGTCAAAGAAAATCAAGCTATAATCGGCCCAAAAACCATTGTCATGACGTTACAAAATGGTGCTGGTAACAATCACGACATTGCAAACTTTGTTAAAAAGGAACATATTATCGTTGGTACTAGTAGCCATAACAGTGTTAGCCTTGGGCTAGGCAAATTTTTTCACTCAGGCTGTGGCCCTACCAATATTGGTCCTGACTTTCCCTGCGATGAATCACAAAAGGCAGTGAAAATCGTAGCACAAGCCATGTGCCAGTGCAATCTAACCGTCAACATCATCGATAATATTCAAAAAGTGCTATGGGGAAAATTATTTGTAAACTGCGGTGTAAATGCCCTATCCGCAATAATGGAGTGTAATCTAGGCAAAATTCATTCCAATCCTTATCTCTGGGAAATCTGTACAAAAGTAGTTCACGAATGTGTCCTTGTAGCTAAAGCTGATGGCACATGCTTTAACCAAGCAGAAGCTCTTGAAACTGTGCAACATGTATGCATAAGCGATGCTGCCGGTTATGCCAGTATGTATCAAGACCGTCAGCATAAACGCCGTACAGAAATTGATAAAATTAATGGTGTAGTTGCCAATCTCGGACAAACCTACTGTATTGATACTCCTTATAATGAAATGCTTGTAGATCAGATACATGCATTAGAACAATCCTATTTATTATCTTAATAAATATTAAGTACTTTTTCATATCTATATTATAAAATAAATTTACTATTTATCAAATATAACCATATAAGTATTTATGTCATTTTTATTAAAGATATTAATTTTATTTGAGAAAGGATATAGAGAGGGGAACTACTAAATAAGCAGTTCCCTTTGCTTTGGTTTTTTTAAGTTTTAGTAGTTTATATTTTGTATTGTGTTAGCTTTGATGTATTCATTTTATCGTAGACTTTATTCTTTAATTAAGTTTTCTTCAAAACAATCCAAGTTTTTTCTCTAACTATTCAAAGTTTTTTCTGGGATATTACTTATCATACCCGATAATACCCCATCCATAGTTGTTACCAAATAGAATTTTTATACAACTTATATTAACTGGATCTTTTATATAATGATAATAACTTACTGTTATATTTAAACTCGATTTTTAATTATAAAAACTATTCTAATGTTTTTTCTGATAATGAAAATCACAGCAGGTTCCACCTTTCGCTAAAGTATACTGCCGCGTAAGCACTGAACCTCCTCGCTTGGCCATATCATAATCATAGGAACACATTGCAGGTGTTATTTCTGATATGCCAAGCTTTTGAAACAGATAACATATTCCACAAGTATCAAAATACATATAAAAACTATTTATATCAGATCCAGCTTCATAACGAAATTTCCACGTACAAGGATTAGTTTTACTTTGACTTACTTTTGCCTGTTGTGCTAATTTTGTTTGTGCTTCATTGGAATATTTGTTTTGATTTTTCATGAAATGTTTCATTATCACACTTTCATTCATCGCCTTATGATAATACGTTGTAATATCATCAAGCTTTGTTTTTTCTTTAAGACTCATATATACAGCGGCTAACATAGCTGCGTTTAAAATATTTGCAATGAATTTATCATTTTTATCAAACTCAGGAATCTCTTCTAAAATTCTTTGATAAACAATTTTTGCTTTCTTCATCACTATCTTTGGATCATCACCTGTCATAATATGTAACTGTTTCTCAAATGAACCGTGAAAAGCAAACCACATCATCCTTGGAAAAAATCCATACTTCATTTTATTACCTTCCTTTTTTATATAAAATAATAACTATAAATTTATTTAATATTGATATGTTCAACAAATAATTAATTTTATTCCCATATACACAAGAAGCAACATTAATATTTTCATAGATAACTTATTTACTTTGTTGGCAAATTTAACACCTACCCACTCTAAAGGGCCTAAAAATATTCCTATACCACAAACAATAAATCCTAAACCTATGAATGAAGGCAATATTTTTGAACCAATCATTGATATTCCTGATATACTAATCCATATACCCATGCATAAGAATCCCATTGTTTCACCAATTGAATTTCCACAATACACATGAAAAGATTGAAAAATTATTTCAATTGTTTCTTTCATATTGGTATTATCAACTTCATTTATATACTTACTTGATAAATTATCTGCTAAAAATGTCCATCTCATAAGTCCTAAAACATAAAAAACTCCAGATACCATCCCAAATGCTGCTCCAATTATTAAATAAGGAGTATCATTTCTATTTAAAACTTTATAAAATATTGCAGACATTGGAATTAGCATTAATGAGCTCAATGCAAAACAGGTCCAAAAAAATTTTAATTTTGCTCCTCCCTTATAATATTTTGACAAAATAACATCAACAGGAGATCTTAGTATTTGAGGATAATTAAATAACTTAGTTATACCTGTTTGACTAATAGTAAATCCTAATGCAACTAAAATAATAAATACTCCTGAAGTTCTATAAAATGTAACCATATCCATAATAAATTCATCCTCCAAATTTTAATATTTGTCCTAAAAATATTAATCAAATCCTTTTACTCTTCTAAATTATTAATCATCTTCCTAAATAATTTAAATAATTCTTGTTTTTCTTCATCAGTATCAAGGGCATCCAATAGTCTTCCATATACCGTATGTTCAAAATCCAAATGTTCTTTTTGAGCAAGATGACCTTCTTCAGTAAGTTTTAGTCCATAAGATCTTCTATCTCTTTTGCTAATAATTCTATTTATATAATTTCGCTTTTCAAGTCTATTAATAGCATTTGTCAGCGTACTTTTTGGTATATCTAAGGCTAGAACTATTTCACCCAAAATTACATCAGGATTTTTTGAAACAATATTAATTATACTAATCTCAATAGTTGTTAATCCATTTAACCGCTGAAATTGATCTTCTATCTTTCTAAAATTAGATTTTTTAATAATTTGGTGCCAAAGTTCACTAAATTCTTCGATTTGCTTTTTATTTGACTTGCTCATTTCTTCCTTCTCCCTTAATTTAAATTATTTATTATTTGTATTTTCCTTCTCTAGCATAGTACCATCATAGTACTATACCTTACATGAATAATACATCTTGCAAAGTAACTTGTCAATCATTTTTTACCATAAAAAGAACAACCATAATAATTACTATGATTGTTTTTCACAAATAAACTATTTCTAAATATTTTAATGTACTAACATTATTTTGATTTTATTCATTAGCCCATTTTCTACATTGTTGAATTTTGGGTTCTGGATCAAAACCCTCTGCAGCCCCCATAGTAGAAAGCATCTCACATGGAAATTCTGAACATTCTCCACAGTGATTTAAGCCCTTACCTTCACAACATTTTTTTACACCACATTCTCCACCCCAGAATGGCTTTTCCATATTAATACACCCTGTACAATTTACTTTTTCTTTTCTCTCACATTCATTACAACACACTCCACATCTTGATTGAAACATAACATTTCCTCCAATTACTTTTTATATTGTTTGATGACATCCATATTGATTTTTACTATCAAAAAATAATTGTATTAAACTTTTATAATATGAAATAAATTCTCCACTATCTATCATAGAAAAAATCTCTTCTTTTGAAGCCCATTTTACACATTTAACTTCTTCATATTGTAAAGTTAAATCAACAATATCTATATCCTTCTGAATTAAATATACATCATCAAATCCATTATCAAAATTAATTGTAAGATGTGGTCTTATATCCTGCAGATTAATTTTGATTCCTAATTCCTCCATCAGTTCTCTTTTTGCAGCCATTTGACTTGTCTCACCTTCAATTGCACTTCCCCCAACTGTAATATCCCACATATTGGACCAACCTTCTTTAAATGGCTGTCTTTGTTGAATTAACATCTCACCCTTCGAATTAAATATGCAAATGTGAACAACCATATGGTAATCGCCTTCATTAAAATCCCTTCCCCGAACCATTGTCCTATTTGTTTTATTTCTTTCACTATCATATACATCCCATAATTCCATTGCAGCTTCTCCTTTTCAAATTTAGAATTTAAGTTTATTTCACAAAAATAGTTACCTTATTTCTACTTTTTTTGCTTATATAAAGAGCCTTATCCGCAAAATCTATCAACTTATCTATAGAATAAGTATCTTTGGGAAATTTAGCTGCACCAATACTAACAGTACAACCATTTAAAGTTTCTTCACATTTTAATCGAATTGCTTCTGCAATGGATAACAATCTTTCATCTGAAATATTGCGAATTACAACAGCAAATTCATCTCCACCAAAACGAAATACAGACCTATCTCCAGCAGAGGATTTCATTATTTCAGCAAGGTTTTTAAGTACATTATCTCCAGCTAAATGCCCTGATGTATCATTCAATTTTTTAAAATTGTCAATATCTAGTAAAAGGGCTCCTACTCTCCCCAAACCACAATTACTCATTTCCTGTTTCAAAGTACTTAAAAATTTATTAAAGGCACGTCTATTATAAGCACCTGTCAAAGAATCAATGTCAGCAGCTTCTTCAAGGTCATTATACTCTTTTTTCAATCTTTCAATTGTATTGTTATAAACTATAACCATTTCCTGAAACTCTTCGCCATAATTATGCGGTTCAATCTTTTTATATTTTCCATCTTTCAAAGCGTTAAATGAAAAGATTAGATTATTCAATGGCTTACTGTATCGTTTTATTGTATATATACCAAGTAAAATAATCAAAATACCAACTACAACTGACCCCAGGAATGTTTCATAAACTACAATATTCCTACTTGTCATTATGTCGGCAGTAGGGGTAATGACAAGTACATACCAGTTCAAATTTGGAACTTTACTAAACCCAACAAACTGCTCCTTCCCCGAATAGTCTTTCATTATCTTTGACCTTGATTTTCCCTGCAATTTATCAAAAGTTACAGATTTCTTACCTATTAGTTCTTTATTAGGATGATAAACAACATAACCTTTGCTGTCTAAAATAGAAATATAACCATTTCTTCCAAATTTCTTATTATCAAACATGGATGCTAAATAAGTTCCTTGTAATTTAACAGCCCCAACAACTACACCATCAATGCTGCCATCTTTCACAATTGGAACTGATATTACAACTACCTTAACTCCACTGGTGCTTGTAAAAACATTACTAATATAAGTTTTACCATGAACTGCTTGCTGAAAATAATCTCTATATGCCAAGTTTGAAACATTTGGTATATGCGCGTTACCAGATATGTGTAAAATATCTCCTCTAGAATTAAAAATTGTTACTACGTCTACTTCAGGTATGATTGCATTAAATTTATTAAGAAGTTCCTGATTTTCTCTAATTTCCTCATTTGCAGCAACTGTCTTTACAAAATTCTGTATTTTGTTAAAATTTTCTACAAGCTGCATACTAACATTTTCTGAGGCTTTTTCATTAGTACTCAATAATAAAGAATTAGTATTAGCAATAAAAAATTTATTAAACACTACAAATTGAACAAAACAACTTAAAGCAATTAAAATTCCAAGCACTAATATAACTTTATATAAAAATTTCATTTAATCAATCCAATCCATAATTTCCCCATTCAACCTAAATTTAAAATGTATTTTCATTATATCATAATGCTCATTATCACTGATAGATTAATTTTTTCTGTTTCTCAAAACTTACAAATTCACCATTATTTATCACTTTTCAAAATTTAATCACAAAGTATAAATAATTCATCTACTGTAGTATTTAATAATTTAGCTAACCTCATTGCTAACTCTAACGTAGGATTATATTTACTATTTTCAATTGCATTTATAGTTTGTCTTGTTACATTTAAAGCATTTGCCACATCTTCCTGTCTAAGTCCAAGCTGTTTTCGTAAAACCTTTATATTATTTTTCATCTTTACCAAGCTTCCATTTCAAAAAATATTCAACTAATATCATAACAAGATTTTGTGTTATCAAAAGGAACCCAGCTAATCCAATTTCTTTAGTATGAATAAAATTGTATATAACCCAAATCGTTAAAAATATAATTGTATAACTCCAAGCACACTTTATCGCTTTCAAACTAATACTCATTTCCATTTCATCCATTTTTCTCACAATAATTGCACCTCACTTAAATTTAATACAAAAGTCAAAAATGTAAAAAACTATTGACATTTACATTTTAACAATTAGAAAAAGTAAATGTCAATAGTTTTTTACATTCTTATATACATCATCAATATAATGTAGTTTTATTTAACAAATAAGTCCTGAGCAAATTCTTTTGCATTTTGAAAATCTTCATTATTTGGCCTGCCTTTTGCAATTCCTCCAAATATCTTAAATGGTCCAAAGGTATCGTAGCCTTTACACGCAAAGTTTCCAACAACCTCAAAACCTTTTTCTTTCAATTTTTGTTCAATAATGTTATTGTATTTATTCTTGCCTTGTCCACTCGTAGAAAAAGTAAATGCTTTTTTACCAGACAAAGTTGGCAACTTATCAATTAGTTCAACAATATTTTTATGAAACTTCCCATAATATATTCCAGAACCAAAACCAATTAAATCATAGTCATTTATAATATTTATATTTACATCATCAGCTTTTACCAAATCAGCATTTAAGCACTCTGCTACCACTTTACCTATTTTTTCAGTGTTACCATGATGTATAGATTCATAAACTACTAACTTTTTCAACTTTCACTCCTCCTAAAATTGGTTACATTAAATCTTAAATTTTTCTTCACCGGGATAAAAACTCAATTAATGTTTTACAATAATAGCATACTAACACTTGCTTTGCAACTTTACAAACTGAAAATTTATCCTGCAAATATATCATTTGTACAATCATCATTCCATATATATTCAATATCATTAGCAATTTTTATAGCTTTATCTTTACCAAATCTATCCGAAATGAAACCCAATGTCATATCAATTCCAGCTGAAATACCTGATGATGTATAATACTTTCCGTCAGCAACCCAACGCGCTTTTTTCACCCAGTTTACTTGGTCACTTACTGATTTTACCCATTTTAAAGCTTGTTTATTAGATGTAGCTTTTTTATTCTTTAAAACTCCACACCTTGCTAATACTGCTGAACCGGTGCATATAGATAAACAATATGTAGATTTCTCTGCAATTGACTTTAATTTATTTAAAAAAAGTGTATTATTAATTAATTCTCTTGTACCCATTCCTCCTGGAATAACTAATATACCACTTTCATCTGCTGAACTAATAGGATCAGTTACAACTTTAAGATTTTGTGCATTAGTAATAACACCTCCAGCTTCTGAATAATAGTGTATCTGATAGTCTTTTATTTGTCCTAGTATTTCTATTGGTCCAAATATATCTAGAGTCTCAAAATTATTAAATAGTATAATATTAATATTCATTTATTCAACACTCCCTTGTCACAAGTATTCATAGTTCACAAACTCTATTTGAATAAGATAACATTATTTTCTATCTTATTCAAACCGCATTGCCCCATACAATTAAGGTACTACACCTACTAAAACTGAAACTAGTAGTATAACATTTGTAGATACACGCCTTGATATCGCCAAGATAGAACTTATAGATGCAATGGCAATCGTCTCTACATCAATACCATTACTTACAAATATTTTAAATACAACTATTACACTAAAGCTAGCTATAACAATTACTACTCCATCAAGTAGTCCTTGTGTTGCTGGGTACTTTGCAATACGAGTATAGCAACGCTGAACGATTAGAATCAATAATGGCGGCAGAAGTAATGCAATACATGCTAATAGTGCTCCACGTAATCCAGCAACCAAATAGCACAAACTGACAACCCAAAGTCCATTAGGTCCAGGAGTAATTTGTCCAATTGCCAAAGATTCAGTAAATTGTTTCTGTCCTGCCCATCCATAATTTATAAAATCAGAGTGCAAACTAGGTAAGGGGCCGTAACCTCCTGAAGAAAATAAAACCGATTTAAGTAAAGTCCAAAAAAATATAACCCAGCTCATTTATTAACCCTCACCTCTTTTTTAGAAATATACCAATAAGCAGCAGCACCACATAATCCACCTAAAACATATAATAAAATTACAGATGGATTCAAAAATATATAAATAGCACCACTGCCTATCATTATTGCAATTGTTACCCCAAAAATCATAGATCCCCTTTTATAATTTTTTATAATAATAGGTTGTACATTTCTCCAATTTGTAGCTAAAGCTATACCAAAAATAGCAGCAAATACAGCATGAAGTGCAGAATGTACTTTTGATGACTTGCTAATGGAAGTATAAATCGTAGTTAATACAATTGTAACTGCTGCACTAGGCAAAATAAGTCCCACCAGGGATATAAATATTCCTATCCCTCCAGCCAACTTTTTTCCTATAAGTATCGTATATGCAATAATATTCATACCAGGTGTTATTTGACACATTCCAATAATATTAGCATATTCCTCATCTGTTATCCATTTATGCTTATAAATAAATTGTTCTTGAATAAGATATTGGGTAGTTGCGCCACCACCAAATGATGTAAAACCAATTTGTAACCATGTAAAAAATAGTTTGGTAATTGTAAAAGTATCTGATTTAAATTTATTTGTACTAATCATTTTATCTCCTTTTAATCTAAAAATTTTTCTTTAATCTTTTAATTTCAGTATATATGTTATAATGTACAATGTATAATGATACTATTTTATAAATAGTCATAACTAAAAGTAATGGATAAAGGATTAATAACTATGGATGAAAAAGATTACAAACTAATTTTGACATTATATAAATTAAAAAATATTACAAAGACCTCTGAAAAATTATTTATTACTCAACCTGCCCTGACAAAGAGAATTAAAAAAATAGAAAAAGATTTAGGTACCGATTTACTTATTCGTTCAAAAAAAGGAGTATTGTTTACCCCTTTAGGCGAAAGCATCATCCCCTATATTAAAACTGTAGTAAATACTCTAAAGCAAATGCGTGAACATGTATCCTCCAACCATAACTTTATAGGTGGAAATTTAACTGTTGGAGTTTCATTAAATTATGCACGATATCGCCTTCCTAAAGTTTTAAAAAGTTATACAGAAGCATTTCCAAATGTTGATGTCAATATAGCTACTGATCATAGCAAAAATTTATATAATAGACTTAAAAACGATGAATTTTCTATAGTTATCATACGCGGAGAATACAAGTGGGATGAAGTTACCATACTATTAGGTACTGAACCGATGTGCCTCGTATGCAGTAAGGAAAATGCAAATCTCTCTCTTAATTCTTATTCATACATTGGCAGAACTACCGATCCCATTTCACAAGGGAAAATTCAGACTTGGCTTTTTGAAAATAACATATCTATTAACAATACCAAACTTTGGGTTGACAATATTGATACTTGTTTAGAAATGGCTAAACACGGGCTAGGATGGGGTATTCTTCCAAAAATTTGCTTAGAAAACTTTGACGGTTATATTAAAGATTTATATTTTTCAGATGGAGTTCCATTTTCTCGCAGCACCTATATTTTATGTAAAAATTTTTATTGCATGCTGCCTCAAGTTAAACTATTCATACAATATTTAAAACGTAAATAACAAAAAATATAAATGAAATTTTTTAGTTTACCTCCAATACACCCACCCTTTTCAATATAATAATTTCAAACTGTTATCGACAAAAAAACTGTATTTTTAGTTTTCTATGATAAGTTAATTTATAAAAAGTATGATAAAATAAAGTGTAACTTAACAAATATAAAAAATAGTTCAATGTAGAGACCAGCTATGAGAAGTCAATAGATTTTATAAAAAAATTTGTAATATGTTTAAAATATATAAATACTTTAATTCGCAAGAGTAAGATTTTGCGAATTAAAAATATTAACTTGATTTAAACCCACTACTATGCTAAATTAGATTTATAAGTTGTAACTTATAAATTATAAAAAAGTTTATATATTTGAGTTTTCTAGGGTTCCGCAGTTTGTAACTGGCTGGTCCGAGAGGAAGCGCACATTTAATTGTGTACACGGAAGGATAAAAGCCTGGGAGATATTTTTGTAATATTTCCTTAGGCTTTTTGTTTTATTTTCTTTTAAATAAGCCATGAAATATTACTATACTAATCTTAATTAATAAAATTTAGGGAGGTAAAGTTTATGGAATGGATTTATTTAGTTATAGCAGGTTTTTTCGAAATAAGCTGGGCAATAGGGCTGAAGTACTCGCAGGGATTTACAAAAATATTACCTAGCATCCTAACTGTTATAGGAATGATTGCAAGCTTCTATTTTTTATCATTGTCTTTAAAAAGATTACCATTAGGCAATGCATATGCAATTTGGACAGGGATAGGAACTGTTGGCACTGTAGTGTTAGGTGTTATTTTATTTAAAGAACCAATTAATGTAATGCGTATGAGTTGTATTGTATTTATAGTTCTTGGAATCGTTGGTTTAAAATTAATATCAATAGACTAATAATTGTATATAGCTTATAAATAACAAAAATAAATATAATTTTAATTAAAGAAAAGTGATAAGAAGAAAATATGCAGTTATTTAGCTTTAATATGAAGGAGGAATTTTAATGAAAAAGTTTGTTATTGAAGATGATTTTTGGAGTCTGTTTCCAGGTGCAAGGATAGGAATTATAGTTTGTCATGGCATAGATAACTTTATAAAAGATGAAGATCAATACAAGAATATGATTAGTAAGTCAGAAAAGGAAGCATTAAAATATTTGGAGAATGTAGAATTCAGCAGCAATGAAGTCATAAAAGTATGGAGAGAAGCCTTCCAAAAGTTTAAAACAAAGAAAGGTGCAAGATCATCTATTGAAGCATTGTTAAAACGAGTTGATAAAGGAACTCATATAGGAACTATTAATCCGCTAGTTGATATTTACAATTCTATTTCTTTAACATATGCATTGCCTTGTGGTGGAGAGGATATGGATAAATTTGCTGGTGATATAAGATTGACTAAGGCAGTTGGAGATGAAAGCTTTATTACATTAGGAACAGATGAGAGTGCACTACCATATGAAGGTGAAATAGTATATAAAGATAACGAAGGAGCAATTTGCAGATGTTTTAATTGGCGTGAATCAGTAAGAACAATGCTCACTGAAAATACAAGGAATGCTTTTTTGTGCATTGAATTAGTTGATGAGAGAAGAGTTAAAGATTTTGAGAATGCTTTAAAAGATTTAGCAAAAATAGTACAGGATAATTTAGGTGGAACGTGCAAGATTTCAATTCTTGATATTAACAATAAAGAAGTATTAATAGATTAATTTGAGGTTAAAGGTCTAAATGACCTTTAACGAGTAACTCGTGAGCGAAAGCGGTCAGGATTGCTTGTCCCATGGTTATACGAAAGGAGAAAAAAAGGTAATGAGTGGTTTTAGTTATAAAGATATTTATATGGAAGATGGAAGAAGGGTACTGGAGATTAATGTACTTCCAGAAAAGTATTGTAATTTTGATTGCATATTTTGTCCTATTGGAAGGTCGAAAAATAAGGTAGATACAAAAATGTCATTTGATGAAATAGACAGCTCATTGATTGAACTTGGAAACAGGATAGAAAGTACAAAAGCAGAATTAGTTTTTATTAACTCAAAAGGAGAAGCCTTAGTAAATGATAAAATTGGTGATATTATTGACTTTATCAAAGACAAAGGTTTGCCTGTAAGACTACTTTCTAATGGATATTTACTAGGTAGAGATGAATATATGAAAATTGCTAATAAATGTGATGAGGTTGTTGGAGAAATAAAAATAATAACAGAAGAAGGCTTTCAAAAAGTTCAAAGACCTATTGAAGGATATACATTAGCAGAATATATTTCAAACATGGTTTCTTTTAATAAACAATACAAAGGAAAATTTATATTTGAAATTACTATCATTAAAGGCTATAACGATGATGAAGAATCAATTGAGAAGATAAAAAATATTATTAAAGCAATATCTCCTGACAAAATAATTGTAGCAAGAATGGAAGATGAAAAATTTAAGAAAAAACTTGGTATAAATGATGAACGATTTGAGGAAATTTCAAGTACATTATTAAATATTTAGTAATGCTAATATATTATATTTTTATAAAACGTCGTAAGTGTAAATTGTAATATTTAATCAAGAATTGCAGTAAATGATAAGAAATAAAATAGCGAAAGAATTAGAGGTGTAATTATGTTTAGAGATATGAGAAGAAAAAAACAATTATTATCCAAAGAAGAGACAATTGAAATTCTAAAGTTATGTACATCTGGCGTCTTAGGTGTAATTGGTGACGATGATTATCCATATACCGTTCCAATAAGTTATGTTTTTAAAGACGGCAAACTATTTATGCATGGTGCAAAACAAGGGCATAAGATTGACAGCATTAAAAGGAATGATAAAGTGACATTTTGTGTTATAGAAAAAGACGAAGTAATACAAAAAACTTTTACTACCCATTTTCGGAGTGTTTCCATATTTGGCAGAGCAAGGATTCTTACAAACGATTCCGATAGGAGATATGCCATTGAAAGTTTAGTTGAAAAATATTCACCTGACTATATTAAAGAAGGGCAGCAAGAAATTGAAAGAGAATGGAATAGAGTATGTTTAATTGAAGTCAAAATCGAACATATGACAGGTAAGGCAGCTATAGAAATTGTTAATAGTAATAAATAAACCAGTTCGTATTATTCTTATTTTGTTTACTAATAAAAAGGCAGAGTTATGCCTTTTTTATTTTATATGAAGATTAAAAACGAATAATAAGAAAGTATTTTGAGCAAAGCAAATAAACTATTAAAATAATTAATAGTTAAAATTTTACATAAAACTATTAGTCTAGTTATAATATTGCTTAGTTAATAGGGACATAATCCTTGTTATCTCTCATAACAGCAAAAACAATGCGTGTTAATTTATTAGCTGTAGCTCCTATTGCAACTAAGTGATGTTTACCCTCACTTCGTTTTTTATTATAATATTCATTAAGAGGACTGTCATGTAAGACACATGTTGAAGCAGATAAAAATAAGGCACGTCTAAGATACGGTGAACCTCTTTTGGACATTTTATTGTTATTAGATAGAAATTGTCCTGATTGCTTAACAGTAGGATCAATGCCAGCATAAGCTACAAGACTAGAAGAGTTTTTAAAACGTTTAATATCACCAATTTCACTAAGAATAATAGCAGCAGTTACGGAACCAATTCCAGGAATAGTTGTTAGATGGCAGTCAAATTTACTATAATAAAACTCAATTTCTGAATCTAGAGATTTCATTTGTTTTTCAAGGAATAGTATTTGACTAATAAGTTGTTTTATTTGAAATTTAAAAGCTTTTTTAGCTATCTTAATGCCAAAGGTATTTTTAGCTGCATTTTGAATCTCATCAGCCTTATTAAAACCAAGTCTTCCCTTACTTTTTGTTTTCAATAGTTTAGTTAAATCATTTATATCCAATTCTAATATTCCTTCTGGAGTTTGGCATTTTTCGAGAACAGCTTTAGAACTTGCACCCCAAATATCAGAAAATAGTTTATCATATTCAGGGAAAATTTGGTCAAGTACTGTAATTATTCTGCATTTAAGTTCAGAAATTTCAGTAGTTAAAGAAAGTTTATATCTGCAAAGCTGTCTTAGAGCAAGAAGTTTATCATCACAAAGTTTTGTATTAGTAAATTTACCAAATCTAATAACTTCAGCAATTATAAAAGAATCTTTCGTATCGTTTTTAGTTTTACGAATATACAAATTTCTAAAACTATCTGATTGAATAGGATTAATAACGTTTATCTCATATCCCTTTGTTAGTAAAAATGAATATAATGACAGCCAATAATGCCCCGTAGCTTCAAGTCCAAATATAACTTTAGAATTGCCAGTATATTTTTTTATATGTTCAATTAATTTATTTCCACCGCTATGGGAATTAGCAAACTTTATAGATTTGCCGATTATGGAGCCAGTATCATCAATAATAGTAGCTTCATGATTATTCTTACCAATATCAACACCAACAATATACATAAAAAGTCACCTTCATTTAAAAGATTATTTAGATAGAATCCTCTCATCTATGCAAGTTACAGCCTAGTTCGATATACGAAAAATTGTAAAAATACAATTGACATCCAGCTCATACGCAACATCTCGCAAAGAAGAGGCAGCAGTCTCTGCTCCGAGGTCAAAAAGCCTCATGGGGGTGAGCGTAAACCTCTATCTATACGAGAATATTGTCTCAAAAGATGAGTTATTAAACAATAGTTATATAAATGAACTTTAGAACTATAAAGATGTTATATAGATTAAAGTTTTAGGCAGGAAAACTATTATTTAATGTTTACATGTTTATCATACTAGGGGGGTATTACAATGAAAAAGGATATTTTAGAAGCATTTTTACAAGTCATGCCTGTACTTAAAGATGTGTTACAAGAAGATATAGGGGTAACAGTTGTAGATAAAACAACGTATTTATATTATAGACCTAGTGATACACTAGATTTAAGAATTAATAAAGGCGACAATATACCAATTGGTGATCCATTACATAAGACAATGAAGGATGGTAGGATATACAGTACAATAATTTCTAAAGAAATACATGGAGTTCCATTTAAAGCAGTTACATATCCAATTAAAGATTCTGAAGGAAATGTTGTAGGTGGTGTTGGTATAGGAAAAAGTTTAGACCAACAATTTAAAGTTGAAGAATCAGCAGACAGCTTATTTTCTTCCCTTGAAGAAACCAGCGCAAGTATTGAAGAAATTAGTGCTGAATCAGAAAAATTAAACAATGTTATAGAAGATATAGTAAAAACTGCAAAACAAACAGAAAATAATATAAAAGAAAGTAATGAAATTATTAACATGATACAAAATATAGCTTCGCAATCTAACTTGTTGGGACTTAATGCAGCTATAGAAGCAGCCAGGTCAGGTGACCAAGGCAAAGGTTTTACAGTTGTTGCAAGTGAAATGAGGAAGTTAGCACAATTAAGTAGTGAATCTTCACAAAAAGTTTCTAGGGTATTGTCAAAAATAAGTAAAAACATAGAACAAACTTTTAAAACAATAAATGAAGCTCAGTCTATTTCAGAAGGACAAGCAGCCACCACTGAAGAAATAACCTCCACATTAGAAGAAATTACTGCAAGTGCCCAAACTATGGCAGACATTGCAAAGGTAAAATAAGTTTTCTATTTTGGGAATGGGTATAGATTTATGTAAAAGCCAAATCTATACCCAAAACAATCATATAGATTCACGAACAATTTTATATCATATATACTTTTCACTTACATACCATCTTTTATAAATTAATCACCATAACAGTTGAGTAGACTTATACCTCACAATGTAATTCCCTCACAGAAATTGTATAAATAATTTTTAATTTACAACATTCTCTACAATACGAATATCTGCCAAAGCATCAAAAAATAAATTGGGTTCATCTACCATTGTCATATGTCCAGCACCAGGTATTAAATATAATTTTTTATATGGGGCATTAATTTTTTTAAAGTATTCTTCAGCAATAATATAAGGGGTTTGCCAATCATTTTTACCTAAAATATAATAAATTGGCACTTTATATTCTGATGATTCTGATCTTATATCAAATTTACTCCAAAATTCCACTATTTCTTTATTTACTTTATCCATTTTCATCAATGCAGAAATATCTGACAATCTAAAAATAGGACTTCTAATTAGGCCCATAATTGCAGAAAAGTTGCTGTTAACAGCTAAACCATATTTGGCTTGAACTTTACGTAGTTTTTCAGATTCTTTCTTAAAATTAATACCATAATTGTTTCCTGGATAATCACCTAAAGCTTCAAGCTCTTTTAGAGATTTTTTATCATTGGACTGCAAAGCTAATTCTTTAACTTTTTCATAGCCAACACGCTCATTTTGAAACATACTAATAACTTGCCCAACTGCAATATAATAAGCTACTTCATCTGGATATTTTTTTATAAATATACTTCCTAAAATAGTTCCCCAGGAATGCCCAAATAAAATTATTTTTTGTTTATTATATTTTATTTTTAAGTATTGAACAATTTCAAATAAATCCTTTAGCATTAAATCAATTGTAGGGCATTTATCCGGATTTTTAGTAAATGTTTTTCCAGCACCACGTTGATCCCAGTGGACTATTGTAAAAATTCTCTCCCATTTTTCCTGAAAAATATAAGAAAGTGTTGATTCTGCAAAACCTGGCCCACCATGTAAAAACAACATTACTGGGTTATCATATTTTGTACCAGCATGAAACAAATATTGATCTATACCATTTATATGTACATATTCTTCAAAATAAATTAATCTGTTAGATTTATTTTTCATAATTTTAAATCTCCCTTTATTATTTAAGAAAATTATTAATCTCTATTCAGTCTTGTTTCTTAATCTTTCAAATTCATTTAATGTTCTTATTTTGGAATCATTTCTAAATTCACCAATTTTATAGTCAACTTCTTCTTCAAAACCATTCTGTTCTTCCCCATCAAAACTATATAATTTCTTTAATAAAGCCCATAACATTTCCATTTCTTCGATTGAAAGGTTTTGGGAAATATCAGCAAGAAATCTTATTGAATTTTCACCACAGTTTTTGAGAATCTGTTTTCCGGATCTTGTAATTTTAAGATTAACTGCACGCTTATCCAGCTGACTAGGCACAGAAATAATATAACCTTTGTTCTCTATAATAGATAGCACTCGCTTCATACTCTGTTTGGTTGTTCCTAATATTCTAGCAATATTATTAATGGTTGTTTCATTTTCTGGCAAATGGAGAATTGCTACTAAAGCCATAACCTGTCTACTTGTTAAATGTTCATAATATCCATCACCTTTTACTTGAAGTTTATTAGTGAGCGAAAAAATTGTTATATAAATTTGTTGCATTAAGAATAATGCATTGTGATTGTTCATAGATATCTCCTTTCATTTAGACATAATGCTGTCTAAATATTAACATAACACTAAAGTCTAGTCAATATTCTGTCTTTTGTTAATTTAAGTAGCTTTATCTGGTGATTACCTAATATAACACTCCCACTTAAATTACAAACCAATGTAACACATTCATATATCAATGCATTAAAGCCATATTCTTCTTATACTTAAAATTATAGGTGGACAATCCCACCTATAATTTTTTTAGGCTATATTTCAACATCATATTAAAACATAGCCTAAAAATAAAATTAAACTGTTTAATATAACACCATAACAATTTTCAAATATCACTTTGTTGCTTACCTACTTTGTCCACTTTATTTTCAACGCATCACATTTACATTGATTTAAACATTCCCCACATTTGATACACTCATTAGTATTCCATTTATTATTTTTAACCATATTAGCTACATCAAGACCCATCAAACAGTGCTCAGTACATTTTCTGCATTGAGTACATTTATCACTTTCACTTACTATTTTCAAGGTAGGTAACTTAAAAAATCTTCCTATCTTAATTCCAACATAATTAAATATATACATTGGACAGATGTATCGGCACCATGTCCTTTTGCCTGCTGCTATTGTTATCAAAATAATAGATATGGTTATTATATAGTATCGAATCAAGTCATGTACGCTGCTTATAGACATTTTAGTGTTTTGCATATGGTAAGGCAATATTATTTTTTGAAAACCACCCATTACTATGGGTGCTACTATTAAAACTAGGAAAACGCCTCCTGTTAATAATTTCAAATTAGGCAACTTACCTTTGGAACTAGTATTAGGCAACAAATCTTGTAACGCACCAAAAGGGCATATATAACTACACCATGCTCCTCCAAAGAAAACTGCAAGTAAAATCATTAATCCAAATATAATGTGCATACTTGTAAATGTTTTTTCAAAACTTCCTTGTACTATAAGAACTGGTGAAAAATAATTTAACGTAATTGGTAACAAAAAAAAGGATAAAAAACTGATTTTCTTTCTTAATTTCATATGTATACCTCACTTATAATTTTTTTAATCATACAAAAGCTTATTTAGAATAGCACGTGCTTTCATAAATCATTAAAACATCAAAAATAAGCAAGTAACAATAGGCAAAAAACCCTTTATTGCATAAAAAATAAGGATAGGGAATACTCCCTATTCCTAAATTTACACAGTTTTTACACTCTTGACTAATAATCATTATGTCTAAATCCCTTGAATTCTAAAATCATCTGTTCTATACTATATATTGCATTTGAGAAAAGATTTACTCCATTAAATCTTTTCTCAAAGTAAAATGTAACGAAAGGACATCTTTTTTATGAAAGATATTCATTTACTATTTTGTATTATTTCATTATTCACAGGTGTATCATCTATTTCAATTTCCTATTTTATCTACAATAGTAATAAAAAAAAGTCTCTAAAATTTTTCATAGTCTTGAATTTTTCTTTTTTTGCTGTTCAAAATTCAATAACATTAGGACTATACTCAAAATATGTAATTCAAGTAAGTTCATTTATTCCATGCTTATCTAAGTTTTTAGATATTGTTGGCACATCATTTAGTTCTTTATCAGGATTGTTCTTAATAAATTATCTTTTTGGCATAGAAATAACAAATTTTAAAAAAACATTATTCATTTCTATTTTTGTATTTCAATTTGTAGGAATAACAATATACTACTTATTTAGCGCCTACTATATTTTTAAGTTTGTAGTACGAGCTTCTATTATTGCTGTAATTGTATACGAATTATTTATTGGACTAACAACTTATAAACAGGTTGTGAATAAAGATTTAAGACAAGCAATAAAATCTTTTATTTTATTAACTATAGTATTTCTGCCTTTAATAATATTCGAATCATATAGTTCTTACATTCATTTCATTAAAAATATGGATATTTTAAAAATAGCAGCACTTCCTTCTTATTTCCTTGCAATTAATATTTTTAATCTTAAACTGGTTTTAAAATATTTTAACGCTCCAGCATTTATTGCTAATAATAAACTTACAGATTACTTTAAGCAAAAATATGACATTACAGAAAAGCAAGGTGAGATTATAGAACTTATCATGGAAGGAGTAACATATAAACAAATTGCTGAAAAACTTTTTATATCCCCTAAGACCGTTGATAATCATATACAAAATATTTATAAAAAATTAAATGTTAATAGTAAAATGCAGTTATCAAATTTTATACGTTCAAATGAAAAATAAAATTATTAATTCGTTTTGACACATTTTCCAAAAATCCTAATTCATTTTCTCTTCTAAATACTGCCATGTTACTCCATTATCTTTTGATTGGTACAAAGCTTTACAGCCTCCATTATAATCCCCATCAGATCCTTGTCCAACCAAAACATTGAGATTTCCACCTTTCTCATAAGGCATTCCAGGTAAATCAAAAGGATTATACGTTTTGCCACCATCTAATGCTACTTTCGTTTCTGGGAAATTTACCTTTTTATAAGATTTTCCTCCATCTTCTGTGCGGTATAATTGACCCTTGCTTCCACCACTATAAGATAAACATAAAAATCCAAGCTTATTATTCAAAAATGTTATTCCTACTGCTGATCCAAGGGACCCGGAAAACGGATCTTCATTTATCGTCTTCCATGTTTGCCCACCATCGGTAGTACCAGTTAATGAATAAGATCTACTACCCGCCGCAGCTGCCGTTACTTCTAAACGATACCCAACTTGCTTTGATAAATAAAATTGATCTTCAGCATTATTTGATTGATTATAACTCTCTTTATTGTCCTTTGAAGGTCCTGATGTTTTAATATTATTTAAATAATCTGTTAAATTGTATCTAACAGGAGTATATTTACTTTCTTTGCCCGGTACAAATACAGAAACAATATATCCTACTATTTCAGAATAGGCATTAACAGCTGAATTTGTATTACCTTTTGAATCAATATAAACAATACCATCTGTATTATATCCAAAACTTCGTTTACCAGAATAAAGAATACCATACTGCTTTTCAGGCCAGTTTCTCACTGTTTTCTTAAGTGGAATTACTTTCATTGTCTTAATTAATGGTTCTAATAGTTTGTCATCATTATAATTTGCATTTACATAACCATTTAAATATATAGTTATATTCCCTGAATTTTTGCTGTTGTAACTAATTAAATAGCTTTCTAACTCACCTTTAGCATTTTTTCCATAAAGAAATGTATCAAAAGATGTAATTTGTCCATTAGAATCAAATTTTAGACTAAAGTTATTTACAACATATAATTTTTGTGGCATATGAACTTTTTTGTTAACATCTGCAAATATCCCTTCTATACCGCTTTCATATATATTATTATGTTCAAGCTTTACAGTTCTTTTATTTTTTAAATCTCTTAAGAACCATGACAGTTTTCCATTGTAATTTATTGCACTATGGTATATTTTCACTCCATAAAAACATGTTATAAGAACTATAACTATTATAATTGTACAAGTCCATATAGTTTTGCAACGCGAATAGAACTTATATCTATCTACATTCTGGTCAGCCGCAACTGCTGGTTTTTTCGTAATTCTAATTATTAGAATTATAAACCAAGCCAAAAAGAATACCATACATCCCAATAATACAGTTATATTATTTTTAAATCGTCCAAATTTACATAAAGTATATAACTCGTAAAATGCAATCCAATATACTAGTGTAAATATTGAGTAGCCTACTATTGATGAAATTAATCCTCTCTTTGTAATTTGCTTGTACTTTCCCATTTTTCTCTACACTCCATTTTATTTTTATAGGATTTATATTTTCTATATATTATACTGCAAATTTAAAGCTGCATTAAGGGTCATGCAGCTAAATTAGAATCTGTTTTAACATTTTCTATAATATTGGTGTGCAAATTTCGCAATAATGCTTATTTATCATCTGCATAGCATAACGTTCAAGAATAGGTCTTCTGTAATCAAATTTATAATTTCTTTTTGATAACTCTGAAAATATCTCCGTCCATGCTTTTTTCACAGCATCTACTGTATGATTTATTTTAAATACGCAATATTTACCACCAATAGTTTTTCCAAATTTAATATACTTATTATCTACTTTAAATTCATCCGAAACAACTAAACATGTATCATAACGGCAATCTTTAGGTTCTGTGAATTGAGGGTTATCTTGGGCTATTCCTAATATGATTGAACTTTCATTAAATAAATTTTTTTCTCTAGCCCAACTTTTTAATTGTTCCATTATTTGAATGTTTTCTGAACCATAAGGACCCGTTCTTCGTATATAAGCAATTTTATATGATGGTATCATTTCAACATTAACATTCATAAATTTACCTTCCTTTTTAATAGATTACATCGATGTCTGAATCCATCATATAATGATTTAAAATGTATTTCAACTTATTTTTTAATTATGAAAATTTTATAGTGTAACAACCTCATAAATACTATAAATTTAGAATATATAAGGAATTAACGCCCATGATCTTTTTATATATTTCTCATATTCGTCACCAAATTCTATTATTAAAAATCTTTGTTCTCTATTTATTTTTATAATATAAGTAATTAGAATGATACAAAATCCTATAAAAGAAGTTAAACTTCCAAATGTAATAAAAGTTCCAAAAAATCCACATACCATTGCTGTATAAATAGGATTTCTTATATATTTATACGGTCCACTACAAACTAATCTTTGCCCCTCTACTTTTTGAATCGCTCCACTCCAATTTCTTCCTAATACTATTCTCGCCCATATTGCAAATAAAAGAGACAAGACTAAAATTGTAATTCCTATATATTGAGCATATCCATAATTAGGTATTATTCTATTCCATAAGAATGTATTTTTAAATTGAAAAAAGGTAATGACATAAGCAATTATTACTAATATTACATGTACTGATCTTTCTATTTTCATTTGACCACTTGATTCTTTTTTTACATTGGATCTAGTTTTTATCGCTGCTAATATCCAATAAATCCAAAATATACTCCAAATATAACTAACTATATTAATATTACTCATAAAATCCTCCCCATATTCTATTAGATTTAATCATCACTTCTAGTATAATTTTCTATAACTTCTGAAAATGTATCTTTTATTATTGAATTCATGTCATTTAAAAACCTTAATATAGCAACTTTCTCCTCATTATTATATTGAGCTATAATGTCTTTTTTCTTATTATATGATTTTTCATGAACTTTTTTATGAACCCTGGATACATCTAACCCCAATTCAGTTAAATCATAATATATTTCTTTATTATTTCCTTCTTTTTGATATTTCGAAACATAGCCTTCGTTTAATAGCTTTCTGCACATTTTAGTTATAGCACCTGTTGTCATTCCTAGTTCTTGTGCTAACTTAGTTATATTTGCATCTTCGATATATTCTATAGCCGCAATGCAATGAATTTGTGAAAAAGTAAGTTTATTTTTAATATTAGGAATAGTTACCTCATTATTCTCTTGCAATTTTTTTAGTAAAAATATGATCTCATCAACAATATCCATATTAATTTCCCCCCTCAATATTTCTTCCTTGGAAGTAATATTATAATATAATATTATTTCTTCCATGTCAATATTCTTTACATTAAATTTTATTTAATCTCCTAATGCTTATATAAATACTATAATTATTTGCTTTTTATATTCTGTATAATTGATATCCATATATAAATTTTTAAAGGATTTATTCTCAGATTTCTTAATTAAAACAAAATAAAAAGGAGATTCTCCTCCATATCAATCTGGGCTTGTTTCTCCTCCATTACTTAGTTATATTATTAAATTATCATTTATATTAAACTATACTAATTATACATCACTAACTATTCAAATTTAACCATACTATTATCTTATTTACATCATTAACATTAGAATGACCAGCTTATGAAATGTTACAAATGGCAGTCATCAGATAACTTTGAAATCCAACTCTCAGCATCTCGAATGTTATTAAATGTTCTAAAATCATTTCCTTTATTAGCTTCCATAATCATTTCTTTATACTATACAAATAATTCTTAATTTACAATATAAGAATCTTAGGAATAGTATAGTATTAGTGCCTTTTTATTTTAGTTTTGATCATTACATAATTTTCCCACATATACATAGCAATAATATAAATATAAGAGAATTCTCTTGGATAGTCAGACTTCTCCATTTGATATGTAATATTGAATTTTGATAAAAAATAGTTAGAACGTCTTAAATGCCAGGGAGAAGTTACTATCATTGCTGATGACCATTTTTTATCTTCCATTATCTTTATTGAATTTTGTATATTTTGATATGTGTTTCTTGATTTATCCTCTCTAATCAAACAACTATTGGGAATACCTAATGATTCTGCGAAATTAGCCATAATATCTGCTTCAATATATTTATTATAAACTCCTCCACCCGAACATATAATGTTATTAGCGTATCCCTTATTAAATAATTCAACTGCTTTTATAACTCTCTCTCTCATTATAGGGGAAGGTTTCCCGTCCTGTAATGCAGGAAATCCTAAAATAATTATCACATCATATCTATCCCTTTTCAATTTTGTTTCAGGAGACTTATAAAATAAAAGTGGATATAAATTGATTACTACAAGGACTATGATAATAAAAAACAAAACACTTATTGCCATATACTTTAATAAAATAATAAAAACATTAGCATCCATTTCCTTTTGTACTCCATTAATTGCGTATAATTTATAGTATTCTATAAAATTAATTATAATCCTCTTCTAAAATCTACCCTATAGTAATAATTATTTTAATTATATTTTGTATATGTACTCTCTTAACCCGCTTATATCAGCATTTTCCACAAAAAATCTAGGTCATTTGTGGTAAGGTTCACCTTTCATTATCTTAAATCCCCTGTATATCTGCTCCAAAAGCATTACCCTAAAGAGCTGATGTGGAAAAGTCATCTTGGAAAAACACAGCTTGTAATCAGCTCTTTGTAAAATTTCCCTGGAAATACCTAGAGAACCACCTATTATAAAAGCAATATTGCTCCTGCCCTGAAGTCCTAAATTTCCAATAAAATCAGAAAACTGCTCAGAAGTCATAGTATTTCCCTTTAGATCCATTGCCACTACATACATACTATCATTTATATACTTTGATATTCTTGCTCCTTCTTTTTCCCTTATAATATCTTCATCCTTTTTAGAAGCATTTTCTGGAGTCTTTTCATCCTGAACTTCCACTATATTGATTTTGCAATACCTAGACAGTCTTTTCGAATACTCCTCTACTGCATCTTTTAGGTACTTTTCTTTCAATTTTCCTACAGTAATTATTGTTAGATTCATACTTTTCTCCACTTCTAAATATTAACATGTATTATATCATAAAAATAGCACGAATTACTCGTGCTATTTCATCTTATAAATTGTAAAATTATTTTGCAAGTTCATATATTGCATGGGCATATATTTTAGCATTCATTACTAGATCCCCAATTTCAATATATTCATTAGCCTGATGATCAAGGTCTGGTTTTCCAGGGAATATTGGTCCAAATCCAATTATATTCGGAAGCTCCTTAGCATAAGTTCCTCCGCCTATTCCATAAGCTTTTCCCTCCTGGCCAGTCTCATCATTATAAACTTTAAGAAGAGTTTTAACTAACTCACTATCTTCTGCGAAATAAAGAGGTTCATCAGCTTCTACTCTTTCTATTTTGGCACCACACTCTGCAAATTTCTTAGAAAGGGTATCCATGATTTCTTCACCTTTCTTTGTAACAGGATATCTCATATCTAACCACAAATCAGCCGTCTCTTCATTGATTTCAGCAACCCCTACATTTAATGATAATTTTCCTGATGGTTTATCCTCACAGGCTATTCCAAGTGAAGTACCTTCTGTTTCAAATCCAACATATTTATTAAAGAAATTTATATAGTCTGCAAGAGGACAAGATCCTTTTGCAATAGTTCCTAAAAAGTCAAAAGTCTGCATTACAGCATTTTTACCCAATTCAGGCATACTTCCATGAGCTCCTACTCCAAATGTGTGTAAAACTACATCTCCATTTACAATTTCAGTTTTCATATTATATCCCTTTTTATCTGCAAATTCCTTTACTGCTTTAACCATATCTTCTGTATTTTTTATAGATATTACAGTTTCACATTTATCAGGAACCATGTTAGGTCTTATTCCACCTTTTAATGATTTAATTGCAATTCCACAATTGCAAGAAGTCAATTTTTTAGCAACATGAAATCTTCTTATACCCTTTTCAGCATTTATAAGTGGATACATGGCATCTGGTGTAAATCCAGATACTGGAGCCTTTTCTTTCTTATTATAAACATGCATTTCAGAGCTTCCCGTCTCTTCATTTGTTCCAAAAATAACCCTTACTTTTTTTGAAAGCGGCATTTTAAGATCCTTTATAGCCTTTAATCCAAAGAGTGCTGCCATTGTTGCTCCTTTATCATCCAATGTACCTCTGCCAAAAATCTTATCTTCATGTATTTCTGCTCCATAAGGTGGATAAATCCAATTATCTCCTTCTGGCACTACATCCATATGTCCCAGAACTGCTACATAATCTTCCCCTTCACCGTATTCTGCATATCCGTAATATCCTTCTTCTTCTTTATATGTATGAAATCCAAGTTCAGCTGCAATTTCAAGAGCCTTTTCAAGTGCTTTTGCTGGGCCTTCACCAAAAGGCATACCTGGCTTTTCTTCATCTAGAGTACTTTTAATTCTAACTACCTCTTGAGTTGCCTTAATCAACTCTTTTTTCATTTCATCAACTTTTTTGTTAAGTTCCATCTGTATTCCTCCTCGTATAATAAATTTATAGTCAGTTAAATGACTGCTATCTTTAATAACCCCCTTTATAGAGAGTAATCTAAATTTCTCAATTTCAATATTTTAAATATACAAATATTATATTATACTATTTATTTTTTTAACACAACCTATCTAATATGATTATTGTATACCGTTTTCCATCCTTTTTCAATACATGTGAATTATTTATTGGATGTTCTTATTTCAAGTGCCCAATTTTATTCAATTGTCGGGCAAAACTTTTATTTTTACAAGTTATTTAAATACACCAAATCATATAATGGCAAATTTCAATTAGAATCATCTCATAGGCTTTCTAACATAAAAATAAACTTATACTTCAAATATTTTTACAATAATGAAAAATTTAAAGAGTGCTATTGAAGTTTTGCTTCAATAGCACTCTGCACTAGATTTTCTTAAGTGTTAACGGGAAAAAATTCATCATAACTATTAATTCTTAACTCTTAATTTTCAATTATTAAAATTATCCTCTGAGAGATGTTTCTCCCATTAAATATTTATCAACATTCTTTGCCACTCTTCTACCATCATTTAGTGACCAAACTACAAGAGATTGTCCACGTCTCATATCTCCTGCTGCAAATACCCCTTCTTTTGCAGTCATATAATTCACATCCGTTACCACATTACCTCTAGCATCATATTCTACACCTAGGCTGTCAAGCAATCCTTCATGCTGAGGATGCAAAAATCCCATAGCTAAAAGTATCAAATCAACTGGTTGTTCAAATTCTGTACCTGGTACTTCTACCATTTGTCTCTTACCATTGTTATCTTCCCACTTAACCTTTACACCTTTAAGTGATTTCAATACACCTTTTTCTCCTACAAGCTTTTTGGTGTTTATACACCATTCACGTATACATCCCTCTTCATGGGAAGTAGTAGTTTTCAAAGTTTTTGGGAAAACAGGCCACGGCATTGTTTTATCACGATTTTCAGGTGGCTTTGGCATAACCTCATATTGATAAACCTTTTTAGCTCCCTGCCTTATAGAAGTACCAATACAATCGGAACCTGTATCTCCTCCACCGATAACAACGACTATCTTTCCTTTGGCATTTATCTCTTCTTCTGTAATTTTCTTACCAGAAACTCTTTTATTTTGCTGCCTTAGAAAATCTACTGCAAAATAAGTGCCTTTAAGTTCTCTTCCTTCCACTTTAAGGTCTCTTGGAATAGTAGAACCTCCTGTTAAAACAACAGCATCAAAATTACCTAAAAGTTCATTTACATCGTAATTTACTCCTACATTTATGTTTGTTTTAAATATTATTCCTTCTTCTTTCATAATATTTACTCTTCTGTCAACTACATGTTTTTCAAGTTTAAAATCAGGAATACCATATCTTAAAAGTCCACCAACTTCATCTGCTCTTTCAAAAACAGTAACAGTATGACCTACAGAATTGAGCTCTGCAGCAGTTGAAAGTCCAGATGGTCCTGAACCTACTATAGCTACCCTTTTTCCAGTTCTAACTTTTGGTGGATTAGGTTTTATCCATCCTTCTTCAAAAGCCTTTTCGATTATATTAAGTTCTAGCTGCCTTACAGAAACAGGTTCTCTATTTACTCCAAGTGTACAAGAGCCTTCACAGAGAGCAGGACATATTCTTCCTGTAAATTCAGGGAAAGTGTTAGTTAATGAAAGTCTTTCAAACGCCTTGTGCCATTCATTCTTATATACAAAATCATTCCAATCCGGAATTAGATTTTCAAGAGGACATCCCCAATTACAAAAAGGAGTTCCACAATTCATGCATCTTGCTGCCTGTACATTCAATTTATCCTTAGGAAGTTTATAGTATACTTCCTTATAATCTTTGATTCTTTCCTCTACCGGACGTTCTTTTGGATTTTCTCTTTTATATTCTTTAAAACCAGTTATTTTTCCCATAGTGATACCTCCTACATATTAGAAGCAGCAGCTGCTTCTAATTTGGTTTGTTCCAGTATAAGTTTATACGCAGTAGGTATTACCCTCTTAAACTTGGTTTTATATACATCCCATTTTTCAAGAATTTTTTTAGCTTTTGCACTATCTGTATATTTATAATGTTCCTGTATTAAACTATATACTGTATTTACATCATCCTCATCTGCCATTTGTGCAATTTCAACCATTTCCATGTTGCATTTTCTATCAAAAGAATCATCTTCATCAAGTACATAAGCTATACCGCCGCTCATACCAGCTGCAAAGTTTCTTCCTGTTTGTCCTATAATAACTACTCTTCCGCCAGTCATATATTCACAGCAGTGGTCTCCTACACCTTCAGCTACAGCTATAGCACCACTGTTTCTTACTGCAAATCTTTCTCCTACAGTACCATTTACAAATACCTTTCCTGATGTAGCTCCATATAAAATAGTATTACCTGCTATGATATTCTTTTCTGCAACAAAGGTTGCCTTCTCAGGAGTTTTTATAACTATTTTAGCACCAGAGAGACCTTTTCCAACATAATCATTGGCATCTCCTTCAAGAAGTAGAGTAAGTCCATTTATTCCAAAGGCTCCAAAACTCTGTCCTGCTGATCCCTTAAAATTTAACACTATAGTATCTTCTGGAAGTCCCTTGGCACCATATTTCTTTGCAATTGTTCCACTTAGCATTGTTCCCACAGAACGATTTACATTTTTTATCTCTAAATTTGCAGTAACTTTGATCTTATCCTGTACTGCCTTTTGTGTCATTTGGATGAGTTTATAATCTATTGCCTTATCAAGTCCATGATCCTGCGGTATTACACAGTAGGATTTGATTCTCTTTGGCATATATGGTTTATAAAGTATAGCAGACAAATCCAAACCTTTAGCTTTCCAATGAGTAATAGCCTTTTTTGTCTCAAGCATATCTACTCTTCCAACCATTTCATTCATTGTTTTAAAACCAAGTTTTGCCATATATTCTCTAACTTCCTGCGCGATAAAAGTAAGGAAATTTATTATATGCTCTGGTTTTCCTTTAAAATTCTTTCTTAATTCAGGATCCTGGGTAGCTATTCCCATATCACAAGTATTTAAATGACATTTTCTAAGCATAGTACATCCCATTACTACAAGAGCAGTAGTTGCAAAACCAAATTCTTCAGCTCCAAGAAGTGCTGCAATTGCAACATCTCTACCTGTCTTTAGCTGTCCATCTGTTTGAATTCTAACTCTGCTTCGCAGGTCATTTAACAGTAGTACTTGTTGTGTCTCAGACAATCCAAGTTCCCAAGGTATTCCTGCATTTTTTACAGATGACATAGGTGATGCCCCTGTACCTCCATCATGACCACTTATAAGTATTAAATCTGCATGAGCCTTTGCAACTCCAGCAGCAATTGTTCCTACTCCTACTTCAGACACAAGTTTTACACTTATAGCTGCACTAGGATTTACATTTTTTAAATCATATATTAATTGAGCTAAATCCTCTATTGAATATATATCATGGTGAGGTGGTGGTGAGATAAGGTCTATGCCTGGTGTTGAATACCTTATTTTAGCAATATACTTATTAACCTTCCTACCTGGAAGTTGTCCACCTTCTCCTGGTTTTGCACCTTGTGCTATCTTTATCTGAATTTCATCTGCATTTGCCAAATATTCTGTAGTTACACCAAAACGTGCTGATGCCACCTGTTTTATGGCACTTCTTCTGGAGTCACCATTTGGATCTAGTACATATCTATCAGGATCTTCTCCACCTTCTCCAGTATTACTCCTTCCACCTATTCTATTCATAGCTATAGCTATAGTTTCATGAGCTTCTTTGCTTATAGAACCAAAGGACATAGCTCCTGTACAGAATCTTTTAAGAATTTCACTTACTGGTTCAACTTCTTCTATAGGTATTTCATTTCCCTTTTTAAATTGAAACAAGCCTCTTATTGTACATAAATTTTTATCTTGTTCATTTATTACTTTAGCATACTGCTTATACATACCATAGTCATTAGTTCTTGCTGCAACTTGAAGTTTGTATATAGTTTCAGGATTAAAGAGATGAAACTCTCCTCCTTTTCTCCAGGAATAGTTACCACCTACATTGAGCTCAGAAATAGGTTTTCTTATTTTATTAAAAGCATTTTTATGTCTTGCAAGTACTTCCTTTGCAACTACATCAATACCTATACCGCCTATTCTAGATGACGTACCCTCAAAATATTTATTCACAAATTCTGAATCAAGACCTATTGCTTCAAATATTTGCGCACCATGATAACTTTGCAGCGTGGATATACCCATTTTAGAAAGTATTTTAAGTATTCCTTGATTTATAGCTTTAATATAATTTTTCTTTGCTTCTTCTGGTTTAATCCCAACTATATCCTTTTCCTTTATCATTTCATCTATAGTTTGATATACAAGATAAGGGTTAACTGCAGAAGCACCATAGCTTATTAAAAGTGCAAAATGTGTAGTTTCTCTTGCTTCTCCAGTCTCTACAATAATTGAAACCTTTGTACGTGTTTTTTCTCTAATTAAATGGTGCTGAACTGCTGAAACAGCAAGTAAACTTGGTATTGCAGCCTCATAAGAATCAACATTTTTATCACTTAAAACTAATATATTATATCCTTCTTTTATTCTCTTTGAAGCCCTCTCACAAATTTTTTCAAGAGCTTCCTTAAAACCTTCTACTCCCGTATCACATTTAAATGTAATAGGAATAGTAGTAGTTTTAAAATTTTTATCTCTCAAGCTTTTGATTTTTGATATTTCTTCATTAGTCAATGTAGGACTCTTTATCTCTATAAAAGGATCATTTGAGATTTCCCCATCTTTACCATTTAATATATTAGCCTGAGTAGAACCTATATAATTTGCAAGAGACATTACTAATCTTTCTCTTATAGAATCTATAGGTGGATTGGTTACCTGGGCAAAAAGTTGTTTGAAATACGCAAAAAGTAATTGATTTTTATTTGAAAGCACTGCAAGAGGGGTATCATTTCCCATAGACCCCACAGGCTCTTTACCATCCCTTGCCATAGGTCCTATTATTTTGCTCAAATCTTCAAGAGAGTAACCAAAAGCCTGTTGTTTTTCTTTTAATACTACAGGTGGTATTTCTTCTCTCGTCCTAACTGCATTAAACATATCAAGAGTAAATTTTAATTTAGGAAGCATTTCTTCATAAGGCTTACTCTTGCATATATCTCTTTTTAATTCTTCATCATCTATTATTCTTCCCTGGGCAGTATCAACCAAGAACATTTTGCCTGGTTTTAGTTTTCCCTTTTCCTCTATATCTTCATCTTTAAATTCTAACACTCCTGTTTCTGATGCAAGTACTACAAGACCATTTTTAGTTATCATATATCTTAAAGGCCTTAATCCATTTCTATCAAGGGTAGCACCAACTTGTACACCATCAGAAAATGCAACCGCAGCAGGTCCATCCCAAGGTTCTACAAGAGAACCGTGGTACTCATAAAAAGCCCTTTTGTATTCTTCCATATATTTATTTCCTTCCCACGCTTCTGGTATGAGAAGCATAAGTGCATGTGGTAGGGATTTTCCATCTTCATATAATAGCTCCAATACATTATCAAGAGATGCAGAGTCACTTCCACCTTCACTTATTATTGGGAAGAGCTTCTTAATATCCTTTCCGAAAGCCTCAGATTTCAGTACACCTTCACGTGATCTCATCCAGTTTCTATTTCCTCTTATAGTATTTATCTCACCATTATGTCCAAGAAACCTAAAAGGTTGTGCTAAATCCCAAGTTGGGAAAGTATTTGTGCTGTATCTTTGATGTACTAGTGCAATGGCACTTTTAAAGTTTATATCATTTAAATCAATATAAAATTTCTTTATTTGATCTGCCAATAATAATCCTTTATAAACTATAGTTTTACTTGAAAGGCTGCATACATAAAAAGACTTTGCTGCACTTTCAAGAGTTTTTTTAACTTCATTTTCAACTTTTTTTCTGATTATATAAAGTTTTCTTTCAAAATCAGTTTGATTTTGTGCATTTTTACCTATAAATATCTGTCTTATAATAGGTTCAGTACCCTTAGCTGTTTCACCAATACTTCTATTATCTGTAGGTACATCTCTCCAGCCTAAAATTTTCTGTCCTTCTTCTTCTGCTGCCCTTTCGAGTATTCCCTCACACTGCAGCCTTATTGCAGTTTCTTTTGGAAAAAACACCATACCTACAGCATATTCACCTGGTTCAGGTAATTCTATTCCTAAATTGTCACAATTTATTCTAAAAAATTCATCTGGAATTTGGACAAGTATACCTGCACCATCTCCTGTTTTAGTATCAGCTCCTACTGCTCCTCTGTGAGTTAAGTTAACTAAAATTTTAACACCTTTTTTTACAATATCATGAGTTTTTTCACCTTTTATACTGGCTATAAATCCTACCCCACAAGAATCCTTTTCATAATCAGGATCATATAATCCTTGTTTTGAAGGGAATCCTAAATTATATTTCATGTTTTCAGCCCCCGTCTAAATTTTTTTGAATAAAAATGCATTTCCCTGACCCCCAGAAATGCATTTTAAAATTTCCTTGAATTATAGTTATTTAATTATCAAACTTGATATATTGCTGTAAAATACTAATCATGTTATAAGTTATTAGCATTTTAATAAGACTAATTTTATCATATTTTATTTTGTAATGCAAGTTTTTTAAAAAAATATTTCAATTTTCTATTTATACTATCTTATTTTACTTTTCTCAATATAAAGCCTGGTATTAATTTTCGTACTGTACCAGGCAGCAATTCCATATCCCTTTTTCTTATGCCGCCAATTAGTGCCATAGTAAAAACATATGTAATTATTCCTACTAAAACAGATACTATTGTAGAAATAGCATTTGGGATATACGCAATCTTTATAAATCCAAATATAAAATCCATGGCAAACGAAGAAGCGAATACAACTATTCCCATCATTACAGAAGCAATTGCTGGTTTAACAGCATGTCTTATAAGACTAACTTTTGCATTTAAAGATTTCCTAATAATTATATGGTTTAATATTATAGGTATGACAAATCCCACTATACTTCCTACTATTGCCCCTAATATATTTATATTAGGGATTGCAATAAGAACATAATTTATACATATTTTGACTACTATACCTATTACAGAATAAAATGTAGCAGTAAACAGCTTTCCAACACTTTGCAAAATGGTTGTTTGTATTTGCATTATTGACATAAGTACAAGCACTATAGAACCACATTCCATAATATAATATGCTTTTCCAAACTTTAAAAGCTCGTATATATGGCCACTTAAAACAGAAAATCCAACTGCACAAGGTATCGCAATTAAGAAACAAAGTCTGAAAGAGTAGTTTATCTTATCTTTTACCCTTTTTCTATCCTTAACTGCAAAAGCTGCTGATATTGCTGGAAGTATTGCTGCGGAAAGCGAAGATATTATAGCAATAGGAACATTCAAAAGCTGCTGATATTTGTTTAAATATCCATAAAGTATAGTAGCATTGGTATCACTTATTCCTCCAACCATAAGCCTTGTTTTAGTATTGGTTAAATCCACTATACTTCCAGCATAGGTCATTCCTACACATAAAGTTATAGGAACTCCATATTTTATAATTTTTTTCACAAGCTGTGATGTGGTGAGTCTTGTCCTACTTACTTCCACATAATTTTGAGGAAGCTTTATTTTTTTATTTTTTTCATAACAGTATATCAAAAATGTAGCAGAAGCGAGAGCTCCAAAAGAAGTTCCAATAGGTCCTCCAGTACAACCTACTTCTACTCCATATCTCATTAAATAGGCTGCAAATACAAGTGCAAATATGGTATTTACTATTTGTTCTATAACCTGTGATACTGCTGTAGGTGTCATGTTTGCCCTTCCTTGAAAATATCCCCTATAGGCAGAAGCAATGGAAGTGAAAAATATAGCTGGTGCCAAAGTTAAAAGCGATAAATACGCCTTGTTATATTTTGTTATACTAGCTAAAGGCCCTGAAAATATAATTAGAAAAGATGCCATTACTATTCCCAAAATGACCAGAATAAATCTAGCTATTTTAAATCCCCTTACTGCATCTCTATAATTACCTACTGCATTCAATTCAGATATAAGCTTTGATATAGCTACAGGTATACCTGCATTCGTAAGTACGAAAACAAAGGCATATACCTGATAAGATGCACCATACAATCCATAACCCTCTTCACCTATTATTTTCATCATAAGTGGTATATATATAACAGATAATATTTTTACGGCCATCCCTGCCATAGAAAGTATGGCAAAACCTTTAGTTGTTGACTGCTCTTTCATAATTTAAAACTCCCTATCAAAAACTATTAATATCCTAAAATATTAGAATTTATTAAATATATCCTTTTTTATCTTCTTTAATATAGGTGGAAGTCCCTCTGTTATGGTCTTGTTTTCCATATAATTAAGTTCTTCAGGACAGCTCCTAAAGTTTAACTTATATGCATATAAGTATTGATAATCCAAACCATATTTATTATAGAAAAAACTATTTATATTTGAAACACCATATTTACTGTCTCCTACTATTGCATTTCCTAAATATGCTAGGTGAGCCCTCAACTGATGACTTCTACCCGTAATTAGCTCAAGTTGTATCAGTGAATATATGCCGCAGGTGTTAACATTTTTTACTCTCATAGATATCTTTTTTGAATCTTTTTCCGGTGTATTGCTTACACTGGATTTGTTATTTGTTCTATCTTTTTTTATGTAACCTTCATAAACTCCATCTTTTATTTTTCCAATTACAAGAGCTATATAATACTTCTTTATGCTTCTTTCCCTTATCATCTCATTCAATAACTTCAATGATTCATAATTTTTTCCATAAATAACTATACCAGAAGTATTCCTGTCTAATCTATTACAAGGTGATGGAGTAAAAGTAACCTCTTCTTCTGGATTAAACTCTCCCCTATCATACAAATGTGAAAGTACATAATCAGTTAAAGTAGCATCCTTGGAATTTTTATCTGAATGCACCAAAACCCCAGGCCATTTTTCTACCAAAAGCATATTTTTGTCTTCATAAATTATCTTTAAGAAAGCGTTGTCTATTCTTTCAAATTTAGATTTCGTTTCCTTAGAAGTTATGTATTCTGCATTTACTATATCTCCTTCCAAAAGGAAATATTTTTCTTTAGCCTTTTTTCCATTTACTTTAATATCACCTTTTCTTATAGCTCTATATATACCACTAAGTGGCACATCCCGAAGCCATTTTCTTGAAAATTTATCTAATCTTTGACCAGCTTCGTTCTTTCCTATCTCCAATTTCATATCAATCTCTCCTAAGTCTTAAAATTAACAACTCTCTTATATATCTGCAATTAGTAATTTAAAATTTCTATATTGCAAAGTTTTTAAAAAGTTTAAAGTTCTTTGCTATTTATCAAATTGTATTATTTACAATTTAATCTGGACAACACCTAATTATATACTACTATTATTAACTAAATCAATAAATAGAAATATAATTTTTAACTTAGGTATTTGAAAGAAAATACCTTACATACTTATACTTGTTTTTCTACATAAAAAATATACTTAAAGTTTATACCCATTACAATAAAAACTCTAAGTACATTTAAATACTGTACTATCTTAAAAAATCATAAGCTGCCTTGCACTGTATGGCAACTCCGATAGGAAGACAATCTTCATCTACGTCAAATAAATTTCCATGGGCAGGATGTATTATTTGTTTTTCTTCATTTCTGCATCCTAAATAATAAAAGGCAGAAGGTCTTTCCATAGAAAAATAAGCAAAACTTTCTACGCCCATGCTTGGCTTCTCAAGTATCTTTACTTTATCTTTACCTATAACATCATATGCTGCATTTAAAATATCCTGTGCTGCCCTATTGTCATTATAAAGGCAAGGATAACTCTCCTGTATGTCTATTTCACATTTTCCCCTAAAAGAATTAACTACTCCATTTGTTATTTCACAAAGCCTTTTCTTTACGTATTCCCTATGCTCTGTCTTCATAGTTCTTATAATACCTGATATTGTGACTTCATCTGGTATTATATTTTGGGCCGTACCTCCATGAATTGATCCTATAGTTATTACTCCTGCATCTGTAGGAGGAAGTTCCCTACTTACAATTTCCTGAAGTGCTATTACTACATGGCTTGCTATTACAACGGGATCAATTCCCATATGAGGTCTTGCTCCATGAGATCCAACTCCTTTAATTTTTATGTCAAAAGGATTAGAAGCCGCATTCACTACTCCAAGTTTAAGTCCTATATTCCCCACTTCTATATTTTCCTCTACATGGAGTCCTATTACTCTATCAACCTTTGGATCTTCAAGTACTCCATCTTCTATCATCAACTTAGCTCCACCTGTAGTTTCTTCTGCAGGTTCAAAAAACAATTTTACATTTCCCCTTAATTCATCTTTTATAGAGTTTAGGATTTTAGCAGCTCCAAGAAGTATAGTTGTGTGTGCGTCATGGCCACAGGCATGCATTTTTCCCTTAACCTCTGAAGAATAGTCACAAACTTTTTTATCTTCTAAAGGAAGTGCATCCATATCAGCTCTTATTCCTATAGTTTTAGTACCTTTTCCTCTTATTATTGCACATATTCCTGTACGGGCCGTGTCCTTATGCTCTATGCCCCATTTATTTAAAAATTGTTTTACTTTGCCAGAAGTTCTTTCTAAATCATATCCAAGTTCTGGATGCCTATGAAAATCCCTTCTCGTTTCAATCAATTCTTGTTTCATAGATTCTGCCATTTTCAAAAAGTTTCTCTGCATATTTGTTCCTCCAATATTAGTATCAATACTTATTCCCACCCTAATTCTATTATGTCTCCTTCAGACAACTTATCATAATAACCTGCATTGTTTCCATTTAAATGCAAATACAGCTTTCCTTTAATTTTTGTTAGATCAAATTCTATGTGATTAAATATGTCCACAAATATATAATCCTTTTTCCCCGTAAGTACTACAGTTTTTCCATTTGCAACTACAGTTATTTCATTTGTATCCTTACTTTTTTCATCCAAAGTAGATTTGTGTAATTCATCCTCTTTATCTTTTCTTATATCTTCTTCCTTTGGCGCCGTTTCCAAAGCCACTTCTTCTGAACTTAAATTTTCCTGTCTTTCTTCTTTAGAATTCTTTTCTTTTCCATCTTCTACTTTAGTTATTCTATAAATTCTGTCCCCTTCATTTATAATATATTTTTTGTCTAATTTGTTTCCATCTAAATAATATACAAATTCCTCTCCACTGTCAGTCGAAAAATATTTTTCATAGTCAGAAATGGTTTCTGGTAAGATTATATTTACATTATCTCCTTCATTTATGGTACTATCCAATTTTACTCTATTTCCATTTATATATGCTGCAGGTTCTAAATTTTCTATTAAATCATTTATAAAAAAGCTCACAGAATAGGATTTTTGTATGTAGTCTATTACTTTAGGTACAGCATTTTTTCCATTAATTGCATACTTTATTTCTATGTCGTCTCCCTCTTTAATTTCCTCATCCATGCTTTTTTCAATTCCATTTACAGTTATTTTGGTATTGGAAGCTAAAGTACCAAAAGCTACTCTTTTTATACCATTTACTGTAAATCTTATATTTTTACCGTTTTTGCCTATTAATGATTTAGGATTTATTCCTGCTTGCAGCATTACATCCATTACAGTATGTCCATGAGAATTAAAAAGACTTATTACATTTCCATTTAACATTACATCAATAAATCCATGTCCTAGTCTTCTTATGGAAATAAGTGCAATACCTAAAACAGTAACCCCTGTACTTCCAAGAGAATTGTCAAGACATACACAATCCGTAACCGCTTCTCTTCCCTTTATGGCAATTCTTTGGAGAGGCATGTTCAACTTTTTAGCTAAGAATTCCTTCAGTTCCGGAGTATGAGCTCCTCCACCCACAAGAAAAATTGCATTAGGCGGTTTATCTCCATTTAACTCAACTATTTTATTTCCAATTTCATCTGCTATCTTATTAACAACAGGATTTATGAGCTTTATAACTTCTTCAGAGGATATTTTACTTTCTATGCCTAAAACATCTGTATACTTTATAGTTTCATTTTCATTACACTGTTTTTTTATCTTTTCTGCAGTGTTAAAATCGACTAAATAATTTTGTGCTATAACTTCGGTAACTTCATCCCCTGCCTGGGATACCATACCATAAGCACTTATAGTATCCTTACTACTTATTGCTATATCCGAAGTTCCTGCTCCTACATCAACTAGTGCTAAATTTAAGAGCCTTAGATTTTGTGGGACTGCAGCTTCCATAGCTGCAATAGGCTCTAAAGTCAAGCTTACTACCTGAAGGCCTACTTTTTCCATAACAGAATACAAACTGTCTACTACAGACCTTGGAAGAAAGGTTGCTATAGCTTCTACCGATATATTTTCTCCTTTATGTGCCAATAGATTACTTATAAGATAACCATTTAGATAATAGCTTTTCACACTATACCCTACACAATACAATCTTCCCTTTGTATTTTTAGTTACCTGCTTTTCCGCAGACTTCACCGCAGTTAACTCAAGACTCCTTATGGTATCCCTATCTATTTCCTTATCATAATCAATGTTCATATCCTCTTTTACAGATACAGTTCTTAAAAATCTTCCTGCTGCTGCTATTGCTGCATTTTCCAATTTCATGTTTAGGTCTTCTTCTATTTTTTTCTTTATAGCATTTACTGCATTTGCCACAAGACCTACATCATGTATCTGCCCATCAATCATTGCTCTTTCCTCATGCTCCACGCAATGTTCTGATACTATATTAAATTTTTTATCCTTCACTATTCCAGCAGTACCTATTACGGTTCTTGTACCTATATCTAGTGCAAATATTACATCCTGCGGATTAAAGTTAGTAATCTCCATAATATTTACCTCTTTTTCTGTAATCTAAAGGCCCATATTCCCAAAATATGAGCCTAATAAAATTATATAACAATACGACAAAACATTCAATTTATATTGGCAAAGTGATTTTTACTATAGTACCTATGTTTATTTCACTCCAAACATGAATTTTGCCATTATGTTTATCTATTATCCACTTTGAAATTGAAAGACCTAAGCCTGTACCTCCACTACTTTTAGTTCTAGATTTATCAGCTCTATAAAATCTATCAAATATATGAGGCAAGTCTTCCTTTGAAATTCCTGTACCATTATCTGCAATGGTTATTATAGCTTCCTTTTCTCTTTTATAAGAATCAATTTTTATGCCTTCACCTTTCTCGGTATATTTGATACTGTTGTCTATGAAAATTCTTATAGCTTCCTTTATGAGCTTTTTGTCAGCATTGATGCTAAATTCATCATTATGCTCATTTTCTATTTTATGGACATCATCAATTAATTTTGTCTCTTTTACTATTTCATCTATCAGCTCATTCATCATGAAATTTTCTTTCTCAACTTTTTGAGTATTTTTATCTCCTCTTGCAAGAAATAAAAGTTTCTCTATCAAGTCTTTCATGCTTTTAGATTCACTTTTTATAGCATCAATGGATTCTTCAAGTACATCTTTATCATCTTTTCCCCAGCGGTCTAACATATTAGCATATCCTTGGATTACTGAAATAGGTGTTCTCAGTTCATGTGATGCGTCAGAAACAAATTGATTTTGTTTCTCTATAGAACTTTGAATTCTGTCCATCATATCATTAAAAGTTTTTGCTAAATCCTTAAGTTCATTTTTTGATCCCTTAATATCAAGTCTTTTATCCAGGGCGTTAATTGATATCTTTTTCACTGTATCTGCCATAGTATACACAGGAGATAAAAATTTTTTACTGGCCTTTGAACCAATTATTATGATTATAATTAATCCTATAATATTCCATACTGCTAAAATTTCTAAAAGAACTACTATATAATTATCCTTTCTACTATTTTGCATATAGTAGTTAAAGCTTCCAATTATACCTAAAGTAATGAAGAAAAAAATTATCACAAAGGTGAATACATAGGTTACTGTTATCTTAAAGCTAATGGAAAATCTAAGTTTGTTTTCTATACTTTCAACTGCCCTGCTTAAATATTTAGGTAAAATCTTCAAAGCACGCTCTAATAGTAAAAACAAAATCTTTATAATTTTAACTATTATTCTAAATATAAGCTTAATCTTACTCATCCTTTAATTGATACCCCACTCCTCGAACGGTATAAATAAATTTGTGATTAAATCTATCATCTATTTTACTTCTCAAATAACGAATATAGACGTCTACTACATTAGTATCCCCTGTATAATCATATCCCCATACTTTTTCAAGAATGTTTTCCCTTGAAAGTACTATATTTTTGTTTACCATTAAATATTTTAATAGATCAAATTCTGTTTTTGTCAGTTCTACTACTTCATCATCATATGTAGTAAGATATTTACTCACATTAAGTTTCAATTTACCTATTTCTATAATACCAGATTTATCTGGTGTAACCCTTTTATGCTTAAATGTAACACGAATACGTGCAAGAAGTTCTTCTATAGCAAATGGTTTTGTAATGTAATCATCTGCACCAATATCAAGTCCCATTACTTTATCCATTATTTCATCTTTTGCAGTAAGCATGATGACAGGAACTTCAGAGTTCTGCCTTAACCTCCTTAGTACTTCCATTCCATTTAATGAAGGAAGCATTACATCAAGTATTATAAGATCAAAGTTTTCATTTAAAGCTTTTTCCAGTCCATCTCTTCCATCTACAGCTTTATCTACAATATATCCTTCATGTTGAAGTTCCAACTCAACAAACCTTGCAATTTTCACTTCATCTTCTACAATAAGAATTTTTTCACCAGCCATATTATCCTCCTGTACTTTTTTAATTTTATTATACCTTTTTTATTACTCACAATCCTTATAATAAGCTAAATTCTAGGCAAAAATAGAACCTGCTTTATGAAAAATCATAAGCAGGTTTCATTTTATGCATTCTTAATCTCTTCTGTTATTTTATATTTGGCATTGTTCATAGCTTCAGTAACTTTATCTATTTTACTATTAATACTGCATTCTTCTCCACTTTCTTTATGAAATCTTATCTTACAACTTGTAATTAAAGCAATTACTACAACAGCTATTGCAACAGGAAATGCAAATATACAAAGTAAAACTGCCAGAGTAGAAGGCAAATTTAAAATTGTTTTATCATCTTTAGATATTACAAATCTTACCTTGTTAGCCTTTAAAATAATATTTTTAATTTTTTTAATAAAAGGTGATCCCTTTATGCTTTCATGCTCCGGTTTGATTTTATTCTGTTCCTCTAAATACAAAAGTGCTTCCAGCAAATCACCATTACATTTTTCAAGTGCCTCTTTGGCCTCCTTATAGCTTACATTTGCTCTTTTTCTTAATGAATCAATTTGTTCAATTGAAATTGTCATCTTAATTCCTCCCTATAACTATTTTTTAATAATGAATTTTCTCTATGCCTATATACTACTGGGGAATAATTAGAAGACAATTAGTTAAAGATTAGAATTTCATTAGAAATCAGTTACATAGAATTTTTTATGTAATTAAATTTAATCAATTAATTATATTCTCTATTTCTTTTATTACTTTTTCAAAATCATTATTAAAACTATTTTCTATAGTTATGTCAGCTTGATCTATAACTTCACTTGCTGACTTTTTCATTTGACTATCTTTTGAATTTTTTATCATAATAAAGACGCCTGGATTAACAACTTTTCGTAAGCTATTTGATTCACATATTATAAGAGCATTTTCAGGCATTTTAGTAATAAATACATTAAACCCTTCGTATATATTATTCTTTAATGCTTTTAGCCAGTAAACATTCTCTGCACCAGCAGCTAATAGTAAAGATGTATCCTTATTATTGTCTGAATTTAACTCTTTCGTTATCTCAAAGTTTCCTTTTAAGCTTGAACATGCCCCACAACCTTCTCCTCCGCGTATGCATTTCCCATTTTTGTCCTGGATAGTTGTCACTTTTAGTGCTACCACCGGTCTACTTAATTTATATTTATTTATTATTGAAACAGCAAGAGTAGTTTTTCCACTGTTTCTAGCAGTTGAACCAATTAAAATCATATTGGGGACATTATATTTTTTAGTTTCCATTTTACTTCTCCTCTTCTGATATAGCTATTTACTCAATTTACGCACATATAAAATTTTGACTTAATATAAAAATATTGCGAAGCAATTTTCTTAAAGAACAAAGTTCAAAGTTCAAATATCAAATAAGGATAACTTTCTTCCTAATGTCAGAAAATATTAAAATTATAGATTTCCTGAGTTACGAAGAAAATCATCTTTATCTATTCTTTGTTATTTGAACTTTGTTATTTTCAAAAGCTTTGCTTCGCAAGTTTTTTAACTGCGAAAATTGAGTTACTTATTAATAGTATAATCTTAATTATGTTTTGTAACAAACTAAAAAATTCCCCATACAATAAGGTATTTAATATACTTACCTCCTTGGCGTATACGTAGTATGAAGCAAATGATGAATATTATCTTCTACCAAGAATTCTTTATAAATTTTCTGTATTTCAGGATTATCATGTGATTTTCTATATTCCATATTTTCATCATGTACATACGTACTGCATGTACGATTAGTATACGCATCAGCTTTTTCATCAGGTATCAATACCTTAGGTTGTCCGCCCCCGCTAACACATCCAACTGGACAGGTCATCACTTCAATGAAATGGAAATCTGCTTTCCCAGTTTTAATTGCTTCCAAAACTGGTACAACATTTTTCAGACCAGCAACTACTGCTACTTTTAGTGTCAAATCTCCTACTTTAATTTCTGAACTTCTTACGCCTTCGCCGCCTCTTATGAATTTGAGATCGACATCTGGAATCTCTTCTTTAGTAATCAATTTATATGCCGTACGCAGGGCAGCTTCCATAACACCACCAGTAGCACAGAAAATAGTGCCTGCACCAGAATAAGTTCCAAGTGGCTTGTCAAATTCTTTTTCAGGTAAACCATTAAAATCAATGCCAGCATCTTTTATTAATTGTGCAAGTTCCCGTGTGGTAATTACAGCATCTACATCCTGATATCCACTGTCTTTCATTTCAGGACGTTCACATTCAAATTTTTTGCAAATACAAGGCATAACTGAAACACTATAAATCTTGCCAGCATCTACACCATCAACCTGTGCACCATATGTTTTAAGCAGAGCACCTTCCATTTGTTGCGGAGATTTACAAGAAGACAGATGTGGAATAAGTTCCGGATAATCCTGCTCAATAAATTTTACCCAAGCAGGACAACATGAAGTGAACATTGGCAGTACTCCACCTTCAGTAACCCTTTTAATAAGTTCACTGACTTCCTCCATAATAGTTAGATCAGCAGCAAAATTAGTATCATAAATTCGATCAAAACCTAACTCTCTTAGCGCAGCTGCCATTTTCCCTGGTGTTAAACTTCCAAGTGGCATACCAAATTCTTCGGCAATAGCCACACGTACTGCTGGTGCGCATTGAACCATAGTAAAAAGTTTAGAATTTGCTAAGGCCTCTTTTACTGCTGGAGCGTCTCCTCTATAGTAGGATGCAAATAAGGGCTCTTTAACAGATGGAAGCATATTACGCTCTTTTATCTTTTCCTTATGAGGAGTAATATCTTCATCAAATGCAGATGCATAAGCACTGCAAATTTGTACACACTGACCACACAAAACACAGCGTTCAGTATTAATTGTTTGAGGTTGTCCCTTCTCACCTTCTATAGCATCTACAGGACAAATATCTGCACATCGTCTACATCCTGTACACAACTCTTTATCAATTTTGACAATACCTTCACTTTTAACTGTCAAAACAATCGCCTCCTAGCTTATTTTAGATTAAATTTCTAATCAAAAACACCTTTTACTGCATCCCAAAGATTATCAACTGCCTCTATATTTCGTTTCTTTTTTACTTGTTTTGGTACAATAAGTTCCAACGCTTTCTCTGGACATGCCCTAACACAAGCTGGACCATCAGGCTGATCAATACACAAATCACATTTATGTGCCACAATTACTTCTTTTTTTACTAAACCATTATCCGTTTCAGACATAAGCACATTCTGAGTAACTAGTTGACCATCTTTATACTTAGGTACAAGATCCATTGCACCAAACGGACAAGCCATTATACAAGTTTTACATCCTATACAAGCTTCGGTATCAACCACAATCTTATTGTCAAGCTGACTAATAGCCCTTACCGGACAAACATTGGCACAAGGAGCATCTTCACACTGTCGACATTGAATAGGCACAGTTACTTCAGCTGTTTTAACAAGAAAAAGCCGCGGCATAATTGGAGTTTCTACTGTTCCCACTGTCTTCCCGTCATTATCAGAATGTGAAGCAGCACAGGCAAGTTCGCAAGCTTTACACCCTATACATTTATGGGCATCAGCTATTACAAAAGAGTTAAGTTTCATATTCAATTACCCCCTTATAAGTTATTTTAGACTTTAACATAATTCTAAGGATTTTATTTTTCTAGTCCCATAAGGACTAAAATTTATATGATAGGACTTCCTCACTTTTTATCTGATAACTGCCTACTGTAACACTCCCACTAAGTAAGATCCATTGATAAACAAAATTTTTGGCACCAAATAAAATTATCAAAGTATATATCAATAAAAATGAGAAAATCTCTATGTACCAACATTAAAAAATCAATTTTTAAATATAATTACTCTCTAATATAAAATATTGTAGTTAAGTAAAAAATATCCTTAAAATATTATATTATAGAGCAATTAAATAAAATAACCTTACAGAGTTTTCCCTAGTCAAGAACTTTATTTATATTAATGATTTTATATAAAAATCGTCTTGATAATATTTCCAATTAATTGTATAATATTGTAAAAGGAGTGATAACTATGGAAAACAAATCAATAAACATAAGCGATTTCAAAATAAATACTTACAAGACAAAAGATGTTGCAAAATTATTAAACACCAGCACTCAAACAATTAGAAATTACTGTCTTACTTTCAAAGACTATTTAAACTCCAATCATCACTGCAAATATAGAAATTTTACTGAAGATGATATTAACAAATTAAAGATGATTCAATACTTATCCAAGGAAAAGCATTATACAACACAACAAATTAAACAATATTTCTTAGATAATGATTCTTCCCTATTTAGTAATCAAAAAGATTTAGAATTTGCAGCACAAGCAATATCCAATTTGATAAAACCTGAAATAGAAACTATTATTAGACAATCTGTTTCAGATATTATGCAAAACAATACAAATATCATTAAAAGTGATATTGAAAAAAGCAGTTCTCTAATCAATGATAATTTATCTAAGATATTAAATGATAAAAATTCCCTATTTGATTCTATTACAAATACTAAAGAATTAGTTGAACAAATTCAAAATAATCAATCTGAATATATTAGCCGAAAGGAGAGAAAGAAACAAAAGAAACAAAAGTGGTTTAAATTATTTAGATTTTGTGAGGAGTAGATTTATCTTCTGCTCCTCGCCAACTTAATGATTCAAATGATTTTATCCATTTATCCAGCGTCTAATAAAATAATATATTAATTAATCAGGATTTTTATCATTTATAATTTTGCTTGCCTCTTCCTCTGTAAGATCATAATTCAGAAATGTCTTATAAAAGTTTCTAGTTTCTTTAACTATATCCAAATTTTTAAATTTATCAGGGTGAAGTGTCTTTGCTGCCCATTGTATCTGTAATGCTTCTTCTGCACCATACCTGTCCCACAAAAATGCTCCTGTTGGATTTATATAAACCTTCCTATTCTTAACAGCATTTATCTGGCTCCAAGTTGAATTTTGAGTTAACTGGTCTATATTCTTTATAGCACTTTTGGCATCAGTTAAAGTATTACTTCCAAGTATTATAACATCTGGATTCCATTTGAGTATTTGCTCTGTAGAAGTTACTTTCATATTACCAGTTATTTCAGATGCTGCATTTATTCCACCCGCTGCTTTTATCCATGAATCAATTATAGTATTCTTTCCATCTACCGTAAGTGGTGAAAAAGATATTATATGTAGTACTTTTGGTTTTTGTGAATCAGGTATCTTGGATGTTACATCTGTTACCATTTTCAATTTGCTATCTAAATAAGAAACATATTTGTCTGCTCTCTTTACTGAATCCCCTCCAAGAATTTCTCCTGTTAATTTAACAGTCTTTTTCATGCTGTCAAAGTCAGTAAAATTTAATTGTACTGTAGGAATTCCAAGTTCCTTTACCTTTCCTGCTGTCTTAGAATTTATCGGCATAAACAATATATCAGGTTTTGTCTTTAAAACTTCTTCTGTATTTACACTTTCATTTGTAAAATCAGTAACTGCACTTTTCATCTGTGGATTTACTTTATAAAGCCACGGAACAGATTGCGGAGTAGAAATTGTTGAAACTATCTTATTTCCAGCTCCAAGCATAGTTACCATTTCATTATGTGCCGGCCATGCATCGGCTATTTTATCAATTTTGGCAGGAACTTTCACTTTCTGCCCTGCAGCATCAGTTATAACTTTTTGCTGCGATTTTTCACTACTCTTTGTAGAATCTGTGCTACTTTGTCCACATCCTGCTAGCAAAAACACAGCTGCAAAAATAATTGCAATTAAATTTCTAACTCTTCTTATTTTTTTCATTATACTTTCACATCCTATCTTAATTTTTTATATCAATTAAACAGCTTTGCCTGTTTCAAATAACTTAATTTGATTATCTTTTAAATATCTTTCCTACTTAATCGAACTTCATCTCTCCATTGTACATTTTTATAATCTTCAAAACTTATGTTAACTCTTCTGGCACCACGTTTAAAAAACTTTGTTGGGTTGCCTTCTTGTATAACATCCCAGGCTCTTTCCTTTTCAAGAATAACTGTACCAGCTAATACATCAACCCCATAACTAAACAACATTTCAGTTATAGGAACACTTGGTCCAATTAATATTACATTTGCATTTTTACTCAATTCAAGAAGCCTTGGAAGAGTTTTATTTATAATAGTCGTTCCTGTTATAAAAACATAATCCTGATAAGGTAAAATATACTCACAGGCTGGATCAGGGTAATCTCCCCCATCAGGTTTTCTCTCTAATATTGACAGTTTACATATTCTTCTAAGTGCTTCTACTCTCGGGAAATGCCCTATTACTGTGACATTCTTTCCTATTATTTCTTCCTTTAACGATATAAATGAAGATTCATTAGGTTGTCCATTTAAATCACCGGGATAAATTTTAGAAACATTACTTTCAGTATTTATTACCGAATTTATTGCTGCCAATCCAAGTGCAGCCTCGTAATTATTCCAGGACTTTACATACCTAGCTATTTCACAAACCTTCATTCCTGCTATATGCTCAGGAATACTTACCTTACCATACACTTCTAAAGGTCTCATTGCCATGCCAATTCCCTCGGACTCCACTAAAAACCAATTTACTCCCATTAAACATCTTTTTATTTCTATATTTTCTGGTATTCTTGAAATAAGGTTATTATATATCTCCCACATAATTGCTCCCCCATTTTTACTGTCAACTTCCTTGTTTTATTTTATTTTACTTTGTCTTTAGGTATTTTAACCATGAGCGCCCCATTATTAAAAAATTCATGTCTACCGCCTTCTCTGATTAAATTCCATACTTTATTACGTTCTGTAACTACAGTCCCTGCAAGCATATTAATACCATACTTATATAAGCACTTAGTCATAGGTGTACTAGGTCCTACAACAGTAACGTAAGCATTTTTACTAAGCTGAAGAAGTCTCGGTAAGGTTTTATTTATTAAAGTAGTTCCTGTTATAAACACAAATTCCTGCTGGGGTAATAAATATTCACAGGATGGATCTGGGAAATCTCCCTTTTGTGGAATTCTTTCAAGTATAGAAAGTTCACATATCTCAGCTAAAGGTTCAAGATCTGGAAAATGTCCTATAACGGCTACCTTTTTTCCCTTTATTTTATCTTTCATGTATTCAAAGTCATTAATATTAGGCTGTTCACTTATCTTAATGCCACTAAATGTTTCTACATTGTAAGGAGTATTAATTACAGAATTAATTGCTGCTAACCCTAAAGCCGCTTCATAATTACTCCAAGATTTTATAAATTTTGCTACCTCACAGACTTTCATTCCAACCACATTACCCGCTATCTGCAAATAAGAATTTCCCTCTTTAGGTGTCATTGCCATACCTGTTCCAATAGATTCCACTAAAAACCAGTTTAATCCTGCTACAAAATCTTTTATAACTAAATCCTTAGGTATTAATTCTATTAACTCATCATATATCTCCCACATAATTGCTCCCCCATTTTTAATTTATAAATCACATAAATATTCATTTACATCAAAATCAATAACCTCTCCGCTGCGTATTGTATTTCTAAGTTTTGTCATTTTTATATCAAATTTTTTAAGCAACTGAAGATTTTTTCGTTCAGCATAATTAGTTTCAATTATTTTATTTATTCCTCCATTTTTTATAACAATTCTCTTATTGCCCATAAGAGCTAATATAGGATCATGAGTAGACATAAAAACTATTTTTTCCTTTTTCACTAGTAATTCTATTGCTTTTCCCCTATCAATACCTGCGTTTTCTATTTCGTCAATTAAAACTATAGGAGATATACTTAATAGTGCTGTATCCGCAACCATCAGTGACCTTGATTGACCTCCGCTCAATTGTGTAACAGGTACATCATAAGAAAACTTTTCACCGGCAAGTTCATTGGCACATTCAATTATTGCTTTAACCGTATCTTCTACTTTATGTATCATCCTGCTTTCTGCATGCATTGTAATGAATTCCTTAACCGTTAAATCCATTACAAAATTCATATTTTGAGAAAGCTGTACCACTAGCTTATTGTCCATAGAAAATCTTTTATCTATTTCAGGTACTTTCCCATTTATAAGTACCTGCCTACCCGTTTGAGTATCCTTCTGTGCAATACATTCAATATCCGCTAACAGTCTGCTTTTACCAGCTCCTGTAGGTCCAACTAAAGATATGATTTCGCCAGGCTTTACTGTGATATTTATATTTTCATTTTTTCCTGACTTGTCATGTCCTCCTATAATAGTTATATATTCAATGTGACTTTCTGATTTTAATTTTAACTCTTCCATTTTCTCAACAAACAATTGAAAATGGTTTAATATCTCTTCTCTATCAAGTCCGCAGTCATCAATAAATTCATCTGTAAGTGTTTCTACTATTTGTTCTAATGTGCACTCATTGTTATAATTTTTAATTCCAATTGATGTAAAAAAGTCTTCTATATATGAGTCTTCTTTTATTAAGTGTTTTATAGGAATTGATATAACTTTATCCTTCATTATATGGCATCCCCCAAATTCATTTTTTTTACATTTCCCTTTTCATAATCCTTGCCTATCTTCCTTTCACCTACACAATAAGGACAAAGTGCGGAGGGCATAGTGAACCTTAACATTTCTCCTTCTAAGTTATTTACTTCTGAAGCATTTTTTAAACTTTCACTTAAGTCATAAGCTCCCTGTCCCGTTATACCATTCACACAAAAAATTGAAGCTTTTGGATTAGATTGCTTTACCTTAAAATAAAACACCTCTCTTTCTGCTTGAGATACAATATCTCCTTTAGTTATAACTATAATGTCAGCTAATTTTAGCATAGGGCCCACTTTTTTAGGTGTATTTATTCCAGAGAGATTATCTATTACACATATGGCAAGGACACCTTTTATATGAGGCGAACATCTGTTACATAATCCTGCACTTTCGCTAATTAATAAATCCAAATTGTTTTTACATCCCCAACTTACACAATCATTAATATTACTTATATAGAAGTGATCAGGACATAAATTTCCAGAGAGTCCTACTTTCACTGGAATATCTGCTTTTTTATATAAAATATCATCAAATGTAGAAAGACAATCAAATTTTATTACACCTACATTTAGCTTTTTTAACTTCAAATACTGTATAGTTTTTAAAATTACGGATGTCTTTCCAGATGAAGGTGGACCTGAAACGGTAATTAATCTCATTTTTTTCACCTACTCCATAAATATACTTTTTAATACTTGTTTAAATTGGATTTTCACAATTTAGTATTTCTTTAACCTCATTATCCTTTAATTCATATTCAAAGAAATTTTTATAAAAATATTTTGTTTCTTTTCCAATATCAATATCTTGAAATTTTTGGGGATATATGTTCTTAGCCATCCATAATAATTGCAGTGCTGATTCTGTTCCAAGTCTTGCCCATGAAAAGACACCACTAGGACTTACAAATACTTTATTGTCTTTTACTGCCTTTAATTGGCTCCATGAAGGATTTTTTGCTACTTTACTTTTTTTAAGATTCCCATCTACTATTATCTCATCTGGATCCCACTTAAGCATTTGCTCCATGGAAACTTCTTTATATCCATCTACTTCATTCGCTGCTTCATTTATTGCTCCTACCATATTTATAGTTTCATTTTGAGGCATGTTTCTCCCCCATACTGAAATACTTTGATTTTGCACAGATAGATAAATTACCTTAGGTCTTTCATTTTCAGGTATTTTAGACGTTATAGAAGATACTCTACTTATATTTTTGTTAAAATAATCTTTATACTGTTCTGCTTTCTTATATTCATTTTCTCCTAGCACTTTACCTGTTATAACGACACTATTTATTATGTCTTCTATGCTATTATGTTTATAATCAATCATAACTACAGGTATACCTGCTTCTTTAACTTTTTGTACACTGTCGCCTTTACGTAAAAATGCTATATCTGGTTTAGACTTTACCAATTGTTCAATATTAGTTGTTTCTCCATTAAATGGGTAAGATATATTCTTAAGTTGTGGATACAATTTAATGGCCCAAGGATAGCTTTTCTTAATAGCAGGAGATGTTGCAACTATTTTATTATTTCTGCCACTAACTGTAAAAAGTGCATTACAAAATCCAGGCCAAGAAGTTGCCACTTTAGTAACCTTCACAGGAACCTTAACTGAATTTCCATCCATGTCTACAATAGTTTTAGTGCTTTGTGATTGTTTATTTGAGTTTACACTTGAAGACGAACTCTTATTTTCACAACCCGTAATACCTGTAACTAAAATCATGCATAAAACAACTAATAATATAATTAAATTGTTTGTTTTTAATTTTTTAAACATATTTATATCCTTCTCTCCTAATAGTCAAATACTTACTTTTCATTTCTTAAAGGGTATTTGAATTTATGCTGTTAATAAAAATAGAATTTAAATAATTCTTTAGTTTACACATATCATTGGATTTAATATAATTCCAACCAATCCACTTGAATTTTGCATTTTTAGGGAGTTCGTTATCTACACAAGGATTTAGTGACAGACAGCAGCCTTCTGCACATTCGCCTCCAAATTCTTTTCCTGTAATCAATATGACTTTATGTTTAATTTTCTAACTTTTAAGACTGTCTGGAGCATAGTCCTTTCTCCAAACTTATTTAGCAAATCATCTTGATTATTTAAATTAAATCCACATATTCTAAAAGTTACAAGTGTTCCTCCTGCCATTTCCACATACCATTCTGTATAGGAATTACGTCCATGACTTGTAAGTGCATCAGGTCCTCTCACATAATAAACCTTGGGTTTTTCTGATTCGGACAATTTCTAAAACACCTACCTCCATAAATTTATTGTTGATTATTAAGCAAAACATTAATATCACTATCAGTAAGGTTCACATGATAAAATTCTGAATAAAATTCTTTGGTAAGTTTATTTAAATCCATATCCTTGAATTTATCAGGATACAACATTTTAGCTGTCCATGGTATTCCTATTATTGTATTAATTCCTGGTGGTCTGTCAACCCAATTAAAAGGTTTTGTAGGTGTTAAATATATTCTATGTTCCTTTACAGCTTTTACATTTTGCCAGGAACTGTCAGAGTAAACACTTTTATAAAATTGAGGATTATTTGTTATAATAACGTCTGGATTCCACTGGAGTACCTTTTCTATTGAAACTTCTGAGGTGTTATTAATTCCAGTGCCCCTTGCAATATTTAGTCCTCCACAAAGATATATAAGTTGAGTGTGTTGATTGTTTTTTAAACTAGCATAATTGGTTTTAAAAGCTGATGGTCCTGAATCATAATCAGTTTGTAAGCCTTTAGGTCCTTCAGCATAATAGACCTTTACTTTCTGTTCATCTGGTATATTTGAAACTTTACTCTCTACTTCTTTCTTTACATTGTTATAAAAAGATATCAATTTGTCTGCCTTTTGCTTTGCTCCTAAAACCTTTCCCATAAATGTAATGTATGGGACAAAATTTTGAGTATCCAAATCATGTACAACTACCACAGGTATGTTTCCAAGTTTTTGCTGCCTCACCTTAGTTATAGAATTATTTTCAGAGTTATCCATAACTATATCTGGCTTCATGGATATATATGTCTCATAATTGATATCATTTTTCCCAGACCAAGAACCTACCATAGGAAGTTTTTGATATTTTTTGAGTATGTATTTTGCATTATCTGGTGAAAATTTCATATTCCAGCCTACCAACTTTTCAGGAGCAAGCATGTATACTGCTGTTGTAGTAGCAGGAGATACTGACAGTACCTTGTTTATATTAGCTGGAATTTTAACGTTTCTTTCTGCCATATCTGTAATACTTACTTTTTCTGTTTCACTGACTGCAGAACTTTTTTTATTTCCACATCCAAAAAACATAATTAGGACAAATACTATAGCCATAACAACTACTATAGCTCTTTTACTTATCCTACGTTTCATTTTTAAATCCCCCCTCAACCCTATTTTTTAATTTGTAGTACTGCATAATTTTATCTCTTACATGTTCTTTTACCTCATAAATGTCATTGCGCTTAATATACTCCCACCCTAACCACTTAAAAGACGCATTCTGGGGTAAATTATTATCTATTGCAGCATTTGCCGAAGGAAAATAATATGAAGCGCATTTTTGCCCATATTCACTCCCTGTAATAAAATTTATTATTTCCTTCAGTTCATTAATTTTTGACTTTTTTACAAGCATATATATAGGCTCTGCAATTGCTCCATCTTCAGGCCAAACTACAGAAACATACTCCTTTCTTGGACACACTTTAGCAAAAAACCATGAAAGCACATATATTGCAGCCCCTTCATTATTTAAAGTTCCTGCTACTTTAGACATTTTTGAAGCATGCCACCCTTCCTTTATGTTAGCTGCCAACATTTGAAGTCCTTTTTCAGCATAATCTTTATATATGTACAGAGGAAGGAGCTCTCCTATACCTTTTTGTGATCCTGAAACAATTATGTTATTTTTATATATAGGCTTTAAAAGATCACTCCATTTTTTCGGCATTGGAAGGTTACCCAATTTGTTCTTGTCTACAAGCATTACAAGCGGAAATACAGAATAAACTGAATAATTACCATCAGGGTCTTCTAGTCCTGCTCTTACAAAGTCCTCATTTGCATTTTTTTCTATTACTGATTTAAAATATCCCTTGTAAACAAATTTCTCTATGAAATCCTTTCTAAAAAAGTTTCCAAATGTAACAGAAGCTACAATGTCAGGAAAGTCTTCTATACTTTTTACCTTCCAGATATCATCATACTTATCACTTCCACCACATCCAACAGCTATATGGCACTTGAATGTTTTGCCTGTTAATCTTTTATATTCGTTAAGTTTCATTTGAAAGTTTCTTCTGAAGATTTGCTGCATAGGACATACAATATGAGCTAAAAAATTAGTTTTTCTTATGGATACGTCTTCTTCCAACATGTGTACTTCCTCCTTTCTGCATTCAAAAAATTTAATTTTGAATATTTTAGAGATTTAAACATTCTCGCAGCGATGTATCAACCTATTTTTATCATAATTTATATAAGCATTTTGATATAACAAAAGCACCTAGACGTTATATGGTCCAGGCGCTCTTGTTTGTTTCAAATTACTATCACATTATTTCTGGTCAATTCTATTATCGCCAGTTGTGTAATAAATACTATTACATATATAACATGTTTATATTATATTATATTTTTGTTAAATTTGCAACAAAACATAACATAACATATTAAAAAAATATAAAATATATTGTTTTAGTTATTTTATATTTACTTATATCTTGTTAACTTTCATTTAATTATTCTATCATACGTCTTAATTGATCACGGGTACACAAGCTTTAATCTCTTCTCCATTTGAATTAGGTACGCTAATAATCTTTACATCAATACCATATGCTTCTTTAAGCATATCTTCTGTAACAACTTCATCTACATTACCTACTGTAAATACATTGTTTCTTTGCATAAACGCTACTTTCGTAGAGCATATAAATGCATGATTAGGATAATGTGACGTCATAACAACTGCTAGTCCTCTTTTAGAAAGCTTTTTTATTTGATTCAATACTCTAATTTGATTTCCGAAGTCCAAATTAGAAGTTGGTTCATCCATTATAAGCATTTTAGGAGATTGTGCAAGTGCCCTGGCAATTAAGACCATTTGTCTTTCCCCACCGCTTATTTCCGTATATATCTTGTCTTTTAAATAGGATATATTTAAGATATCTATAGCCTCCTCAGCAATATCTTTGTCCTCTTTTGTAGGAGAAGAAAACATTGAAAGATGGGCAGTTCTGCCCATCAATACTACATCAAAAACTTTGTAGGGAAAAGGAGGTGTATGAGCCTGTGGTACATACCCAATATTTTTAGCCAGCTGTTTTCTAGACCAGTTATGTATATTTTCTCCATCCAAGAGTATTTCTCCACCTTTAAGCTTTAAAAAACCCAATATAGTCTTAAAAAAAGTAGTTTTACCTACACCGTTTGGTCCCAATAGGCACAATATTTCTCCTGAACTCACACTCATGGATATATCTTTTACAACCACTTTTGTACTATAACCACAACTAACATTTTTTATTTCTAACTTCATATCCGCCCTCTCCTCCTTTTATCAGATTATGACATTTAGGACGTTTCTATTTTAATCTAAAGTACCACCAAGCTTTGTATAAGTAGTTCCATAAAATTTTTGATAAAAATCATCTACTTCTTTTGTTATGTTTGTATCTTTAAATACTTCAGGATTTGTTTTTGTATTTAACCACATTATTCCTAAAATCGTCTGCGGGCAAGGCATATCCCATGAACTCATTTTTGAAGGTATCAAATAAACTTTTTTATTTTTCACAGCATTTACATCTTTTAAACCATCATTATTAAGTACATCCTGAGGTTTTACTGCAGAATATTGTGTAAGAATTATTATATCAGGGTTCCAGCTAATTAACTGCTCTGCAGATATTTCACTCCACTTAGCACTTTTACTTAAAGGACCTGCCACATTTATTCCACCGCCTAATTCAATAAATGAGTTTTGAAACATATTCTTTCCTGGAGTTAAATACATACTTCCTCCTGCCATATATACTTTAGGCTTATTTTTTTGATCTATACCTTTAAGTTTATTATTAATAGAATCTAACTTTTTTGTATAATAATCTATAAATTCATCTGCCTTTTTTTCTTTACCAGTAACTATTCCTAAATTTTTCACAGTAGCTTTTAATTCATCAAGACCCTCTGCATTCACAACAAAAACTTTAATATTAGCTTTTTCAAGGCTTGGTACAACCTGTTTGTTCTTTTTTTGTATAATAACAAGATCTGGTTTAGCAGCTGCTACTTGTTCCACATTTAACTCATTAGCATCTTTAGTAGCAGACGATTTACTTGCACCTGCTTTTGGTGAAGAACCTAATGGATTTTTCATAACCTTTCCATCTATACCTAAAATATTATTTTGTTCCCCTAAGGCACACAATATCTGTGTTGCTACAGCATAATTAGTTAGCACCTTTTTAGCTGGCTTGGATAACTCTATTTTTCTTCCTAATCCATCAGTAACAGTAATTTTTTTATTGCTATCTGCAGTAGTTGTACTTGTAGAAGTCGTGCTTTTTCCACAAGCTCCAAAGATACACACTATTAATAATAGAATTAAAATTTTAGATATTTTTTTCATTTTTTCTTCCCCCATTGATTTTTTTAACTTATATTTTTCTTCAACCTTACATTATTTTCTTGTAAAGTTCGAAGAATTTTACCTTCCATAAAATTTCTATTATTTTCATCAATTCTAATTACCTGTACATCTTCTCTCTTTGCTATTTTCTGTACGAAATCCCCATCACATTCTCTTAACACTCCTATAACAGGCTTATCACTATTAAGTATTTTAAAAATGGTATCTTTGAATAATGATACATTTTCCTCCATAAATCCTAATTCATCAAGTACTACTAAATCTCTGTTATATAGGCTTTTTAAAAGTACATCATTAGCTATAACATTGAATATATCCATATCTATATACATTTTTTCTTTTTTTATATCATATCTTCCAATAATATAATTATCATCCGAGTTATAAAGTGAAATAACTTTAAAAATTTTCACTCCTTCTGTAAACTCTTTTTCTTGAATAAATCCGCCTATAGAGCAATCTATATTTTTAATAACTTTTTCTAATAATTTAGATTTACCAATCCCCTTCTCACCAGTAAAAAAAATTTTTTTCATATCCATCCTCTTCTTCCTTTAATCAAAAGATAAATAAAAAATGGTGCTCCAATTAATGACGTGAGAATTCCTAATGGAATCTCCACAGAAAAAGCACATCTAGCTATGTCATCAACTAACAAAAGGAATGTACCTCCAATCAATAAGGAAGCAGGCAATAAAACTTTAAAATTAGGTCCCACAAACATTCTTGCTATATGAGGTATTACAAGCCCTATCCAGCCAATAATACCACTGATTGATACGGCTCCAGCAGTAATTAAAGTTGAACAAAGTATTATAACTATTCTTAACTTTGAAGTATCTACGCCTAAAGACTTTGATTCCTCATCACCAAAAGAAAGTACATTAAGTTTCCACCTCAATAAAATTAGCGGTACAATTCCTATTATAAATGGTAACGATAATATTTTGATATCTTTCATAGTGACAGAAGATAATCCTCCCATCAAATAGAAGGTTATAGCCGGGAGTTTGTCATAGGGATCAGCCACATATTTTGTTATAGAAATAAAAGAAGAGAATAAAGCCGAAACAACCATACCTGTAAGCACAAGTACTAATGTAGCATTATTACCTCTTCCTATGATTAAACTTATTAAATAGGTTATACTAACTGCTGCAAGTCCAAATAGAAATGCTGAAATCTGCACACCAAAGCTGTTAAATGATAAAAGTATTCCAAACGCTGCACCAAATCCCGCACCAGAAGAAGCTCCAAGTATATCTGGAGATACCATTGGATTTTTAAATAAGCCCTGATATGCAGAACCAGCTATAGCTAAACCTGCCCCAACTAGTAATGCAGACAAAATTCTAGGAATCCTGACATTAAATAAAACTGTGCTAATAGTTGCATATTTTGAATTATCCATCCCTGAAACATTTGATAATATAACATTAAAAAATTGTGATACTGATATAGGATATCTACCTAAAGCTAAGGAAATGAAAAAAGAAAGTATTGGTAACAAGGCAATAAGTATCATAATATAAGTTGTTTTTGATTTTGACATAGATTTTTCAGACGAATTAGCCAGTTTCATTTCTTCTAGCATATACTTGTCCTCCTTTTAAACTCTAATTAATCACCTTACAAAAGTTGTCTTTTATTGTTTGGTGTTTAATAATTTATTAACATCACTGTCTGTAAGATTATAATGATAAAAATCAGTATAAAATTCCTTGATAAGGCTATTTAAATCCATATTCTGAAATTTATCTGGATACAGTATTTTAGCAGTCCATGGCACCCCAAGGATTATGTTTACACTAGGAGACCTGTCGTACCAATTAAAAGGATCGCTTGGCACAAGATATACCTTATGATTTTTAACAGCTTTAATCCCTTTCCATACAGGATTGGAATAAATTCCTTTATAAAAATTAGCATCAGTAGCTATAATCACATCTGGGTTCCAGTTTAGTACCTGTTCTGGAGATACATCAACCATACCCATTTTATCTAATGCTACCTGTGCTACATTGATTCCACCACAAATATCTATAGGCTGTGTGTGTATAGATTTAGCCGGGGCAGTCTGAAGACCATTTGAGCCTTCTGCATAATATACCTTTACTTTTTGATTATCTGGAATAGTAGCTGCTACGCTTTTAGCTTGATTTATTACTTTATTATAGAAGGCCACTAGTTTTTCGGCCTGCTGGCTCTCATTGAGCATCTTACCCACAAATCTTATATAATTCGGAAAATTTGCCAGAGTAACAGTATCTGTTACACCTACAACCGGGATATTTCCCAGGTTCTTCTGGTCTTCTTCTGTGTCCTTTTTTACTGCATCAGCTTGGACAGCATTATGTCCTTCATCAATTATCAAATCAGGTTTCAGCGACATATATTTTTCATAATTACCTTTGGTTGTACCATACCATCCTCCCACAACAGGTAATTTCTTGTATTTATCAGGTATGTACTTACCTGTCATTTTCAAATTCCATCCCATAAGTTTGTCTGGCGCAAGCATATATGTTAGCATTGTAGCTGGAGGACTGATTGATAAAACACTCTTAATATCGGCAGGTACCTTAACATTTCTATGAGTCATGTCAACTATTTTAATTGTATTTTTTTTAGTCGATTCACTACTGCTTTTACCATCACATCCAATAAATGTAGAAGCAACAAATACCATAGCAATAATAGCTGTTATACTTTTTTTACTAAGCGCTTTACATTTCACTCTGTTTCCCCTCCATTTCTTGTTATAAGCTCGATAGGACAGCGCAGTTCAACTTCAACCTTAGCTCCTGCTTCATATCCATCAACACTTCCTGGTATGCATAAATGAGCATTTGCATAAATCAAGCCTTCAATAACAGGCCTGTCACGACCAATTACTGGCGTACCTTTATACTGACCATCCTCATATTTTACAATAATACGTACATAAAAATCGAATGGGCGCTTTGATACAATTGGCTTTGTAAGAACTACTTGTAACCTTTGCGGCTTTATGGTTGGTTGAAAAAGATATTTATTGATAAGAGGCATAATATACCAATCTACCGTATATTCAGCTCCAATTGGTGGGCCTACGATTCCAATTACAGGCTTTCCATAAGCCACGGTAAATGACGTATGTTTACCTGGTCCATGTTCTACTTCATGAGCTAGTACTTCTCCTACTTCTCCTAACATTTTTATATTATAGTCTTCAGTACCTTTTGATGATCCTCCATTGATTATTACAATATCCGCCTTTTTTAAAGCATCAAGAAGTGTATTTATAATTTTTTTAGGATCATCTGGAACGATATCATAAACTAGCGGCTGTCCTCCCCAAAGAACAACTTTTGTTCTCATCATTATACTATTAGACTCAACATTTTTTCCCAAGGGTAAGGGTGTTCCTACAGGAACCAATTCATTACCTGTAGGTATAATAGCTACTACAGGTTTTTGCAGCACGTCAATCTTATCAATTCCCCCCATAGCAAGTATTTCAAGATGAGATGGTGTAAGTAACGTATGGGACTTTACAAGTACATCACCTTTTTTCATTTTTTGTCCTACAGGCTGAGTGAGTTCTCCTTTTGCTGAAGGTGCCTTTAGTATTTTTATGTTATCTAATTTGTCTACTTCAACTTCTTCTATTTTGATAACGGTATCATAATCCTTTTTAATAGCAATTCCAGTATTTGCAAAGTCATATTGTACTCCTCTTTTCCAACTAGAAGTATCAGGTGTTCCATTCTCAAAATCATGGTAATATACAGCTATACCGTCTAACCTACTAGTAAGACTATTAGGAAGCGTATTCATAGATACAATGTCGTAAGCGCACACTCTTCCTAGTCCATGAATTAGAGGTATTGTTTCTATTCGTGATTTTAAATCACATCTTTCCATTATTCTCTTTAGAGCCTCATTTCTAGGCAGCGATATGTGTTCCTCATTTTCTCTTTTCATTACTTGCCATTCCCCCATTACTATCATAATTTATGTAAGTATTTTATAAACAAAAGTACCCAGACATTCTATAGCCCAAGCACTCGGCTCTGTCTTAACTTAATGCTACACTCCCTGTGGTGAATTTCTATTTTACCAATTACGTAATAACATTTATTACAATTTTAAGATATTTATATTATATTCTATCCTTGTTATGTTTTCAATAAAACATAACAAAATATAATATAAAGTATATTTTATATTTTGTTTTAAGCATATTATGTCACTTTTTATACTGTTTAGGTTTAAAATCAATTGTGTAATATAAATTATTATATTATAATAAATGTAGCAGATTATTGTACCATTAAGTTCATATTTTACCCCAAAATCAACTATATTATGTCAATAAATACATATTATGATGGATTTTTATAGCATTTAGCTATAGTTAAATAAACCTAAAAGGATGTGTTAAATCATGAAAAAACTAAAATTTATACTCATCACTGTTTTTGCAATTATTTTTTTAATAACTGGATGTAATAATGGTGATACATCAAAAAAAACAAGTGAAAAAAGCACGCAGACGAAAACGATTACCGATACTGCTGGACGAAAAGTGGACGTGCCTTTAAATATTAAAAAGATAGGAGATTCCTGGCAAGCTCATAATGAGGTTCTGTGTATTTTAGGCCAAGGAAATAAAATTGTTGCCACTATTCTCACAGAAAAAGGAAGGCCCTGGCTCTACAAAGTAAATCCTCAAATGAAAAATGCAGTGACAGCATTTACTTCAGACGGTGTGAATACAGAAGAACTTATAAAAGCAAAACCTGACATTGTATTTACACCACTAAATGATAAAAGCGTAAATAAAATATCAGATTCAGGAATTCCAACTGTAGAATTAAATTTTACTGATTTTAATAGTTTAAAAAAATGTGTTAAACTTACAGGTGATATTTTAGGACAAGGCTCAAAGAAAAAGGCAGATGAATATGTATCCTATTTAGATGGAAAACTCAACACTATAACTAGTATAACGTCTAAAATACCTAAGGAACAAAGGCCTAAAGTTCTCCATGTAACTTCACTTTCACCAATAACTGTAGATGGAAACAATACAATAATTAATTCCTGGATAGAAGCAGCTGGTGGAGTAAATGCAGCTTCAGAAGTAAAAGGAAATAATAAACAAGTATCCATGGAACAAATATTAAAATGGAATCCGGATATTGTAATATTAAGCAGCAATACATTAATGAAAGTAAGCAATGGCAAAAAAAATATAAACAATTTATTAAATGATCCTTCCTGGCAAAAAGTAAATGCTGTTAAGAATTCAAAAGTATACTTTAATCCAGATGGAGCTTTTTACTGGGATAGGTACAGTGCAGAAGAAGCATTACAAATACAATGGGCAGCAAAAATCATACACCCTGATAAATTTTCTAACATAGATATAGTTAAAGAAACTAGAAATTTTTATAAAACGTTTTTAAATTATGACCTTTCGGAGGAAGAGGCAAATAGAATCATCAATGATGATCCTCCTATTAAATAAATATATTTTAAAATGCATTGGGTGAAGTTTTCTAAACAACACCTGATGCATTATGTTTATCCGATAACTACCTGCTTAGTGGAAGTGAGTATTACCATAGGCATCCATAAGATAAGGAAATATATTTTATATATAAATTTTATTTTAGCATTTTTTCAAGAGTTGAAATATGGCTAGCCTCATTATTAATAATATGGGACAATATTGTATATGTTTTTGTACTTACATCACTTGTATTTTTCACAAATCTACCTTGTACATCAACAAGTAAAGAATACACATCTTTCTCTAAGTCAAGAAAAGACTTCAAATAGTCTCTAACATTATTTATCTCAGGTTTATATACTTTCCTGTTAAACTCATCTATTAAAAAAGACATTTTATCATATATTACAAAATCAATTTCTTCAAATTCCATACCACTTATTACTTTTTTTAGCTTCTCGTAATATTGAATACTTTTATCTAATTGTTTCACTAAAACAACTGACATTATTTTTATAGATTGTTTATTGCACCTTTTTCCTATGTCCTCATATTCAGCTTTTCTTCTAACTGCAATATTTATTGACTTATTAATTATATCTATAATATTGTATCCCATACCATCACTACCTCCAATTCAGACTCTCTACTTCTTATTTCGTGAACTTTTATAAAAGTTTATACTTGTCTATATTATTGACATCACTTTTAAAGTTAATCACTAATTAGCTTTTATATTTTAAGGATATTATGAAAAATGCCAACTTATACGATTTGTTTGTCCTAATTAGTTCTATATAAGGCATTTTCAAAGAAATAGCCAGTCAGTATGCTAGTTATATTTTTTAGTTTACAGTAAATTTATATTTTATTAATACTATTGTAATTATTTCATCACATACCCATCACATACAAATGAGAAATTAGTATATTATAGAATAAATTTCTATAATATCAAAAAACATAAATGTATCTTTAAGATGTTATGGAAGGAGGAAAGAAAAGTGAAAACTATATTTAAAAAAATTCCACTTATATTATTAACACTATTAGTTGGATTCGGAACCGGCTCCACTATAATTGGAAATGGCCCTCAAAATGCCACCAATAATAAATATGTTCTATCTAATTATTTTTCCAGACGGAATTTAGTCCATTCTCTGCCAACTCAGCAGCAACTACCAATTCAGCAGCTGAAAAATAGTGTATCTACAATAAATCTTCCTGCTAATACTGAAAAGTCTAGTAATTGGGCAGGATACATAGATACACCTACTTCTAAAAGTAGCAGCTATACTAGTATTTCTGGTAGTTGGACAATCCCTAATATTCCAACAAATAAGCAAAATGCAGTAGCTGCACAGTGGATTGGTTTAGGTGGAGCAAGTTCTTCAGATCTTCTCCAAATGGGAACCTTAGAAGAAGTAGAAAACGGACAAGCTGTGGCAGAAATTTTTTGGGAAAAGCTGCCTGATGTTTCTCAGAACATAATTAGTGTTCCAATTAATTCAACTATTAATGTTAGTATATCTAAATCATCCAATTCAACATGGAATTTGACATTTGCTGTAACTGAACCTAACGGCCGGACACAAACTAAAACTATATCCACAACGCTAGATTCTTCCTATGAACAAGGAATTGGAACATCAGCAGAATGGATCAGTGAGGATCCTTCTAATGATAACAATCAGCTATATCCTTTAGCAGATATGGGTACGGTAAAATACCAGTCAGCTATGGTAAACGGTGATTTATTGAATGCTTCAAGTAACAAGGTTAATCCTGTTGCAATGGAATCAAGTAATGAAAATGTTGTAATTTATCCTTCTACAATTGGAACAGATGGCGGGTCATTTACAACAACAACAAATTTAAGCTTAACTTCTAGACAAAGGTTGGATAATTTTCCAAGATCTATTTTAAGAGATAATAGCAGCCGCATTCACCCAAGACAATATAGACAATAATTTTATTAGCTGTATACCATCTATAACACTCCCACCACACAATGAAAGCGACTACCACTTGATAAAAAATAAAAGGCCAATTAATTCACTATATAGTGAAAATTGACCTTTTGTTTTCTAATATGGCACCGAGATGTATATTAACCAACTTTTCTAATAAAAAAAGAAGTCAATATTGGGGAATACTAACTTCAAATAATTAAATGGGTTTATCGCCATTAAAAAATAATATGGTACTTTAATATATACTTCTATAATATAAATGTATACCATATAAATCATTCCGTCTAGTGCTTGTCGTTGGATAAATATGAAGCCTATGGAAACTATCTTTATCCAATGACTACCATTTTAATAAGACGTTAAATAATAATTTGAGTTGACATTAAATTTAGCAAAGTATACTATTAATGTCAGAAACCTAATTGTTAGATTTCTAATCATTATATTGCTAATATCTTCCTCATGAAGAAGATTAAAATATGAAATTAAACATATACTAGGAGGTTTTGTATATGGAATATACAAATTTAGCAGGGACAGGTTTAAATGTATCAAGAGTTTGTCTTGGAACAATGACATTTAGTGGGCAGTTAAACGAGCAGGATAGCATTAAAGTTATTAAGTATGCATTGGATAATGGAATCAACTTTATAGACACTGCAGACATTTATAATGGTGGACAAAGTGAAATAATTACAGGTAAAGGTATTAAAGGCTGCAGGGAAAATGTAATTCTAGCAAGTAAGGTTGGAGGACCATCGGGTTCAGGGCCAAACGACAAAGGTCTCAGCAGAAAACATATTATTTCGTCTGTGGAAAATAGCTTAAAACGATTAAATACAGACTACCTAGATATTTATTATATGCATGCACCTGATCCTCTAACGCCATTTGAAGAAACAATGGAAGCAATGACTTCTCTTGTTAAATCAGGGAAGGTTCGTTATATTGGAATCAGCAACTTTGCTGCATGGCAACTAATGGATGCCTTATGGACTTGCGACAAGCGTAACTTGATAACGCCAAGTGTAACAGAAAACGTTTATAACTCAATTACAAGGGGCATAGAGTCCGAGCTAGTACCTTGTATTAAGCAAAACAAGGTAGGCCTGGTTATATATAATCCAATAGCAGGCGGATTACTTTCGGGCAAGCACAGCAAAGATCATCCTGTTGAAAATTCACGTTTTTCCGATTTAGGTGGATATTATCAAAGATATTGGAATGATGACAGTTTTCAAGCAATGGAAAAGCTAACTCAGATTGCACAAAGCCATGGCATGAAGCTGCTTGAACTTGCATTGCGCTGGTGTATTTCTTATAGCTACGTGAACAGTGTAATTATTGGAGTAAGCCGCCTGGAGCACTTGAAACAAAATTTAGCATATTTAGAAAAGGGGCCGCTCTCTAATGAAATCCTTTCGCAATGTGATGAAGTCTGGAAAGAACTGCACGGCAGCAGGTTTTCATATCATCATAATCTATAAGTACTTCTAAATGTAAATTGTAAATCAATGTTTAACACATTTATTTAACGTATCTATAATATATTACAAAGAGCTTACTCAAGATGCGAATTGTTAGTCACCTGAATAAGCTCTCAAGTAAATTTTTTCATATCATTTAATCCTTGAAATATTTCCTCTCTCGAAAAATTTGCTTTGGTAAGATCTTCATCACTTTTTAAAAGTAACATATTATAAAAATCTTTTCCTATTTTAATTAAATCATCTGAAGGATTCTTTTTCAGTTCTTCAAATAGCAAATTTTCTGCTTCATTATATTTACCTTGAAAAATAAGTTTTTTTAGTAATATTGGTAACACATCTTGTATAGTCATTGATTGTACGTCTATATTTTTAAATTCCTTACTCTGTTTATTGAACAATACTTTTCCAGCAAACTCCCCTATAGATTCTATTATTCTCAATATATAATCATCATTCATATTAAACTCCTTCACATTTTATAATTCGATTAGTATCAAAAAAACTATCACCATAATTAATTATCGTCTTATTTTTCAGAAATGTAATCAATATCTATTTTTAATATATAACTTATCCTTTTATACACTATTTTCCTTTCTCTAATATGAATAAGCCAGATATATTGGGAAAATATAAAATTGATATTATATTTTTCATTGATTATATAAGCTCTCTACTTTTATATAGAGTTAGTGTTAAGGAGGTACCGCCGATGACTCTTGGAATTATAAATGTATTTCAATTACTACTTAAAACAACAGTAACGTTCATAGTGCTATTAACCCTAGCAAGAATACTAGGAAATAAACAAATGAGTCATTTAACGTTTTTTAACTATATTACTGGTATTACAATAGGTTCTATTGCCGCAAATATCATTAGTATAGGCAATAAACCATTCATAAACGATCTTATTGGTCTAACTTGGTGGTGTATACTAACTGCCTTAACTGGATATATAAACCTAAAGTCAGGAAATATAAGAAGTATCATTGACGGCCAGCCAACTATTCTAATAAAAAGAGGAGAAATCATGAAACAATCTCTATCCTCAAGTCGTCTTAATATGGATGATTTATCAATGCTGCTTAGAAAACAAAATATATTCTCTATTACAGAAGTTGAATACGCAATATTGGAGCCAGATGGAAACTTAAGCGTAATGAAAAAACAATCACAACAACAAGTAACAAAATCAGATATGAAAATTCCTTATTCTACTAGTAAATATATTCCTTCTGAGATAATTGTTGATGGTAAAATAATAAACCATAACTTAGAAGAACTGAATTTAAATAAAAACTGGTTAAAGAAACAACTTAAACAACAAAATATTGCCTCTATAGAGGATGTTTTCTATGCTGAAATTCAAAGTGATGGGACTTTATTTATAGATAAAAATTAAACCCTAGTTACATCCACCATATTAATCTCCGTTAATTCATAAAATTTTGCAATTCTAAATTATTCAATAGTAATTATATCATATTTTTAAAATCAATTTATTAAAATAGTTGTCTTTTCAAGAGTTTTTAACTGATTGTTACTTTTTCCTATAGCTAAACCAATTATTGTTTGTATTTTTTTCTGTTGCATACTATAAATCTTATTACCTAAATTCTTACCAAATTGATTTATTAAAAATTCATGCATAAAATTTATCCTTTACAGCCTATAAATAACCATTTTTTTTCATATCTTTTAGTGTGTCTAGTTGCTGAAGGTTATTTACGACATCGTATTTTTTTCCTATACTTAATAACTTATTTAAAATATACTTATGCTTATTCCTACATAACAAAACTGAATAAATACCAAGTTTATTTGCACCAATACAGTTTTTTAAATTATCATCAACAAATATTGCATTTTGAGGCAGCACACCTAATTCATCCAACGCAGTTTGATACATAATACTATCAGGTTTAGTAACTCCTAGCACTGACGAAATAATAAATGTAGAAAAATACTTTCGCAATTTTACTGCTTCAAATACACTATTTAAAGATGGCCATGCATCAGATACTACTCCTAATTTATATTTTTTTCTCAGCATACTAATTACACCTGCTACTTCCTCAAAGAATACATACTTTTTGGGGTTGTATACTAAATCTTTAGCAACATTTTCCACATTATCCGTGCTTAAACTTAATTCAGGAAATCCTTTAAAAAATATATTATAATATTCAACAAAATGCCTATATTCTTCTTCTTGCGTTTTAATTAACTTGCACGAATTTATATAATCATATGCTTTTTTAAACGAGAGTTTCTTTCTATCCTTTGAAATGCTGTTAAATACGTTTTTATCAACATATTTGAAAAAATTAGGTGTGATAAACCAATTGCCAGATCGAGGATAATTTAACACACGACCAGAATCAAATAAAATTGCCTCAATATTTGTACTCATAATAATCTCTCCTATTCATAGTACAACTTATGCACTAATTATAACGCCAATTATCTACTAAAGCACATTATGTTTTTATCTGATGGATACCTACTACGCACACAGCGAAAGCAACTATCACCAAATCAAAGATTTGGTATATCTGCTTTTTCCACTAAATAAGATCCACTGATAACTATCTCTCCATAAACACAGATAGCGGCTAAAAAATGTGTCCATAATAAAAGCCAATGGAAATATCAAAATGCATATCCCTATTTTACTAAATGTTCAAAGCTTTTCCTTCATTAAAATATAATGATTATTACATCTTATTTTAACAATTATATGTTAGAATAATATTGTTTTTGTTGAAAATTTATGTAATACTTTACGGGTGATAAAATGTACAAGCTTTTAATAAATAAAAAAATATATAGAAATTTAGATGTAACTACGCTGCTAGTTGCAATCGCAATATCCTTTTTTGGCATAATGAACATTTATAGTGCTACACATAATCAGTCTAATTATTATTATGCCAAACTACAGTTATTATGGGTTATATTAAGTACAATAATAATCTTCCTAATTTTGCTTATTGATTATAGAATTATAGTTCAATATGCCAATTTAATATACTGGAGTGGTGTGGGAGTCCTATTATTTAATGATGTAACCAGTAAAGCAATAAAAGGTGCTTCTTCATGGATAAGGATCGGAAATAGAGCACTAGAACCGGCTGAATTTGTAAAAATAGGATTAATATTAATTATTGCTAAAAAATTAGAAGAAATGGATTGCAATATAAATAACTTAAAAAATTTTTTAATACTGTGTTTTTACGCTTTTATACCAATTTTCTTAATAATAATACAACCTAACTTAGGTATGGCACTAATATACTTATTTATAGTTTTTTGTATCTTTTTCATTGCTGGTCTAAACTTAAAGTCTATAATAATAGGAATTGCTTCTTCAATACCCTTATGCCTTATTATTTGGTTTAGCGGAATTCTAAAAGAATATCAAAAGCAGAGAATAACCTCTTTTATCAACCCTGGAGCATACCAACAGGATGTTAGTTTCCAGCTTACACAATCCTTAATAGCAGTAGGTTCTGGAGGATTACATGGAGCAGGATTTTTAAAAGGTGCTCAAGTATCTGGTGGATACATTCCCGAAGTACACACAGATTTTATATTCTCTGTCATTGGAGAGGAATGGGGACTCATTGGATCTACAATACTTTTAGCAGCATACGGCATATTAATATATAGAATCATAAAGTCAGCAAAAGATTCAAAAGATTCTCTAGGAAGATTTATATGTATAGGTATAGCAGCTTCCCTCATTTTCTCTGTATTTCAAAATATCAGTATGACTATTGGAATTATGCCTATTGCAGGAATAACTCTTCCCTTTGTAAGTTATGGAGGAAGTTCTAGTTTAGCTAATTTTATCTCATTAGCCCTAGTTTTAAATATAAGTATGAGAAAATATTTTAATATTTAAATCGTTTTACAAATATAAAAACACCGTAAAATTCAGTTGAATAATACGATGTTTTTTAATACTATACTACTACCAATTTTTGCTTTCTAGTTCAAAATACGATTTAGGATGTGAGCATACAGGACATTTTTCAGGTGCATTTTCGCCAATGTAAACATATCCACAGTTACGACATATCCAAACCTTTTTTGCATTTTTACTAAAAACCTTGTTTTCTTCTATATTCTTTAAAAGTTCATTATATCTTTCTTCATGATGTTTCTCAATTTCTGCTACCATACTAAATAATCTAGAGATATCATCAAAGCCCTCTTGCTTAGCTTCTTCTGCAAATTTTTTATACATTTCAGTCCATTCATAATTCTCTCCACCAGCTGCAGATTTCAGATTTTCTGAAGTATTACCTATACCATTTAAAAGTTTAAACCAAATTTTTGCATGCTCTTTTTCATTATCAGCTGTAAGTTGAAATATTTCACCAATCTGTTCATATCCCTCTTTTTTAGCAGCTGAAGAAAAATATGTATACTTGTTTCTTGCTTGAGATTCACCTGCAAATGCAGATAACAAATTTTTTTCTGTTTTGCTTCCCTTTAATTCCATTTTACACACCTCTAATTTAAATATTTTGATTTAATTGATTAAATTTATTTTCTTAGGGACTCTACATATAAGCAAGTCCAATTATTATACTTTATTTAATTTATTTTTGTTTTGGGAATACAATTACATGTTAATTTGCTTTTCATAATCCACGAATATTACATCATACTTTTTATACATATTTTTACATAAATTACACTTATAGATTTGATTTAATTGTGCCATTTCCATTCTCTTCAATAAAAATACTTTACTATTAGTATACCATTTATTAGCTAAAATTCATATAAAAATTTTCAAGTAATTACATAATTTAACGTGAATTTGATAAATTAAACAGAAAAGTTTAAAGCATAAAAAATGACAAGAGAGTTATTCAAAAACCTTTAAGTATTGTAAAAATTATTAACTATAATCAGGGTTACCACTTAAACAAGTGTTTTCGGTACCATCAATTCTTACCTTAAAGGATACGCTTTCATTGCCATAATATATCCAACCATTTTCTATTTTAGTTATATTATATTGTATACCAACAGGAAGACAACCTTGCTTATATTTTGTTGTATCTACTAAGACAGTATACCCGGTCAAGTCCTTTTTTATTTTGCATAAAAATGATTCTTTTGTGTCCCATTCATCTCCAACACTCATGCTATATGTTTTATAGTAATATAACCAATCTCCATCTACAACAACACTAGTTACATTATCTGCGTAACCAGTAGTGTTATTATCCTTTTCAAATCGACTAATTTCAAGGCTGCCTATAATAGTATCATTTATAGAACCAGTACCACCTAATACACTAAAAGACTTACTTAAGCATAAAAAGTCAAGAGTAGGTACAATATTATCGTAATTCTCAATATCTAAAATATCACCATTATAAATAGTAAGTGCTTCCAAAGAACCATTTACCAATGCAATAGCAGAAGAATTTTTAGCAGCCAAAGCTGAACCTGCCAAAGCATCAGGAAAATTTTCACCACTTGCTAAGTAAATATTACTAAGGTTTAGATCATTTCTAAACTTATTTAATACTGCAATATTAGTATCATATCTGCTACTGCCATTATAAAATTTATTGCTATTCCATATTCTCTCGCTGTTAGGAAAACTATTTGCAATACTGCCGCTTACTACATCCTTTTCTCCTATAACATATGTTTTTGTTATTTTGTTATTCTTTATATAATTAGCTACAGACTCAGGCAAAGTATTTGGCAGCGTAAGTATAACTGGCATAGATTTTTCAGCCGCAATAGGTGCTATAGATAAAGCATCAGCAAAATTTTCACCATTTACTACTACAACTTGTCCATTAAAATTTAATTGTTCTGCAATTTTAATTGACGTTTCATATCTATTTTGTCCCCAAAGTCGTGTAGTTTTAATATTAAGTCTTTCAAGTTTATTTTTAATGGTATCAGATATTACTGATGGACCTCCAATAATAAATACTTGTTTTACCCCTAATCTTTGTAACTCATTTTCAACTCTACTATCTAAATCTGAGTCTGGATTTAGTAGAATAGGTGCATTATATTTTTTAGCAAGGGGAGCTGCACTGAGAGCATCTGGAAAGTTTTGCCCGTTAGCTAATACAGCATATTCTGAACCATTAGCCCAACCATTTTTAGAAACTTCGATAGCAGTAGCATATCTATCATCTCCACAGATACGCTGAACATATGAAGCATAATCTGCAGCCATTACTTTAGATGACATAAAAAAAGATATACCTATAGCACACAATACAAATATTAATTTGTTTTTAAACATTTTACTCCCTCCATTATTAATACTTTTATATAATAAATGTAAAAGTATATTACAATTGTACCATAAAATAACTTAATCTTATGTGCTAGACATTAGCTGGGTTAGTTCCGCAATCCTATCTATCTCAATTTCATCAATTCTTACCATTACAATTTATTCAGCAAAAGCAGAAAAAAGTCGCTATTCATATAAATTTTTTAGCAGCGACTTTATTTCTCTAACAATCACTATTAGTATTCTAAATTATTTTAAGCTTTCTATTATTTTTTCAAGTCTTTCATCTTCATCATAATCTATAGATAATCCATCACTTTTATTGCTTGTACTTCATTCATATAATTAGTATCTTTGTCAGTAATCGCTTTATTGATATAATCATAATTATTATTTAAATTATTTATATTTAACAATATAAATAACCTCCCTATGTTATTTAATATTAAATTATAATCCGCACTGTATAAGTTTCTGTTTATATGCATCACAAAAATCTGAAAAATTCGATGGAAATACACCAGGTTTTTCTATATCTACTTTCTTCTCAAATTCTTTTACTGCATCAACAAAAGAAGAACTTCCTAAAGAAAAAGAAGATGTATCAATTCCTTGTCTTTTCATCATATCAAGAATCATACAATAATAACTACTCATATCAGAGCCTTTACTATCAACGCTATCAAAATCCTCCCCACAATCAAAAGCATAATAATATTATTATCGTGAAAAATTCAACAATCTTTACATAAAAAGTATATATTTTACTAACCTATAAAAAATTACTATAGTATAAATCAATGGATGTAATCGTATCATACATCCTTTCTCTTATTTTAATCCATACATAAACTTAAGGAAACGTGATAAACAAAAATGTTGATCACGTTTCCTTAAGTTTATGATATTGGCCTAAAGTGTTAGTTTTAGCTTATAGAAGATATCAAAAATCTAAAATAACTAATCTTCAAAATTACCTTATTTAATATTGTATCGTGCCTTCATAACATCCTCAATCTTCTTTTCTATTTTCCATTTTATTTTCTCTCTTAATGGAATTTTGTTCAAACTTTGAATTAAAGTCTCTACATCGACTCCATGAACTGCTGCAGCATCTTCTATACTCTCATTTTGAGATGATGGACATTCAATGCAGCCCATACCAAAATTCTTTAATATTTCTATTGCCCTAGGACCCATATTAACAATATCCTTTATTAATGTTCTTCGATTAACTTCCATAATACACATCTCCTTATTAAACATTGGGTCTTGTCCATTTAATCCTTTTATGAGTATTATTCTTAACGCTTATTTTTTCATCTTTACATCAAAAATACTTTTGAATTAAAAAACGGGATATTTAAAATTAAATTCTTAAAATACAAGCAAAAAGTTCATTTTTCAATTCACCCCTACTTTTAATTATAGTAATTTAAAATATGATTACAATATTTTAATTTAACATTTTTCACTTTAGTTAAATGTAATCGAATTTATAATAAATAACTCTACTAGATAAGTACATATGACTTTTTAAATTTTTGATAATTTATACTAAAGATTTTATATATTAACACGATAATTGTTTAAATAATTTTATCCGATGACTACCTGTTCTAATACTTCCACTTCTCCAAGTGGGAGTAAAGAGCAGTTACGTCCCTGGATAACGATTTTCCCTAAAGGATAACGCCTTCTAAGTGCTAAAGACACTAAGAAGCCTGTTAATAAGCATCAGGTGGAGTCAAAACTCCATCTGATGCCAAAAACTTTGTTTATGGAGATGAATTCTAATGGATGTAAATAGTGTTATGAATACTTATTATATGAATTCCCTATATAATACCCTAGATTTTACCTCAACAAGTTCTTCTGTTCCATTAGTAAATAACATTGACTCAACTGTACAAGGAAATTATACTGCATCCAACTATTTTGGAAATACTACTAGCAATGAACTTCAAGATATTTATAAACAAGTCGAACCAACTTATGGTACACCATTAACTTATAGTTCATCAGGTGATTTATCTATACCTACAAATATTACTCCCCCTAGTGATGGTTTATCTCCTTCTGAATCAAATATTGTATCTCTTCTTCAAAGTAACAATACTACAACAGACAATATGGATGAGGATGTTCTATACCAATACAATGCAATAGAAAATGGAACTTATCAGGATGCTTGTTCAAGTATCTTTTCCTCAAACCCAGGCAATATTTATAATACTATTAATTCTTTATCACAATCTTCAAATAATACTTTAGATACTCTTGTGTAAATAATCCGTTTGATGTGATTCCATAAAAAAGCATATAAAACACGGCGTTCTATGATAAGATCAAAATATCATAGAACATTATATTTTTTGTTCATTTATTGAATATTTTGAAATGCTACAAATAATCCATATAAGAAAGCACAGAATAAATCCACTTAAAAAATATCCTCCAATTATATCAGTCATGAAATGTTTTCCCAAATATACACGACTTAAGCCAATTAAGATTGTCATAAAAATAGATAAAAAACATATAATAAATTTAATTGATTTTGACTGAATATACTGGCAAAGTATGTAAGCTATAGTAATAAAAAATGCAAAGGCCATCATAGAATGATCACTTGGAAATGAATATTTGTCCACTTTTGAAATAACTTTTACTGAAGGCCTTGCTCTTTTAAATAAATTTTTTAGAACATCATTTGAGAAATAGGCTATTAAGATCGTAAATAGTAGCAATTTTAAATTATCTGAAATATTATTTATTTTATTCCATTTATTAAAAATTAATAATATAATAGATATGAAACTTATTAATATAAGTGAAATAAGTAAAATTTTTTTAGGAGATGCAATAACCGCTAGTATATTTGCTGATTTTTTCAATAAATGATTTTTATATATTTTCATAAAATTTGCGAATGCATTATCAAATTTTTTTGTATAATTGCACATCACTAATATGGATGTGATTACAAATCCTAAAAAATTTAGTATGGTTAACTTTTTTACTTTAACCATAAAATAGACCTCCAACCCAATATTTAAAACATATATTTTACTATTTGTGTGTCAGCATTTCTTAAATCTATTTTTCGTATTTGAGTAAACTAGGATAAATATAACTGTTCCCAACAATAAGATTAATCCAATGACAAATAAAATATGCTGTTTAATTAAACTACTAAGTTCCCATAAAAAAACACTAAAAGCAATTGCAAACATTGATTTTCCCATAAACTTACATAATGCCTTTTCATCATATTCTGCTTTCTCTTCTTTACTCAACATATTGTAACCTGATATTAAGAAAGCACCTTTACCTAAAGAAAAAACCACTCCCAAGATAATAAACAACATAAGTACCAATAATAATATAATCGTACCACCCATAATCTTTCACTCCTTCACCAAAATTTACTATTATTTATCTTCTTTATAATGACTCATGCTTAAAAAAATATAAGACACTCCTAAAAGTTCAAAGATAATTCCTATGGAATATTTTTTATCAATCAAATTCATTATTCCTACAAATAAAAAACAAATACTTGAAAATAACCATAATTTCCATGATTTTATATTCAAAATCACATCCTCCTCTAGAACGTAACTATTGTTTGTTGACTAATTATACCACAACTAATAACATCTTAAAATTAAGGATAATTAAATAGATCTATAATTATATTAAACATATAGAAAACTATTAAGTAATCAATTTAAAAACACCACATAATTCAATTATTTTGAATTATGTGGTATTCTAATAAATTATTCGCTTTTTTAACTATCTTAAATATAATCATAGCCAAAATTACATTCTTTTATTTCCATATTTGTCAAATGTTTTTCTTAAATGAATTTCTGTGCTAGGAACGGAGCATACAATTATTGTTACAGATATTATTGTTGAAATCTTGCTTGCAATATCAATATTGTTTTTGTAAATTATATTACACAGTGCTGATATTATTAAGCATATAATACCAACATATATTAACATATTACTACAAAAATAATTTGCTTCATCCCATACATCTTTATTCAGCATAGCAAATGGCGTTCTATATCCATAAACATTACTTATATTCTCTGGTGGGCAAATTTTAAGTCCAACTCCAACAGCCAATACAACTAATCCAATTAAATAACTGGTAAATAACATAATAAAACACCTCTTTATTATTATAAATATTCTTATTTTATTTGGTTAATTATATCATATTTTTCACACCAATTCATCAAGGGTAATTGGATTACCCAACTAACCTGTTGATTTATAATAACTTGAATTTATTTTTTTATTTTAGAAGTGAAATGAGGTCAGTATTTTCATACTGACCTCATTTGATTAAATGGGTTGCTGTTATTAAAACAGCATATATCTGATGTATATTTCTTACATAACAAATATATAATATTTAAATTATTTCATCCAGTATTTATTACTGGTTATACATCAAGTTAATGGAACCTCACTTGTAAATCGGTATACATTTACCTTTAATCACAAACATTTTCTAGCAGCATCCTTCATCAGCTGTCCATTATAAAGAACCGATAAATCAAATCCTATCTCTCTATTACCTGAAAATAATACTTTTAAGCAATTATCTCTCTTATCTATTATTTTTCCACTTCCAAATACTTTGTGAACTACATAATCCCCTATTTCTAAATCGCAATTTTTCATAAGCTCTCCCGAATTTAACAAGTCACATTCTTCTATAAACCTGGATACATTTACTGCCTTTTTCCTAATAGTACTTGAATAACATAAAGTCAAATTATCTATGGCTCTTGTAACCCCTACATAAAAAAGCCGCCTTTCTTCTTCCAGATTATTTTGTATGCTATTTGCATGGGGAATTAACCCTTCGCTGCAGTTTATTATAAACACATTCTCAAACTCCATACCTTTCACGCCGTGAGGGTTTAGTAAACTTTGATATGAGCTTACTGTTTTAAGTGGTTCCAACCTTATTATTCAAATTAATTCCATACATCTATGTACTTAAGTATATATCCTAATATTGTAATATTCAATACTATATTAAAAATTTTTTTGTTTACAACAAATTTAATTTACATAATATTTTAAATGTAAATATATCTGGTCAATATTAAAAAGTACACTATTAATGATGTATATAAATAGCTATAAAATTAAAATTGAACTGTTACACTAAGAAAATTAGTACAACAGTTCAATTCTATAAACTACCACTTAACATCAATTTTTTTAAGTTCAACTATATTGTCAACGGAAACATTTATATAATCCTTTAATCTAATTATTGGATTATTACCTTCATCCCATCTATTACAAAATTTTAAACATAGATATAAAATGACATATTTATATATTCTATAGACCTTACTTTCATAATTTAACTCATTACTATAATCAAAAATTATATTAGAAACCTTCTGTTTAAAGGTAATAACATAATTTTTAGAATTATCTTGTATATATTTAATCATATCTTTTCTGCCTAATACATTACAAATATTTTTAATTATTTCTGGACATCCTGCTAATATGGTTTTTACATAGTTATTTCTATATAAATCCTCGCCAAATAAAAAACCATTAATACATTTATCATTCTTATTTTTTTCTTCTCTTATTAATCTAGATTTTATAAGACAAGCATCATACCCTACTAATTCTTCTTCATAAAAATCTTCCCAGCTAACTTTTTCACCTTTATAAAAGGTTATAATACTGTTTTTTTCTTTTTTAAACTGAAAGCCATTTTCCTTCATATAAAAACTTAAATCAGTATCATTAATTAAAGCATCAAATAAATTATATAATGGTTTCTTTTCTATATTTTTATCATCTAAACGGGATGAAAAATGAGATACCGTTACCCAATCAAATTTTATTCTAGCATATAGATCATCTTTTTTAATCTGTTCATCAAAAATTTTTTCAAAAAAATCATCTAATGAAACATCTTCAAGCTGCCTATAAAATATACTTTTTCTTGCTATAAACCATTTTATTGTAGTTTCATTTGTACACAGTATATCTGATAAAGATTTATATATTGAGTCCACATCTTTAAGTACCAATATTTTATCTATTAAAAGCATTTCCTTTACTTAATTCAAGAATATAATCATTAAAATCTTTATCATTATCAACTCTTCTGAACCCAAATTTTTTACATAGTTTGTCCATTATTATATTATCTTTCTTTACAATTCTAATAAATATCTTTTTAATATTGTTATTTTTACAGAAACTAACAAACCATTCTATAATTAACGAACCTGTTCCTCTTCCCTTATGCTTTAAAAATAAATTAGAAATTATCAATTCCTCATTATGAAACCTAAATACAATATCCACAGTACCTTCTGCTTCTAAGATATTATTAGTTCTATCTGCTTGTGAAATTCTAACATCATTTCCAGTAACTTTTGGTTGATACAACCTAACTTCCTGAGAATCTGAAATTATATTACATAATTCAATAAAATCATTTTCTGAAAACACAATTCATAACACTCCATTCTACATTGAAATTTATATTTATTTCTATTTTATATAAAATTTATACCAATATCAATAAACATCTCAAAATGTATTTTTCGGGAAATTACGAAAAAGTAGTTTACCATCTACCTGCTAATCTAATTTTAATACTTCCACTTACTGTAGCATTAGTTGCACTTGTAACAGTTATAGTTAAATATTCAGTTCCATCACCCTTTAAATTAGTAATACTAAAGTTATTATTATCTATTACAGTCAAACTATAATAACTAGGATCACAACCACTTTCAGTAAGGGTAAATGTATCATTTACGATATTTTCATTACTTGTTTCAGTAATAGTATAATTTTGAGTATTATTTACTTTTATCTTATTAGGGTTTGTTGCTGTACTTGTAATTGCTATAGTTTTTGCCACTACTGCATTAATAACTATAGGTATTGTTTTAGAATATGTATTTCCATCTTCTCCTACATAAGAAACTGTAATATTAGCAGTTCCAACGCTTATACCAGTAACAAGTCCTGTATTATTTACCGTTGCAACTGCTGTATTATCACTTGAATATGTAAGAGTTGGTGAACTTATTGCTGTTCCCTTGTCAGTAACACTTGATATAATTTGTTGAATCTTTCCAATATCCAATAATATATTATCAGGACTTACACTTATTACATAATTATGCTCTGCTACTGCTGCCACTTCTATATTAATACTTGTACTTGATGTATCATAATCACCATGATAAGTTATATCTATGTTACAAGATCCTTCATTGATTCCAGTAACCAATCCATTTGAATCTACTGTAATTATCGAAGTATCAGAACTTGTATATATTAATGTAGGATTTTTTACCTTTATACCATTCTGATTTAAAACTACAGTTAATTGTTGTGTTTGTCCCTTTTTTATAGAAATAGGATTAGGACTTATTATAAATGAATAAGAAGGTTTTTGAGCATTATTAGGTATTTCATTTACTAAATCATCAATTGATGCTGTTTCATCCATATTTGCGTTTACTTTGATTATTCCGTCTAATGATTTATCAAGTCCAGAAGTTTTCCATGCACTTCCCATAGTTATAAATCTGTCATTCATTGCTATCTTATCAGTTGTATTATTCCTACTTATAGTAACAATAACCTTACCAATAGGTAATATAATACTTTGACCTGTCTGTACATCTATAGTTTTAGTTTCAATAATACTGGGTATTCTTTGAAGTACACCACCTGATATAAAATTAATAAAATAAGGTTCTTTCTGTATCGTATATTTATAATAAACTCCATTTACTTTTTCATTACGTGTCATAACCAAATAATTTATATTACCACATGATATTTCTGTTCCTTGAGGTAAATCTTCCATAGTAAAAAGATATTTACTATCTATGGACTGTAATTTATCATCTATCTCCTTTATTAATCCTTTAAAAAAGATAGTTTTTTTATAATTATTAAGTTCTGAACCACTTCTTTTTATACAATAATTATAAAAGTTTAATGCTGTATCCATTTAATCACCTACCTATCTGATGTAAATAGCATAAAAACATTAGAGTCTTCACCTGTATCATCTGGATCAGGTAAAGTTGCTATTTTATCTTTGATTCTTTCAATTCTTTGTTCAAGATACTTTGCACATTCAGATATACTCATATTTGCAGTAGTATCTTCAACTTTACGCATCATGTCAACATCATTTGACAATGCTCCCAATATATCAATTACCGTAAGTAATAGATTACGCTGCATAGTGGCTTTATCATATATATCTGTAGCATTTAAACTATTTTCTGTTAAGTACATAGTATATTCATCATCCGTAAAATAATCTTTATGACTGAGTTCAACTTTTAATCTTTCTAAAACATTCATTCATATTACTTCCTTTCTTTATTTTGGGCATAAAAAAAAGACGTTTCAAAAGTAGAAACATCTTAAATTTCTTTAATTATTTGCTGAATTACCTGTTCTATTGATTGACTTGAAAAAAGGAGATTATCATAACTTTTTTCTTTATAAACATCCATAAGAAATTTAATGTTATTCTTTATTTTATCATTATATTCAACAACTTCCTTAATTTCATTTAATGCACTATTTAAAGCACTTGTAGTTTGATTATCCAATTTATCTAAAGTAAATCCTGTACATCTTATTGTTCTTCCCCAATAATTTTTGGTTTTATCTGCTTTGAATGATTGTGATGGTTTTTTAAAATCACTTCTTATTTCTATCGTATAACTTTCATTAAATTTTTTATCATTATTGTCAATATTAAATTCTAAAAAAATTAATTCTATACCCTGAAATATTATATTTATATTATTTTTATTGTTTACCCTAGCAACTATTTCGTTATCTTTATTTTGTATTTTAAAATTAGGAATATTATGTTCAAAAAATTTTTTAAAATCAAGTTTTATTTTATTTATATATGTAGTGCGTTGCATATAATATTTCTTAATTTGTGAATTATTATTAATACCACCACCAGATACCTCAACTAAAGGTTCGCCATAGAATTCTTTGCAATATTCCTTAATTTGCTTAATTATATTTTCTTTATTTAATCCATCATTCTTAATATTTTTTAATTCATTGATATCCATATCAATACACCTCCTAATATTAATGTAATATTCTACAAAATAGCTCAATATCCTTCTATTTACATAAATAATACTGTAAACTGCCTGTTGCAGTTCCTGGTATATCTGCTAATTCAAATTTAACATGATTTATAGCAAAGTCTTTTAATATTAATTCTTCTAATCCATTGTCTCCACCGACTAATATAAAATCTGAAGAATTATTTATATATACTTTAATTCCACCCATAGCCATATATACTCTTAAATATTCATAGTTGTCACAATCAAATTCTTGTATTTTTGTTGAATCTGAAGCATTAAATTTAATTACTCCATTTGAAGATTTTATTTCACTATATTTTACAGTTCCCATTTATATCAAATCCTTTCTATCTTTTTAAATTTATTTTTGAGTATAAAAAAGGTACTTCCATTAGAGGAAATACCTTGAATTTATATTTATTTATCATTATTAAACGTACTCTCCAATATTTCATGCATAGAATTAGCATACTTATTTTCATTATGATATTTATATCGAAACTTAATTTCATCTACATTGCCTTTCATATATTGATAGCTCCTATTTTCATATTTCAAAAATTTTACAAGTTCTTCTAACTTTTCTATTGAGTAAATATCTTTAGGACTTTCTTTGTATTTTTGATATAAACCCCAAGATTCCAATTTTTTGCCATCAAGTTGATCTTCTATTTGCTCTAGCTCATAGCAATCATAAATTTCTTCTTCCTTACAATTAATCTGAAAAGACTCTTCATTTATTTCTAATTCTATTTTTAAACCTTTATACTCTGCATAAGTATTTGAATACTCGATATGATTATTTTGCTTTATAGTAAATCCTTCCTTCTGAAAATACCTTATAAAATCCTGCTTTATATTTTCCTTTAGTATATTCATTTTGTCTTTAACTCTTGATTTGTAATCATTTAATTCATTTTCAAAATCATTAGACAATTCTCTTATAGTATTTTTCAACTCAATAACTTTTTTCTTTTTGTCATATTCTACATCTGCCTGCTTTTTTAATTTTTCTAAATTCATATAATTACCTCCCAAAATAATATGTAAATTTAATATGCTTTATTTAAAAATCATTTAATTCATTTCCTACACCAGCTAGTTGTTATTAGGCACAACTGTTTTTAATTTATCTACTAAGCTATTAAAATCATTTTCCTTATTTGATGTTTCAGTATTATATGACATCAATGTTCCAGTAGGATTAGTTGCTTCCTGATATAAGCTATTATAATCATCATATAAACTACTTAATGTCTTATAACTTTCTTCATAACCTTTTGTAGGATTTTTTAATTTTGACATATTTTTGTCTATATCCTCTTTAGCTTTTTTTCTTTCATCTAAAGATCCATCATTCTGCCACCCTGTGTTTAGATTACTAATTGCCGTATTAAAATCTGTTTCAGAATTAAAAATAGCACCATGCCATGTACTAGAAATTTGTGAACACATACTTTCAACTAAATCACCTTCAACTTTAATACTCAAATAAGTTTCATTAAATGTTCGTACATAATCATCATGTTGTTCTTGGGTATTTAAGTATTTACCATAGCAAACTCCTGCTATAATAAATATAGCAATGATTATAAAAAATATCTTTCTCTTTTTAAATCTTTTAGGTTTAATTTCACCATTATTTACTTCTTCTAAACTAGCACCACATTTACTACAAAATAAATCACTTTTTCTATTTTTTTCTCCACATTTTGGACAAATCATAATAGCATCCCCTTATGTTCTATAATACTTCTTAAATAATGTAGTCATTCACAATTTATTCACATAATATCAATATTCTACAGAATATAATAAATTCCTGCTAAAATATTCTATTATATTAATTTATTTCCCCAAATATCTATAATAGGTAATAATATTTAGAATATAAAATACTCTCAAACGTACCCCATTAACCCGTTTGAAGGTATTTTATATTTATAATCTACACTTATAAAAGTCAAATTTTTCTGTGGGTAAAAATTGTACTAACTGCAACGATTTTTTTAAATTTAGAGTCATTGGGTGATTTTCAATGCAATTTTCCTTCAAAAAACAATAAAAAGCATATCTCTATGCTCTTCTATCAAAATATTTTATACAATATTCTATGAAATTTTATACATTTTCTAAATGATAATATAATTCAATTGATACATCAACTTCGCTAAATAGATATTTAGTAGTAGTTAGCGAAGTATCTTAAAATACCTTCTAACCGTTGATATTACTATTATAACGCTAACTTCGCTTTTTTGTTTCGTAAATTATGTATTATCATTTACATTTATTCAGTATATTTATACAGGAAACTATGTATATCAGTGCATATATACATTTTATGTTAATATTTGTTATTGCATATAATTGCATTATTATTGCATATGTATTCAGTATTGTATAACTAATAATTATTGTTAATTAATATATAATGAAATTTACTCACTTGATTTCTATATATTGTCTGAAATTTTTAAATTTTAAAATTTTTTTGATAGATTTTTCACTTCAAAAATTGTAATCTTGCCATAACAGCGAGTGCATAAAAAAGTTGACTGACTAGTCAGTTTAATTTCATATTATGTTAACCACTTTTATACCATTACTAAATTACAATACCTTTACTTATATCATAAGGAATTACTGCACACTTAGTAGTAATATTCTACATAGAAATATCCTTGTTAGTAGTGTCCTCATTAACAATATCCTTACTATTTATATTATCACTTTCCCCTTCTTCTTTCAATCTGTCTAATTCTTGCGTAACGTCAGTTGTTATAGGAGATTTCTCAATAATAGTTTTCTTTGATATAGCACCCATATCATATTGCTTATTTAATTGATCTAGTAAGTCACTAGCATTAACAGGTCTACTATAATTAAATTCTACATCAATATATTCATCATCACTGAATGTTACTCCTTTTAATGATAGTAACTTATCTATCATATCAAACCTTTGGATTAATCCTGCCCTTATACATTGTTCATTCACCATTGCATATACGTCAGCCAATTGATATAGTATCTGTAAACTAACTTCCGATACATTAGATATATTACCATTACCACCAGTTGCAATGCTTGGCATATGTGCTACAAAATTGAGTTTCTGCTCTAACTTATCTAAATACATTTTAATGGTATTATAATCCATAGTAGCATTTACATATTTCATGTCACTACCATTTTCAAGTGAAATAGAATAACCTACTGCGTCCTTATCAATTGTACCTTCTATTTGTTGTCCTGTAATTACTGGTATAGGACTTAATGACAATGTATATATACTATCACCTAACTTAGATAATAAGTCCTCTATTTCATCAAGAATAGGCAATATATCATATAATAGAGATTCTCCATAGTTAATATTCCAATCATTTTTATTATGATAATGTATAGGTAGTCCAGATAGATTAGGACTACTTGATATTAGATTAATGCCTTCATTTTCATTAGTATATGAATCAACTCTATCTGGATAATATATATTATAGTAATCAATAGCATTTACAGTCCAGTTCTCTATAAAAGCAACATAGTTATTTGTCTCAGTAATTACTGGATAACCGTCAGCACTATCAATAATCTTAGATACTATATTCTTATTACCATCAAGATACACGTATTCGTAAGCATCTCCATACTTGCCTATATTATCTATAATATTATAATCTATTTGATTATAATTACCTTTCCTATATATGTTTTGATATTCACTTACTTTATTTTCTGATCCAGTCAAACTTAGTGGTTTTCCTAATAAATATGTACTATGAAAGTTTAATATTGTTTTTGCTTCCTGTATAATTAATTTCTTTGTCTTATATTCCTTGCCTTTATACTGCATATCCTTTTTCTGTAGTATTCTATGTACTCCATGAAGATATTCTTTATTGCTTATTACTCTACTAATTCTATTTAAATGAAATCCTTGATTCACTTCTTGAACAAACCATTCAGGATCACCACTATATACTTTATTAATATATTCATTTATATCCATTTAATCAATCCTTTCTACCATTTATAATTTATTCCATGCTTTATGATATATAATGCAAGTGCTGTAGCCATTACACTATCATCATGCTGGCCACTAACTGCACCCATAGAACCACTATCACTTATTTCAAAAACCTGCATTTCTTGAAGTAATCTTACTGAATTAATTTGTATTGCTCCAGTATCAAAATTTTCAACAAAATCATTTATAATAATTCCCTTACTTTTAGCGTTTGTATCAAATCCCAATCTGGTTATCATCTTATTATTTTCATCAAATAATTTTTGTTTGTATATTCTTTGATATTTGAAAGTATATCTCAATCTTTCAATAACACTATTACCACCACTGGCTCTTTCAACATTTAATATTGCTTTATTATAGTAATGACCTAATGTATCAATTATTTCTGCCATTTGATAAGGTTTAATCTTATTATTATAAAACTCTGCTACCTGTTCGCCATCTTGGGAGAATACTTCACATACGCTAAAATCTTGTCCAACACCTTCAGACATATCTACTCCAATAAAATAACGTTCTCCTACTTTTTTTGTCTTATAAATAAAAAATGACTTACCATAATATTTTTTCAATAATACTGGCAAGTCAATCAAATTATCTTTCTTTATGTAATTATTCTTTGGAATACTTCTTTGCACATCTGTAATTCTTTTATTGTTGAATATGTTTGCTCCTGTGTTTATGAATGCTTCTATATCTGTAGAAGGATATTCCTGATGAAAAGCATCTAATCCACTACTAGCAACTTTTAATCTTCTCCACATTAATTGTTCCATACTAGCACCTAATCTAGTTAATTCCAATTCTTCATCATCTAATTCTTCTTTAGTAAGTATTTTATTATTATGTTTTGCTTTATATATTTCGACACTATTTACATAATCTTTTTTGAATAATGTACTACCATCAATCCAATTAAAGAAGAATGATTTATAAGAATTTTCATTGTTTTTTGCTTGGAAATATAGATCATGGAAATAGTTTAAACCATTTGCGGTGGACTCAATTATTAATTTTCCATCGGGTGCAAGTGCTTGAGTAATACTATTTAATTGTTTCTTAGACATTTTCCAAAATGCAAATTCTGATAAATGTACTAAATGCAATGTATCACCTCTTGCTACATCTTTATTACCTGCACATACACAAGTAATCTTACTACCATTTGTCATTTTAATTTCCTGTCTATTGTTAGCAATTGTTCGAGGTCTGAGCCAATCAGGTAGTGAATTAAACTGCTGCTTTAATTTATCAAAAATAGTATTGCAACTCTTCTGGTCATGACTAACCAATAAGCAACAACTATTAGGATATACAATACATTGTCTTATAGATAAAGCAACTGTACATACAGATAGTCCTAATTGCCTACTTTTAAGTACAATATTAAATTTATTTAATCCTTCAACAAATTCTTTTTGCTCTGGTGTAAATATAAAAGGTACTAATTTTGTATCTTTATTAACTATTTTAATAAATGCTCCTATCCATTTAATTTCGTGTCCATCCTGCCACAAATATTTTAATTTCTTAGCATTTTCTATACTTAATGACATTAGTTATCACCCTGCAATCCAGGTATATTAATTCCACTAAGATATTCATTAACCTCATCTTCCCCATTTTTAAAGAAATCAGATTTAAAAAATTGTTCACACCATTTAGCAGAATTTACATCGCCCTTTTTTACTGCCTTATTATACATTGCATTATATATATCAAACATTTTCAAATTTTTAACTTGATTTAAATATGCTTTAATTGCTTCCTGTACATCTTCTCTCTCAAGCCAATCATTCATAGCAGTATCATATTCAACTTGTGTCATACCTTTTATCTCATCATTATAACTTTTTTCACTTCTATCTGAGTCCACATACCATTTAACAAAATAACATATTTTATTTACATTAGATTTTATTATTTTTTTTATATCATTATTTACAGTCTTTTTCATATGTATTAATTACTCCTTTCTTAAAAATCCAAATAATAATAAGGAGAGTATATTTCAACTCTCCTTATTGATTAATAACCATTTACATAACTACTAGTAAATTGCCTTACTCCAAAATTACCTAATTCTTTTACAAAACTTTCAACGTCTGTAACATTCGGCAACTCTACTTTATCAAATTTAAAAGTATTAGATACTTGTGTAGGTTGCTGATTACAATTATTCTTTATTAAATTATTCATAGGTATAGATTTCATTAAATTCGGCATTAAATCTGGAATATATTGATATGCATTAAGTGATTTATCTAAATCAACATCTCTTATTAATTTTGAAGCTTCTAAATATTTAGATGTATCATCTGAATTTAATACCATTTCTGGTTTACTTGGAGTTCCATCTACTATTGCAAGTCCAGTATAATCAATCTTTCCTCCATCTGCATATTTATATAAATCACCTGCATCATGAATAGGTAGATATCCTTTTCTTGCTAAATCTTCTTGATATAATCTATTAGTATCATATCTCGTTGAGCCAGGTCTTCGGCTAAATCCAGTACCAGGTAAAATTCTAATAGTTTCACCATATTGGACTTCCAAAATCTTAGCATCTGCACCTGTGGCATACTCAACTGGTCTTGTATCAACATCCCCAATTTTTGTTGGAGTATATGAACTAACTTGAATTCCTGCTGCTGCCTCTGCCTCCAATAATTTATTAAATGATTCTATTGCCTCTTGTACATGGTCATTTACAGTTACAACCACTCTACCCATGCCATCGTTAGTTACATCATAAATATTACCCATGCTTGCAATAACTGTATCTAAATTAGTATTTGCTCCAACTTCAATTGAATAACTTTCCTTAGTTTGAGCATCCTGTATTAACACTGTTTGTTTCTGAGTGCTTTGTTTTATATTTTTAGTGACATTTTGATTATATTTTTGAACATTTGCCAAATCATCATCTCTAGCTTTTTCTAATGCCTTTTTAGTATCATCTGCGGTCTGTCCATAAATTCTTCTTGCTCTTGACTGAGATATTTGATTGTTAAGTGAACTAGTTACTGCTTCTCCTCCTAATACCCAATCATCACCAGTTAAATTCACTTTAGAAGCATCAAAATCCTTAGAAGATATATCTATAAGATTATAATATGTACTATCAAGTAGTTGTTTAGCACTTTCATAATCTTTTCCACCAGCATAAACATTTCTTTTATCAATAATACCTTTATCTAAAGCATTATTTTCAATTTTATTTGCTGTATCATTTCTATCTTGTCCATATATACGAGTAGCACCATTTAGTACTAATCCAGGTGTACGATCTTGTGAACCTATTACTTTATCTCCTGCTTTTGTATGTAATTCAGACCATTCTTTTTCTGTCCATCTATCTGTAGGTATATATGTATAGGCATCACCGTAAATTGCCTTTGCATTTATTAGATCTTCTCCTGCCGCAAATACAAAATGCTTAGTTTCTTGATTTTCTTCTGACCAATTTGCCATCTTTTCATTTGTAGCATATCTATCTTGTCCCCATAATCTAGTTCCAGAACCGCCATTTTGATTTTCTGTAATTCCATAAGTAACACCTGCACCACCAAGAAGTAAATCATTATCTCCTAATTTAATTTTTTTACGTTGTTCATCTGTCATATGATCTTTGTCTATGTTCACATATGTAATTCCATCAGTACCAAACATTTGCTTTGCATTATCGATGTCAATTCCACTTCCATACACTACATGTTGTGTAACTGCTGGTGTTTGAGGATTAGTAATTCCTGTAATAGCATTTTGGACATTAGCAAAATTAGGATTCAATTTATTCATTTCGGCTATTTGTGCTTCAACATTTTCTGTTATAATATTTGTGATTTCAGGGAATGTACTACTGTATAAATTAGATATTTGTGATAAACTATTTTCTACGATTGTAGCAATATCTGTTTGACCTGTAGTGAATAGATTTCTTTGGTCATTAAAATTATTTTCAATATTAGTTTTTATACGTTCCATAGCTTCTTGTCGCATTGATACTTCTTCTTCTAGTTGTTCTTTTTCATCATTCAACGCATCTTGGTCATGTTTTTGTTTATTTTGTCTTTCCCAATCATTATTAGATTGCATTTTATCACGCATATCTTTTTCATCTTGATCAACAGTATCCTGATTAGCTACATATGTAAATTGCCAGTTACCATTTTTATCCTTAGTAAGTTCCTGTACATTTTTATTAGATTGGTCTTCCTGTAATTTAACTCTAGCTTCTTCTAAATCAAGTAAATTTTTATTCCTAGTTTCTTGTTCTTGAAGATTCTGTTCTTGTTTATCCATTAATTTAAGTTGTTCATCAATGGCATTTTCTCTAGCTTTAGCATTATCTTCAAATTCTTGTTGAGTCTTACCACCATATATAGCATTTTCAGCTATATCAAGAACTTGATTTTCAGTTAATTCTTCCGTTTTCTTAGCATTATCAATTTTATTTTTTTCTAACTCTGTTAATTTTCCTTGGGCATCATTAACTTTATCATTATATTCCGTCCATAATTCAGAACCTTTTTCAAATTCACTACGTAAATCTTGCCATAATTTAATTTGTTGTGTATAAAGATCAATCTGTTTCTGTAAATCATCATTAATCTGATTATAATAACCTATTTTTTTATCAAAATCTTCAATAGTTTCTCCATTTGCTTTTGAAGAATCAGTTTTATCATTTAATACATCAAGTTCATCATTAACAGATTTTATATCATCTACATATGATTTTAATTTATTTTCAAGATTTAATTCATCAATGCTATTATTTATAGAAGCTATTTCTTTTGAAGTAGCTAATAATTCATTATTTATTTTATTATATTCATCAATCAATACTTGTTTTGTAGTATCATTTTTTTCAGCATCAATTAATTCTTTTATTGCTTGTAATCTTTCTTCAGTTCTTGCTTTAATTTCTTCTTGCTGTTCTAATTCTTGTTTATTCAATTCTAGCTCATCTTGATAATTATTTTTATCTTTAGTATCTATTAAATCTAATTGTGCTTGAATTTCAGTTAATTGATCTTTATAGTGTTTAGTAGCATCAGTAAGAGCATTATCCTGCCATTCTGTGAATTCATCATGTAATTTATTAATGGTTTCTACTTCTTGTTCTTGAGTATCTAATAAATCTTGTTTCATTTTAGCAAGAGTAGCTTCGTCATAAACATTTTGTTTCTGTTGGTCTTTAATAAATGTTTCTTTTTTTGTTAACACACCATAAATATCATTTTCATCCTGCCATTCAGCTTTTGCATATTTATCAGCAGAAGTAAAATCAGTTTCCCTTAATAAATCGTATTGATTCTTATTATATTCCTGTAATTTAGTATAATTATCTATCTGTAATTTAAATTCATCTAATTGAGAATTATAAATTCTTGTATATGTATCAAAAACTTTACTTTGAGCATCTATTAACTGTTTTTGATAATCTGCTGTTTTAGAATTTAAATCATCCATTTCAGATAGTACATCAGTATCTCCACTAACATCTGCACTACTATTTGGAATGGATTTACTACCACTAGCATATGCAGATTTTTTACTTTCTACTGAATTAGCATATCCATAATTTCCTCCACCATATTCACCAGTGTTATAAAGAGCTACACCTTTTTCTTCACCATACTTATTAATTAATCCAGCGAGATATTGAGTTCCTGCCATTACATTCTTTAACGGATCTGTTCTTTGATCTCTTGGTAATCCCATAGATTCTGCTGTTTCTGGTTCAAGTTGCATTAATCCTACAGCACCACCAGTTTTCTGGTCAGCTTCCCATGAACTTTCTTGTTCTATTACTGCTGCTATAAGGTTAGGATCTACACCATATTTGCTACCTGCTGCATCTACAATTTCTTTATATGTCATTTCACTTGGTACAGAAGATTCACTACTAGAACCTCCTGAAACAATTCGTCTAGCACCACTATATCCATCTGCATTAGCTACATCATCTAAAGATTCTACTTTTACGTCACTTCCAGAATGTGTTGCCGCTACAATATCTCCGCCTCCAGTATAAATTGCGACATGTCCAGGAGAACTACCTTCAAAAAATACTAAATCTCCAGGTTGTAAATTATCTTTATCTACTGGTGTTCCTACTGTAAATTGTTCTTCTGATGTTCTAGGAAGTGATATACCAAGTTGTGAGTATACATATTGAACTAATCCTGAACAATCAAAACCTGAAGGATCTGCACCACCTCGAACATAAGGTACGCCTTGATATTGTTCTGCTAATTGTGCTACCTCTTCGCCTAATTGAGAACCTGCTCCACTAGCATATCCTCCTAATGCTCCCATACTAGAATTATTTAAATTTATTCCTTTTTGTAAAAAACCTTCTTTTTGCTTTAATATATCTATTTCTTCTCTTAATCCTTGACGATATTTTTCCGATGTTTCATCCATATGTTTCAAATTATCTTCTAATTTATATTCAATATTGTCAAGATTTTTTAATTCTGTTTCATATTCTTTAGTTGCTTCTTTTACTTTATCTATTATTGCTTTCTGTGCTTTCTGTGCTTCTGTATTTTTCTTAGTAGATGAAGTTGCTCCGTCTTCGCTAGGAGTATATCCATTATTGTTTTCATCTGTTAATGCTTGTGTTGATGAAGTAGTATCACTCATGGCTTTATTATAAGTATTATCAATATTATTTATATAAGCTTGTATATCATTAGCTTTCTGTTTACTATTTTTAGCAAAACCCTGAGCCATCTTTCTTGTAGAATCTGGTAATTCAGACATATTAGCAACACCAGTCCAAGCATTAGCTTCATCATTTAATATTTGAACTCTTGCTTTAGCTTGTTCGTATGTAACAGTAGTTTCTCCAATTTGCACTTGTTCATTAGATTTCGCAGCATCTAATTTAATTTGCTTTAATTTATCTACGGAGACTCCTTCATCACCTAATATAGATATTTCTGCATTTAATAAACCATTATTTTTTATAGTTACATTACCATCTTTATCTTTTACTGTTGTTAATCCAGAAACATTATTACTTAAAGTTTGTGCTAAATCACTCATTTGTTGTTGTTGATCTATGCTAGGTTTCTGTATTTGAGCTAAATTGTTATATTCATTTCCTAATTTTATAATTTCATCTTTGTGGTCTATTTCAGCTTGAGTAGTATCTTTAATTTTATCTACCACACCATTTGTTTCTATTCTACTTTCTGCAACAGTTAAAGCCATTACCTCTCCAGTGGTTTTATTAAAAGCTACTCCTGCATCAGATAATACTTGTTCCTGCTCTTTTATTTTTTTATTTACATCATCTAACTTACTAGCATTCATATTTTTTATTGGAGCATCTACCCTTGGATCTCCTATATTAGGAGAACTATTCATTTGTTTTTGTAATTCATTTCTTTGTTTAATTAAATTTTGTAACTGTTCCTGTGAAGATTTTAAATTTTTAGAAGATGAACTTATACTAGCACTATCATTATCCTTCATCGCTTGAGTTAACGTAACATAAGAATCTCTTAAACCATCCGTTTGTTCTTTTAATTCTTTTTGATGTTCTACATGCTTTATTATTACTGCTGTGGCTACTCCTAAAGCTGCAATTGTCAATGTTAATGGATTAGTAAGTAATGCTACTGTTACGCCTTTTATAGAAGTTGCCAATATATTGAATGTATCTGCTAATCCAGCTACTACTCCTGCTTTACTAGCTACAATCATAAAATTACTTAATACTATTCCTATTTGTGTAAATAATCCTGTAATAGCTTTTCCTTTAGTTATTATTAATACCATACTTGCTGCTAATCCTGCTAATGCAACACCAGAACCTTTACTCGTAGTTGCTAATGTATCCAATGTTTTTATAAAACCTGTTAAAGCATTTAAACCCTTATTTATAGATTCACTAGAAATCATTGATTGATATAAACCAGTTAAACTATTTTTAAAATCATTAATTCTTGCTTGTGTACTTTTAGCAAATACTTTTTCATATTGTTTTTCTGCATAACCTGAAGCATTACCTAAATCTTTCATCATTCCATTAACTTTGTCCATATTATTCATTAACACTTGGAAATCTTCAGCATGTGTCGTTCCCGCCATGGCTTTTGATATGGCAGCCCTAGACACCTCATCGAGTTTTCCCCACTTCTTAGTTAGATCATCTATAACCGTTTCATATGATTTAAAAGTTTTAGAATCAGACCTTAAATTTATATCAGCATATTTATGTAAATCCCTCTCAACGTTTGATAAATCTTGATTTTCAGCATCAAATTTTTGTCCACCTTTTACATTTTGATATCGTGCAAATTGTGCAACAAAAGATTGACCTATACTACTTGCATTTCTTCTACTAACACTAGATACTGTACTTATATAGCTTAACAGATGATTAAAATCTACTTTTACAGATTGTGCCATATTACTTGATCCCTGCATTGCTGTTGCTATTTCCTTAAAACTGGTAGCACTTTCATTATCTGCAACGGTGAGTTTTGAAACTACATCATTTAATTCTTTTGCATTAGACGTATTCATCCTAAATCCATTAGAAATAGCTATTAATTGATCTGCTACATCCTTTGCGTCTTGACCACTTAATGCTGCCCCTATATTGGTAGCTTTTATTAGTCCCATAGATTCTTGTACACTATGACCTGCTCTAAGGAAATTCTCAGCACTTGATAACACTTGACTTTGGGTAACATGAAGCTGATTTGCTAAATCTGTATATTGCTTAGTAAGTCCTTTAACTTGATCTTGATTCATTCCAGTTACCATCTGCAAATTTGCCTGTGATTTATTTACACTATTAACGTTGTCGATAGCATCTTTGATTTTGTTAATTGCTTCATAAGCAAGCCCTGCTCCCGTTGCGTAGAGTGCAAGATTCTTAACCGCATTACCTATACTAGAACTAAAAGAACTATTTTTTGAACTTGCATTTTGTAGTCCAGTAGCAATATTATACAAAGAGCTTGTGTCCTCATCTATCGTCATTTTATGTTTACTAATTACACCATTACCTTCATTAACGCTATAAGTAACCGTCTTAACCTTATTTCCTAAAGAATCCATACTTTCTTTTATATTATCTATACTAGCTTTAGCACTTACTGTCTTTTGAATAAATTCTTCTATGTCTTGTAAACTAGAACCCATATTTATTCCTGTACCACTAAAAGTACCTGCATTAGAGCCAAATCCTTTTACTCTTTGAACTTCATTTGCTAATTGTTTTAATTTTTCTATTTCTTGGGAAATAGCATTGCTATCTCCTTTTAAATCGTTTGACTTATATAAACTTTGTAATGCTTCTTTTATTTGATTTATTTTGCTAGTAGGTATAATATTACCAAATTTATTTTTTAATCCATCTACAGCATTTTCTTGTTGTTTTATAGTATTTGTAACTTCTAATATAGAATTCTTTTCTCTGCCAAAATTGTTTATTCTCTCTTTAATATCATTGGTTTCCTCTGTAGTAAGTGCTTTTCCTTCCTTTTTATATGTATTTAATTCCTCTATTAATTTTCCATATGTAACTTCTAGTTCAAGATACTGTGTACTGCCAGTATCTAATTTACCATTATATCCACTTCTTGTATTATTTAATTTATTTTTCTGAACAGTAACAAAATTACTTAATTGTTCCTGTTGTTTTAATTCAGTAGTATATTGTTTCTGTTGATTTAATAAATCGTTATATGTATTTTTTATTTCATTAGCTTTTTCCTTAAAATTAGTTGTATTTAAAGAATCTAATTGCTTTTGGAATTCACCTATAGAACTTTCTTTAACATTGCCATTGCCTTGTAAATCTCTAATAGCATCATTATATTTATTTTTAAAGTTTTCTACCTTATCTATTACTTTATCAATATCATTAATTTGTTTAATATTATCCACCTTAAATGATATTGGAGTCATATTATTCTGTCCATCCACAAAGTCTTTAGCATTATATTTTACTTTATCTATAAGTCCATTGACCTGCTCCAATTGAATAGTAAAGTCTTTCAACATACCATTACCATCAAAATTAATAGAACTAAAGCTTGCATTACCTAAATTCTTATATGCATTTGCTATATCTTCAAAACTACCCTTGATATTAGCCAATTCTTCTTGACTTTTGGTTGTATTTATTTGTATATCTATTGGAGTTGAAGCTTTTTCTTGCATATTCTTAATCCCTGAGATCATAGAATCCAATTGACTAAGTACACTATCTTTATTTATAGAAATATTTACGCTATTCTCTGTAACTTTATTTTTCATTTCTTCAATTTGTCGAATCATTTGGTTTAAATTTTCTTGATTCCAACCTATTTTTAATCCATCTGCCATATATTATTTACTCCTTTCTAATTTTTTGTATAAAAAAAAGAACCTATATTTCTATAAGTTCTTTAACTAACTTCTTATAAACTTAATTTACTGACCACTCACTACTAATATCGCCAATGTCGTATTTGTCTTTATCCATCTGATCTTTCCAACCTTTTACTTTCTTAATATAACTTAACATTTTTATTCTTGCACTGTTTTCATTCATATAAAAAACATACATATGTTTCTTTAAAAAATTATTTAACTCAATATTAGTATATTGTTCTGTATTCTTGTTTTGTAATTCCATCACTTGTTTATTATATAATTCATTATTAATATAAAATTTATATTGACTGTGCTTTAATAAACCATTCAATATACCTATAAAATTATATACACTATCATAATCATTACATACATTTAATTCTGAAAACAAATTATATTCATCATATTGTACATTACCATAAAAGATAGAATAAAATTGTCTAGTAAAATTCTTTAATGACACCTCTAAAAATACTGCTGCAAATTGTTTATATTCATATGAAAATATAACGTAATTATTATTAATCCCTTTTAATATTATTTTATATTGTAGAAATACTTTTTCTATATCTTTTTTAAATCTTTTAATAAAATCAATATGATATACGTACGGAGCAACTTCCTTCTTTATTTCACCAGTTCTTTGTATGTACTCTAAAGTTGTATTCAATTTACTTTTTAATAAAAAATCAGCAATTTTTCTAGTACAAACATACTTATCATCTTTATGCGTATTATAGAACTGCTCACATTTCTTATAGAAATAATTAAATTCATTAACCCATTTTTTAAAAGTATTTACTTGTTTTTGAGGAATTTTACCATTTATATAAGAATTATAAATTCGCTTACTTAGTTTTAATATATTTGAAAACTCAATATCATAATTTTTAGGAAATAATATATCAAATTTCTCATATTTATGTTTCCAAATTAGGAATATAGATTTTCCATCAGGACATATACTATTAAAATATATAATTCTCTTCAATTTTTGAGGACTTGTTTTAGCATATTTAGCATATTGATCTACTGGAATGCCACTTAGTTTATCTTCTAAATTATCAAATCTATGAATACATCTTGTCCCAACTAATAACTCATTATGATTCGACTTGTTTCTTATAGTGAATTTTTCTTCTGATTTTCGATTTCCACATAACTGACAAGGCTCTTTTATTATTCCGTTATACCTTGTAGGTTTCCATTCAGTAGACATATTATTTTCTATTTCCTCTATAGCATCTCTAGTTTTAATTAATTGAAAAACTTCAAAATCTATATCTTTTATCTTTTGTAGATCTTTTTCTCTTATACTTTTGTCAAAACATTTTAATACTCTTTTTAAATTCCCTTTTTCATCACAAATGCTACTGTTCATAATTAAAATTCTCTCTTGCATAGTCATAACTACTTTATTATTCGCAATAGAATGCAACAAACACCATCTCCTCTAAACTTATATATTATTATACCACAAAATATAGTATATTAGGTACATACTTCTACCACATATAGTGATGATGTTCATTGATTTAAAAATACAATGCCATCAAATTCCATAACAAATATTATTTAATTCAAAACATATTGAACTTGGTCTTTATCTAATGTTGCAGTTGTACCATCCATATATGTTATATCAATTTGATTTATTTGAGCTTTAACAATTGTACTATTATACCATGCATTTTCCCATAATTTTTCATATCCCCATGTTTGACCTGGATTAATCGGCCCTGTAGCTTGCCCTTTAAAACTTGGTTCATGTCTTATAGTACATTCTTGTGGATCTCCAACTGCATTATATGGTACAACTTCAAATTTTGCATATTTTACAACTTTATTTGAGGTATTTGTCCAAACTATGTGTAAATCAACACCACTAGCAGTATTAGGTTCACTTGTATATATACTTGTTACATGAATTATACTTCTTGCATTATTTATAGCATCCTGTTTATCTTTTTGCTGCAATTGTGATTCATATTGACTTTTTAACTGTTTGGCTTGTGATTCCAATTCATTAACCTTTTTATTATCTGAGTTAATTTCCATAACTTGAGCCATACAATTAATTGCATCTTGGTATTCTGCTTTATTTGCTGAATCTTTTGCTTTGACTATTTGATCATTAATATATAAAGTTGCACTTTCATCAGCTTTAGTTTTAGCTTTATCATATCTTTTTTTATCTTCTGATATTACTTCTTTGAAACTATTATAAGCATTTAAATAATCTTTTTTATTAAAAAGACTCACTCCATTATTAAAGTTATCATATGAAGATTTCATATCATCACACAATTTTATCTTCTTTTTAATATCATTGCTATCCTTATATTTTAAAGCAGCTTGATAATATCCTTTAGCTTTAATAAATTGATCTGATTTATAATAGCTTTCAGCTTGTGTAATATTATTATCGAAGTTTCTATTATCAGCATATACTTTATATTGATAACCTCCAAATACTGCAATAAAAATTATAATAACTACTGCAAAAATTAAAATCTTATGCCTTTTTAAAAGCATATTAATTTTCTCCATATTAATAAAATCCCCCTTCTGGTTCTATATATTATTTAAAAACTTCATAAGGTGCATACCAATCTTGTCCGTTAGAATCCTCTATTTCTACCACAATACCCAATTTAACTATTGTTATATTAGATCCTTTAGGAATAACCTTTGCTTCTCCTTTATTCTCCATATTTTCAATCGCTTGCTCATTTTTATTTTGTAAATAATTAATCATTTTATCTACATTATCTTTTGACGAACATACTGAAGCATCCTCTGATAATGTGATTTCTTCACCTTCTTTAAAATCTGTGGACTTATTAGTTGTTGCACTATTGTCAGGTTTAGAAGTACTATCATTATCTTGTTGTGTACTGTTATTATCAGTTTGTGTACCTATTTGAGAGGTACTATCATTATCTTGATTAGTACTTGTACTACTATTATCATTTTGAGTATCCACTTGAGATGTAGATATAGTGTCTTTACTAGATTGTAATTTATGAGCAATTACTGGTGCAAATGCTGTACCTATAATAATTAATATTATTACGATATAAGCTTTATTAGTTCTTTTCATAAAATATAATCCCCCTCATATATTTATGTCTATTCACAATTTATTCATATATTATTAGTATTCTACAAATTTACGACTAAATCCTTCTAAAACATATGATTACATACAATTTTTACTTAAAATGTTTTTGAATTATCTTTTTGGTATTTATGATATTAATAAATTTATCCTTTTTAAAAATCCAACTCTCAATTTATTAACTCTTTATGAAAGTGGAACGCCTTACTTGGCGTGGAAACTTGAATAAAGATTAATAAATTGAAAAAGGTCTTTGACTATAAACTTAATATGTAAGAGGTTCGGGACTTTTGCAAGTCCCTCATAAATTTGATATGGGTTTGCTTAGTCGCAACCCAATCAAATTTAGTGTTTATTAGATTTTTTGATTTATTAGAATATCAAAAGTTGGCACTTTTTTAAAACTCTATATAATATATTATTTTTATTTATATAAGGTTTTGAAAAAGTGCCAACTTTTTTATAATTTTAAGTAATCTCTTATATCTTTCGTCTTTAGATCCAATAACATATTACATATATAATTAGCATACTGCATATAATTTTCATTTAATCTTTCTAGCACAAACTCTTCCCAAAATGGACTAGGTTGTCCAATATAAGGATTACCTTCTACATATTTATCTTTTCTTTTTTGCATTTTCATAAGAGTTCTTTCTTTAAATAATTTATTTAATTCTTCTCTTAACTGTTGAATATCATGTTTTTCATCTGGTATATTATCTTTATTTATAGTTATCTTATATCCAATATAAAGCACATCTAAATTATCTATTTTATCCATTGCTAAATTATTTATTTTATCATAATATCTTTTCCTTAATTTATCATTATACTGTAGTTTGTTTTTGTTATCTATTTGCATATCTTTTAATACTTGCTGTTCTATATTTTCGATAATTTGAATTTCTTCCTCTGTTGCTCTTCTAACTTCATATTGATAAGAAAGTAAATAAGTTTCTTCAAAAATAATATATTTTAAAGAATATAATCTTTGTAAAGATTTTCTAATAATATCTTTTAATGAACCTTTGCAAAAACTAAAAAAATCAAAACCTGCTGTTGAATTTAATTCTGTATCTTTAGTAGAATATTTAAAAAAATTATGTTTATTACTAAATGCAGAACTATAATTTCTATTAATCAATCCTGCTTGTACTGCTAATTGATTTGTAGTTTTATATATTATTGCATTACTTGTATTTTTAAAATAATCAGATAATATTATATCTACAGAACCACCATAAATACAATTATTTCTACTGTTTTTATTTTTACCACTATGCCCTTTTCTATTATCAATTTTTTCTTTTGGAGTATCATATATTTCATCAATAATAAATTTATTACCAATTTTATGATATTTAAAATATCTACTCCAATCTTGCAATTGTAATTTTTTTGATTTACCATTTTTAATTTTTTCTTCTAATATTATACATAATACTTTATAATTCTTATATTCTTTATTTAATTCTAATTTGCTTGTATTCATATTTTTTATCCTTTCTAATTTGCTTTAAATTCTTTTTTTAACATCAATAATTTATGTAATGCCAAATCAAATTTATCATTTTTTTCAAAACTATATACCAATCTCCCTGTATCATCTGTAAATTTATAAAATCTCAATCCTAAAAAACTCAATGCCATTGCTAAATATTTATTGTCTATATTTGTATATTTTTTACTTTCTTTCATTATAATTCCTCCTACTATACTCATTTAATTAAAAAAGATACACAATTTTCATGTGTATCTTCTAATCTAAATTTAATAACTAATTTTTACATAAGTTCTTTGTGTCCATGCTTTAGTAAAGATTTGTTTTCCTTCTGCTTCTAGTTGTTTTTTAATTCTCTTATATCCATCGTAATGTAATCCTATGTTTTCATATGTATGTACCAATTCAAACTTATTTTTTGGTAAAATAAAAGGCATGTTAAATATTTCTTCTAAAGACTTTAAATCAATCTTAGTTTCTAACACACCATTTTCTATGTATATTTTTTCATGTAAGTTATATTTTTTTATTAGATCATAAAATTCTTCTTGACTATGTTCTTCACATAATGCATAGAGTTCTGGTAACTCTAGTATGTCCACTAAATAATATTTGCAATTATTTTTATTAAATGAATACATTTTAAAAGTTGTATCTACTGCCAAAAGTATCATCATTGCTTCCTCACTTAACATACTAATATCTAAGTTATAATAGCTAATTATTTGCAGCAAAGTCGAACCTGCATATTTTGCAGTATAGTTATTTAGATTTATTTTTTCTATATTATTGATATTAGATGCATTAAGATTATTCTTACTACAAGTACAATGATTTCCCCATACTCTATATCCAGGTTTAACTATATCCATATCAACTCCTACCAGTATAGTTCCATCATAAATATAATTATCACCTTGATATAGTCCATCAAAATCATAATAGTGTGTAACTTTATAACCTAATATTTTTTCCAGTAAAAGACAACTAAAAAATGAGTCCAAATCATCACTCATTGTCATATAATATTTCTTTCCATCTCGTGTCCACTCAGGGTATTTTTGTTTGTATTCTTTATCCATATATTTGTTGGGAATTTAAAACTTAATTCTCCAACTCTTCTACTACATTTACTTATTTTATATCACTACTTTAATCTTTTATTCAATAATATACCCATTGTATTAATAGGTTTTTAACACTCTAATTCTCTCCATAATAAGAAGAATTAGAGTTTATGGTTTGTTGTTTCCCATTATTTCACACCTTTCTATTTTTTAGCATTTTTAAGTTTTCTGTTAGTATTAATTTTTATTTTTAATTTATGCTCTTCAGATTTTGTATGTTTTTTATGCTGAGAGTCTTTTATTATTTCATTACTTTTTTTCTTAAATTCTTTCATCATCAAATTAAATTTTTCTTCCTTACTTATTGGCTTTTTTACTTGAGTTTTTATCTGTTTCATGTCCCTGAATTTCTTCAATCTTTTCAACCTTCTCTTTATCCTTATTATCTTGTTCAACTTCTTTGACATCATCTAATATTGCAGTAGTATCTTCTTTTTGCTTTTTCTTTGCTGTAGATACCGCATAAATAGCATTTATATATTTTTCATACTGTTCATGTGAAAAAGTATGTTTCCTATTTTCAATCTGAGATATATAATTTTTTGAAACTCCCATATAATCTCCAATATCCTTCTGTGACAAATTATGTAATTGGCGTAAAAATTTCATTCTTTCTGGTGATAACATTTATTTTATTCCTCACTTTCTATTACTTTACTTATTCTATATAATATTTGATTATTTTTTTGAAACTGTATGTTGTCTTGATTTATTTGCTTGTATAATTTTTGTATCATGTCTTCTTGTTTTTGTATTAAATTTACATAGCCATCTACAATTTGTTGTACTTCTTCTCTTGTAAATAAATCTTTTTTCATACAAAACGCTCCTTAATTAATTGATTTATGTTAACAAAATCACTAAAAAAAGTAAGAACCTACACTAAATAAGAGTAAATAATAAAAATAAGGTAAAAATATATAATATACTTTACCCTGTTCCTGTTATTTATTCTTATTTAACATAAATTCTTACTTCTTAAATATGTATAAATTAATTATGCTATGGTCTTTTTAAGCATAATTATTCCATCTGTAAGCATTTTAACTGCGTACATATACGAACCCACAATATCAGAACAATGAAGTTTTTCTTCACGTTCTTCTACTATGTTTATTGCCTTCTTTTCCTTATAACCAAGTGCATCTTTCTTTATAATGAATGATTTACACTCATTTGTAGTAGAATCAAAAGTACCATGATTACTATGAAAAACTGGTATTCCCCTAAAATAACCAATCATACCATTTCTAACTATACCATTTCCTGTCTGTGTAAATGTTTTATTCACATCAACAAATTCATCCATTGAATAGAAAGAACTATCTATTCTACTATTTACAACAATTCCTGCCATATCATCCACATCAGCATCATCACCATAATTAGCTAATGCAGTATCTAATTCTGCTGCTGTTATAGCTGTCGCACTTGCTGTAGCAGTTTTAAGATCTGTAGTTGAAGCTTCTGTGCATAAATCTGTATCTAATGCCCTCGCAAATACTACAGCTTGTTGGCTTGAAGCTTCTTCTAACTGATTACCAATTTCGGTAACACTATCATAGTCATAGCATCTAACAATTTTATCAATGAATTTAATTTTTGCAGTAGAATCATCCTGATCTAATGTTTCTATTGCAGATTGAGTACCTTTAACAACTTCTGTTGCATCTCCTATTATTTTCCATTTAGGAAAATGTATTGTATCTCCCTGTTGTGCAAATTCTGGTAAATCACCTATAGGTGTTGCAAGTAAAGCAACCCTTATTTTACCTAAAAATTTTTCTCTTACTATTTGGCTATATACTTGAGGTATTATAAGTGTCATAAAATATCATTTCCTTTCTTATTTAAAATTTTGATTATAATAAAAAAGCCACCTATCTTTTATAGATAAGTAACTTTTTATTTGCTTAATTTTTCGTATAATTCCTGATTTGTTTTGAATAAATTCATTCTGTCCATTAGTCCCATCTTTTGGAACTGTTCTTTAGTAATACTATCTTCTTTAGATTTATGGCTATCTGGTTTGAAGCCATTTTGAATTTGAGCATTATTGAATAATTCTTTTATTTCTGCCATAGAAGTTTCTAAATCCTCTGCACCTACTAAATATTTGCTTAGTTGTTTTGGTAGCCCCCTCTCTTCTAATTTATTGGAAATATTCATAACCTTCTCTTTCTGAGCAACTTCTTTTTCCTTGTCTTCCAACACTTTAAGACGTTTTTCCATTTCAATTTCACCATCAGATTTCTCTACTGGCTTGTACTTATTCAATTCGTCTGTAGCATCCTTTAATTTCTTACTATACTCAGTTCTTACTTTATCAGTTTCAGATTGAATACTTTTATTTAAGTCTTCTTGAGATACATAGTCCTTAAATCCTTCTTTAGCTTTTGAAACCTCTCCTGTAACATATTCTGTTATTTTTGCAGATTGTTCATCTGATAAACCTAATTCTTTAAAATCCATATTATTATCCATCCTTTCAAGTTCTTTGATATAAACCCTTATACAAGTTTTTATATCAAGCCCTTATTTATTTTAAATTTTTATTATTTACAATATCTGATTCTTGCTATATTAACCTTTTCTAGTAAATCGTATCCTTTTAAATTGCCATTCTTTATAGCCCACCTTGCTAATTTTTCAGCTTCATTCAAAGAAATTAAATCTTCTCCATTTATATGCTTAGTTTTAATCTCTAACTCATTATCATTGTTATCAATAAAAATTGCTTTATCTCCTTCAAAACTATATACACCATTATATTTTGCCATATTACATTTCTCCTTCATTATTCTTTTTTCTATCTAGGATTGATTGTAATTTAGCTAATTCTAATAATAAGTCATGTTTCTTTTTGGTGTCCTTTTCTTCAGAATATAATTGTTCTATTTTTGCTAATTTTTCTTCATCTGTAAGTTTTGCTTCCTCAACCTTATCTTTTAATTCTTTTGGAAGACTCTCGATACTTTTATTAATTTCATCATTTACCTTACTTATATCTTGCTTAAATTTATTTACCCTCTGGACTAAATTTATAAATTCATTATTAATCTGGTCAATAAAATTTATAAATAAATTATTTGGTGGCAAACTTAATAATGCTTTAAAATCCTGAAGTGATATATCCATTTCTACATTTGTAATTATGGGAATTACCTTATAAGTCAACTCATCATATTCAATTGCTTTTCTATTAATTGCAGCACTTACTTTATTCAGTATCTCCTTATTTAAAGCATGAAATTTAATTTTACCTTCTAGTGCTGTTGGTTCTACTATTTTGGATTGTTCCTTGCCTGATTCATCAACATAAAATTGTAGTTCCCTATCCTTGTTAAAATCACTTATTTTCAAAATTATTCCTCTCCTTCTCTGTTATTCATTTCATCTGAAATCTCTTGCAATTTTGATTGAATATTTTCGGCTTTTGCTGCGGCTTCAAGTATATTGTCTTGACAATGTTTAGCATCAAAAATATCTCTTATCATCTTATTTTGTTCATTACAAACATTATTTAGTTCATTAATAAAGTATTTTTGATTTTCAATTATGTCAAAATATAAATCCAGTTGGCTTTCAGTATACTTTTTCTTAAAAATATAATCATATAATTCATCTGTCGGCTTCTTTTTTAATTCTTCTTCTCTTGCTTTTCTTTTTTCTTCTAACTTCAAAATGTTCACTCTCCTTTTAATAATTTAATATAAATTTTGCTAATTTTTTAAATTTGCTTTTACCTATTTTCCTATTATCAGTAACTAAATGTGCGATATCAAATCTAGTTACCCCTTCTCCAGATTTATCAGCCATAAACTGATATGTAACACCTTTTTCTTTTTTCAAGTAAATTATTTTTTGTCTTATCATATCAATTATCTCATCATTCATCCTTCCTCTCTCCCTTGTGCTTAATTTTATTTATTAATATAGTAATATCAACCGTTCTAGCATTTTATTTAATTAATTTTAGCTTATTTTGTGCTAAAAAGAAAAAAGGAGAGTAAGTAATAAATGCTTACCCTCACTTCTTGTAATCAAAATTAAAGTATCATCATTTAATTATCATGATACTTACAACGTATAAATTCCCGTTGCCCAGTTAATTTCTCATTTGTTTTCGAGGAAGGGGGACTTGAACCCCTTGAAATTAACAAAGTTACCAATAAAATATGTCAATCATATAACACAATAAATTTAAAAATTGTTTTATAAACACTTGACATTATACATTAATAAAATGTATAATGTCGGTGAGATAGGGTGTACCTATCTTTTTCCTATAGTAAAATTTACAAGTGTATCATAAAATCATTATTATTAAATGACTTTATATGTTTTTACACATCAATTTATTTTAGGGTTCTTATTTAAATCTACTTCTGCATTCATTAATGTCTGTATATTTTTTGCTATTTCCATTTTTACTGAACTTATCTTTTTTAAATTCACAAATAATTTTTGAATAATCCTTACTAGGTTCTATAGTAACAATGTCTTCATGTTTTGTTATAACTTTTTTCAATATATTAGGGTATTTTCTAGCATCAATATCTGCTAACTTACACATATGTGTTTTAGTAATTGCATCTTTTTTATTTTTCTCGATTTCAAATTTAAAATTTCCTTTAAAAACCTTATTAAATTTACTTATAATATATAATGCTTTAAGAAGGTTTCTTTCATCTTTATTCCCTATATTTTTGAAAACATCTAATTCACTATCAAAAATTTCTACTTGTTTATCTTTTTCTTCATTCTTAAATATACTAATATAAATTTTATTCTTTTTATTATTGATCTTCTTAAGTTTTGATATTTTCTCTCTTCTATCTTCGTAAGTTAATTTAGATTTTTTTACTATAAGAGATTTTCCTTTTATCCTGCAAGATAGTTCACTACCAAAACAATTCCATAATAAAGACTTATCTAATTTATTAAAATCTTTATCTCTGTAAAAAGCAAATACAATAAAATCAAGTAACTTTTCTTTAATCAATTTTAATTCTTTATGTTCTAAAATATTCATCAGTTCCATCTTTGCATAAGTATAAAATATTTTATATCTATCATCATGTTCTTGTTTTATATCACTACTACAAAATATATTATTATTTTCCTGACTGTTATACTTAGATATTTCATCATATTCTTTCTTTAAATCTTTTAGCAAAGGTTTTATATATTTTGTGTATGACACGCTATTATCATATTTCTTATCTTTAAATTGCTCTGTATTTTTCTCACTATAGAAACAAGTAATATCTTCTGCTTTTTCTTCAAGCTGTTCTTCTTTATTCTTTTTTAATTCATCATCTATATTAGCTATTTCCTTTTCCATATAGTGACATAATCTATTCATTACACAATTGGTATCAGAAAATATAAACTTCTTATCTTCACCATACAGCTCTCTATTTTCATTCATTATTTTTTCTCTACTAACTTCATGGTTGTATATATATCTTTGAAAATATGGCTTTTGAATATCTTTTAAATATTCTTCAATTTCACAAGGGATAGTTGCAGCTTTACCAGTTTTCGCAAAATCTATTATTTTACTGCATACGACACTCATAATTTTAATATATCTTCTTACTTTAATTTTTTCATCATCATCTTTAGGAACTACACTCCATAACTTAGTTATTTTATTTACGGCTTTTCCTATATTATTGCTCATGCCCCTAATATCTGTATCTATTATTTCATCCATATCAGTTATTTTATGCATCTTATTGTCATCATTTTCTTGATCTTTTAATGATATTGGGACTATAGTATTTGTTTTTTGCTCTACTGAACATCTTACAAGAGTCTGGTCATTTGTACTAAGTACATGGTCGTTATCATAGTCAGCTCCCCCAATATGTAAAGCTAAACTATCATACATAGAAGTAACTATTCCTTCAGTCATATATTTATAATAATCATTAGGTTGATTTACAACGGTAACTGGAAAATGTTCATTGCTAACATGAGGAAACCTTATAACATCAATCTTCATATTTAATTCTTTAATTTTTCCATCTCTTAATTTTCTAAGTTTTTCTTTCATTGATAAATACTTATTGTAATCATATCCACATTTCATATTTTCTTTTTTACTATTTAATTTTTTAGCAAAGAAATTTATATATTCATCAACCCAATATTCCGAATATACTGTATTAGCTTTTAATCCACCTGTAACTTTTAATCCAAAAGCATATTGTGCTAGTGCAAATACATCTGGTATTAAAGTTTGATAATTACCTGGTACAAAAATACATCCTTTAAGTGTTCTTTTTTTAAAACCTTTTATATCATCCTTAATTTTTTGTTGGATATAATCATCATAAAATAAATCTTTGTTTTCATTTAATGCCTTATAATATGGAGGTATCCTTTTCTGACATATAAGTTCCCCTATTTCATTTTCTTGAGAATTAATTACACCTCTATACTTTAAAAATTCATTTACATCCGTACTTATTTTTTTAATCTTTTTAACTGTTCTACTGCACAAATTTTTAATATCATTATCTGATAATTCTAATGATTGAATTGGTTGATAACTCAATAAAGCTTCATGCTTTAAATTTTTTTCTGAATATTTAGATATATTAAATGTCCTTTTATATCCATGTAATTCCTTGTAAAAATTATCTTCCCATGTTTTAAAAGCTTTTTCTTCACCAAAATTTGCTTTATATTGCTTATAAAATTTAAATTGGCTTTTAGTCAGAATCATATTAATGTTATCTTTGAATAAATCCCATGTTTGTCCAAATACATCTTTAATTTCGCTTTTAAATTCCTTTGCAAACTTCTTTAAGTCAAAGGTATATACATCTCCTTTAATCCCTGGGATGGCTCTAAATTGCCAACTAGAAGGCAAGTAATCAAGTCCTATATCTTTCTTCCATTGTTCAGCTAAACTTACATCAACCAGTCCTGCACCATCAAAAGGAGTTATTTCAATCTTACTTTTTTCAGTACCTTCTTCAATTTCATAATTATCCTTATCCTTTTTACTTACTTTTTCTTTTTCCTTAACATAATCAAAAACTTCTTCTATTTTTCTTGTATAATCATCTATGACAACAAAATTGGGAGTTGTAACTGGTATACTATCCGTAGAAGCCATAGCATAGTAAGAATTATATTTACTAAATGCAGGATGTTCCATATCTTCTGGAAGACCACACAATAGAATTTCATTCGTCTTATCAAATAATTTTTCTCTTATAAATACTACTTTCTTATTCCTAACATTGCCCGAACTAGCCATTAATCTTTTAAATAATTCATTTTTATATTCTATATTTATATTATATTTGTATTTTTCTAAAGATTTATTGCTTATATGATTAAAGTCTTTGCTGCTAATTTTGCTATTAAATTTTTTATAATTTAGCTTTGGCTTTCGTGTAAATATTATATTAACCAATCCATAATTAGATTTTATAATATCTCTATATTTATCAATATTAACTGACATAGTAATTAGATCTTTAACATAAGTAAATCCATTCAAATCTTCACTATTTCTATCAGGTGCTAAAGTTTTAATAATTCTAATTGTTTCAGGTTCTTTTACCAAAGTCATTGATTTTCTTAACTTGTTTTCATTAATTCTGATTTCTACACCTATTTGCTTTCCTTCTTTGTTAACCATTCTCTTACAATTCTTTAGTTTCAATCTTAAAATTTTATACATTTTATCTTCTGCCATTCATTATCCCCCTTTAAATTTTTTAACCCATTTTTATAATAAGATTCAGGAAGGACAAGATAGTTTGTCCTCCTATAGCCACTATTTATTCATAAAACTATCTTGTGATTTCCATATAGCCATTAAATCAAATTCATTTTCATTTGCATCTTTATTTTCAACTTTTTCTTCGGTTATAAAATCATCAGCATTAAACTTATCACCAGTTTGAGTAGATTTAGTTTCTTTTTGTGTATTATCGGTAACTATATTTTCACTAATCGGTGTACCTTTAGTAACATTATTGTGTGATTCTTGTGTCTTTTTCGTAACGTCTTTGTGTTTTTTACGTGAATTATTAGTAACTGCATTTACACTTTTATGTGTAGTATTAGTGCTATTTTCATGTACTTTTTTTGTAGTTTCCGTAACGAAATTTTGATATGCAGCATTTTTACTTTTAACATACTCATATAAAACCATCTTCATAACGTCCTGCTTATTGGACATATCTTTAAAATACTGATATATAGCATCATCAATAAATTTCCTTTCAGAAAAATACATATTAACTCTTCTATCATCAGCCATTATTATTCACCTGCTGCTATTTTATATTTAGTATCTAAAAACTTCTTAGAACCTCTTACGTTTGTAAATACTGGATCTTCCATTACTTTAATATTACCTTTTTCAAAATTAAGCCCTTGTGATTTAAATAATTCCATAGCACCACCTGTAAAATTAACATTGACACAAGTATCAAATTTTACAACCTTATTTGTTTCACTTAATACTTTTTTTAGATATTCCTTTAATAAACTTTTATCATGACTGCAAATCCCATCTTCTATTAATTGCTGTATATTAGATATGTTTACCGTTCTGTTATCAATCTTGTTTATAAGCTTGTCATAATATTCAAAAGTACCTAAATCATCAATTGTATCTACAGTAAGAATACGATTTTTTCTTGCTTTTATGACATTTATCGTTTTTGAGCCCACGTCACAGATACTTTGCATCCCAACATGATTTTCAATTAACGGTAAACTTGCAACCCCTTCCAAAAACATTTCTACATTCTTTATATTTATAATTACAGTATTTTCATTATTGTTAATTCTATAGCTACACATATAGCTATCTTTTTCCTTTATTTTGTTAATATATTCTTGCGTTTCATTAGCTTGGTTAATTGGTGTAAGCATAGATAAATTTACATCAACTTCGTCTGCATCTATTTCATCTAAAAATAAAGCTCTGCAAATCAAATAGTAAAGAGTTGGTATGAAATTTTTATCCTTCTTAGATTGGCTTTCTTCAAACTTATCATCATCATTAGCTATAACATAATATCCTTGTTCATCACTTAATTGAATGTAATCATTATCTGCTAATTTATTAACTTGTCTTTCTTTTCTTACTTTATTTACAAAACTAAGAACCTTATCATCTATACTTCCCTTTGCATAGTTATTTCCAATATCTGCACTTATATTTTTAATTATTTTTTTATTTTCCATATTTACTCCACCTTCCTTTAATCTTGAATAAATTTTGCTTGATATTTCTTCATCACTTAAACCTTCATCTATCATTTGTTTTGCTATATGGATAATTTTATCATCTACATTCATCCATACTGGTTCTGTGGTTGTATTAATATTTACTTGACTCAAATCAATTTGCAAGTTCCCTTTTTCATTTTTATCTTTGTCAAGCTTTTTAAATCTCCAACTTATATTGCTATCAATTCCATATTCTTTAGTTATACTTATTGCAGTTTTTCCCATATTTTCAGTTTTTTCTAAAACCGTTGAAAATCTGACACCTGAAATGAAATAACGATTCTGAAAATAAAAATTCTTATTTCGCCCCATATAAAATCCTCCTCTATACTCTCTAATAATTTTTAATTTTATTGCAGTAAGGAACTGAAGTTACCTTACAATCCCTACTGCATCTTGAATAACATTTTCTTTTTTATTTGTCACATTTTCCCTTTACTTTTTTATATAAGTTATAGCATTTTTCAAGTATTTGTATTAGCTCAGTTTTTTTTAATTTCATACCTTGAGTTTTATTTTCGAAAATAATATCTCCAAAAATATTTCCTTCATCATCTGAAATTACTTGGGTATCAAGAATAGTTAAAACTATATTTTCTTTTGTAAGTGGCATTTCATAAGGAAATAAGTTAACATGATTTATTTTATTTTTATCAAAAGTAAAATAATAAGGTTCATCATTTAATCCACTATACTGTCTATATATTTTTATTTCTTCTTTCTCTGTATCAAAATTTTTTAAACTTTCCATAATAAAAATCTCCTATTTTTTATATTAATCATTGATATATATAGCATCTAATAAGATACTTTCTTTTTGGTATAAAGTATCTTTAATTTTTTCTAATGTATCATTTGTTATTTTTTTATTCAAAGAATAATTAACTGTATTTATTGCATCATACCATGCAGTATAAGAATCCCAATATTCATTATCACAATCCACTAAGTCATATACTATTTTAGTTACTGCATTATCGAAATCCATTTCTTCCCATTCTTCGAGGTTGTGTTCCTCATTCCATTCTTTTCTTTCAGAATCTCTAATTTTAAGTATTAATGTATTTTTCATACTCTTTCTCCTTCTCTTCCTCCTTAAATTTCCTTAATATTTTTTAAAATTTTGTGGTTTAAATTTAATCAATTGTGTATAATATAAATAGATTTAAAACTTTTATATAGTAGAAGTTAGGTCTGCCAACTTAACATCTACATTAATAATTACATATTTTTATTGAGGGTATGGTATTTTTCCATGCCTTTTCGTTTTTATCTTCATAACCTTTCACCACCTTCTTCATCACTCCATGTTTTACTTTCCTTATTATATTCTTTTATATCTTTAGCAATTTTTCTAACAAATTTCTCGGAATCAAAAATTTTTCCATAAGCAAGTTGTACACCCATTAATACTCTTTTTATAGTGTTATTATCTATATCTGCATTATTCACTAATTTTAAAAACCTTTCATATAATTCCAATATTTCATTAGCGTTACCTAATCCATAATCCCTATATTCATCATTATTTTCTTCAAATTGCCTATCCATTGAATCTTTTATGGCTATTAAAAGTTTTTTTTGATTCAAATTGTAACTATTTAAGCTAAAATCAAATAATGCACCTTCATCTATACTAGTTTGTGTTACAGTTATTTCTTCTCCTGTGTCTGGATCTGTAATTGTGTCCTCATATTGATATTCATAATTTTTAAGTTCACTATTCAATTTTATATTTTGAATTTCCATTCTATCTATTTCATCCAGTTCCTTTTGAAAATATTTTTGTGGAATATTAAATATTTTTGAAAGTTGATTTAATCTTTTATCTGATATAGGGATCTTTCGTTTTTCCCATTTAGATACTGTTTGCTTTGTTATATTTAGATTATGTGCTAATTCATCCATAGACATATTATATAATTTTCTAATGAAGTAAAGTCCTATCATAATATACTCACATCATTTCTCTTATAATTATAGGTTACTTTTGTCAACCTGTAATTATATATTACATCGTTGAGTTACTTTTGTCAACTAAATTTTTGCTTTCAATAATTAAATTATTCTATTTTCCTATCTTTTCCTCTCTCTATTCAATTTTAAGTAAAAAAAGTGCTATTATATAGAGATAATATAAATAGTTTAACTAATAGAATTAACATCAAATTAATTCTAATCACGAAACTATTCTATTTTTCTCTATGTAATAGCACTTACGACTATAAAAACGCCACATGGCAATAATTTCTTTATTTACTTAACGGTTATTATTATATTACCTAATCATATCCATGTCAACACATTTTTTCTAATTTCTATCTTATTTTCATAAAATGCTACTACTTTAGCTTAATAACTATTATTTTGTCATATTGTTAGGTTTATTTATTTACAGTTATATCCATTTCAGTTCCACTTCTAAAAAATATGCTTACTCCACCAAGTAACGGGTTTTCATATATACAGTAAACGTCCTCTACATCTATAAAAGTATAAGGTTTTTCATCTATAGATGATAATTCCATTCTATAGTTACCTTTTATATCCTTAAATTCTCCTATCTCTAATCCATCCATAAATAATGGAATTGAAACCTCTCCAATTAGATCAATCATTACATCTTTACCTTCAAATTTTTTCAGTTGTTTTTTTAATTCTTTTCTATTAATCTCTGCTTGTACTTTCTGTGTTGCCTCATATACCTTTATATCCTTAAATTCATTTTTTTCATTTTCAGCATACTCTCTAACTTTATTCATCACTACATTCATTTAAATAATTCCTCCCCTTATAATTTAATTAACAGATTTTACAAAATTCTTCATAGGTTAGCGTATTACTACATACTCTTATAGGTATATTTCCCATTATAAAAGCTGTAAATACATGTTCACCTGGTAATGGCTTATAGTTCCAAGGTACAATTTCACCTAACTTGTCCTTCAGCTGCTCTCTTTTAACTTCAAGAATGTTACTCATATTATTTTCTCCTCTCCTAATATAATATTGTATTTTTTTATCTCCATAATTCTTTGAAACTATATAATCCATTTACTGTAGCTTGTTTATGCTTTATTTTACATTGTTGCATATATTCTAATAAAACATATATACTCATTTGGTTTTTGTGTACCTCCTTCAATTGATTTCCTATACCCAAATGTGATATAATCTAATTGCGACTTAGTATCTCACCTTCAGGTTAGGTACTTTTTTATTTATATAATTTTCTTACCTTTAATTTAATTATATTACTCCTACCGTAATAAGTCAAGAATTTTATTACTTTAAGCGTAACTTATTTACGAAATCTATTGATTTATTACTTATATATGGTATAATATATAGTATTATATAACTTATAAAATAGTTATTATTAGTACTTTATGGGAGGTAAGTATACTATGATTAAAATATACATAAGTGATCTGTTAGGAAAATATAAAAAGAATCAAGCATGGTTAGCACAGGAAACAGGCATAAGACCTGCTAGTATAAGCAATTTCTATTATGAGAAAGTTAAAAGAATAGAGTTAGATCAATTAGAAGCTATTTATAAAGCTTTCAAACAATTAGATAAGAATATCAAATTTACTGATATAATAAATATAGTTGATAATGAAGAAAAGGCAAAGGATTAAATCAATCCTGTTGCCTTTTTATTTTTCGATAAAGTTCTACTAAATAATATCCCATGGCTTTAGAAGTTCTAACTCTCTCTTTAAGTATATTCATAACTTTTCTTATTATATCATTATCTTTATTATAATAGTAATATTGAGTAAATACTTCTGCTATAAATTCATATATATTTTTATTAGCATATATAGATACATTTGAAGTCACTTCATAATTTTTAAGATTTATATATATATCTTGCATATTCTCATTTTTGTTTAAATCATATTGATATGCTATAGCATGTCCAAATTCGTGTATAGTATTCTCTTTCCAATCGCCTAACGATGCTTGATTAAAAATTATCTTTTGTTCTTTTGCATAATATATAGCACAATATCCTAAATCGTAATACCTATTTCCATTTTGATCAAACTCTTTCGTTATTTTAATATTATTATATTTATTGAGTTCATTTAATAGAAATTTTTTAGTTTCTATTTTAGCATTTTCATCATTACCATACACATCTGATAATTTATCACTGGCAAGAGTGTTTTTAAGATTGTTTATACAAACTTTATTACTAATTTTATCATAAGAATAACAATCTCCAATTTCTTTGATTACAACATCTGGATATAAATTATGCAAATCATTAAATATTAAAGTTATTTCTTTTACAATATCAAATCTTAATGATTCTTCTAGCCAATAAGACTGTATATTTTGACTTTTATAATATTCGTTTATATCATCTAAACTACTAAGTTTCATTACCTATCACTCTCCCTTCTTTTGTAAGCATTCTACAAATTAAGGTAAATTCCTCTATTTAATACTAATTAATACTAAATAATTTTATTTATTATTTATATTAAAATATCAATTTTATTAATCGACTATTTGTACTTATATTTAAGTAATTTCAGTACATAATAAATATAGAGGTGGATTTTATGATAGATAAATATCTAGTATCTAATTGCCTATTTATAATTGATGAATTCAATTATAGATTTAAAGGGAAAGACAATACTATTAACAAAGCTGATTTAAAAATTTTAGCTGATAAAGAATTTAATGAGTCTGATATAGCTATAAGATTAGGATACCCGTTTAAACATATGGCTCATTTTAACTTTCAAGGTAAAGCTTGTGATATTGTTGTAAAATCAAGAGATTTTATAATTGAAGTTAAATATTTAAGAAATTTTAAAGCAAAAACTAAAGGACAGTCTTTTTCCAATAAATTAATATGGCAAGATGCTTTTCAAAAAAATTATGATTGGTTATGTGATGAAATAAAAAATGGAAAAAAAGGACACAGAGCTTTTGTTTTAGGTTGGTTCAATGCAGTAGAAAGGTTTAGTGAAATTATGCAATTAGGCACAGGTGCTGGACAATTTCCTGATATAAATAATGAAAGATTAAGACTTTTCCCATTTTTAAATCATAAAGCAAATAGTTCTAAAACAAAAGATATATTTTATATGTATAAAAAAGCTTATGAACCATTACCTATACAAATAATAGGTTATGACAAAGATGTTGTAAATTGTATGTTTCTCGGAAACCAAGATGATACTTTTCATTTTGCTATGTACTGGTAAATATTTATTTTTTATAGTTCTAATTGGTTCAATATATTATTAGTTTTTAATTCTTTTATTGTATTTATTTTTAGATAATTCATGTCATTTAAGATTTGTTATTAATTACATATTAGAAATTTGATATTTGGCATATTGAACTGAGTAGTATAAATAATTATATATAAATTAGAATTGTATAAGAAAAAATAGGTTATTTTTGGAAAATAATCTCTCTGAAAATTACTTTACAAAAATAACCATATAAAAAAGGGCAATTTTAATAAACCAAAATTTTGATATTTTTAATTTTTGGGTATATAATATAAGTAACATGATAAATATTTGATTTTCGTCTTTTTAGTATAAGTCCTTTTTAATATCCTGCCAAGATATTTAAGGGACTTTTACTTTTATTCTATTAATTTTTCTGAATCATAATTTCCAGACAATAGTTGTTGTTCTAATTCTTTAAAATCATATTTACGTTGTGGAAAGCTATTAAATGCAGATTTTTTCTTGCTGCTATAAAAGCTCTTTTTAGTATTTTTAACTTTTTTAGCTACCTCTTCTACTTTCTTAGTTATCTTCTTTCCTATTATTTTATATAGATTTGAAATAGAACCACGTCTTTTTATAACAATCAAACCTTGTTCTTTTAATTCATAAAGTCCTCTCTGTATTGTGCGTATGCTTTTATGGAGCATATTAGCCAAATAACACTCTGATGGGTAACAGTAGTCCTTTTCCCCATAAGCCATGGATAAAAGAGCAGAATACACTCTATATGCATTATTTGAAATGTTAGAGGTAATAATATTATTAGATATAATTGTATAACCTTGCATTACCTATTACCTCCTTTATTCAATGTCAACCTTTTATGACTCAACACATCTAAAGGATTATATTTATTAATATCTTCTTTCATCTCAAGGGGTAATAAGTTAATATATCTCTCAGTCATTCTAATATCAGCATGTCCTAATAATTTTTGAAGTAAATATATATTATTATTTCCATTTTTAATAAACAATGTAGCAAAAGTATTACGGAATGTGTTTATGCCTTTCATAGCTACATTCCTACGCTTACAGAAGCCATTAATAGTTTCGTGAAGTGTGTCATACTTCATTTTCTTTTTATCTAATTTAGGAAATAATAAATTGTCTGGTTCTAAATCCAATAATTCTACATATTCTCTTAATACATATTCTAGTGTAGGACTTAGGGGTACTGTTATTTGCTTATGTGCTTTCATGTGTCTAAATAAGATACTTTTTTCTTGAAAATTCACATCCTTAACTAACACATTTAATAAAGTTTCACTTCTTGCTCCAGTAGCTAATAAAAAATTTATAGTTACCCATGATTTATACTCTCCCACAAGGCAGGTTTTCAGATTTGGTTTCTTCAGTAATTTAATTAATTCTTCTTCTGTATAAATATCCTTTTTCTTTTGAGTTATTGTTGGAATTTTAACTTCAAATTTTTTAAGATAATGATGATTAAAGCAATACGTTAAAAATGCTTTTGATTTAATAACAAAGGTTTGATAATAATTACCTGCATAACCCGCTTTTCTCATAGATATTATATGTTCTTCTAATTTATGTTTTGTAAAAGTAGTTATACTATCATCTACATTTACTATTTTAGGAAGTGAATACCTAAAGAATTGCTTTTTTGACTCTATAGTTCCATGTGCCTGGCCTATAGAAATACAATGTTTTAAATATTTTTCATAAATTTCTCTAATGCTTCTATCCTGCTTTTTAACCACGTTTATCAGTTTTTTAACACCCATTTTTACTCCATCCCTTATACACAAATTTTAATATTTAGATGTATGGAGTAATTAAATTTTATTAATTTTAAAAATTAATGGAAACTCACTTATGAATTAGGATACATTTACCTCTTATTACAAACATTTTCTGGCAGCATCCTTCATCAGCTGTCCATTATAAAGAACCGATAAATCAAATCCTATCTCTCTATTACCTGAAAATAATACTTTTAAGCAATTATCTCTCTTATCTATTATTTTTCCACTTCCAAATACTTTGTGAACTACATAATCCCCTATTTCTAAATCGCAATTTTTCATAAGCTCTCCCGAATTTAACAAGTCACATTCTTCTATAAACCTGGATACATTTACTGCCTTTTTCCTAATAGTACTTGAATAACATAAAGTCAAATTATCTATGGCTCTTGTAACCCCTACATAAAAAAGCCGCCTTTCTTCTTCCAGATTATTTTGTATGCTATTTGCATGGGGAATTAACCCTTCGCTGCAGTTTATTATAAACACATTCTCAAACTCCATACCTTTCACGCCGTGAATAGTACTTAAAGTAACTGTATTACCTTCTTTCTTACCTTTCTCTAAAGTCTGCTCCACTTTTCCAACATTATCCAAAAATGATTCTATACTATCGAATTCTCCGCAAGCTTCCCTAAACTCTCCTATAATATCTTGAAGTTCATCCATATCCCTATTTAATTTCATGCAGTAATTTTTTAAATAATCCATATAATCTAATTTATCCAATATATAATTTATTCTATCCTGCTTCTTCATTCTATTTAATTTTCTAATATTTTTTTCAAGCACAGTTATGTTTTTAAGCTGAAAAATAGGTAAATCACCTACTTGCCTTAAAATATCAAAGCAATTTTCCCTTATTCTATTATCTATAACTTTTTTTATATTTACTTTTCCAATATACCTAAAAGGCTTATTTATTATTCTCATAAAACTATTCTTATCGCACATATTTACAGCCAATTTAAGATATGCTATTAAATCCTTGCATATAAAATGTTCATAAAAATTATACTGACCGTCCAAAAGTTTAAACTTTATATTGTATTTTAAAAAAGCATCTATTATACTTCTTGATTCCAGGTTTGTTCTATAAAATACAGCTATGTGACTATATTTGTATTTTCCCTTATTTATAATTTCTTTGATTGAATTTGATACAAAAAAGGCCTGCTCTTTTTCTCTTTCAAATACCTTGAAGTATATATTTCCATCATTTTTTCTGTTATTTTCAATAAGTTTTACATTTCTATTTTTATTATTACATATAATCTTTTTGGACAATTCAACTACATTTTTAACACTTCTGTAATTTATTTTTAAATAAATTTTTCTTCCATCTTTAAAATAGTTATCAAAATTCACCATGCACTCTGGCTTAGATCCCCTAAAAGAATATATGCATTGATCCTCATCTCCTACTGCAAATATAACCCCCTTACTTCCTATTAGTTGTAAAAGCTCTATTTGGAGGTTATCTGAATCCTGAAACTCATCAACTAAAATATACTTGAACAAATTCTGATAACTATCTAGAATAGATTTCTGATTTAGAAACATATCTTTAACTTTTAATTGTAAATCATCAAAATCCATAAGCTTATTTCTAGCTTTATAATTTTCATATTCATTAAAACATTTTAAAAATACACTTTTGTCAATTTTACTTTTAAATAAATCTATGTTAGTTTCACTATTTTTTAAAAGAGATATGTCATTTAGAACTTCCTTTACTCTCTCTTCTCCTATAAAGTCCAGATAATACATAAGTGTATTTTTAACTATCTCATGTGCCTTATAAGGATCTATAATATTTATTTCTTTATTATGCTTTTTCAATATATTATAAAATAGGGAGTGGAATGTTCCAAAAAAAGGTGACTTTTCTTTATTTCCTATAGATATGTATCTGTTTTTCATATTGAGAGCAGCTGCTCTAGTAAAAGTTATAACAACTATGTTCTGTGGATTTATTTTATTGCTATTTAACAAATGCTCAATTTTATTTACTGCAGTCACATCTTTAAAAGAATTATCATTTAAATATTTCTTCATTATCTGTAAATCATCGGTCTTTAGACAATTAGGTACATAATCTGTATTGTATATAGGACCGAATCTACATAAGTAGTCCACTCTATTAATAATAGTCTGGGTCTTTCCTGCTCCAGGACAAGCAATAACAATACAGTTATTTTCACCATTTAAAACTGCTTTTCTTTGCATAGGATCAAGATGTTCATATTGCTTTTCAATTATTTTATCTCTTAAATACTTAAACTCTGTTTTTAACACTTCCAGATTCATAATTTAACCACCTAAACAATATTAAACTGCGAAGCAAAGCTTCGCAAATTTTTTTATATTAAGTTAATTTCTTATGTGCAAAAATTGAGTATTAAACTAAAAAGAACATATTATAAATATGTCCCTTTTTGTTTACTATATTCAATTTATTATATATTTATTTTTTCTTTCTTGTTTTCTTCTCCACAGTTGCCTTTGGTGTATCAAATGCATTTATATACATTTGTTTTATTTCTCCTATTAATGGATATCTTGGATTAGCTCCTGTACATTGATCATCAAAAGCCAGTTCTGACATTGTATCTAAAGTAGCATAGAATTTATCTTCTGAAACTCCCGCTTCTTTAATAGTCTTTGGAATATTTAACTTGGTTTTCAAGTCATCTATAGCATTTATTAAAAATTGTACTTTTTCATCATCTGTACTTCCACCTAAATTTAAGTAATCAGCTATTCTAGCATATCTTCTTTTAACATTTGGATATTTATATTGTGGAAATGCCGCTTGTTTCCTTGGAGCCTCTACAGCATTGAACTTTATAACTTCATCTATCATAAGTGCATTGGCAATTCCATGTGGTATGTGGTGCTGTGCTCCCAATTTATGTGCCATGGAGTGGCATACCCCTAAAAATGCATTGGCAAAGGCCATACCTGCAATACATGAAGCATGAGCCATTTTTTCTCTTGCCTTTACATTAGTTGTACCTTCTGTATAAGCTATTGGCAAATATTTAAATACTAATCTTGTTGCTTCAAGAGCCAATCCATTGGTATATTCTGAAGCCATTATTGATACATAGGCCTCCAGCGCATGGGTTAATGCATCTATACCTGAAGCTGCTGTTAGTCCCTTTGGCATTCCCATCATAAGTTCTGCATCAACTATAGCCATGTTTGGAGTCAATTCATAATCAGCCAGAGGATATTTAGCTCCTGTTCTTTCATCCGTAATTACTGCAAATGGCGTAACTTCCGACCCTGTTCCTGCGGATGTTGCTACTGAAATCATCATTGCCTTTTCTCCCATTTTAGGGAAAACATACACTCTCTTTCTTATATCCATAAATCTCATAGCTAAATCTTCAAATCTTACTTCTGGATGCTCATACATTACCCACATGATCTTGGCTGCATCCATTGCTGAACCACCACCGACTGCTATAATTGTATCTGGTTCATAAGCTAACAGTTCTGCTGCACCTTTTTTAGCTGTAGCAAGGGTTGGATCTGGTTCTACATCTGTAAATATTTTATATGAAACTCTTAATTCATCCAGATTTTTTGTAATTTTATCTACATAACCTAATTGATAAAGAACTTTATCCGTTACTATAAATGCCTTTTTCTTCTCCATAATTCTCAGTTCTTTTAGTGCAACTCCAAGACTACCATATTTGAAATAAACCTTTTCAGGTACTCTAAACCAAAGCATATTTTCTCTCCTCTCAGCAACACTCTTTATGTTTAATAAATGTTTAGGACCAACATTTTCTGATACAGAGTTTCCTCCCCAGGAACCACAACCTAGTGTCAAAGAAGGAGCTAGCTTAAAGTTATATATATCTCCTATAGCACCTTGTGCTGAAGGCATATTTATCAATGTTCTACCAGTCTTCATAGTTTCTCTGAACTTTTCTACCTTTACTTTTTCCGTCATTGCATTTACATATAATACAGATGTATGCCCAATTCCACCTCGTTCAACTAATCTTCCAGCCTTTAGGAGTGCTTCGTCAAAATCTTTTGCTTTGTACATAGCTAAAACTGGAGATAGCTTTTCATGCGCAAAGGGCTCTTCTTCCGGTTCTACTGATTTAACTTCTCCTATAAGTACTTTAGCATCTTCTGGTACACTCACTCCTGCCATCTGTGCTATTTTAAAAGCACTTTGCCCTACAATGCCAGCATTTAAGGCTCCATTAATTATAATTGTTTTTCCAACCTTCTCTGTTTCATCCTTACTTAATATATATGCTCCTCTATCTGCAAACTCTTTCTTGACTTCATCGTATATTGAGCTTGCAACTACTACTGACTGCTCTGAAGCACAAATCATACCATTATCAAAAGTTTTTGATAATAGTATTGAATTTACTGCCATTTTAATGTCAGCACTTTCATCAATTACAGCAGGCGTGTTACCTGGACCAACTCCTATAGCAGGCTTTCCTGAAGAATAGGCAGCCTTAACCATACCTGGTCCACCAGTTGCAAGAATTAGATCTGCTTCTTTCATTACCACCTGTGAAAGTTCAATAGAAGGTTCATCTATCCATCCTATAATTCCTTCAGGAGCACCAGCTTTAACTGCAGCATCAAGTACTATCTTAGCTGCTGCAATAGTTGATTTTTTTGCCCTTGGATGTGGCGAAAAAACTATACCATTTCTAGTTTTTAAAGCTATTAGTGATTTAAATATTGCTGTAGATGTTGGATTAGTTGTTGGGACTACTGCTGCAATAACTCCTACAGGTTCTGCAATTCTAACCATACCAAAGCCTTCATCTTGTTCCAGAACTCCACAGGTTTTTTCACCCTTATATTTGTTATATATATACTCTGCAACAAAATGATTTTTAATGACCTTGTCTTCTACAATTCCCATTCCGCTTTCTTCCACTGCCATTTTAGCTAAGTCTATTCTAGCACTATTGGCTGCCATAGCTGCCTGCCTGAAAATTTCATCCACTTGTTCTTGAGTATAGCTAGAAAATTTCTTTTGAGCAGCCGTTACTTCATCTAACTTTTTCATTAATTCTTCAACGTTAGTTACCTTAGTTACCTTCATTAATGACACCTCTTTCTTATTTTTTATGCTGTTAAATATAAACAAATTTCTCATTTTTATTGTTTGTTTCTATGTTATTATTATTCATATTTACTCCTTAAAAATAAAAATGGTGTTCAAATTTTATTTGAACACCATTTTTATTTAATAATTACTTTTCTTCATCTTCTACAATTGGTTCGGTTTTATCAAAAACATTTATATACATTTGTTTTATTTCACTTATCAGTGGATATCTTGGATTAGCTCCTGTACACTGATCATCAAAAGCTAATTCTGACATTTTATCTAAAGTAGCATAGAATTTATCTTCTGAAACTCCTGCTTCTTTTATAGTTTCTGGAATATTTAACTTAGCTTTTAAATCATCTATAGCATTTATTAATAGTTGTACCTTTTCCTCTTCTGTATTTCCTCCCAAGTTCAGACAATCAGCTATCTGAGCATATCTATACCTAGCATTTGGATACTCGTATTGGGGAAATGCAGCTTGTTTTATTGGATCATCTACAGCATTGAATTTTATAACTTCATCTATCATAAGTGCATTGGCAATTCCATGTGGTATGTGATGCTGTGCTCCCAATTTATGTGCCATAGAGTGGCATACCCCTAAAAATGCATTTGCAAAGGCCATACCTGCAATACATGAAGCATGAACCATCTTTTCTCTTGCCTTTACATTAGTTGTACCTTCTGTATAAGCTTTTGGTAAATATTCAAATATCAACTTTACTGCTTCAAGGGCTAATCCATTGGTAAATTCTGTAGCCATTATTGACACATATGCCTCCAGTGCATGGGTTAATGCATCTATACCCGAAGCTGCTGTAAGTCCTCTTGGCATTCCCATCATAAGTTCTGCATCAACTATAGCCATGTCTGGAGTTAGTTCATAATCAGCTAATGGATATTTAGCTCCTGTTTTTTCATCAGTGATTACTGCAAATGGAGTAACTTCCGACCCTGTTCCTGCGGATGTTGCTACTGAAATCATCATTGCCTTTTCTCCCATCTTAGGGAAAACATATACTCTCTTTCTTATATCCATAAATCTCATAGCTAAATCTTCAAATTTTACTTCTGGATGCTCATACATTACCCACATGATCTTAGCTGCATCCATTGCTGAGCCACCACCAACTGATATAATTGTATCCGGTTCATAGGAAAGCAGTTCTGCTGCACCTTTTTTAGCTGTAGCAAGGGTTGGATCTGGTTCTACATCTGTAAATACCTTATAGGAAATTTTTAGTTCCTCAAGAACTTTTGTAACTTTGTCCACATAACCTAATTGATAAAGAACTTTATCTGTTACTATAAATACTTTCTTCTTATTCATAACTTTTAATTCTTTTAATGCAACTCCAAGACTACCATATTTGAAATAAACCTTTTCAGGTACTCTAAACCAAAGCATATTTTCTCTCCTCTCAGCAACACTTTTTATGTTTAATAAATGTTTAGGCCCAACATTTTCGGATACAGAATTTCCTCCCCAGGAACCGCAGCCTAATGTCAAAGAAGGAGCTAGTTTAAAGTTATATATATCACCTATACCACCTTGGGATGAAGGTGTGTTAATTATAGTTCTTGATGTTTTCATCATAGTACTAAATTTTTCTACTTTTGCTTTCTCTGTCATTGGATTTACATATAATGAAGATGTATGTCCAAATCCACCTGACCTAACCAGTTTATCAGTTTTTGCAATGGCATCCTCAAAATTTCTTGCCCTGTACATAGCTAAAACTGGAGATAACTTTTCATGAGAAAATGGTTCTTCAAGTTCTACCGATTCTACCTCTCCTATAAGTACTTTAGCTTTTTCTGGTACATCCACTCCTGCCAGCTGTGCTATTTTAAAAGCAGGTTGTCCTACAATACCTGCATTTAAGGCTCCATTTTTTAAAATTATTTTTCCAACCTTATCTGTTTCATCCTTACTTAATATATAAGCACCCCTATAAGCAAATTCTTTTTTAACTTCCTCATATATTGAGTCTAAAACTATTACTGACTGCTCTGAGGCACAAATCATACCATTATCAAAAGTCTTTGATAGTAATATTGAATTTACTGCCATTTTAATGTCGGCACTTTCATCAATTACAGCAGGTGTGTTACCTGGACCAACTCCCACAGCAGGTTTGCCTGAAGAATAGGCAGCCTTAACCATACCCGGGCCACCAGTTGCAAGAATTAAATTTGCTTCTCCCATTACCACCTGTGAAAGTTCAATGGAAGGTTCATCTATCCATCCTATAATTCCTTCAGGAGCACCAGCTTTAACTGCAGCGTCAAGTACTATTTTAGCTGCTGCAATAGTTGATTTCTTTGCCCTTGGATGGGGTGAAAAAATTATACCATTTCTAGTTTTTAAAGCTATTAGTGATTTAAATATTGCTGTAGATGTTGGATTAGTTGTTGGAACTACTGCTGCGATAACTCCTACAGGTTCCGCAATTCTAACTATACCAAATCCTGCATCTCTCTCTAAAACTCCACAGGTTTTTTCATCCTTATATTTGTTATATATATATTCTGAGGCAAAGTGATTTTTAATGACCTTGTCTTCTACAATTCCCATTCCGCTTTCTTCTACTGCCATTTTAGCTAGTTCTATTCTAGCACTATTAGCTGCCATAGCTGCTTGTCTAAAAATTTCATCCACTTGTTCTTGAGTATATGTAGCAAATTTCTTTTGAGCATCCTTTATTTCTTCTAGTCTTTTCATTAGTTCTTCTACGTTTGTAACTTTCATTAATTAACGACACCTCTTTCCTAATTTTTAGCAGTTCTAAGTAGTAATTATCATTCTTCCAATCTTATGAAAGCTAATTTATTATGTTTACAAAATTTATATCATAGGACTTTCTTACATCTTTGTTTTATTTTTACATAATTTGTGACAAATAAACCCCTTGATGTTAGATAAAATGCAAAGAGTGAAATTCTCTATGTATCAATAAATAATAGCAGGCACTTATTCAAGCTATTTTTATCATGCCTAGTATGCTAAATTGGGGAACTTTTTGAAATTATAAAAAACATTACACTATTTATTTTAAATAAATCATTTTCTTCTAAAGGAAATTATATTATTACTAACGAAAGATATGCTTCTAAGATGTCATATTATGTTCATATATATGTAATTATGCTTAACTAATTGTTATCATGATATAATTATGCATAATTATTTATATATTGTCAATTATTTTTTTGTATTTTTTATTATAATTTTATTTTTTTAGTGGATATTTTACAATTTAATACATAGGAACTCTACTTTTGTTCATATTTTTTGCATTTTTTATACTAAAAAAATAGGTAAAATATACCCTTTATTGAAATCTTGCACAAATGGTACACTTCTACATATATATTTACATAAAATAATACTAAATACTAGGAGGTCATATTTATGGAAAATCAAAACATTTTAAATTCCGATACCGTAAGTCATCATGATAAACCAACTAAAGTAGTAAACCTACCCTATCGTGTATATGAATCTTTTAAAGGAAAATATTTTATGGGTCATACCCCCTTTCTAATTCTAGAACGTAATTTAAATGCTTGGGGAGGCTTGATAAACCCAGAGGATTCAGGAGTTAAGTTATATATAAATACCTTTACAGTATCAAATACGTCTAGTACAGCTTTTAGATCAGAACTATGGCTAAATTCTGAACCTATTGGTAGAACTTCTATATCTCCCTATGTATCCCCTGCAAATACTACCATATATCCTTTACCAACTTCCAATATTTTATTGAGTTTTGCGCAGCATGTAAAACACTCACCTTCCAGCGGTATAAGTTTATTTAACAGAATTGCAGAAGCAAATTCCACAGTAGTGGGAAATTATTATGGTAAAATCATTATCCCTCCAGGAGGCTCTCTTATCGTATATCTACACTCTCCTGGCAACCAGCACATTAAAACTGATGTTGCTTTAGGCTGGTGGGAGAAACCTCTATAATTTAACTATCACATTGCTTTTAAAAAGGACCTGTATCAAATTTTAAAATACAGATCCTTTTTAATATTCATATTTGAAGTGAGAAGTACTACACTCTTTTTTCTAGATATCAATAACGCGAAACAAGATGCATACTCTGAAGAAAAAAATAACAATGCATAATAAGCTAAGAGAGGATAAATACTAATATCACAAAATAGAAATAGAGGTAACTAAAGTGTTTAATTATATATATAAAAAGTTTAAATTCACGCAGCTTAAAAATACTAATGTAATCAGTGAAAATTCAAAAGGGAAAATTCCACAACCAAAACTTTCTACTAGCCTTGAAGATAACCTAAATGTTTTAAAAAATATTTTAGGTTCAAGTAGTGATATAATCTACCGCGAATTTTCCTTTGGTTCTAAACTGCAAATAAATGCTGCAATTATATTTTTAGATGGTATGACAGAAAAAGCAACTATAAACGAACTTATAATTAAACCTTTTATGTATGACAGCAAGTTATGCAATTTAGAAAATGAATTAGAGTTAAATAGTATAGACGTTATAAAAAATTGTATGCTTTCTGTTGGAAATGTTAAACAAGTTGCATTAGTAAATCAAATAATAGATGCATGTTTATCTGGTGATACCATATTTCTTGTAGATGGCTGCCAAGAAGCTTTGATTGTTCATTCAAAGGGATGGGAAACCCGCGGTGTAGAAGAACCTAAAACTGAAGCTGTGGTAAGGGGACCTAGAGAAGGCTTTTGTGAAACTATGGTCACAAACATGACACTTTTAAGACGTAAAATTCAAAATCCAAATTTAACCTTTGAAACTATGAAAATTGGCACTCAAACAAACACCAATATATGCGTTGTTTATTTAAAAGGAGTCGTTAATCCTAAACTCATAAAAGAAATAAAACATAGGCTAAATAAAATTAATACAGACTCTATTCTGGAATCAGGCTATATTGAACAGTTTATAGAAGATGCCCCCTATTCTATTTTTCCTACTATAGGTAATTCAGAAAAGCCAGATACAGCAGCTGCTAAAATATTAGAAGGAAGAGCTGCTATTTTAGTTGATGGTACTCCTTTTGTACTTACTATGCCAATGCTCTTTATTGAAGGCTTTCAAAGTTCAGAAGACTATTATTCTAGACCTTACTTTGCAAGTATTTTAAGATTTTTAAGGTTTCTATGCTTTTTTATAAGTGTATTCTCTCCAGCTACTTACGTCATGCTATCTACTTTTCATCAAGAATTAATACCTACTACTCTATTATTTACCATGGCGGCAGGTCGAGAAGGTGTCCCATTTCCTGCAGTTATAGAAGCTGGTCTCATGATAATAACCTTTGAAATCCTACGAGAAGCAGGTGTTAGATTGCCTCGCCCAGTAGGTCAGGCGGTAAGCATTGTAGGAGCTTTAGTAATAGGTGAAGCTGCCGTAACAGCAGGATTGGTATCAGGACTTATGGTTATTGTAATAGCACTGACAGCTGTTTCCAGTTTTGTAATTCCTGTATATACAGATGTAATTTCCATTTTACGAATGGTGTTTCTTATATTAGCTGGAATATTAGGTATATTTGGAATTGGAATTGGATTATTAATTGTACTTGTTCATATTGTATCCTTAAGATCTTTTGGTACTCCATATTTTGCTCCATTTTCTCCTTTAAGCACAGAAGATTTAAAAGATAGTTTTGTAAGAATTCATTTGTGGAGTATGTTTACTAGACCTAGCACTATAGGATGGCACAATTTAAAAAGACAGGATTCCTCTGCAAAACCGGAGCCACCATTAAAAGAAAATAACAATTAAAATACCAGTGCATTTTTACGAGGTGAATCTAATGAAAAAATACATAAATTTAGCAATAAAAATAGTTGTATGTATTTTAGTAGCTTTAAATTTAACTTCCTGTTTTGGTTCCCATGAATTAAATAAGTTAGCCATAGTAGTAGGAGTTGGATTAGACAAAGGAAAACAAGATGATTATCCCATAGAAATGACTGTCCAAGTGGCTAATGCATCTGGTATCAAAGATATGTCAAAAAGTAAAGACAATGAATCAAGAAACACTGGTTACTTAAATTTAAGAGAAAAAGGGAAAAGCATTTCTGATGCAACAAAAGCTTTTAACCGTAAACTAAATCGTCATTTATTTTTTTCACATAATCAGGTAGTTATATTTGGGAAAGATATGGCAGGAGAAGGAATCGAAAAGTATATGGATTTTTTCTTGCGATATCGTGAAACTCGTATCTTAACATGGATTTTAATATCCAAACAACCTGCTAGTGAAATATTAAATGCAAAACCAGAACTTGAAGCCACTCCTGGAAGAAATATAGGAGAATTGATTAAAAACCAACAAGAGGTATCTCAGGTACCAGCTGTAAATTTAAAAGATTTTTCATCTAAATTGATAAGTAAGACCACGTCACCTATTGCACCTATAGTTGAAATTTCAAATGACAATAATAAAAAAATAGTATACCTTTCAAAAACAGCAGTATTTAAGAAAGGAAAGATGGTTGGAAGCCTTAATGAAAAGGAAAGTCGCGGACTTCTATGGTGTACTAATAAAATGAAGGATGGAATTGTAAGTGTAGATACATCAAATAAAGACAGCAATAGTAAAGTAAGCATAGCAACAACCCATACATCAAGTAAAATAATTCCACAAATAAAAGATGGCAAAGTAAGTATACAAATAAAAATTAAGCAAGAAGGAGATTTACAGGAACAACTTTCTTCTGAGGATTTATCAAATTCAAAATCTTTTTCAATTCTTGAAAAACGTGAGGAGGATACTATAAAAAAGGAAATAATGCTTGCATTAAAAAAGTCCAAAAAATTAAATGCAGATATATTTGGTTTTGGAGATGCCATATATCAGCATTACCCTAAGCAGTGGTCTAAGATTGAAAAAAACTGGGAAGAAACTTTTCAAAATATTCCTGTAAATATAAATGTAAATGCAAAAATAAGGAGAACAGGTAGAATTACTAAATCCATTATGTCCAGAGATAACTAATGCCAACTATACTGAGGTATGAAGAATGATATTTATATTGATAGTAACTTTTATAGGTATAATATTGTATGAAACTCCAGATATGATTAAAAATAAACATTTACATGAATTAAAAATATTTTCTATATTTTTAATTATAGCTTTTATACTAAGCTTATTTTATATCCTAGACATACCTATACCTAATCCCGTAAAAGGCATAGAATTTGTAGTAAACAATTTATTACATTTAAATTACAATTAAAATAAACTTATGTGCAGAGGTAAAAGTATTTATGAAAATTGAAAAAGGTATAATATCAAATACACAATTGACATTCCTAATTATTGGTTTACTTCAATCAGCATCAATTACTGTAGCTTTCGTAAGTGGAATAACAAAATCAAATACCTGGATTTCTCTGTTAACAAGCTTTATTATAATTTCATTTATGATGCTAGTTTATACATCATTAAACAAAAGATACCCTGACAAAAACCTAATAGAAATAAATACTATTGTATATGGACGTTATTTAGGGAAAATAATATCTATATTATACATTTTTTTCTTTTGGTTCTTAATTCCATCAAATGTAAGAGGTATATCAGATATTTATTCCACATATCTTTTTCCTCAAACAGATCTTACTATATTTGTAGTTGTGATTATATTAACTTGTATGTACACAATAAAAAAGGGTATAGAAGTTATAGCTAGAATTGGCTCTATTTTAACCATATTGATAATTATTGTAACTGTGATTATTACAGTTCTTATTTTAAATGATATGCATTTGTCAAATTTTTTGCCTCTTTTTCAAATAAATTTCAAAAAATTTATTCAAGGTACTAATATTATGGTATCTATTCCCTTTGGTGAGTTAATCACATTTTTAATGATTTTTCCATATGTTAACGACAAAGGTAAAGTAAAAAGATTTTCATTTTGGGGTTTGATCATAGGAACTATTCAATTTCTAATTATTATTTTAAGAAACACAGCTGTACTTGGAAATATAGGTTATATTCATGTTCTTCCATCATATCAGGTAGCAAGACTTATAAATATAGGAGAAGTTATTACGCGAATGGAAATATTGTTCGGAGTAATGCTACTATTTAATGTATTTCTAAAAATTTGTATTTTTTATTATGCCACAGTACTGTCTATAGCACAATTTTTTAAATTGCAATCCTATAATTCTCTGGTAATTCCACTTGGAATCATAAGTATCATATTTTCAATTACCATGTATAGTTCACCTGCAGAAGAATCAAATTTTGCAAGTACATACTCTATTTATGCTATTATTTTTGTAATTTTGTTTCCTTCTATTTCACTCATTATAGCCTGGATTAGAAATTTAAGTACTTAAAAACTACTATCTCACAATAATAAACTATTAAGTATAATGAGGTATAAAAAATGATATTTCTATTGATAATAATCTTTATATGTATATTATCATTTGAAGTTCCTGAAATAATTAAAAATAAATACTGGCATGAATTAAAAGTATATTTTATATTTATAATTATATCCTTTATTCTAAGCTTATTCTATGTTCTAAATATACATATACCTAATCCTGTAAAAGGAATAGAATTTGTGGTAAAAAATTTATTGCATTTAAATTACAATTAAAATTAATTTTTACATATAAAGGTAGTGACTGTCCATGAAGATTGAAAAAGGTGTAATATCAGGCCCTCAATTAATATTTTTAATTATTGGTTTACTTCAAGCTTCTACACTTACAGCAGCTTTCATAACTGGAATAACAAAAACAAATACCTGGATAGTATTATTGGCAGGTTTTATCATCATTTTACCCCTATTATTAATTTATACATCTCTAAGTAAAAAATTCCCTAATAAAAATTTGATAGAAATAATTGAAACAACATATGGCCGCTATTTAGGTAAAATAATATCTATATTGTATATTTATTTTTTTTGGTATATAGTTTCTGCTAATTTGAGATTTACTGCAGACTTCTTTTCTACATACCTTTTTGCAGAAGTAGATATTAGCGTATTTATAATAATATTTACAATAGCTTGTATATATACACTAAAAAAAGGATTGGAAGTCATCGCTAGGGCTTCTTTTATTTTAAGTGTATTATCAATTTTTGTATTTATATTAATTTCAATACTCATTATTAAAGACATACATTTATCAAATTTTTTACCACTTTTTCAAATAAATTCAAAAGAATTTATTCAAGGAACTAACCTTATGATATCCATTCCTTTCGGTGAAATAGTCGTATTTTTAATGATTTTTCCTTATATTAATAATACAAATAAAGTAAAAAAATACGCTTTTGGAGGTTTAATTGTAGGAGGTATATTTTTTTTAAGTTCTATTTTAGAAAATATAGCAGTCCTTGGAAATTTAATTCCCATTAATTTTTTTCCATCATATCAAGTAGCAAAATTAATAAATGTAGGTGAAGTCATTACAAGAATGGAAATATTAATTGCACTAGTATTATTATTTAATGAATTTGTAAAAATATGTATTTTTTATTATGCTGTAATATTGTCCATTGCTCAATTTTTCAAATTGCGCTCCTATAAACCACTAGTTGTTCCTATTGGAATTATAAGCGTTATATTTTCAATTACTATGTTCGATTCACCAGTAGAGCATGCATATATAGCATCTTCTATATATCCTATATATGTTATTCCATTTATAGTTTTATTTCCTTCTATATCTTTGATTATATCCTGGATTAGGAAATTAGGTACTTAATCTAAAATACCATAATTATAAACGTGTCTTACTTAGTTGGAATGTTACAGTAATCAACCATAAATTAAAAGTTAATTATCTTAAAATTCAAATAGACTGCCTTCACCAGGCAGCCCATCTGAATTTGATATTTATTATAAAGATATGAAATAATCATAAGCTATTTTAGAAATCTTTCCAATTGTTTCTCTGGCAAAATTATTTGTAACAGCATCCCAGGTAAGTCCACAAAAAATGTAATCAACATTAGGAAGATATACTATACCTGCATCATGGCTTATTCCATTCAAATCCCCCGTCTTATGTGCAATACGTATATCATCGGGAATGTTTAGTCTCATAACACTATTATCCAGCTGGCTAGTCAATATGTTCTTCATAATAACACTGTAGAATTCCTTAGCCTTTTCACCTTTATAGATAATTTCAAAGAATTTTGCCATATCAGCAGCAGTAGTTTTATTTTCCCTGCCTTCTTTTCTTGCCTTTGAATCCAGCATCTTTCTCTGAAGTACTGTATTTTTTATTTCTAAATCTTTAATATAATTATTTACATTGTCCATCCCTGCAAGATCCATCAGTATGTTTGCAGCCGTATTATCACTTTGAATTATCATCAAGGTTATTACATCTTTTAGAGTATAGCTGTTTCCACTTTCCAAAAGATTAAGTATGCTAAAAGGTACTTTTACATCGTCCTCTACTGTTATTCTCTGTTTAAGTGAAAGTTTTCCTTCTTTAACTTGATTCAATATCTCCATCATTATAGGTATCTTTATAAGACTTGCAGAAGACACCACCACATTTTCATTATAAGCGATTTTTTCTCCTGTCTTAAGATTTTCTATGACAAATGCACAATTCAATTTTTTTAAATCTATTGCATTTAATATTTTTTCATACAGCATGTCTTATATCTCCTAACTTTTTAAGATTCTACTTTTTGTTTTGAAAATTTATTCTTTTTTTCATAATTGGAGTACAGTATAAATGCTACAATTGAGAAAAATATAGGACCTACAACCATCCATATGGTGCTTTGCATATCACCTTGAAATGCTGGAGCAATTATTGTAAATAAATTTGCAAAACCTATAGTAAATACAACAACTATTTCCCAGATCAATGAAGATTTATATCCTTTAAAAATTATAAATGGTTTATTAATTTCCTTTTTCTTCTTAAATGGAACAAAGGCTCCTGCAATAAACATATATGGAATTGTCAATGCTACGTTTGTCATACTTACAACTATATTAAAGAACTTGGATGCTCCTTCTCCACCAATTGTAAGTAGTACTAAAAACAAAACGATAATAATACACTGTGCCCACATTGCATTTTTAGGCATATCATCTTTTATTGCTGTAAGTTTTTCAGGAAATAATCCTTTTGGAGTGCCTTCTATTATCTGTTTGAGCGGTCCATACAGTACGGTTATGATACTTCCTGTCAGTGCAAGAAACATTGATAGTCCAACAAATCTTGCTATCCAGGCACCTAATGTAAGTGCTGCAGATTGACTTAAATTAAAACTAACTCCTAGCTGATACCCCAGATTTTGCATTATAACATATGCAACATTAGCTAAATGAACATCTGGGTTTGAAAGTACCTGTTTCCAATTAGTAAATATACCGCACATAAATATACCTATAGAATATCCTAACGTTATAACTATTGCAGATATAGCCATTCCTTTTGCAAAATTTTTTTCAGGTTTTTCAGTCTGATCTACAAGTCCCGCTACAACTTCAATTCCACCATAAGCAAATATAGCAAATACTATAAATGATAAAATTGAAAGAGAACTGCCGTATTTAGGATTAGGAGATACTGTAAAGCTAAGAGGCTGTGCAAGATGTCCATGGCTTGCTATGAGCACAATTACAGCTCCTATAATCAAAAAGACATTCAACAACATAACTGCAGTACCACCAATTGAGGTAACTTTTGAAATGTCTTTCAATCCCTTAGTAGCTATAAATGTTATGGCTACTATAAAAATAATACTAAAAATTCCTATAACTTGGGTAGATTTAAGTCCCCAAAATCCCCAACTAGCTGTTACATCTTTTCCAAATATTAGATTTGAAAGTGGAATCCATATAAGAGAGCACATATCAACTATTAAAACAACATATGAAGCATACCACATAAATGTTGCTTCAAAAGCATATTTAGGTCCTACAGATCTATTCATCCATGAATAAATTCCACCTTTTTCATCCTTAAATGCAGAACCAAATTCAGCCATCATAAATGCATATGGAATAAAGAATGCTATTCCTGATATTATATACCATGGAATAGATGAATATCCCATAAGGAGAAATGCTCTTGGCATGTTAGCAAAGCCAAACACTTCGGTAAAAATCATTAAAATTAGTGCTACAAGCGACAGTTTTTTTAAATTATTTGTACCCATTTTTCCCCTCCTAAATTTATTAAAATATAATATTAATATAGAAGTTCCTAGAAATTTAATCTAAGGGCTTCATTTTAACTTATTAATAATTGATAGACTCTATTCCAAGTCCAGGTTTATCTGTAAGTGTTATTTTGCTCTCATTAAATACTGCTCCTCCATTAATTGGGTCTTCACTGCATAAAACAGGACCATCCAAATCGATTTTAGTTATGATACTCTTTGCACAAGCTAGGTGAACTGCAGCTGTTACACTTACTTTTGCCTCCAACATGCACCCTATCATACACTCAACTCCATGTATTTCTGCTAAAGAACATATTTTTAATGCATTGTATATTCCGCCTGTTTTCATGAGTTTTATATTTATTAAATCTGCTGCCCTTCTCTCTAGAACATTTAAGGCATCCATTGGTGAAAATATACTCTCATCTGCTAAAACTGGTATGGCTACGTTGTCTGTAACAAACTTTAATCCATCTATATCATGTGCTATAACAGGCTGTTCCACAAAATCAATGTCAAGTCCTGCATCTTCCATTTCTCTTAGCACTTTTACTGCTTCTTTAGGCTTCCATCCTTGATTTGCATCTATTCTAAGGTCAACATCATACCCTATAGCCTGTCTTATAGCTTTCATTCTTTCCAGATCTTTTTTAGAATCTTTACCTACCTTTATTTTTAAAGTTTTATATCCTCTTTTTATAGCATCTATACTGTCTTTTACCATTTCTTCAGTTTCATTTACACTTATAGTTATATCTGTTGTTATTTCTTTTCTAAAACCACCCAAAAGCTTGTACAGTGGTGCTTTATATAACTGACCATATAAATCATAAAGTGCTATGTCCACTGCAGCTTTTGCACTAGTGTTTTTTACAATACACTTATTCAATTTTTGTATTATGGACTCAAAATTCTCCATATTCATGCCTATAATAGACTTTTTTATGTGGTCTTCTATGGCCCCTATTATAGATCCAGTTGTATCTCCTGTTATGACTCCAGTAGGTGGGGCTTCTCCAAAGCCAATATTTCCTGTATCTGTGTATATTTCAACTATAATATCCTCTACCCTTTCCACAGTACGAAGTGCTGTTTTAAATGGTGTCTTCAGCGGAACGGATATTCTTTTTATTTTTATATCTCTTATTTTCATTTAGAACCTCCTTGAAATTAATACAAAAAAAGCCCGCAAAAGCATATTAACATTGCTTTTACTGGCTTTCATTCACTTTAAAATAAGGGTAACTTATTTACCATAAACAAAACAGTAATTTAAAAATATTTTCTTTTCACTTCATTATATTTCTTAACTCCATCTCTGTAAGCTACAATAATGGCTTTTTGAGATGAACCGTGGTATCTTTTTATAACTTCTTCTTTTAGTTTATCATCAAATATCCTAAGGTTTCTACCTATTAAAAGAGATCTTATAAATTCATCCGTAGTTCTTAAAGTAGAAGATGAATTTAAATCAATTATTTTATCTGTACTTAAATCCACTACAAAACCTATGTAAAAAGAATTAAATCTAATGGTAATGGCATTATCCTCATTAGTTTTAGCATTACCCACTACATATACTGTATTTTCCATATACATAAAATCATCTCATTAACTGAAAATTAAGTTTAATTATTAATTATTAGCTATTATGTATATAATATGATAAATATTGAAAAAAGTCAACTAATAAACAATTAATCTAATAATTAGGGGCACAACTATATCTAAAATACAATAAATCTTTTTCCACAGAAACAGAATAAAATTCAACTTATATCGGATAATAACTACTGTATAAAGAATAGTAACACAGGAGGAAAATAACATTGAATGAAGGATTAGTTGTTTTAGTACGTTCTATTATTGCTTTTTTTACTTTACTTATCTTTGCAAAGATATTAGGTAAACAGCAAATAAGTCAGTTAACGTTTTTTGATTATGTAGTAGGTATTACAATAGGATCTATTGCTGCAAGCCTCACTACAGATCTATCAAGCAGAGCTTGGCCTCATTGGGTAGGTTTATTTTGCTGGGCAGCTTTAAGTTATTTAATGGAGTATATAACAATAAAATGGCGATATGCGGCAAAATATATAGGCGGTGAACCCACTATAGTTATAATGAATGGCAAAATAATGGAAGATACTTTGAGGCAAATGAAATATACAGTATCTGATCTTATGGAGCTTTTAAGAAATAAAGATGTATTTGATTTATCAGATGTGGATTTTGCCATTCTTGAACCTAACGGACAACTTTCTGTACTTAAAAAACCTGAATGTGAACCTGTAACAGCCAAAGACATGAATATTTCTAAAAAAGCATCAGGTATAAGCACAGAACTCATTTATGATGGAATACTTATTGAACAAAATCTTAAACAACTAAATAAAACCAAGCAATGGCTTATGCACCAATTAAAATTACAAAAAATCAATAATATTTCCGATGTTTTTCTAGCCACTTTAAATCCTGCTGGATCTCTTTATGTAGATAAATATGATGACCATATGGTCAAGATAACCGATATTGGCGATTATAAAGGACCTTATTAAGGAAGGAGCTATTATATGAGAAATTTTTTAGTTAAAACCATTCCTATAGTAACATTAATTTTATTTGTATTAGTGATGATTAGCGATAATTTTTTAAAAAAGCCTTTAACCAAAAATGATAACGTACCTAAGTGTATTCAGCTAGTTATGGAAGATGTAAAAAATAATAAATGGGATGATGCATACAGAAAAAGTGATCAGTTGTCAAATGCATGGAAGAAAGTGGTCACTAGAGTGCAATTTAGTGCAGAAAAAGATGAGATTGATTCATTTACCATGAATGTAGCACGACTGCAGGGTGCAATTGCCACAAGAAACAAAGCAAATGCATTTATGGAGCTCAATGAAGCCTATGAGCACTGGGATAACATTGGTGGGTAGTAACTTTTCACTTCATCAAGAATTTCATTACAAAAAAACGTTCATTTGTTACATCTTGTTAAAGTATATATTTTTTGCTTCGATAGTTCACTAGAGGAGTGCATGAAAAACAATGTTAAATATAGCAATTTGTGATGATGAAAAAAGCACAAGAGATTACATAAAATCATTAATACTATCACAGAAAATTTCCTGTGATGTTAGAGAATATATTTCAGGTAAAGATCTATTTAAATCAAAAATAAGACATGACATAATATTTCTAGATATTGAAATGGACAATTTAGATGGTATAACTACTGCAAAAAAAATTAGAAACAGTGAAAATGAATTGTGCAGATCTATATTAATATTTGTAACTGGATTTGATAGGTATGTATATGATGCTTTTGATGTACATGCATTTCATTATCTTCTAAAGCCAATAGACAACAGCAAATTTATTGAAGTATTTAAAAATGCAGTATTAGAGTATAAAAAATTAAATGAAAAATCTAATAAATACATACTTATAAAAATTGGAACCACCTATAAAAAAGTTTTTCTCAAGGAAATTTACTATGTAGAAAGTAATAGACGAAAAGTGATTTTGTATACCCAAAGTGGCACTCAAGAATATTATGCTAAAATGGATGACGTAGAATCTCAACTTGGCAGTACCTTCTTTCGATGCCATCGTGGATATATTGTAAATATGGCTTATATTACAGAATATGATACTTCAACCATTACACTTGAAAATGGAATTAAACTTATAATAGCAAAACATAAATATAACGATTTTGTAAAAAACTATCTTCGTTATTTAAAAACAGAGGTGATATACCTTTGAACCAATTTTCATTAAAAATAATACTTGAATTTTTAAGTAATGTAAAATATTTAATTAGTGCAATTTTTCTATATTATTTTCTACACAACTTTTTAAAAGATAAAATTAGAAGGCAAACTGATATTATTATTCCTATTGTTTACTTTATATACTGTATTATATTTTTTTGGATGTATCCTAGCACAGACAATATACTTATGGATTTACTTGGTATAATCCTAGCATTTGCCATCATCTCAATAGTATATGATACTAATGTTCCAATAAAAGTATTTTTAATTGCTACATTTTATGCAATTAAAGAATTGTGTCTTTTAACCTCCTACAGTATATTTTATTTTTTACAGAAAAACTCTTTTAAGCTTATTAGTGTAGATTACTTACAAAACCATCCTTTACTAATTAAACACTACCCTGTCTTAATGGAGTACATTCAGATTATAATAGGAATTATATTTTTACTAATATTTTTTATATTAATGTATACTTCAATAGTTTACATAACTAAAAAATTTATATATAAAAACTATGATTTTAATACAAAAGAAACTTTGTTTTTGATTATGCCTGCTTTATCAGCACAGCTCATAAGTTTTATGATATTGAAAATAATACTTACTACATTTAATAATAATTCAAAAGATTTTCTTTATGATAAATATCCTTCTTTTATTTTTTTAATTCCTGCTATAGGTATAGTATCTCTTATGGGAATTGCTGGTACAACGATACTATTTCAAAATATGATAAGTTTGAATGAAGAAAAGAGAAATAAAATAATTTTAGAGCATCAGGTATATGACCTCCAAAATTATACTAATCAGATACAACAAATGTACAATGGTATTCGCGGCATAAAACATGACATGAGAAATCATATAAACAATTTAAAATGGTTAGTTACAGAAGGTAAATATAATGAAATGGAAAAATACTTTAATGATATTTCAAATACTGTAAATAAGCTTGATTTTAAATTTGGGACTGGTAACTCCGTAACAGATGTAATAATAAATGATTTCTACAGAAAAGCTTTGAAAAATAATATTTTATTTGAATCAGATTTTACCTTTCCCTCAAGCTTTAGATTGGATGTATTTGATATAAGCATTATCTTAAGCAATATACTGGAAAATGCCTTAGATGCTTGTAAAAAACAGTCATTGGAATCAAAACCTTTTATTATTATAACCTCAAGTAAAAAGAAAAACTTATTTTTTATAGATGTAAAAAATAGCTTTGAATCACAAATTAAATTTGACAATACTACAAAGCTTCCAGTTTCAAGTAAATCAGATAAATCGATTCACGGTATTGGTCTAAAAAATGTACAAACAGTAGCCCGAAAATACTTTGGTGACATCGATATTCAAATAGAAAATAAAGCATTTAACCTGACAGTAATGTTAAAAAAACTTTAAAGATATATTTTAGAAAGGTGGAATTTTTATGTCTTTAGGACTATATACTAATTATGCTTTAAATAATTACAATCAATCAAATATTAATACAAAAACTGATGCTTCAAAATCGGTCACTGAGTCTAACTCAACATCTAAAACTACAAGTAATTCTGTAGACGAATATTATAAAGGGCTTTGTGCTAAATTTCCAAACTTAAACATCATAGTTGGTCATTTTTCAAAGGGAGCAATGATACCAACAAGTGCCAACATAGATCATGCACCCATTACAATTGATCCAGCTTATCTAAAAAAAGCAGCAAACGATCCAAAAGTTGCAGCAGAACTTGAGAAAAACCTTGGGGATGAACCTATGGCTTTAAATTGGCTGAAAAATGCAGCCAAAATGGATGGTAACAAAGTAACAAGTCTTGGCAGCTATTATGATGCAAATGGTGATATGTGCAGTGCTGGCGGCATTGCAACTGATAATTCATCTTCAAAAAGCAGCACATCACTTATGACTCAGTTTGATGAATTATTAGAAAAAAGGTTAAAGAGGCTGAAGGAACAGAGAAAAGCAGAAAATAGAATGCTCTCACAAGTAGCTGAAGAGGATATTAAGAAAGCAAGTTTACAAAAACAAGCTGCTAAAAGCTACAATAGTAACTTGTTTAATAAACTTAATGTAAATTTGCTTGACTTAAATAGTTAAAAAAGAGTGTACCCGTATTTTTTCCAAATGCAGGTACACTTTTTTTACTTAATACTTTGTTTATGTAAAGTATGTTTTAAAAGGTCATCAGTATCATTTTACTTTGATACTTTTTGTAATTTAATCCTTATTAGAAGTAGCAAATTTAGATATTGATTCATTGTCCATAGCAGTACTAACATATAAATCACGTGATGCACTCAGCCCAGCAAACAAGCATAAAACGGCAAGTCCAATTAGGATAATGAGCGGCAATGCCCAGTTATTAGACGCATCATGTAGAAACCCAAAAAGCATCGGTCCAAAAGCAGCAAGTAGGTATCCGATTGATTGTGCCATGCCGGACAGCCTTGCCGCTTCATCTACATTTCTCGTACGAAAACTGAAAAATATAATAGCTAAGCAAAAAGTAAGTGCTCCGCCACTGCCAATCATAATCACCCATAGGAATGTAAGCCCTGTCCCTCCGAAGAATATCCCTAAAAGTCCAACCAAAACACATAGAGAAGCAATGATAACTAATGGACGTTGATTGGATTTACGCCCAGCAAGGACAGAACCCACAAACGCTATGGGGAGCGATGCTAGTTGATAAAGAGAGAGCATAAATCCTGCTCTGCCTGAATCCATACCCTGCTGGATCAAAATAGTCGGCAACCATGCAACCATGCAATAGAGCACCATCGACTGTAATCCCATATATACCGTTACCTGCCATGCCAAAGGAGATTTCCATAGATTAGATTTATTAATGACTTCTCCCTTAACACTCTCTATTTCATTTTTTTCTTCGTGTAAGTCTTTGGATTTTGCTTTAATGTTACTACCGACCGTTCTCGTAGCAATAGACGTTTCTTGCCTTCTCCGTGTTATTTGAGGTATCCAGAAGATAATGGATAAGAAACTAAGTACAGTCCAAATACTTAGCGCTCCACCCCACCCCAATCCTGATTCTGCCGCAACGGGGACACTGATACCGGATGCTATCGCCCCAAAAAGGCCCATAGAAACATTATAGATGCCCGTCATCACACCGATTCGTTCGGGGAATTTCTGTTTGAATAGGCTGGGTATCAGCACATTGCCAACAGAAATGGACAATCCAAGTATTGCTGTCCCAATAAATAGTCCAACCCCCCCAAACAATGAGCGTAATATAATTCCAAACGTCAGAAAGATAAGTGACCAAAGCAGCACCAATTCAGTGCCAAATTTTCGCGCCAATCTTGGAGCGAAAGGTGAAAATCCTGCAAAAGCGAATAACGGAAGGGTTGTAATCATCCCCGCCAATGTATTTGAAATATGCAAGCTGCCACGAATTTGATCGACCAATGGGCCAACCGCTGTTAAAGGTGCCCGCAAATTCGCTGCAATAAATGTAATTCCGATTATCAGCATTATTGATGTAGCTCTTTTTGAATATAAATCTAGGCTCTTTTCATGTTTGTTGCTTAATTGATTCATTCGTATAGTCCCTCCTTACATTAATCATAAGCAAAAGTGTATGGTTACCATACTCTTGGATACAATTGTTTATTCATCTTGTTTTTTTAATAGCTTATCAATTTTATTTCTTTCCAACTTATTATTGGAAGGATTGACTTGCTCAAATATTTGGAATTCATATGGATAAAAGCCAAAGGGAACGTATGAGGCTAAAGAATTATAAATAGCCAACAAAGTCCTTTTATTAGCTTCAAGTGCTTGTTTATACCCCCTCTCATTCACTTCACTATTATCAGAAACCATATATAACTTTGATGATTTTTTCTTTTTCATGTTAGCACCTCCTAACTTAATTATAGATAAAAAGTGTATGGTTGCCATACTCTTGCTTAAAAATTTTATCCGATCGCTACCATTGCTAATACTCCCATCTTTTTATATGAAACTCCTTCTCCTATTGTCCAAGGAATAAGTGATTCGCACAAAATCATAGATTTTGGCTCTCTACTTAACTGGAAGATAAGCACTGCTACGCGCCTGGATAAGTTCTTCTAAGACTCAGATAGAGAGAGATATTCCTCACAAGCAAACTCCACCTGAGTCTAAGAATCACTTGATTCATCAAAATTTTCGCTGAAAAATTTAACCTTGTTCATCAAAGACGACAAAAAGTTTGACAAAAATTCTAATTCATGTTCGGAGGCGTTTTGTAGCTCATCTTCAACCATACTGTTTACAACAGCATGGTAATGCATATGGTTGTTATGAGCTTTTTTACCTTTTTCAGTAAGACTCAATGAATATCTAGATAGATTAAGATCATCTACTTCCTTTATAACCAGACCCTTTCTCTCTAGCTTTTTGAGAACTTCGGAAACAGACCCTTTTGTTACTCCTAGAATATCAGCTAGACCACCCACATGAATGCCAGGATGCTCGGCAATAGTCATTATTACATGTATTTCAGAGTAAAAAATCGGCACATCCGTTTTGTAGTTGCGAGTCTTTTTATCCAGATCAACCAAGGCAAGTGCTAACTTCAAAGAATTATCCGCAATTTGATGTTTGTTATTTACAAATTTATTCATGACAATAGTATATGGCTGCCATACGCTTTTGTCAAGTTACTATTAAATTAACAGCAATTAAAGGTAGAACAATAACACGTATTAAAGCTGATGATATTGCTGAAATTGTTAATAGTAAAATTAAAGAAAATCAAGCTAAATATATACAGCGTCAAATGATAGTAGAACCTGCCAGGGATGGTTGCGAAACCTGAAAGATTAAGCTTGCTTGAAACTTAAATCAAATTTCATTTTAACCTCCAGTGTAATTATTTAATTTTCCCAGAAGCAATATCATAATATTACAATATTATTTCCTTGTAAACTATTTTTTAAAAAATATATTGAATAAGCTAGTGATATAAGGTATAATATAATTGTTTCCATAGAAATTAATTTAAAAAGAGGATTGTAATCATGAAAACAGAAAATACAAAATTTGAGATAGATTTAATAATAAATAAGTTTATGGCAGCCTTTGAACATATAAATAATTCATTGAATAGTCATGATGATGAAATAAAGGACTTGCTAATCAAATACAAACACAAAGAGCTTTATGATATGGGATTAATGTTTTCAGAAATTCATGTAATTGATTGTATTGGAAAGACTCAATTGATTAATGCAACATCTATAGCAAAGGAATTAAACATGACGAAAGGTGCCATATCTAAAATTACTAATAAGCTGTTAAGGAAAGAGTTAATAAAAGGAAATCATTTGGAAAATAATAAAAAAGAAATTTATTATGCACTGACAGCACAAGGAAAAGAAGTATTTAAAATACACGAAATGCTCCATAAAGTTAAACATGAAAAATTTATTAAAATATTAAGTAAATATGATAAAGAAGGATTAAACATTATAAATAGTTTTATAGATGATTTAATAAGTGAAATTTAAGGAGGGGAATACGATGATTCAAGAGAATAACAGCACAATAAATAATGGAGAAACACAGGTTAAAGAATGTATTGAAACTATATCTAATTTATTAAATGAAATAAAAGGAAATATAAGTTTTTCAGAGGAGGTAACTAGCAGAAGAAATGAAATGACCAGTTTTATTGCAACTTTTGAAGGGCTTTTAACTCATACAAAATACATAGAAAATATCTCATCGGAAATAAATGATGTTGCATCTAGAACTAATTTGTTGGCACTTAATGCATCAATAGAAGCTGCAAGAGCAGGCGATGCCGGCAGAGGTTTTTCAGTAGTTGCAGATGAAGTTAAAAAACTTTCTATTGGAACAAAAGAATTAGTCTTGAGCATGAATGATACACTGAAAAAGATATATTCTTTGACAGAGGAAGCAAGTATTGAAATGGAAAAATTAAAGAATAGATTAAATAATGTGCAACAAGCTAGAAGTAACTTTTCTAAAGTAAGTAATGAAATGGATATTGTACTTACCAAGTTTGGTGAATTAAAACAAATGACTGATTAAGGAGAATTAAATGCAAGGAAGATTTATAATGGATTCATGAAATCATATAGGAGATGATGTTGTGAATGATTATTTAGATAGCATATATGAACAATTAAAAGCAGCAGATATTACTCTTACTTATCAACGTAAGATTATACTACAAGTTTTATTTGAGAATAAAGATAATCACTTAAGTGTTGAAGAGCTTTATCATTATGTTAGAATAAAAAATCCGGATACTGGTGTGGCTACAGTTTATAGGACTTTAGAATTACTATATCAATTTGGAATAGTGAGAAAATTAACCTTTGGTGATAATGTAACTCGCTATGAGATGGTTTTAAACAAAAGCGAACATAAGCATCATTTTATATGTAAAGAGTGTGGAGCTATTATAGATATAAACGATGATTTTATAAGTATTTTCAATGATAGAATAAGCAATAACTATGGATTTTATATTACAGAGCAAAGCATAACTTTTGAAGGTTTATGCTCACAGTGCTTAAAAAAGAAATCTACATTTATTGCATATAGCCAGCAAAAGTAAAGGCAGTAACTGAAGTTAATCCAGTTGCTGCTTTTTTGAGAGGAGGGTGCGGACTTTTTCTGTAAATTAGCTTTCTATGATATTTTGGAAAGACAGCTATGTAAAAAATTATTTCTGTCCTAATTGTTATTGTCAATAAAAATTCCTCAAAAAAGGGAAACTTTTTTCCCCACCGAAAAAGTGTAAAAAATATTAGTTATTTAGATGAAATAGAAATAGCAAAGAAGATATATTGTGTAACCGGTAATAACTTTATGGTAGCGAAAATAAATTTAAGACTTGAAATGATGCGAAATCAAAAGAAATAATAGGAGTAACAATAAAAATTGAAAATATATAGTTGAGGTGTAAATATGATAAAACCAATTGTAAAAGATGTATTGTTTTTAGGACAAAAATCAGAAGAGGCAACTAAAAAGGATATGGCAGTAGCTGATGATTTAATGGATACATTAAGAGCAAACTTACAGAATTGTGTTGGATTGGCTGGTAATATGATTGGAGTAAGAAAGCGTATATTGGTATTTACTGTAGGTAACCTTATTGTGCCTATGATAAATCCAGTTATATTAAAGAAGGAAAAGCCTTATGAAACAGAAGAGAGTTGTTTATCTTTAATTGGCGTTAGAAAAACAAAAAGATATGAAATGATAGAGGTAGAGTATCTTGATAGAAATTTTAAGAACCAAAAGCAAGTGTTTACTGGATTTACAGCACAAATAATTCAACATGAAATGGATCATTTTGAAGGTATAATAATCTAATTACATATTATTTAACTTTAATCAAAAAACAAAGAGTGGATTACAAACCAATATATGGTGTAATCCACTCCTTTTTTAGATATTTATTTTCAAATAACTTTGAGTATATTTCCAGTGTAAAAAAACTTATTTCTCAACAACAACTCCATCAAAGGTACTGCTTTGGAGCTGTTCATTCTCTTTCTCTTTTATATGTTTCATTTCAAAAAACACAACGCTTGCAGTTATAAGAGCAGCCAAAATATCTGCTATAGGTGGAGTTCTCCAAACACCTTCAATACCCCAAAAGCGTGGTAATATCAATAATAGTGGAACCAATAAGAACAATTGTCTGGATAACCCCAGAATTGTGGATTGAATTGGTTTGCCAACTGCCTGAAAGTACTGGGAAGAGACAATTTGAAAACCAGCCACAGGAAACATAAAAAAGAAGATACACATTGCGTGAGCAGTTAATTGAGTCAGCTTAGGATTATTATTAATGAACATATTAGCAATTTGAGTAGGCCATAAATGAACTACTGCAGTACTGAATACTGCTATAATTGTACCAACAATAACTGCTTTTTTCAGTGCTTCTTTTACTCTAGTAAATTCCTTGGCACCATAATTAAAGCCAATGATTGGCTGAGCACCTTGGCTAATACCAAGAATAGGCATAAACATTAATGTGGATATACTTCCAACAATACCCATAGCGGATAATGCCATATCTCCACCACAATTCATTAATGCTTTATTCAAGATAGTATTTTGAAGACTGTTAGCTAATTGCATTGCAAAAGGAGCGAAACCAATAGACATAATGCTAATAACTAAGTTTTTCTGCAACTTGAGATTTTTTAACTTTATTTTTAGAACACTAGGGCCAAATAGAAAATAAGTTAACACCCAAATAGATGAAAATATCTGACCACAGACAGTTGCAAGAGCAGATCCTCTAATTCCAAAACCTAATTTCATAACGAAAATGTAATTTAAGATTATATTGATAACAGTTCCGATTACTTGAGTATACATGGACATCCTAGGATTACCTTCAGCTCTAATAAAATTAACCATTCCCATGCTTATAGAGCCTAAAGATGATGCCATCATTATAATATTGGTAAAAGCTTTAGCATAAGGCAAAACCTCAGCGCTTGCACCAAAAAAAGTTAAAATAGGAGTGCTAAAGAGAAAATAAATAATGCTAATACAAAGAGGTAGTAAAACCAACAATACTACAGCATTTCCAGCTATTTTATCAGCTTCTTCTGGCTTTTTTTCACCTAATCGAATGGAAATAAGTGATGTAGCACCAACTCCAATTAATGCGGATACTGCCAGAAGAGTAAGCATAATTGGAAAGGCTACAGTTGCGGCTGCAATGGCAAGTGAGCCAACGCCACGACCTACAAATATACGATCAATAATGTTATACATAGAGTTTACCAACATAGCTATAACAGCTGGCCATGAAAACTTCCATAATAGAGTACCAATTTTCCCATTTCTAAGTTCATTTGTGTTATCCATTTTTAATTCACCTTCTTAAAATTTTTGCATAAATTCTACAGCATATTTGAGACTGTCAGTAAATTTTGCTAGTTCATTAGGATTTGCAGTACTTAGAATTTCGCTCATACGGTAAATGGAGATATTCATGATACTTTCCATTTCCTTTATCCCAGTATCTGTAAGGGATATAAGTACTTTTCGTCGGTCATTAGCATCATTGCAGCGAATAACAAGACCTAATCTTTCTAATTGATCAATCAATGTAGTTAAGCTACCTTTTTCCATATTAAGCATCTTTGAAATTTCTGTTGCAGTAAGAACCTTATATTGATAAAGGAACCCAATGATTGCAGTATGATTTTTTTTTAGTTCTGGATGATTTGGGCTTTCCGTGCAAAATTTACGGATAAATTTTGCATGGAATAAGCCCATAATTTTAAATAATAAGTCGTGCAGTTCTCGAAATTCATCTTTTGCCATAAACATCACCCCTCATATAGTTAGAATACTTAAAGTAAGAATTCTAACTATATTTTATGTTATTAGTTTATATTTGTCAAGATACTAAAAAAGATGACTCCGGTACAATACAGAAATCATCTTTCTAATTTAATATAGCTCTTTTTTTATTGTTCTTAATAAAAGGTACACTTTTTTTACTTAATACTTTGTCTATCTAAAATATAATTTAAAAAGTCATCCTTACCATTAAAATAAGACGATGCTTTTAAAATAATATTTACGTCAGGATAAATGGAATCCGTATCTTTACTTGTTGTTTTAAAATACTTACTAGAATACTGTATATCTACATTGGTATTTGATAAATGTATTACCTTAACCTCACCAAAATGATTTGGCTTGCCTCCGGTTGGTTCCCCAATAAGCAAGGCATTTGTATTGTTTTTTAAATCCATAGTATTCAATATTGCAGAGGAAAATGTCTTTCTGCCTATGATGACAAATAAATTTCCTTTTTTATTTATATTACTTCTCTTTTTTATTTCATCTAGAAAAGAATCAAACATCTTAGAATTTCCACCACCATTGTCACGTAAATCTATAACCAACGTTTTAGCTTTTTTGCTGTCAAGAGTTTTAAATACATCCTTTGTAAAACTTGAGAAAGAATAATTCTTCATATTCGAACAACTATTGTATTTCACATAGATGGTACTGCTTTTTTCAATGTACTTAAACCAATAATTTTTATCTGAGTTTTGCTTTGAAAGTGGAATATTATTTATATACTTAGGATCGTCAGATAAAAATTTAGTTTTATCAAATTCTTCTTTATTTAAAGGCTTTACAGTAACACTAGTATTTGGTGATCCCTCAAAAGTAAAAACTACGTCATCATTTTTCACTATTCCTGCAAATTTAAGCACATCCGGAAACCTAAGCAAACTGTAAAATTCATTTTTCAAAATAGCTTTATTATCTTTAGATATAATAGGATCCAGTTTTGAGTGTAATTGTTCTATGGAGTACCCATTTACCGCTACTAATTTCTTACCCCAGAAATCTTTATATGCTAAAGATGAATTTATCAGGTAAATTCCATCTTCAAATTGGAAAAAGCTTACTGGATACGCTGATTTGGATTGTATAACAACAGATGTGTGGCTGTCATTTATAGAACTTATTATTTTTGTGAGTTCCCATTTAATTTGCATATCATTGTATTTGTCAACTTTATTTATAAGTGAATCCATATCCCTGTCAAATTCGACCTTACTTTTTGAAAAGAACAGATTTTTATGTTTTTTAGGCAATTCATTTTTTACAAACTTTAAATCCGCCGTCCATTTTTCATTTCTACTTGCATTATTGAGTACAGGTGAACTTATTTTTCTATTAAATAAGTTGTAAGCAAATATTCCTGCTGCAGCAATTATAATAGCTGCTATTACTAGTATAACCACTAATTTTCTTTTCTTTAATTTCATAAATATCCCCCTATATATCAAAGAATTTGAACATTTTTTAGTTTTTTGTTTTTATAACTGTATTCATATACTTATATTAGTTCATTTTTATATATTTTGCCATGAAGTTAGCTTACATTTTACCATTTAAAGTTACATTTTTTTAATATTGAAATATTCCATTAAAAAAGATACAGCTAATAAAAGTCTGTATCTTTCTATTTGTAAAATTTTTGCAATGGCTATCTCCTATTTAAATCTATATTGGTTTTATATTGATTTTCAATATTTGAGGAAAGTTTTTTCATGCCAAAATATATTATCAAAAGTCCAATGATAGTTAGTAGGACTATAATAAGAGTATTTGAACTAATTAGCAATAAAAACTGTGGATAGTATTGAAGCAAAATGCTTGTAGTTGCACTATAAAGTATATCTCCAATTATGCACAAATATAATGAATGAGTTTTTATATAAAGGTAACCTAATAAGATTCCAAGTAAAAAAGCGCATATAAATCCTGCAGGATTAAAGGTAGATATTCCAAACAACAATGAGGATACCAGTATTGTTTTTAGGCTAGAATATTTTTTTGAAAGTCCACCGATAATAATCCCTCTAAATACAAACTCTGTTAATAAAGGTCCAATGATACACAAATATCCAATAAAAAATATAGAATTCTTATTAATAAGCTGTATGCTTTCTGTAACTGAAATAAATCCTGGAAGAATTTTATCTATTGGCATCAGAAGTGAATCAAAGAACATAAGATAACCTAAAACAATCAGTACTAAAAGTAATGCATTAATTAAAGTAAATTTTTTTACCAGTCTTATTTTGATTTTATCTTTACCAAGATTAGTAATGTAATATGCATAGAATACTGCAGTGACTGCAAAAAAAGTAACTCCTACTGCAAAAATAGATAGTAACAATTGTAATATACTATTACTGAATGAACGAATCACACTGAAGCCGATTCCTAAAGTAAACCATGATATCAGAATATACGAAATTGCAGCAACTACTGCATCTGTAATACTCAGCTTTTTAGCCTCTGATTTTTGATTTTCAAGATTTGATAAAATTTTAAAAGGATTTAAGTTAGACATAATTAAACCTCCCCATAAAAATTAAATTTTATTATTTTAGCATACTTTTAATTTAGATTTTGAAGTTTATTCTTAATGAAATATAGCTTCATAACTAAAACTGTAATTAATACAATACCGAATATAATGATTAAGGTTTCTTTTATGTGATTTGGAAAAAGTATACAACAAACAAAGAATCCGCTAAAAATGATATCGCATAAGACTATTAAAATTAAAAATCCGCTTTTGTTCTCAATATTAATATATTGGTAAAAAGCAATGCACCCAACAATCCAAGAAATGCTAAAAAGCAAAGAAATAAAGTTTTGAAAATTCAAACTGCCATTATTAAAAATGATGTGAATGGCAAGAAAAACACAGCCAATAATAAAAATAGCAATTGCTGTTTTTATTATCTTCAAAGTAACCTCACTTTTTCTTGTCCATATGCTGTTCATTTCTAAAATAACATTGTTTTCTTCACCAAAATTTTTTAAAGCAATTTGTATACTTTCTTCTTCACTAAAACCTTGATTTTGGAGCTCTGACACCTCATCATTCAGATTTGACGTCAGCTCCTCCTTAAGTATTTGGATATCCTTGTCAGATCCATTGAATTTGCTGCAAATACGTTTTACATACAAATCAATTTTATTCATTAATATTCACCCCCAAAAAATGATCTAATAATTCCCTAAGAGCCATCCACTCCTGAACTTTTTCTCTGAAAAAATTCAAGCCTTCTTGTGTAATCCTGTAATAACGTCTTCTTCCACCGCCAGTATTTTCATCGTCATTCCAGTATCCTTCCAGGTAATTCCTTTTTTCCATTCTTTTTAAGGATACATATAAAGTTGCTTCCTTTATTTGAAAGTTTTTATTTGCCTGTTTTATTGTTTTTCCAATTTCATAACCATACATATTTTTATGTTTTAAAACTGATAAAACGATTATATCAATATATCCTTTTAGTAATTCCTTTTCAAATTCCATTAGAACAGCACTCCTAACTAAACTAGTACATCATACAAAGTACGTAATATTATAATATAGTTCTTAACTATATTATAAGACATACTACTAAATATTATCAAGTACTTTTTCAAAAAAATACAGCCAATAAAAGCCTGTATCTTTTTATTTGTAAAAATTTTATCAGATAGCTACCTACTGTAACACTCCAACTAAGTAAGATTCATTGATAATGCTTATTGCTTATCTAAATCAATGTTGATTTTATATTGATTTTCAATTTTAGGTTCATCAATAATAGGAAGTGCAATCTTATATTTTTTTGATTTATCTATAGGTGGCAGCTTAATTGATACAATCCTTTCTTCTACATTCTCAAGTATGGCAATAGGTCCATCCTCAGCACGCTCTATGTCTTTATAATTTTCATCTACAATCACTGTATCATTTATATTTTTGTAAGGATATACACCATTACCTTGAAGTTTAAATGTAACTTTAGTATATTTAGCTGTCGTTTCAATCTTAGTGATAACAGCACTACTATTTTGTCCTACTTTTATTACCTGATTAACCAATTTGTCTATGGTAGAAAATTGTCTATCTTTATCTATGTTAAATACGTGAATAACATTGTCAAAAGCATATCCATCAGACTTTTCCTTTGCTGTTACAGGTCTGCTTTTAGTTATGATTTCCTGAGGAATATTGAAATTAGTACTATTTATCGTAGTTTGTAATATAGAATAAGGAAATTTGTTAATCTCTTTTGTTTTGACTCCCCACCTTTTCAATATCGGAACCACAGTTAAGCTTTTTACATTAGATAGATCATTAAGTACTTCTATCGTCCCATTATAATCTTTCTTACCATGAGTTCCTGATCCCAAATCAGTTTCCAGTACTCTTCCTTTGTCATCCATAACAACAAAATCAAAGATTGAACTTATCATATTTTCATTTAACTTATCATATACACCAGAATAATTTATTGAATTTCCAAGAGGACTTATTACCAAGTTTTTAATTTTAAGAGTGCTATCCGGCAGTTTAATTGTATTGTTTAAAGAAATATACCTTGAATTTGTTGGTTTACCTGATTTAGAAACTTTAAATTTGAAATTCCAAGGTCCTTTTACATTGCCAATCCAAAACATATTCCAATCTACATTCACATCATTTGACAGTTTCATATCTGAAATATTACTACTGGTTACCCTAACAATCCTATTGTCATCTATTTTTTTATCTGTACTACCATAGGTGGATAAGGATTTCCCATTTAATTTTATATGTACCATATCTCCTTGATTTGCCTTAATATTCTTGCCTTGAATTATTGAAGTAACTGCAAAAGTATTGTCATCAATAACAATTTTATCTATAGTTACTGTTATGCCATCTTTTGTCACTGCTTTATTAACACTAGTTGAAAATGCTTCAAATTTATCAAAACTCTCACCTACGTTATTATAATTAATCAATTTAAAGATTGATTTTATACCAGGAAGTGCCTTTACTATGCCAGGATTAAAAATTCCCACAGTAATTGCAATAGCTATTACTGCAGCTAAAGCGGCAAATTTTTTATACCTTTTTCGAGAACTTTTCACTTTACATTCCTTTCTACCTCTTTCAATGCCCTTTTTTATTGCTAAGTCTATATCTTTTGGAATTTTTATCTTGTCTTTCAAATTATCTAAATTAAACATATTAACATATATCCTTTCCCATAAATATTCTTAAGCTACTTAAGGCTTTATTAAGATGAGTTTTTACAGTACCTATTGGGCAATCCATGACTTGAGAAATCTCAGCTATTGTAAGATCTTGAAAGTATTTTAGGAATATAATATTTTTATATTTATCTTCCAATTTATCTATGTAATTCAAAATATCAAGTTTTTCTTCAATATGATTTTCTTTATAATAATGTGATTCATCAGATAAGCTATCTGGTAAATAGTTAATTTTCTTTTTTTTATTAATAAAATCTATTGCATTATTTATTAAGATCTTACTTATCCATGTCTTAAAATACTTAGGTTCCTTCAACTTATATATAGAAATATAAGCTTTGTATACTGTTTCTTGTAGTATGTCCAGTGCATCTTGTTCATTTTTTGCATAGGCAAATGCTATTCTATAAAGTCCTTCTTTACTTATGTTCATAAGATATTCAAAGGCTTTTTCATCTTGGTTAATTGCTAACTTAACCTTCTCTTCCAAAATCATATTCTATCTCCTTCAATATTTAAATTACGCGCAATTTGTATTATACATTTATTAGACAGCAAAAATCCCTAAACGGTTTTACTATTTGTAAAAATTATATCCTCGAAATTCTTAAAATTAAAGTATCCTATTATATTATCTGCACATATATTGTACTAGGCTAGTTATAAATATTGTCATAAAAGCAAAAGAGAACAAAAAGAAAGAAGGGATAAAATTATGCCGTTTGTACAAGTTAATCCTAGTGATGATGCATATATATCTCTGCTAAATCCTAATACAAATTTTAGTGTTTCAAGCCTTTTATTTACAGGAAGATTTGTTTTAGCTAATGATATATTTAGAAGTCTACTAAAATTTGATTTATCTAATGTTATTCCAACAGGGAGTAGTATACTGCAAGCTTCACTAGAATTATTTATTAATAGAAAAGATACACCCGATGTGTTATTATCTCCACAAACTGTCACTGTGTTTACAAATGCAAGTAACTTTTCGGAGAATACAGTTACGTGGAATAATGCACCTCCATTGAATCCAACAATCTATTCTACAATTGTAACAGATAGCGATGTTGGTAAGTTTATTAGTATTGATATAACAGGTTTAGTAATTGACTGGCTAAATGGATCTATGATGAATAATGGAATTACACTGGTTGGAATAGAAAATGCTATTGATACTATACTAGGATATTTCTCCAAGGAATGGCCATTTCCTAGTCAGAGACCATTTTTGAATATAGAATATGGTACGCTAGTACCTACTGGAGTTACAGGACCTACTGGCTCAACTGGAGCAACTGGACCTACTGGAGTTACTGGTTCTACTGGAGCAACTGGTCCTACTGGTGAAACTGGAGCTACCGGGGCTACTGGTTCTACCGGAGCTACCGGCCCAACAGGAGTTACTGGTTCTACTGGAGTAACTGGTCCTACTGGAGTTACTGGTTCTACTGGAGCAACTGGTCCTACTGGTGAAACTGGAGCTACCGGGGCTACTGGTGAAACTGGCCCTACTGGAGCAACCGGAGTCACTGGTTCTACAGGAGTAACTGGATCTACAGGTGAAACTGGAGCAACAGGTACTACCGGTGAAACTGGCCCTACTGGAGCAACCGGAGTCACTGGTTCTACAGGAGTAACTGGCCCAATCGGAGTTACAGGTCCTACTGGTGAAACTGGTCCTACTGGAATAACCGGTCCTAATGGTGTTACAGGTCCTACTGGTGCAACCGGATCTACAGGCGATACCGGACCTACCGGAACAACTGGAATTACAGGAACAACAGGTTCTACTGGTACAACTGGGGCTACTGGCCCTACTGGAGTTACAGGTCCTACAGGTGAAACTGGACCTACTGGAGTTACTGGACCAATCGGAACTACCGGAGTAACTGGACCTACTGGAGATACAGGTCCTACAGGAGTTACAGGACCGACAGGTTCTACTGGAGCAACTGGTCCTACTGGTGAAACTGGAGCTACCGGCCCAACAGGAGTTACAGGTCCTACTGGTGCAACTGGATCTACAGGTGAAACTGGAGCAACAGGTACTACCGGTGAAACTGGCCCTACTGGAGCAACCGGAGTCACTGGTTCTACAGGAGTAACTGGCCCAATCGGAATTACAGGTGCAACTGGTGCAACTGGTCCTACTGGAATAACCGGTCCTAATGGTGTTACAGGTCCAACAGGAGTTACAGGTCCTACTGGTGCAACCGGATCTACAGGCGATACCGGACCTACCGGAATAACTGGAATTACAGGAACAACAGGTTCTACTGGTACAACTGGGCCTACTGGTGTTACTGGTCCTACAGGAACGACAGGTTCTACTGGTGCAACTGGAGCAACCGGGGCTACTGGTTCTACCGGAGCTACCGGCCCAACAGGAGTTACTGGTTCTACTGGAGTAACTGGTCCTACTGGAGTTACTGGTTCTACTGGAGCAACTGGTCCTACTGGTGAAACTGGAGCTACCGGGGCTACTGGTTCTACCGGAGCTACCGGCCCAACAGGAGTTACAGGTCCTACTGGTGCAACTGGATCTACAGGTGAAACTGGAGCAACAGGTACTACCGGTGAAACTGGCCCTACTGGAGCAACCGGAGTCACTGGTTCTACAGGAGTCACTGGCCCAATCGGAGTTACAGGTCCTACTGGTGAAACTGGTCCTACTGGAATAACCGGTCCTAATGGTGTTACAGGTCCAACAGGAGTTACAGGTCCTACTGGTGCAACTGGATCTACAGGTGAAACTGGAGCAACAGGTACTACCGGTGAAACTGGACCTACTGGAGTTACTGGACCAATCGGAACTACCGGAGTAACTGGACCTACTGGAGATACAGGTCCTACAGGAGTTACAGGACCGACAGGTTCTACTGGAGCAACTGGTCCTACTGGTGAAACTGGAGCTACCGGCCCAACAGGAGTTACAGGTCCTACTGGTGCAACCGGATCTACAGGCGATACCGGACCTACCGGAACAACTGGAATTACAGGAACAACAGGTTCTACTGGTACAACTGGGCCTACTGGTGTTACTGGTCCTACAGGAACGACAGGTTCTACTGGAGTAACTGGTCCTACTGGAGTTACTGGTTCTACTGGAGCTACAGGCTCAACTGGTTCTACCGGCGCAACAGGTTCTACTGGAGCTACCGGAGCACCCAACCTATTCTTTAATGAAATTGCTGGTGGTATCGCTGTATATCCTCCTCTAAATACTGAAGTTTCAGTAGTATCTGTATCTGTATCTGACACAATTGGCGAAAATATAAAAATTGACTATGCTCTTTCAGTAGAATTTGTCACTACTGCGAACTCAAGTATTACTTTCGAAGCAAGATTATACAGAGATTCTACCTTAATCACCACTAGAGTATTAGAAAGATCAATAGCATCAGCCGGAACTCAACGATTTCCTATTGCCAACACTTACGTGGATACTGCAGTAGTTACAGGTGCATCAACTTATAGTGTTAGAGTTATTGTCACCCTAGCTAATAACGTCACTTCCGGTACAGCATTCAACCAAAATATAAATTGTATTGCTTTTTAGTGGTTTTTACTCCTTATGAGGATGCTCGAAAGAGCATCCTGTTTAGATTATGAGGTACTACTCATAATCTAAATGTATATAACTGTTCAGCAATTTCGTATAATTCTGGAACTGCAAAAACACTATCTCCTCTTATAACTCTTGTGGTGCAAGGATATTTAAAAGGTTGAGCTTGCTATTCATTAAGATCATGGAAAGCTATTGTACTCTGACGATTGTTGAGTTTAGGAAGTTGTTGCTTTATATATCGATAAAATGCCAACATATTTTCAGTTAGCACTTTGTTTTTTTTCTTTACGAAATATACGTCCCAGCTAAAGTTATCATCCGGAAATTTATAATATCTGAGCTTGGAATCATCCGAACGTATGGTATGTTCCGGAACAACAAATAGAAGGTTGTTATGTTGTGCAATTTCTCTTAAGGAGTTGAAATCACCAGAAGATATATCAATAATTGGGTTAAATCCTGCATTTCGACAAGTCGCAACGAAATTGTGGCGTATGTGAAATTGTGTGTTGAACATGGCATATCGTTGACAGTTCAAATCATCTACTTTGATATGTTTTTTGCGGTATAATTGATGTGTCCAAGGAATACACAAATATATATGTTCTTGAATTAGACATTCAGCAGAAAAGCGATCTGTGTCTATAACGCCAGTTGTAATACAGAAATCATATTCGTCTTTTTTTAAAAGTTCTTCCAGATAAAAGTCTGCATGATCCGAATATTCAATATTCACATGTGGATGTGTATTCTCGAAATCTGTAATCAGTTTATAAGGCATTACAGAAATTACGCCAAAGGCCATACCAAGAAAAATGGTTTCCTGAGGCACATCTTTTATCTGAGAAATATGGGAATACATATATCTTTTTCGCTCTAGAATAATACGACATTCATCCAGAAAATACGCACCATATTTTGTGGGAGATACTCCATTGCTATTTCTGTAAAGTAGTTGGCATCCCAGCTCTTTTTCCAGTTCTCGGACTATTTTGGATATGCCTTGCTGAGACACATGATATACCGCAGATGCCTTATTGATACTTTTGCACTCGCATACTTCTATAAAGACTTCCATTTGTCTGAATGTCATAACTCATCCCCCTTTATAACTTTTTAAATATAGTAAATTATCACACATTGTATAATAAATTTCTTATAGAAAATAGCACAACTATAATTAAAAATTGAAAATGTTCATGAAACAGTCTTCTGCATGCAACCTTTTGGTTGTAGATATACAATAATTTTTCTTCTTTTTTGTCTTAATTTTATCATATATACTTAAGGTGTCAAGAAATTATCAAACTTAGATAAAAAAGGAGTAAAAGGATATGAAGAACAAATATTATCCACATCTTGCCAGTCCTATTAAGATTAATGGAGTTACTTTTAAAAACAGAATTTTTGGTGCGCCTATGTCCAACCCGGAATTAGACGCAGACTGTAATATGAGGAAAGAAGAAATCGCATTCCATGAAAATCGTGCACGTGGTGGTCTTGCCAGTGTAGCCATTGGTCTTGGTATTGTAGATGCTATTGGTCGTACACACACAAAGGAAATAAAGCTCTATGACATAATGTCTCTCCCTTCACTTAAGGAAGCTGCAAACGCCATGCATCGTCACAATTGTAATGCAGTAATGGAGCTTGCCCATGGTGGAAAATACGGCAATGCCCGTAGTCATGGCAATGCTGATGGTACATTAATTGGGCCCAATGATGAAATAAATCCAGAAGGACTTCAGGTTCGCAGCATGACAGATGAGGATATCCATAGAGTTGCGGATTGTTTTGCTAAAGGTGCAAAGCTAGTGAAAGAGGCTGGCTTTGACATGGTACTTATCCATGGTGGTCATGGATGGCTGCTTGGTCAGTTCAGCTCTCCAACCATGAATCACAGAACAGATAAATGGGGAGGCAGTCTGGAGAATCGTATGCGTTTTCCACTGCTGGTAATAGAAAAAGTACGTGAAGCTGTTGGAGCCAATTATCCAATTGAATTCCGTATGAGTGGAGCAGAGTATACGAAAGATGGATACACAATCGAAGAAGGCATCAAGATGGCCAAAATGCTGGATGGAAAGGTTGATATTATCCATGTTTCTGCCGGTATTCATGAGGACCCAGAGGTATTTACACTTACTCACCCATCTATGTTTATTGAACATGGATATAATGTATATCTTGCATCTGAGATTAAAAAGCACGTGAAGACACCGGTTGCTACATTAGGTGGACTAAATGATCCGGACATGATGGAAGAAATTATTGCTTCAGGAAAAGCAGATATCATACAGATTGCACGTCAATCACTGGCTGATCCATATTTCCCAGAGAAAGCATTTTCAGGAAATGCAGATGACATTAATCGCTGCTGCCGCTGCTATACCTGTTTCTTCAATTATTTAACAAATAGAACATTCTGTTGTGCATTTAATCCGGTTATTGGCAATGAACTGGAAAACAAGCATGCATTCCCAGTCACAAAGCCAAAGAAAGTTATCGTAGTTGGTGGTGGCCCAGGAGGTATGGAAGCAGCTATTACAGCAGCTGATCGTGGTCATTCTGTTACTCTTTATGAAAAAAGCAGTGAACTTGGCGGACAGCTTCTTTTTGAACAATATATTCCTTTTAAGAAGGATATGTTCAATTTTGTAAACGTATTAAAAAGACGTTTGGAGAAATCAGGCGTTGAAGTTTGTTTGAATACAGAGCTTACTGCTGAGCAGGCTGCAGCAGAGAATGCTGATGTCATAATTACAGCTATTGGAGCTAAACCGATTGTTCCACCAATCCCTGGAATCGATAATGAGAAAGTTGTTGGTCTTGAAGTTCTTCATCAAAAAGCTCCTGCACTTGGACACAAGGTTGTTATTCTTGGTGGAGGTCTTGTTGGATGCGAATCTGCAATTTATCTGGATAGCCTTGGAAAGGATGTTACAATCGTTGAGATGAAAAACGACTGGGCAGCAGATTCTTATTTTATGCACAAAAATGCAATGGTAAGGGCAATGCGGGGCAGCAATATCAAGATTAATGTAAATACAAAGGCAAAGGCTGTTACAGCTGAAGGACTTGTCTGCGAAACAACCGATGGTGAAGTTACTTTTGAGGCTGACAGCATTTTGTTAACAGCAGGTATGAAAGCTGACCGTGCAGTTGCAGAAAGCTTCTATAACGCAGCACCACGTGTATTTGAAACAGGCGACTGTATTAAGCCAGGTCGTGTTGTTGAGGCAGTTACAAACGGATACTATCGTGCACTAGATATTTAAAGAAAGGGGATTATTATGAAAATAAAAGCGGCAGTAGTTCATGAAAAAGGACAAGATTTTAAAATTGAAGAGGTAGAATTAGCACCACCAAAGGCAGATGAAATACTTGTAAAAATAGTATCAAGTGGGGTTTGTCATACTGATGAAGTTGCAAAACTACAAGCGATTCCGGTACCTTTACCAGCAGTATTTGGACATGAAGGTTGTGGTATTGTAGAAGAGGTTGGTAGTAGTGTTACTGAGTTTAAAAAGGGTGACCGTGTTGGATTTTCCTTTGGATTTTGTGGACATTGTGAAAACTGTCTAAGTGCACATCAACATGCATGTGAAAATTTTAATGCAATTAATTTTGGTGGGGTTATGAGTGATGGTACAAAGAGACTTTCACAAAATGGAAAAGAAATATCTTCATTCTTTGGACAATCCTCCTTTGCAACTTATGCAGTGGTAAATCAAAACAGTGCAATAAAAGTTGATGATGATATGGATCTTGCATTGGTAGGTCCTCTAGGTTGTGGCATCCAAACAGGTGCAGGTGCTGTATTAAATAGATTAAATCCAAAGTTTGGTTCTACTATTGCGGTATTTGGATGTGGAACTGTAGGAATGAGTGCTATTATGGCAGCTAAAATTACAGGATGTTCAAAAATTATTGCAGTAGGAGGGAATCCAAGTAGTTTAGAACTTGCAAAAGAGCTTGGAGCAACTCATACTATAAACAGAAAAGAAACTGATGATATAGTTTGTGAAATCAAGCAGATCACAAATGGAGGATGCCACTATGCAATCGATACCACTGGAGTTGGTGATTTTGTAAAAAAAGCTCTTGCTTGTGTTCGTTTCTTAGGTACTGCAGTAGTTTTGGGAGCGACTGGAGATTTGACCATTAATGTACAAGAAGAATTAATGGGTGAAGCAAAATCTTTAATTGGGATTGTGGAAGGTGATTCTATTCCAAAGTTATTTATTCCTCAATTAATTCAATACTATAAAGAAGGTAAATTTCCATTTGATAAATTAATTAAATTCTATGATTTTGAAGATATTAACAAGGCTTTTGAAGACTCTCACAATGGTAAAGTTATTAAAGCTGTATTAAAAATAAATTAAATGGGTGAAAAAATGAAGCTTATATTCGAAGAAAGATACAAGGAAATTTTAGGATACCCATATTATAATTTAAATGAGGCTTACTTTCATTTTAATAAGCATAAGATGGAGTCAAAACTCCATCTTATGCCAAGAACTCTGTTTATTTTACTTCACTGCCTCCATTTTGTGCCATTTACTTAAATCATATAATTTCATAGAATTGTTTTCTCTGCCAAATGCAGTAAGGCCATTAATTCTCTGATTTTTAGTATTGCTCCTCGAAGTATTAGAATTATTCCATTTACTATCTGGAACAACCTTTCCATTTTTCCTAATCCAATTATCAATATCATTATTCGAGTTACTCCCATGACCCCCGAACCCCATAAAGCCTCTGCCATTACCTGCATTTACCAAAGCATACCTTACAGCTCCATCACTAACTAATTTTTTGAACTGGTTTACTGTAAGTATAGGATCTGATCCACTAAATCCTCCAAGTGCCATTACAGGTTGGCCAGTTTTAAGTATTAAATCCGAACCATAAGAATTAGCTGAAGGCACTACAACAAGGTACTTTTCATTTGTTTTATTATTTTCTAAGAATTTTATGAGTTTTGAGTTACTGGTGTTACCCATATCTCTTTGCTGATTACTCCTTGCAAGCTCCAATCCAGCTGACGGACTGCTTCCATTCATTTTGTAAATCATTGGAGTAAATGACCACACTGTAGGAGCAACTAAAATTCCTATAAAAGCAATACTAGCCAGTGTTTTACTTAATGCTGTATTATTACTAAAACCTGAACTTTTCTCTTTACTTCTAATTAAATTAATTATACATAATATTAGTGAAGATATAATACATAAAATCCCTGTTATTATAATTATAATCTTGTACCCACTTGATCTATTATAATTATAAGATAAAATGAGTATCTCAACACAACCATTTGCAATAAGTCCTATTGGTAAAACCCAGGATTTTAAGCCACCTTCCTTATAAAATGTCCACATAGCTGATAATCCAATTCCAGTCAAAGCTGCAATAGACGGTGCCATTGTTGTTAAATAGTATGTGTGCGTTACATTTTTTGAAAAACTAAAATATATAAATTCAGGCAATAACCACATAACCCATAATATTAATGATAATTTTCTTTTACTATCAAAGGGAGCCTTTAACTTTTCCTTTATGGCTGCAGCGATAAACCCAATCACAGCAAATAATAAAAACCAGGATATTTGATCTGACATATTGCCATTACCAAATAATCTAAAAATACCGGACTTTGAGTTAGATCTCATACCACCTTGTGCATTATTAACATATGACTTGTTTTTGTTTGATCCATTAGACCTATTTCCAAAATCACCCCAACCTGTTGTTCTTTTAATATTGTTTTTATTAAATTCATTTTTTAATGTTCTTTGCTGTTTTTGACCTTTACCAGCATTCCTTCCGTTTATTCCAATTCTTTCCAATCCATTATGACCTATTATCAGCTGCATAACTGTATTATTGGTACTGCTTCCTATGTAAGGCCTATTACTTGCTGGCACCAAGTCTACAACTATAGCCCAGGATAGTGATACTACTAAAAGTACAACTGTACCTAAGATAAGATCCTTTATTTTCTTCTTAAAACTCATAGTAGAAGCAAGAAGATATGTTATATATACAGCAGGTGCTACCATATAGGCTTCAACCATTTTTATGTTGAATCCTATGCCTATAAGAACCAAACTCAATATAAGATAACCAATTTTACCTCTTTCAGCAGCTATTTGTGCAGCTAAACATGCTAGCAATAAAAACATAACAAGCAAATTATCAATAGTATTGTTTCTAGCCGCTGCTACAGATATTGGTGTTACTGCAAGACACAGTGCTGCAATAAGTCCTGCCGAAGCTCCAAAAGATCTTTTAACAAGAAAATATATAATTGCAACAGAAATTACTCCTGCAAGAGCCTGTGGAAGAATTATGCTCCATCCACTAAATCCAAATATTTTTGCAGATATAGTTTGAATCCAAAAGCCTAACGGTGGTTTATCAATGGTTACAAAACCTACTGGATCAAAAGATGCAAAAAAGAAATTTTTAAAATTCATCATCATACTTTTTACACCTGCAGCATAAAAAGTATTTGCATTTCCTTCTATACCCAAATTAGCAAAATTCAACACTGCAGATAATATTAAAATTAATGATAACAAAATGCTTTCTCTTGTAAATTTAATTTTTTTATTCACTATACCAACCTTCTTTCAAGTAAATATGAATAATCTAATTCTAATTAAATTTACATTACAAATATGTTATTTGAGTGTCAAATTTATTAACAATGTGAAAATAGCATCTTTTTCATTCTAAGCTAATTTTAATTCTTTAATAAACTTTTTTACATTTTTAATTATATCATCTTTACTTTTTCCAGCTTCTATCTTTTTAATTACTGCACTTCCCACAATTATCCCTTCACAATAAGGCTTGAATTTTGCAGCCATTTCTGCTGAGGATATTCCAAATCCAAGTGCCTTTGGAACATTCGTATAACTTGAAATTATATTCATATATTCCTCAATATCAGTATTTATGCTGCTTCTTGTACCTGTAACACCATTTACAGAGACACAATATATAAATCCCCCCGCATCTTTTACTATCTTTTCTATTCTCTCCTTTGAAGTAGGTGCTACTAGTGGAATAAGGTGTACATTATATTCTTTTCCAATGGCTGCAATGTCCTTTCTCTCTTCTATAGGAAGATCTGGTATTATAATTCCGTCTACGCCGCACTGGCTGCACTCTCTTATAAACTTTTCCATACCATACTTGAATATGGAGTTATAGTAGACAAGATACACAAGAGGTACTTCTGTTTTTTCCCTTATCTTTTTCACCGTATCCATTATACCTGCTATTTTCGTTCCGCCTTTAAGGGATCTATTTGAAGATGCCTGTATAGTAGGTCCATCTGCCAGAGGATCTGAATAGGGTATTCCAAGTTCTATTATATCTGCTCCTGCTTCTTCCATTGCAATTACTAATTCGAAAGTAGTGTCTAAATCTGGATCTCCGGAAGTTATAAACGGTATTAGAGCTTTTTCTCCTCTTTCTTTTAGCTTTGAAAACTTTAAATCTATTCTATTCATTATAGTTCCACCCCCATTATATTAGCTATAGTATTTATATCTTTGTCCCCTCTTCCAGATAAATTTACAATGATTATTTTATCCTTACTGAGTTTTGGAGCAAGCTTCATTGCATAAGCTAGGGCATGAGAGCTTTCAAGTGCTGGAATTATTCCCTCAACCTGTGACAAGTAAGTAAATGCATTGACTGCTTCCTTATCTGTAGCTGATTCATAAGTTGCTCTCTTTATATCATGATAATATGCGTGTTCAGGTCCTATTCCCGGATAATCAAGTCCTGCTGATATAGAATACGCAGGAAGTATTTGACCATCCTCATCTTGAAGCACATAAGTCATCATACCATGAATTACTCCTACAGACCCCTTTGATATAGTAGCTGCATGTTCATCCGTATCAAGTCCTTTTCCTGCGGCCTCTACTCCTACCAAATTTACAGAAGTATCTTCTACAAAGGGATAAAAAATTCCCATGGAATTGCTTCCACCGCCTACACAAGCTATGACATAATCAGGAAGTCTCCCTTCCTTTTCCAGAATTTGCTTTCTAGCTTCATCTCCAATTACTCTTTGAAAATCTCTAACCATAGTTGGATAAGGATGCGGTCCCATTACAGAGCCTATTACATAAAAGGTATCTTCTATATTCGATACCCAATTTCTCATAGCTTCATTTACAGCATCTTTAAGTGTTCCCGTCCCCGAAGTTACAGAAGTAACTTTAGAACCTAATATTTTCATCTTAAATACATTAAGAGCTTGTCTTCTTATGTCTTCTTCACCCATAAATACTTCACATTCCATTCCAAAGATAGCAGCTGCCGTAGCTGTAGCTACCCCATGCTGTCCAGCTCCTGTTTCAGCTATAACCCTTTTTTTACCCATTCTCCTTGCAAGGAGCACCTGTCCTAGTGCGTTGTTTATTTTATGTGCTCCCGTATGGTTTAAGTCTTCTCTTTTAAGATATATTTTTGCTCCACCTAATTTTTCAGTAAAATTCTTTGCAAAATACAGTGGATTTTCTCTTCCCACATAATCTTTAAGATAGTACTTATATTCCTCTATAAATTTTTCATCTTTTATTGCTTTATTAAACTCCTTTTCAAGCTGCATAACTGCATTCATTATTGTTTCTGGTACATACTGTCCTCCAAATTTTCCAAATCTTCCATCCATTAAAAATTCCTCACTTTCTCCATAAATTCATTTATTTTTTTCAAACTCTTTACACCATTTTCTTCGACTCCGCTGGATACATCTACTGCATAGGGCTTTACAGCTTCTAAAGCAGTATTTATGTTATCCGAATTAAGACCTCCTGCCAGTACCAATTTCTTATTTACATTTAAGTTTTTCAATACATTCCAATTAAAGTTTATGCCCGTTCCTCCAGTCTTTCCTCCTACACTGCTATCTACAAGCACTGCTTCCACATTATAATTTGATATTTTATCTATCTTGTGTTTTACATTATCTAATATATCTTTTCCATCAATGCTTACACTTTTCCATATTTTAAATGGATACAGGTTTTTTATATAACTCTCATCTTCCCTTCCATGAAGCTGGATTACATCTAACTTCAACATTTCTGCTGTATTTTTCACTTCTTCCAAACTATTGTTTTGAAAAACTCCCACTGGCCTTATTTTTTTATCTAAATTTTTAATAAGCTCTTCTGCTAATTTTAAAGTAACCTGCCTTTTGCTTTCACAAAACACAAATCCGGCATAATCTGGGAGGATCTTGTTTAAAATTTCTACATCTTCAATTCGCCTTATACCACATATCTTTACTAAAGTCATAAATTCACCCTTTTCAAAACTTAGACTGTTTTATAAAATCTCTTAATTTGTACTCATCTTTAATATTTCTCATAAAAGTTTCTCCTATAAGCACTGCATTTACACCTAATTCCTTTAAATATCTTATATCTTCTGGAGCTTTTATAGCACTTTCAGAAACTACTAAAACTTTCTCTGGTATTTTCTTTATAATTCTTTCTGTATTTTTCAAGTCTTCTGTAAAATCTTTTAAGTTTCTATTGTTAATTCCTACAATGGAACATCCAGCTTCAAGTGCAATTTCAAGTTCCTCTTCATCATGGACTTCCACCAGACATTGAAGTCCAATACTTTGTGCTAAGTTGTAATAATCTTTTAATTTATCTTTTAAGATGGCTGTTATAAGCAAAATAGCATCTGCACCTATAAATTTGGATTGGTATATTTGATAGGTATCAATTATAAAATCCTTTCTCAAAATGGGCTTTGAATTTACCCCTTTTACTTTGCTTATGTATTTATCACTTCCCTTAAAAAAATTTTTTTCTGTAAGTACAGACACTGCATCTATATCTATGCTTTCATATATTTTGGCTATGCCGACAGGATCAAAATCTTCTACAATAATACCTTTTGAAGGTGATGCTTTCTTTATCTCTGCAATGATAGATATTTCTTCTTTGCCAAGTACTTTTTTAAAATCTCTTGTAACCTTTCCACTGCATTCTTCTATTATCTTAGTAAGAGGCATATTTTGTTTTTCAAGTTCCAATTGAGGTCTTTTAGCTTTCACTATTTCATCAAGTATCATTTTTCCATGCCTCCTAAAAATTATTACTGCACTTTATGAGTTCATTCATCTTTTCATAAGCTTTTTTAGAATCTATAATATCTTCTGCCATCTTCACTCCTTCTTCCATGCTTTCACATGCTTTTCCAACATATAAAGCTGCTGCACTGTTTAAAACTACAATATCTCTTCTAGCACCTTTTTCTCCTTGAAAAATTTCCCGTATAAGTGCTGCATTTTCTTCAGCAGTATATCCTTTTATGGCATCCATACTGCATACATTAATTTCAAAATCTTCTGGATTTATTTTATAATCTGATATTTTTCCATCTTTTAATTCACTCACATAGGTATTACAAGTAGTAGTTATTTCATCAAGTCCATCTTCTCCACAAACTACCATAGCCCTTTCACAGCCTAAATTTGAAAGTACTTTTGCCGCTGTGTGAGTTAAATTCTTATCATATACTCCAAGTACCTGGCCTTTTACAAAAGCTGGATTCGTAAGTGGGCCTAGTAAATTAAATACTGTTCTTATACCCAATTGCTTTCTTGGACCGGCTACATTTTTCATTGCACGGTGGTACTTTTGAGCAAACAAGAATGCCATACCACTTTTATCAATACAATTGGAAGCATATTTTGGTTCTAAATTTATATTAAAGCCTAACTTTTCAAGTACATCTGCACTTCCACTTTTACTTGATACTGCTCTGTTGCCGTGTTTTGCCACTTTCACTCCTGCAGCTGCAGCTACAAAGGATACTGCTGTGGATATATTGAATGTTCTTCCTCCATCCCCTCCTGTTCCACAAGTATCAATAACATACTCTGACTCTAGTTTTAAATTCTCCGCATTATCCCTCATTGCCCTTGCAAATCCTGTTATTTCCTCTGCAGTTTCACCTTTCATTCTCAAGGCTGCTAGAAAAGCTCCTATTTGGGAATCTTCTGCATTTCCCTGCATTATTTCATTCATAGCTTCATAGGCTTCACTTTCCTCCAAATTACTTTTACATATGATTCTCTCTATTGTCTGCTGCAACATTACAAATCCCCCCCAAAAAATTTTTTATTATTTGCTTTCCCTTCTCTGTAAGAATTGATTCCGGATGAAATTGAAGTCCATAAACTTCATATTCTCTGTGCTTCACAGCCATTATCTCTTTGTCATCCAAACTTTCTGCCGTTACCTCAAGTTCTTCTGGTAAAGTGCTTTTTTCTATTATGAGAGAGTGGTATCTCATGACATTTATAGAATTTTCCAAATTTTTAAATAATTTATTTGAGACTATGCTTACTTCCGATGTCTTTCCATGCATTATATTGTTTGCTCTCACTACTTTTCCACCGTAAGCACATCCAATAGCCTGATGTCCAAGACATATTCCCAAAATAGGAATTTTACCTCCGAATTTTTTTACAACCTCTATACATATACCTGCATTTTCAGGAATACCAGGTCCCGGGGAAAGTATTATTCCTTCAAGATTTAACCTCTCTATCTCATCCAGTGATATTTTGTCATTTCTAAAAACTTTTATATTCTCATATATTTCACCAATATACTGGTAAAGATTATAAGTAAATGAATCATAATTATCTATTAAAAGTATCATCTTATATCACCTCTATCATAGCCATAGCTTTATTTAATGTTTCCTGATATTCTCTTTCTGGAACAGAGTCATACACAATACCTGCACCAGCTTGAACATATGCATGACCATCTTTAAAGAGTATGGTCCTTATTGCAATGCAGGTATCCATGTTTCCATTAAGTGAAAAGTATCCAACTGCACCAGCATATATACCTCTTTTAGTATCTTCAAGCTCATCAATTATCTCCATAGCCCTTATTTTAGGTGCTCCAGATACAGTTCCTACAGGCAAACAAGATATTAATCCATCTAAATATCCCAAATCTTTTCTCAAATCTCCTGAAACCTTTGAAACTATATGCATAACATGAGAGTAAAAATCTACATCCATAAATCTATCTAGTTTTACACTTCCAAACTCACTTATTTTCCCTATGTCATTTCTCCCAAGATCAACTAACATCACGTGTTCCGCTCTTTCCTTTTCATCTTCTAACAATTCTTTTTTTAATTTTAAATCCTCTTCCAAAGTTTTTCCCCTAGGTCTTGCACCCGCTATAGGGTTAGTCATAACCCGTCCATTCTTTACACTTACTAAACTTTCTGGAGAGGAACCTGCTACTTTAAATTCTTCAAAATCTATATAAAAAAGATAAGGTGAAGGATTTTTAGCTCTTAATCTTCTGTACACTTCAAAGGGATCTGAAGTACTTTCAAATTTCAGCCTTTGTGACAAAACTACCTGAAATATATCCCCAGCTTTTATGTATTCTTTTGCTTCTTCTACCATGCTGCAGTATTTTTCCTTTGAAACATTTGATGTAAACTTTTTACATTCTTTAACTTCTGAAAGTTTATGAATCACATTACTTGTACATATCATGTCTTTCAAACTTTCCAGAGAATTTACAATACTTTCATAAGAACACTCATCATCTTCTGCCACATTGTAAATAAAATAAACTTCATGTTTAAAATGGTCATAACACACAAAAGATCTATAAAACATGAGATATGCTTCTGGTGTTTTTAAAACATCTTCATTTTCATCTGGCAGCTTCTCATACTGCCTTATCACATCATATCCTGCATAACCTATAGCTCCTCCTGTAAATGGTATGGAAACTCCAAGAGAATCATAAGGTACATTCAAATATTTTTTTATATAATCCAACACTTTTCCCTGAACACTTCTTATTCCACTTTCATCTTTTACACATATTTTACTGCCATAACTTTTTATCTTCCTATAGGGATTCATTCCTACAAAAGAATATCTTCCTATTTCATTTTCAGAATATATACTTTCAAATAAGAATTTATTTTTTCCTTCCAAACTGTAGTAAATACCTATAGGGGTAATCTCATCTCCATTTATCTTTATAAATAAGGGGAACGTCTTTTTCAAATTTTTATAATAATAAAATTCTTCTTTTTTAAGATTGATCACAAAATACCACCTCTTTGATTTAAAATTATACAAAAAAGACCATTTCATCCTTAAACTGGGACGAAATGACCGCGTTGCCACCCAAATTAGCCTCTATTTATGGTGAATTTTTTGAAAATAAAAAACACCTCATCCTTAAAGGACGAAATGTTGAATTTCGTTATGCCACCTAAATATAAACTATCTTTTCCAGGTACAGATTTACTCGATACCCTGTCCTTTTAACGGTAGACTACCGGTTTTTGCTACTATAATTTTGCATTACACCTCCAAGACCCATTCAATACAGACTACAGTACTTGGCTTACACTACCCCAAATTCGCTTAAACTAAATTTCCATATTTACTATTTCTTTTCACAGGTTTTATATTACTAACTTGTTTTATATATTAAAGCTTTTTTTCCCCGTTGTCAATACTAATTTTTAATCTTTTGGCTTTTCTTTTTGAAATATATTTTTGGGAATGTGATGGAAAATGCCAGGAGCAAAATACTTAAAATATTTCCATATATATTAATTACAGCATAGTATAAACTCATGGATGCAACTTTAAGAAGTACAACACCTAAAATCACTTGACTTAAATTTCCAAATCCCCATATTGCGCTGAGAAATCTCCAAACAAATTTATGATCTTTATCATTTTTCATCTTTTCTGGAGCATTTTTTAAATAGCTTTGTTCCACTATTACTTCAATCAAAGATTTCCTAGACAATAAAGACAAAAAGAAGAGTAAAGAAACTAAGGCGTTTCCAACCAGAGGAGATACAAAATAAAAGGTAGCATTTTTAGAAATAACACTTCCCACCAAACCAATTCCTGAGAAAGCTGCAGCCATTACTGCCAAAGCATTAATTTCTCTTGTTTTAATAAAATTTGCTATAACAACACCTATGCTCCACAAACCAGAAAATATGATTCCACTAAGAGTCATTTTAAATTTATCAAAAACATAAAATATCACAACAGGTATTATAGCACTTACAACAAAATCCTTATTTAATATGTTTCTCAATATTGAACTTTTATTTTTCACACCATTGGCATATGACTTTTCCATAGCTAACCTCCAATTTATTCATTCCAATTTTTATTTGCATTCTTTAAATACGTTTCCGTATCAATAACATCCCTGTCAAGTATAGCTTGTGTATCATCTTTTACATATCCACACTTTATAACTTCTTCTCCAGCTTTTTCTACTGCCTTAAAGAAAGGTTCATACAATTTTTTCAGCATATCGTTATCTTTAGAAGCAGCAAGTACCCCACCTTTATCACTTAAAATTGCCGCTGCAAGATTTCCCTTAGTCATAACTTTAAAAGTTTCAAGTAAACCGGAAAAATTATATCTACCGGGGAAACCACAATTTGAGATTAAAACAGTCTTTACTGGTTCCTTTTTAAATCGACGGATATGAGAATATTTTTCACCCTTTTTAACTATTTCACCCTTATTCATAGGCAGCATACGATCCATAAAATCTTTCATTATTCCAGTTACAGTAAAATAATATAGAGGAGTTGCATATACCATTACATCTGCTCCTTTTATTTTGTCTAGCAATTCACTCATATCATCCTTATAAACACATTTTCCAGGAGTCTTTGTCCAACATGTAAAGCAGCCTCTACAGTGATTTATCTTTTTATCCTTAAGATATATAGTTTCTACGTCTGCTCCTGCTTTCGAGCATCCTTTAAGGAAATTTTCTAAAATAACCTCTGTATTTCCCTTTTCTCCCCTTGGACTTCCATTTAAAGCTAACACTTTCATTTTATACATCTCCTTAATCTATAAATCTTTTATATTTTCTAAACTTTTCAGTGTTTCATCACACCACTTTAATTTTGCCTCTTCAATATATTTTCCAAACCTAACAGTCGACTTCCACAAAGCTAAATTTTTTTCATCCATTTTTATCTTTCCTGTGTTAAATGCATCTTCAATTTTCGAATATTCCTCAAATTCTTTTTCGCACTCTTCTTTTACACTCTCAATTTTTTGAATAACATTTTGTGTAGGTACATTTCCTGAAAGAGATATCTTCAACAAAAGCTCTGACCTGTTAGGAATACTTTCCACAGGAAGCATAATCCACTCTTTTAGTTCTTTTCTGCCCTTTTCTGTAATGGAATAAACATTTTTACTTGGTCTTCCTTCTGTCTGCTCAACCTGTTTTGTTATAAGTTTTTCTTCTTCCATTTTCTTTAGTACAGGATATATATGTCCATAATTCTCATTCCAAAAATAGTTTATAGAAGAATCACAAAATTTTTTAATATCATATCCAGATCCTGATATATGGCTAAGTACTCCCAAAATAGCATATTTTGTTTTATTTACTTTTGACAATTCAATCTCACCTCTGCTTTATATATCACTATGATATATTATGTTATTTATTATATCATAGTGATATAATAAATCAATATTTAAATTAAATTTTTTATGAAAAAAGTTGGTTATATATATTAAAACATTATAATAGAGCCACATCTCTATTAACTATAGGGATGTGGCTCTATTATAATTCAGTCTATGTTATAAAAATGATATATTGGTTGCAAGTAGGCAAAAATATACTTGAATATACCATAGCACAATATTATCTGTGAATTCGTCAAATATTTTAGTTATATCTTCAGAATTTAAATTTGAATTCACAGTCTTAACCATAGCAGCATAAAGCTAATGGCATCTTTTTACTGCTCAAAATGGTCAATTATTTTTCCATCCAAATTATAGACTGTAACTTCGACTTTACTTTCATTTACATCCACTATTGCAAATTGATATTCCTTAACAGGTGGTATGTCTACGTTCTTTTTATCGATATAATCTTTGTATAATGGTGCTCCAAAAGTACCTGTGGTAACTTGATAGACAAGTTTGTTGAATTTAAAAGTCTGGCCATTAATGCTTTCATTGAAGTCTGAATTTATATGGCGTCGGGTATAGTTATGTTCGTGTCCACAAAAAACCATTGGATTTTCCGCATGGTTAATGATTTTCCAGAGCTTATCCCGCTGCAGCTTATTTACATCCAGCGAGCTGCCCACGTGAGAGCCTGTTGGGTACGCAGGTTCATGAAAAAAATAAAAGTTATGTTTTTTCAAATTTGTATTTGCTTTTATCCAATTTAACTGTGTATCCGATATACTGTGATCTTCACCGGGATGGTTAGAATTCAGCATATAAAATCCAATATTATTTTTATCAAAATAATAGACTGTTTTATGATATCCTCTTAAAAAATTTGCTTTAAACTCATGGAAAGTTTCCTCAAATGCCTGTTCACTTTTAGCTCCAGATGTTGCTTCATGATTTCCAAAACCAGGATAAAAGAAATCAATGGGATAATATTTGGTAACTGTATTCTTAAAATACTGCAGTTGAATCTTTATACCCAAATAGCCAAATCCACCTTGCACTAAGTCACCGGGCATAACTGCAAATGAAGGCTGAGGTATTATCTTTTTTATGCTTTGGAGAGTTTCTGTAATAGCTCTTTTATTAATTCCTCCACCTATCCCCCGACAATCAGCCATAACTACAAAACGCAAGGATCCATTTTTTCCTTGTTCAGTACTGGTACTTGGGTATGGTGAAATCTTTTCTTTCTTATCCATTAGATTTCTAGTTCCACATGAAGTGATTGCAGTAATAATAACAAATATCATTAGAATGGTTAACATCCTTGCTTTAATTTTTAATCTCTCCTCTCAATTGCAAATGTGCATTCAAGTTCTCATATTTATAAATAACATTAACTATTGTCTAATTGAAAATAATTGTATTGTTAATATATTAATAAAAAAATACTAAAGTATAATAACAACAAGACACCTATTATCCTTATTTCTTATATTACTTACTTTTTTTGTTTAAACTAAATAAATAATAGCAAACTATTAAAATAGTAAACCAAATAGGTGCTATAATAATGGCTATTAAGGTATCCTTATTAAAAAACATGGTTACCACCACAAATACTAAAAATGATAGACTAATCCAATTAATGTAGGGATATCCCACCATCGGGAATTTTAGTTCTCTAACTTGTTGCAGTGTAAGTTTCTTTCTGAAGTTCATTTGAGCTATTAAAATTATGCTCCAAACCCAAATTGCACCAAATGTTGCAACACTGGTTACATAAGTAAATACTTTTGAAGGAACCATATAGTTAAGAAAAACTCCAATTAGCATAAAAGCTGAAGAAAATATAATTCCATAAGTTGGAACATGAGTTTTTCCAAGTTTATTGAATACTTTCGGGGCTGTACCTTGAAGGGAAAGATTATAAAGCATACGACCAGTACTAAAAATTCCACTGTTACAAGAGGATAACGCTGCAGTTAGTACTACGAAATTTATAATTCCTGCAGCTACTACAATTCCAAGTTTGCTAAAAGTTAAAACAAAAGGACTTCCTATCGTACCTAGACTGTTCCATGGATAAAGAGACATAATTATAAAAAGTGCACCTACATAAAAGACCAATATTCTCCAAAGAACTTTATTAATAGCTGATGGTATAGTTTTTTGTGGATCTTTTGCCTCTCCTGCTGTAATACCTATAAGTTCCATTCCTAGGTATGAAAACATAACCATTACTACTGACATAATAACTCCCCATATTCCTTTGGGAAAAAAGCCTCCATGAGTCCATAAATTTGAAAACCCAATTGGCTTACCATCATTGCCTAGACCAAATATGATCATAAGTAATCCAAATATAATCAATGAAATAATTGTAACAACCTTAATCAGTGCAAACCAAAATTCAAATTCCCCATAGGCTTTTACAGCAATTAGATTTATACAAGTCATTATAACAACCGCTATAAGAGCTGGTATCCATTGAGGTATGCTGGGAAGCCAAAATTTAACATATATACCTACTGCAGTAATCTCAGCCATACAAGTTACAATCCACATAAACCAATAAGTCCAACCCGTTAAATAACCTGTAAGGGGCCCTATAAATTCGCTAGCATAAGTACTGAATGAACCAGAAACTGGATATGAGATTGCTAGTTCACCTAAAGCTCTCATAATAAAAAACATTACGATTCCTGCAAGTGCATATACTAACAAAATAGCTGGACCAGCTGTTTGAATAGCAGTGGCAGAGCCTAAAAATAATCCCACTCCTATGGCGCCACCAATTGCAATCAATTGAATATGACGTTCTTGCAAACCTCGTTCTAGATTTTCATTTAGTGGATTTTGCTTATCCATTGCTATCCTCCTACACAATTAATATTCTAATATAACTATTAAATCTCATATATAATTAGCAATATACAATTTACGCATTTAATATTCATAGATTTTATATAAATAATACCGCTGCCAAAAATATAATTACAACAAAAAATAGTATACTTAAAATGTATTTTGGATGGCATAGACAAAGATATTGTAATTCCCAAAAATGCTGTACTTCCCATCAGTTATAGACAGCAAAGAAATATTGAAAAACTTAAATTTAAAATTTTTTGGGATTTACGTGAGGATTATAAGTTAGAACCAACTCAGAAGGAAATACCTTCATATTAATTTTTAGGAGGAATGAATTTTGAAGAACATTTCAAATGGACTTCGCATGATTCTTATGATTGGATGCTGCGGAGCTTTGGCAATATTTAGTTCTACCATATCAAAATCTCCTATTTTGCCCATATTCGCAAAAAGTTTAGGAGCAACTGGTATACAAATTGGCTGGATTGCATCAACATCGACTATACCCGGAATTTTGATAAGGTGCATTATCGCACTTATTAACCGGCACAAAACGAAACAAATGACATAAATTAAAAAATAGAGTAAAAAAATAAAAGCCATTCCCCAATACTGACTTTTATTTTTTTTACTCTATTTTTTTAAAGCAGTTACGATAGGTTCAAAAGTTAAAATAGCTGTTAATATAACTAACACTATAATAGTTATCCATCCTATTACATTTTTAGTCCTACCATTTACATATTCCCCCATAATATCTTTATTATTTACCATAAGCATCATACAAATTAAAACTACTGGAAGTAACACACCATTTATAATTTGTGACCATAATGTTATCTGAATTAAAGGTGCTCCTGGAATCAATATAATACCAATCCCAATAATAATTATTATAGTAAACAGTGTAAAAAATTGTGGTGCTTCTTTTAATGTTTTATTTATACCAGCTTCAAAGCCAAAAGCTTCACAAATATAAAATGCTGTAGCTAAAGGTAGTATTGTGGCCGAAAAAATAGAAGCTATAAATAATCCAAAAGCAAAAATTTGAGAAGCAAAAGCTCCGGCAAGTGGCTTCAACGCTAATGCAGCATCTTTAGCCTCATTTATTTGAATTCCATTTTTATGAAGGGTTGCCCCACAAGCTACGATTATAAAAAAAGCAACTACTACTGTAATAATACTGCCAACAACAACATCCCAAAATTCGTATTTAAATTCTTCCATCTTAAGTCCTTTTTCTATAACTGCTGACTGCATATAAAACTGCATCCAGGGAGCAATAGTAGTTCCCACCATGCCAATAACTGTACTTATATAGTCATAATTAGTTTCAATAGAAGGATGAATTAACGCATGTCCTATTTCATGCCAGTCTGGTCTAGCAAAAAGTGCAGAACCAACATAGGATAACAAAAATATGCTAAAAACCAAAAACAACTTTTCAGTAGTCTTATAAGTACCCTTTACCACTAGAATCCATACTGCAATAGCAGCTAGTGGCACAGATATATATTTGCTTACTCCAAAAATCTGCATACTACCTGCAACACCTGCAAACTCAGTAGCTGTATTTCCTATATCTGCAATGATTAATCCAATAAATATAAAAAAAGTTATCTTAACACCAAAATTTTCTCTAATTAAATCTGCCAATCCTTTACCTGTAACTATACCCATTCTAGCATTCATTTCCTGCACTACAAGAAGCACAATAAAGCATGGTATTAATGACCAAAGTAATTTGTAACCATATGCAGCACCTGCTACAGAATATGTTGTAATACCACCTGCATCATTATCTACACTACCTGTTATAATTCCAGGACCTAAAACACTTAAAAATATCAATAGATTTGCCATCCATGTTTTTCTCTTTGCATTCATCATTAACACCCCCACTATCTATACCTCTTATTTGACTTAGTAATTTCATAGAAAATATCATTTATATTAACAATCCCTATGATATGCATTTGTTCATCAATTACGGGTATAGAAAATAGGTTATATTTTGATACAGCTTTAACTAAATCCCTTATTTCATCTGTATCCTTCATATATATAACTTCTTTAATCATAATATCTTCTAATTTTTTATCCTGTTTGGAAATAATTAAATCTCTTAAAGATACTATTCCTACAAGCTTATTTTCATCACTTACAACATAAACATAATAAATTTCATCGATTTCCTCTTTTGATTGACAAATATCATTTACTACATCAGCTACTGTGTAATAAATTGGACATGCTATAAAATCAGTATTCATAATACTTCCCACTAAGTATTCCTCATATTCCATAAGTTCTCTTACTTCATCTGAAATTTCTTTCTCCATATTATTAAGCAATTCTTCTGCTTTATTTTCATTTAATCCATCTAAAACATCTGCAGCCTCATCAGCTGGCATTTCTTCCAAAATATCAGCTGCCTTATCTGTAGATAATGTTCTGATCAAGCTTACCTGTACATCTTCTTCTAGCTCTTCTAATACATCTGCAGCTTTTGCGTTATCTAAGCTAGAGAAAATAATTGCCCCCGTATTTACATCAAAATCCTCAATTATATCTGCAAGATCTGAAGGATGAAGTGTGGATAGTTTATTATAGCTTTTTGAAAGTAAAATGTCTTTTGAGGTAAAAGCCGTTTGAATATCATCCCATAACATTAGTTTACTTGATATTTTAAATCCTAATCTCTTTAATGGTTTTGCAATTCCAATCCTTCTTAATAGCCCATCCATACCAATATCTACTGCTGCAATAAACATACCTGATGGTAATATAACTAATCTAACATCGTTAGCTCTAACTACCTTTCTTCCATTAACATCAACAATCTGTTTGTCTAAAACATACTTTTTCAGTAACATACAGTCACCTAAATCTTTATCTTGAACTTCACTACATATTAAAACATACTGTCCTTTTTCTTTAGAAACATTGATATTATCAAAGCCAATAAATCTTGTTCCTTCTTTTGTCCTAACAACAGCTATGGTAACTTTAGGATTTTGAAAGTTCACATCAACAGCTGCATCCTTTAAAGTTCCTATTACTTCTTTACTAGTCGTATAAATTTTATTGCCCAATATTCTACTTAAATAAACACTTGTAAATTGCATTGTATACACTCCTTTGCTTTCAGGGTGCACAATGCAAATTTTTTAATGCAAGTACATCCCTATAATATTTTTACCAATAAATCTTTAAGTTTTATATAATTACATTTATGACACGGGTCACTGTCCATTAAATTCATCACCCTCCTTAGCTTGATAATTTATCCAATAAAAAATCTCTTCACAACAAAATGAAGAGATTGGATCCTTAATAAATTCCAAGACAAAAATAGTACATCTTCACTCGTTGAGTTTTGACTCTGTAAAGCTTAGATCATAAGCATTCATATTTCTATGAATGTTGTCAGCTACATTAAGTAAAACCTTAATCCGGTAGTACCTGCTCACCCATTGGCGTCTCTCGACATTTCTGGGCAGTAGCGTATGTCTTGTACAGTAATCTCACCTAACAATGTTATTAAATTATATTTTCAATTAATAATAATCTATTACTCATTATATACATATATTCCTCAGTTGTAAATATTTTTTAAGCAATCATAATGTTAAAAATATGTTACTTAGAAGCTTTATATCCTGCACACTCTGCAGCCCATGTTGTCGTAAAATAAACGCTATTTTTAGTATTCTTCATTTCATTATTGTAAGAAGAATTTCCTGGAATATAATATGTGTTGTTACTGGTATCTCCTATAATAGTTCCTTTGCCATTTGCATCTACATACAATTTATCTTTACTGTCAGTGCTATAAGTATAAATTGGATTAGTACTGCTTTGTCCAAAATTGCTTTGTAAAGTATTAAAATCATTCTGTACTGAAATAAGATCATTCTGCAAGTTAATAAGTCCATTTTGAAAATTTACAGAACTGCTTATAGTTCCAAAAGAATATAAACTAGTTTGTTGACTACTGCTAGGGTTACTTGGAGTAACAGTACCGCTAACAGCTACCTGTGTTTTCCCTGACATTGGATATTGATTTTTAATATCTATCTGACTAAGAGCATATTCTGAATTAACCATTAGAACAAACAGTAAAAAATATAAAATTGCCGGCAATCCATATCCTAATCCAGCTTGCCACTTCTCTCTAAAAAATATAGGTTTAATCAATATGGATTTCAAAAAAAGCATCATAAATATGATTCCTATACAGTAAAATATCCACTCAATCATAATAACACTTCCAAATTTAAATATTTTTATGCATTATACATCTAAATCATTAAAATCAGATTAAACTGCTGAAAAACAAAATGAAATAATTACTGACCCACTGCAAGATACTTTAAGCTTAGGAATAAGCAGAGATGCAGATATTTCCCACATATATGCAGAAATATCCAAGGAAAATAATTTTCACATTTTTTTACAAATAGATTTGAATATTGACAAATTCACTGATTATAACATCAATATGCTACTGTTCAACAAAGGTAAAATTTCTAAATTTAATATTCAATTTAAAGACAAAAAATTAATATTAAAACACAATTCCATCATTCCAATAACAACTACATATGGAGGAATAAAATATTCTGTGTACAGTGGATTTATCCACATTACTATTCCTTATAAAGATACAGGAAATTTCGACCACATGTTTATAAATGCCTCAACCTCTATAGAAAATCATACACTTGATAAAACTGCATGGAAAATGGTAAATACAATTTAAAAACAGCACCTAATTTATTCCATAGCAATAACTATTCGGAATAAATTAGGTGCTTAAAGTTATTGATTTTTGAATGTTGTTTTTGTGTTGCGTAAGTTCTGTTTATTGTATAATCTACTAAATCCACCCAATGTTATCAATTTCTTTTCAAGTATTTCATACAAATTTTCAATTTTGCTCCTCAATTTCAGATTATAAATGTAACTTGTTCCACAAACAATCATATACGCACCTATAACATCCATAGGATAGTGCTGTCCAACATATACTCTTGAAAATCCTACAATTACCGACAATATAGTTAACATTAAACTAAGTACCTTATTATACTTTCCAAGTCCTAACGCTATACTCATTGTCCCCATTGCATGGTCACTTGGAAAAGATGCGTCTTTCACATGAGTAAATAATAGATTTACCTTATTATGAACAAATGGCCTGTCCTTATAGTAAATGCCTCCAATAATAAAACTTAAAATCAGGTTGATTACTGTAATAACAAAAGTGCTAAACGCAATCTTTCTATAATCAGAATTTGTTTTTACAATTCCTAAAATAAATACTGTTGCAAGAGCTGCCATAAATATATAAGGTACATCCTTTGAAAAGAAAATCATTATACTATCTAAAATACTATTTTTATTTGCTAAATTATTTATTAATCTAAAAAGTTCCATATTCATTTTTAACTATCCTTTCTATCAATAATCAAGGCTCTATATTAATCATATCTCCACTGTTATTATTTTCATTTCTCTTTTCTCCTATAAATGTAACTACTCCTGGGATAAGAGAAATTATTATAATGGCAATTAGAACATATGAAAAATGTTGTTTTATAAAAGGTAAGTTTCCAAAGAAATACCCTCCCCCTAAAAATAATGTAACCCACAAAAATCCACCTAGCATATTATAAGTAATAAATTTTGAATAACCCATCTTCCCTATTCCAGCCACAAAAGGTACAAAAGTCCTTATTATAGGTATGAACCTCCCTACTACTATAGTCATAGAGCCATGCTTTTTATAAAATCTGTGTGCCTTGTTAAGATATTCTTTATTTATATACTTAATATCTTCTTTTTCTAAAATTTTAGTTCCAATCTTTTTCCCTATGTGATAGTTAACTGTATCACCAATAACTGCAGCTAAGTAAAATGCAATAAATAGTATTAATATTTCAAGTGATCCAGTAGATGCCAGTGCCCCCGCTGCAAATAAAATAGAATCTCCTGGTAAAAATGGAGTAACAACTAATCCAGTCTCACAAAATATAATTAGAAATATAACAGCATATGTCCATATTCCGTAATTTTGTATCATTACATTTAAATATTTATCAAGATGCAATATTACACTAATTAAAGCTCCTATAACACTCATATTTTTCTCCCTTCGTAATTAAAATATAATTCATCTTTGCTCTGTTATACATTATCAACATATGAGATTAAAATTAGATTAAAAAGCTCTTAGATTTATCTTAAAAATGATTTTTTATCAAACAAATGTCTACCAGCTTTTTAATTATATGGCTTTTAGTATATAAAAAGATGCTGCCTCAAAATGTATTTTGAGACAGCATCTTTTTCTTCTAATTTACTTTTACATCACAATTGACAAAATAACTAAAAAAATATCAATTAAAGAATTCAATTATACCAAGTGCTATTAATAATATGCCCGAAATTAATGGTGCATATTTACCAAATAATTTACCCAATATATGATTACCTACAGCTTCACCAGTTATAATTGTAAGAATACTTAATATAAATGTAAATATAACTGTAAATTGAATATTAACTCCTGTTATACTAGCTGCTATACCGGTACCTAAGTTATTAAAGGTTAAGCCAAACGCTACAAGAAGAGCTTCTTTTATATTTATATCACCGGAGTTGTCCAAATCTGACTTTTCGGCATATTCAATCATATCAGTAATGTCTTTTAAAGCAAGTCCATTTGATTTTTTATTATTTATAAGTTTTATTATACTTTGTGTTATAAAATATACCCCCAATATAGCAATGGCTATAGAACCTAATGCATTTGCTATAGAGTGAGGTAAAAATTTTGATATATACACCCCAAGTGACATTGATAGAAATGTTCCTGTACAAGTTATAATTGCTATTGCAAGGTTAGGAATTATTCCTATCCTTATTTTCTTTATTCCGTAAGCAATACCCACAACTACATTATCTAGGTTAGAGGATAAACTAAACAATAATGCAGATAAAATTAATATCATGTATAGTCCCCTTTTTTATTCTTTCCGTTTTAGTATATGGTTTCAAATTTTTAGTGTGATTAAAAGTTCAAAAAAGGAGCTTATTCAAGATACTCATTATTATGGGTCATCTAAACAAGCTCTAAAAGAAATATTGAAATATATTATAATACTAACAGAACGCATTACTATTTTTCATCCAGATTTAATACTATTTTATAATTAATCGCATTCTCATATTCCGTATCAGTTATATAGTTATTTTCTTTCATATTTTTTAATATTAAATTTTTTCGCTGCAAGGCATTATCTAAATGCTTTATTGGATCATAATATTGGGGATCATTAGGTATACCAACTAATAAACATATTTCTGAAAGATTCAGTTCTCTACAATCTTTATTAAAAAATTTTTTGGAAGCAGAATTAATACCATAAGCATTGTTACTAAAATAAATATTGTTAATATAAAACTCTAATACTTGATCTTTTGTAAATTTTTGCTCTAGCTTTGTAGCAATAAACATCTCTTCTAATTTTCTTTGATAATTTTTATCAAAATTCAAGAACACATTTCTCGCTAATTGTTGAGCAATAGTACTTCCTCCTTGCGTTATTTTCCCATTGTTAACGAATAAAGAATATACTGCTCTAAAAACAGCCTCTGTACTAATTCCTCCATGTTTATAAAAATTCTTATCTTCAATAACAATAAAAGCATTTTTCACATTATTAGGAATTTGTGTAGATTCTAAATATAGAGATTTTCCGTTATTTAAATACTTTTCTCTATTTTTAAAAGTATACTCTGAACAATTATTTACTTTTATAACTGCATCGTCATATAGAGACTTAACCGTATGTCCATATTTAAGATAAATGAATCCACTAAAAATAATAACTAATACCAAAATACTTAAAAATAAATGTTTTAATAAACTACTTCCTCTGTTTTTTTTCTTTGGCATTTAAAATCTCCTTTTCTTAGAAATTCTATTTTTACATCATTGTACCACACTACTTTATCCGATGACTACTCGCTCTAATACTCCCACGCACACAGCGAAAGCGACTATCACCAAATCAAAGATTTGGGATATCTGCTTTTCTGCAAGTGGGAGTAAAGAGCGACTACGTCCCTGGATAACGATTTCTAAGCATCAGATGGAGTTAAAACTCCATCTGATGCCAAGAACTCTGTTTATACAAGAAATTTCTATAATAAAAAAGAGCTCTCAAAAATAAAATATTTTATAGCTATTTTCTTAAAAGGTAAATAGCTATAAAAGTAAAGCCTACTACAATTCTATAAACTACAAATATACCAAATCCCTTATTTTTTAGATAATTTAATAAGAATTTAATACTTAAAAATCCAACCACAGCAGACACTAAAACACCTATAGCAAATGATGGCATACTGCTAATTGGAGTATGTATTAAATCTTTTAATTTAAGTAATCCAGCTCCTAAAATAATTGGAGTGGAAAGAAGAAATGAAAATCTGGCTGCACCTTCTTTTGAAAGGCCAGAAAATAATCCAGTTGTCATAGTGATTCCAGAGCGAGATACACCAGGTATAATAGCTAAAGCTTGTGATAATCCAATAAAAAAACTTCTTTTAAACCCTATATTCTCAACTGCTACCTCACCATCATATCTCTTATCTGCAATATATAATATTATACCTATTATAATAAGCATAGTACCTATAAGGGCGAGGTTTCTAAAGGCAGATTCAGCTTGTTTTTCAAATAGTTTTCCTACTACAGCTCCAGGTATAGAAGCAATTACTATAAACCAAAATAATTTACCATCCTTAGATTTTGGATTCATAATACCAGAATAAATTAACTTAGTCCAATCCTTCCAAAAAAATGCGATTACTGCAGCAAGAGTTCCAAGATGTAGTGCTACATCAAAGGCAAGGCCAGGATCCTGCCATCCAAATATTTGTGGAATAGCTATAAGGTGAGCGGAACTAGATATCGGCAAAAATTCTCCTATACCTTGAACAATACCATATATAATCGCTTGTATTATTGACATTTATATTCCTCCCTAAAATGAATTTATTTATACCTCTTTCTTATCAAATATATAATAGCCAACTGTAAAGAAAATTACTCCATATGATAACACCATAAATTAATAATATTATTACATCATTAAAATCAGATTAAATAATCCTTAAATTTTCTATAAATTGATTAAAACAAGAAGATGTTTTAAATACATTGCAGTTTCAAGATAAAGTATATATAAAAAATTTACTGGGGATATTATTATAAGTACACAATTAAAAATGGAAGTGACTCAATTGCCAAAAAAGCAAAAAAGCAAAAAAACTCATAAAGTGAAAAAACATATACTACTCAAGGTTTTTTTTGTATTTCTAATAGTTATATTAGTCTTTTGTATTAAGTATTTATCTATAGCAGTATCACTCTATAATGATGCGTCAGCTAAAGTAAATTCTATATCATACAATACTTTTCATGGGAATCAAACAACTTATTTGTATGATTCAAAGAATTCTGTAATAAATAAACTATATGCTTCAAAGAATTCTCTATATTTAACATCTTTTTATATACCTCAAGCTGTAAAAAATGCCTTTATATCTATAGAGGACAAAGATTATTTTAGTCATGGTGCTCTTAGTATAAAAGCAAATCTTAGAGTTTTATATTCTATTATAAAAAACAATGGAAAAATTACACAGGGTGGAAGTACAATTACACAGCAGTTAGCAAGGACTGTGTTTTTAAATTTTGATAAAACTTACAAAAGGAAATTAGAAGAAATAATAATTGCTATAAAATTAGATCAAAAATATACTAAACAACAAATTCTAGAATTTTATATTAATAATATTAATTTTGCCAATAATGCTTATGGAATTGAGGCGGCTTCAAGGAGATATTTTAGCAAAAGTTGTAATGAACTTAATTTATCAGAAATATGCTTTTTAGCTGCAATACCCAATAATCCTACTTATTATAACCCTATAAAGAATATAAACAATACATTAAAACGTAGAGATTTTATTCTATCATCAATGAAGAAAAATAATTATATTACAGATTATCAATACACTACAGCAGTTAACTATAAGATTGTATTAAACCCAGAAAAATATGATGGAAACGTATGGATTGAATCCTATGCTCTTAATTGTGCTGCAAGGGTGCTTATGAAGCTAAATGGATTCCAATTTAAAAATACATTTGATACACAGCAAGATATAGCTAGCTATGATAAAGATTATTCTAATGTATATAACAAATGTATAAATGATATCCGCACTAATGGATATAAAATTTATACTTCTATAGATATGGATAAGCAAAAACTTTTGCAAGATTCCTTAGATAATGGGCTCCTAGATTTTACAGAGCAAAATAAAGGAATATATTCTCTGCAGGGTTCATCCGTTTCAATAGATAATAAAACTGGATATGTTATAGCAATAGTGGGTGGTAGAACTAGTCCCGAAAAAGATTATTTAAATAGGGCATTTCAGTGCTTTAGACAGCCTGGTTCATCTTTTAAACCTTTGGCAGTTTATACCCCTGCCTTTGAAAAAGGATATGATGACACAACTATTATAAATGATCATTATATAGATGGAGGTCCTCATAATGACGGTGATGTTTATATGGGAGATATATCTATACGAACAGCTGTGCAAATGTCATTAAATAGTGTTGCATACCAAGTATTTAATGACATAACGCCTACTTATGGGTTATCCTTCGTAAGGGATATGGATTTCAATAAAATTGTAAAAAAAGATTACACTCTATCTGCTGCATTAGGCGGTTTAACTTATGGAGTAACTCCCATAGAAATGGCATCTGCTTATTCAACACTTGCAAGAGGAGGAGAATTTATTGCTCCTACATGCATACGTAGTATTGTAAATAGCCAGGGAGAAACTATTTATGAAAATAACTTAGGAAAAAGAAGAGTATATACTTATGATGCAAGTTATTTAATGTCGGATATTTTAAAAGGTACTTTAGAAAATACCTGGGGTACTGCATATAATGTAAGGCTTGATGGAATTACCAGTGCTGCCAAGACTGGTACAACAAGTAACCAAAAGGATGGCTGGTTATGCGGATATTCTGCTTATTATACTACGGTAGTATGGGTTGGATATGATATACCACGGTATGTTAATAACCTATATGGGGGAACATACCCGGGACAAATTTGGCACAATTATATGCAGCAGGTACATTCAGGATTACAAGACAAAGATTTTTATACGTCTTAGGTAAATAATTATTATAAAATAACTATGATATTCCAAATCATAATCCAATAAATGAATTTCAAAATTCTAGCAAATAAATCCATTGATAATTATTTATTCACATAGTTGTCACAGGGTTGTCACAATTCCTATTTATAATCAAGATATTTAAAAAATGAAAAATTTATCATGTATAAAAAGGAGATACATTTGATGACCAAAAATGCCCTTTTAAAGAAAGCAACAGTATATTCACTTGTAATTTGCATGTCTACAATCTTATTTGCTGGATGCCAAAATGATACATCTAAGGCAGCCAGCAGTAATACAAAAAACATATCACAAAGTGGTGCTAGACCTTCTTCTAGTCAGATGGAACAAAGAGTACAAGATAGTGTTAAATCTTTAGTAACTGCAGGAACTATTACACAAGCACAGGCAGATAAAATTACAACAGCTTATACAACACATCCTAATGGAAACAAAAATAAGACACAGAATAATCAACAGGGAGGCACTCAAAACAAACAAAGATTTAATCCTTTAAGTAAATTGGTAAGTGATGGTACTATTACACAAGCTCAAGCTGATGCTGTTACTCAAAAACTAAGGGGAAATTTTCAACATAGAAATAATGGGCCGTCTTCTAATTAGATAGCCTAATATAAATAATTAAGAGGTGAAAATATGAACACAATAAATAGTAATCCAAATCAATATAATTTGTATACTCAGAACAATCCACAGGTTTCAAACACACAAGCTCAACCAAAAATGCATCACCACCATCATAAAAGTACAGAATCACAGGACTCACTAAAGCTTAGCCAAGATGGACTCCAAGCTGTAAGTAGTTCTAGCCAAGATGGGACAAGCAGCACTACATCTAAAAATCCATTGGACAGCTTGGTAGCTAGTGGAACAATTACGCAAGATCAGGAAAATGCTATAAAAAATGCCTTTCAAACAGCAAGACAAGCTAATCCATCAGGAACATATAATAGTAACCCAACAAATCCTATAAGCAGCCTTGTAGCTAATGGAACTATTACTCAGGATCAAGCAAATGCTATAAGCCAAACAGCAATGCACCACCATCATCATGGACAACAGACGCAAGGAGTATCAGAGCCCAGCCAAACTACACAAGCATCAAATAACTTAACAGAACCATCAAGTAGTTCATTATAACCAATACGGGATAATAACTAATCAAAGCTTACAAATCGGTACCTCAAAATTAAAAAGGGATACCGATTTTTATATTTATCCGATCGCTACCATTGCTAACACCCCCATCGAACACAGCGAAAGCGACTATCAACAAATCAAAGATTTGGGATATCTGCTTTTTATCAAAGTTGAGGGTGATAAGCACTGCTACGCGCCTGGATAACAATTTCTCCTAAAGGATAACGCCTTCTAAGTGCTGAAGCACTAAGAATCCTGTTAATAAGCATCAGGTGGAGTCAAAACTCAACCTGATGCCAAGAACTCTGTTTATGAACTTTAGTACATATTAATATCAGACTGTGAAACGATATATTATATATATTTAAAGTAATATAAGTGAGGTAAATGTTTGTAATGAAAAATCTAAAAATAAGCATATTATCAATTTTAATTATTACAATTGTACTTATAATAACTAAGGAGTCCATAACACTACACAAAGAATTTAAAAATGTTCAAATTCCTACTAAGCAAAGTAGACAACTTGGAAATATGAGTACTTATAAATGGTTAACTGTTAAAAAAATATCTCACAAATATAATATAAATGAGCAAGAGATTTTTAAATCTTTGGGAATTATTCCTCACAGTGGAGATGAAAATATACCTCTTATTCAATTAACAAAAAAATATAATAAAAATCAAGAACAAATGAAAAGGAACTTAAAGAAACTTCTTCAACGCTATAGAAATCTAGAGGGTAAAAAGCATGAACAATCTTACTAATTTACTAATAATATATTTTAGGAATTATAACATTTGGTTTTTAAGTATCTTAATCATGTTTGGATGCATAGGAGTCCCTACAGGAGCAAGTTTGGTAGTAATAGCATCTGGCGCTTTTGCTTATGCCGGTCAATTCAATATAGTAATTCTTCTATTAGAAATCTGGTTTTTTTCATGTGTCGGTGATAATATTGCCTATATTATGTGGAAAATTATAGATAATAAATTTTTAGATAAATCTTTTAAATTAAAAACTTATTTTCAACCTAAAATAATAAAGTCACAAAATTATTTAGAAAAGCATGGTAAAGGAGCAATTTTTTTTACCAGGTTTTTAATATCAGCTATGGGACCTTTTGTTAACGCAGCAGCAGGTATTACAAAATACAAACTAAGTACCTTCAATTTATTTGTTGCTTTAGGTGAGTTATTATGGTCATGTATGTACTTAGGATTAGGATACTGGTTTGGTGATTCTTGGGAATCTATAGTTCCTATAGTAACCCAAGTTGGTCAAATTTTAACCTATGCTACTATTCTAATTGTTGCAATATACTTTTTTATTAAAGCCAAAAAAATGAGAAGGTAATATTAACTAAGGGCATTTAAATGATAGATTTTGCAATTTAATTTGCAGGGACAGATTTTCATATAGTTATATAAAATAGAGCCTAAACCAACTAGTTATTTAATCAATTTAGCTCGTTTACGAAGAATGGATTTTACCTCATTTATGTCTTCTTCATTATTTTTTGACATCTTTATATAAAATAAAGATGAAGGAATTAAAAATAGTTCAAATAATGATAGTGTAATTATATACTTCTGCGGTTCTCTTACATATAAGGAAACAACAGATAATAGAACGCCAACTCCAGCATTTCCTATAGCTCTTCCTAACCCATTAGCAAGATTAGCTATACTAAAAGCTATTCCTCTATACTCTGGAAGATTTACATCAGTTATTAAAGCAAGCCAATTTGGTGTATTTGCAGATTGAGCTGCACTTGCAAGAAAAGACAATAAAAATATCATACTTATCCAAGGATTCATAATAATTTGCCTTAATAAGTCTAAAAGTACTAATAAAGAGTTGTTGCTATCCGGTAATGATAGTTTATTCATTGGAATTAAAAACATTGCTATGTAAAATATCATGGTTATAAAAATAAAAAAAGATGTAAGTAATGACCTTCCTTTATACGTTTTTTCTTGAAGTATATCTCCAAGATAACCAAAAAAAGGTGATGTCAAACCGCCTAATTGAAATATTGCAAAAAGATATCCTGAAGCAATAATTGCAGTCTTCATACTATATCCTTGATGTTGAATTTTTGAAATGTATAGTGTTGGAAGCCATATTAAACTTCCAGTTGTTATATTCATAAAAAATGACTGTAAAAACAATAAGACATTACTCTTCCTCGAAATAATATCATATAAATACTTAAACTCAATGCTGGGATTATACTTATATCCTGCTTTAATAATATCTTGTAATTCTGGTTCTGATTCGCCTAAGTTAGGCTCTCTTATAAAAAAATACATAATAATTAGTAAGAATCCAATAATACTCACAACTTCAAAAGGTTTTCTCCAACTTGTAGCAGGAGCAATAAGAGATGCCATTAAAGCTCCTACTATTCCACCAAATCCCTGTGACATGCCCCAAAGACTTAATAACATGCCCCGAAACTTATATGGAATATAATCAGTCAAAACGCTAAATCCAATCGAAGCTATACACCCAAGTCCTAATCCAGTAAAAAATTGAAAAATAAAAAGTTGAGTATAGCTACCACAACGTGAAGTTAAGTATACCGATGCTGACCAGAAAACGGTACCTATCATAATAAGCCTTTTTCTATTAAACTTTCCTGCAAGATAGCCCCAGCAAATTGACGAAAGAGATGTAACTAAAATGTTAACAGCTGAAGCAATCCCCAATAAGTATACTTGTATATTTAAATCCTTTGCAATAGACGAAAAAAGTGGTGGAAATAATCCTATAATTATATTATCAAAAGCTGCCAGGGCCACGAAAACAAATATGGTATAAATTATTTTTATATTACTAGTATTCATATAGTGATAGCTCCTTTAAGATTGTAATTTATTGAAATATAGTTTTAATAATTTGGTTGTTTTTTTCGCTTATTATACCCTCATTATATATATCAATTATATTGCCATTATAATATGTTTCCTTTCCTGTTAAAAACTCATTAATTGTTGATTTAGAACTATCCTTTATAAAGATTTGTCCTTTAAAATTTACATAAATGTTATTAGTATCTACTGATGTTTTAATATCAATCTTTTGCCAATTTTCACCAGATATATTACCATAGTATATTAGTTGTGTTTTATTATCATTTGTTAATGCTAAATATACATTATCACTATTATCTACTCCTAATAAACTTAAGTTACTGTTTCCTTCAATTTCTATAGGTAAATTATTATTACTACTAAAAACTTTTTTGTCATCTAAGTTTTCATATATTAAAACATCGTCTTGCTTAGTAGAAGCAATTTTCCCAATATTATGGGTTCCGGTATTAATACTATTTTCCTGAGCCATTATATTTATCCTATAAATTTTACTATAATTGTTATTTAAATTTGACAGCTTAACATATATAACATTGGTAAGCGTAGACATATCTATTAAACTTATTTTTTCATTGATATTATGCATAGGTATTTCAATATTTCTGTTATTTACTTCATTAAATATCTCAACCTTAGCCTTATTATTCATATCATAATAGTAAAATTTGAAGTATGCACCATTTTTCGGACTAATTGGTCTTTCAACTAACACCAATCTATTTCTATCATATAACCATTTATAATATGAAATTTCCATTCCATCATTTGCAGACACCTTAGTTTTCTCAGCATTTTCTGAGTTTAAAACAAACAAATTATTATCCTTTAAATAAGCAAGATATTTTCCATCAAATGATGCTGTTATATTTGAACTTCCATTTTCTAAAATTAGCTTCGGTTTTACAGCTTCTTTAGCTGTATCATTTTTTATTTTAGTTGAAGAATAAGATACACTGTCAACAAAATATACATTTTCTAAAAATACTAATACACCAAATTGGATAATCAACATAGTTAAAAATCCAACTATAAAAATCTTAAGATATCTCAACTTAATCCCTCCTAACTATGGTTCAACATATAGAGCTGTTGCTACAGTCCTTTCCCCCAACGGGTTGCAGGGATTATTTATAATACTGCCTTTGTAATACATCGTACTTGATGAACCACCGTCTAAATTAGTAGCATTATAAGCATTATAATCTAACATAATTTTTTGTATATCACGTAATGTTGCCCCTGGCATGTCTATTTTTCTTCCATCAACCACTAATAACAGTATAGTACCATCCTTTCTCTGTCCTATAGCAGTTCTTGCAGTAATACCCTGACCTCCATCGCCACTAAAAGTAGTTTTCCCATTTATTATTAAAGGCGGGCCAAAAGATATTGCCTCAGATACTTGAAGATTTTTCAAATCACTAATGCTATGACTTCCTACTATCATTTTTCCTTGGAAATCTAATGCCATAACATCTAATGATTTTGTATCCAACACATCCTGATATACAATTTTCCCATTAGAAAAAACAAATCCTGTAGGATACGCTCCTGTTCCAGTCCATAAACTTCCACTATTGGATTTATCCATAAATCCCCCACCATTAATAGCAGCAACAGCGTTATGATCTTTTGCAATATCACTTGTCCTTTCTCCCTGCTTTGTTAAATTATTTGTATAACCTACTTTCACTTTAAGAGGATTTTTGACAACAAGTATATATCCTTTGAATCTTGAGCTATTTATATTATATCTTTCTATGTTGTTGTCTTTATAATTATTGATTTTGATATTTGAAATTTTTTCTTCTGTACTCCCCGTACTTTCCATACCACTACTTAATATTTTAGATATCTGTGAATTATTCAAAAATAGCTTAGCAATATATTGATGCTTATAGCTGGACATGGAGGTACCAACAATCATCTTTCTAACCACTGGGAATGGTCCATAAAATACTAATAAACAGCTTATAAAAGACGCTGTGAATATTTGCAACATAATTATTAATATTATAATTACTACTGATATTTTCTTTCGTTTTATTTTATATCCTTTGTTTTTCATTTTTAAACCTCTTAGCACATTAATAATTTTCATTAACTTTAATAGTTAGTTAACCTCTTGTTTTATAGATCTTAGTTTGTATTTTTACCCTATAAGATTAAAATTACATTAAAGTCAAATTAAAAACGCCTTAGATATTCTTATTTATATAAGAAATATTATTCCCATTCATAATCTTTTCATTATAATTAATTTATAAAAAATGAAAAACTACTTAAAATAAATTGTATATGTATTTATTAACTGATCAAGATACTAAATTTAATCTAATTTTAATGAAATCTTAAACTTACTTTAAATTTAATTAGCTAGTATATAATACGAATGATAATGGTTTCCTACTTATAATTTTTATAAACTTACATAGCTATTCACTCATTATAATACTAGTAAGTACCTAATTTATCTAACGAAAGGAGGTATATTATGATTAATAATATACTTATCATTTCCTCTGATTTTACGGGACATGGACATAAAAGTATAGCAGAGGCTTTATGTGAAAAATTTCAAAAATATAATAACGTTAAAATTCATGTTGTTGATGGATTTTCCCTTGGTGGAACAACATTATTAAACATAGGTAAGGCATATGGTCCAATCACTAGGAAATCCGAAAACTTATGGGAACTTATATGGGATATATCCTCTACTAATCCTTCACTCATCAATGAAATCATTGAATTCAAAATAAAAGATAGGTTTTTGAAATTGTTAAAAGAGGTACATCCTGATTTAATTTTGACAATACATCCTAATTTTAATGGCTCTGTTATAAACATACTGGAGAAATATAATATCAAAATACCTGTGGTTACTCTTATTGCAGATCTAATAAGTATATCCCCACTATGGGCAGATCCAAGAGCTGATTACATTATAAGCCCTACACAAGAGGCAAAAGATAAATGCATGAAATTTGGTGTTATGGAAGATAAAATAAAAGTATTAGGATTTCCAGTGCGTTCAAGATTTTACAACTATTCAAATAGTCTCATAGAACATAATAGCTATAATACAAGCAGACCTTTAAAATGTTTAATAATGAGCGGCGGCGAAGGTGTTGGAAATATGGAAAAAATAGCCGACATTCTTCTCCTTAACTTTAATTGTGAAATAAAGATTGTTGCAGGTAGAAATACATCATTAAAAAATAAATTACATCAATCATTGGTTGAAAAATACGGAAGCAAAGTTGAAATATATGGTTTTGTTGAAAATATACAAGATTTAATGATGTCTTCTGATATAGCATTTACAAGAGGAAGTCCCAATGTTATGATGGAAGCTATTGCATGCAGTGTACCACTAATAATAACCGGTGCCCTGCCAGGCCAAGAAGAAGAAAATCCAAAATTTATTGAAAAATACAATCTTGGAGTAGTATGTAAAGATATTAATAATCTACAATTTATTATAAATAATTTAACATTAAATAATGGAATTGAATTACACAAAATTAAACATGCTCAAAAAGTCTTCAGTAATCCATATACTTCAGAAAATATTGTAAATTTCATTTTAAGCATAGATAATAATTCTAATAAAGTTATGATACAAGATATAGTTCCATTGGTTAGTAAAAATTCCGATAAATCTATTGTATATAGGCATTTACAAAAACTAAAATAGCTGAGTTTCCAATAACATGAGCTAAAATTTTTATGCTCATGTTATTAAAGTATTAAAAACAATTTTTCATAATATATTTTGGTAAAACATTGCAACCTTTTCCATAAATCCTTCTTGTAAAATTATAAAAATTAGCTTTGAGCATAATATGCCAAGTATAACTCCTGCTATAACATCTGTTGGATAGTGAACATATAAATACATTCTGGATAAAGCTATTAAAAATGCTATTCCTATAAATATCAACTTATACTCAGTAAAATACATGGATAACACTTCTGCAGCAGCAAAAGAAGACAAAGTATGTCCTGAAGGGAAAGAATAAGATACAGGCTTTGAAATCAACATATTCAAACTATTTTGCTGATTACATGGCCTAGTTCGTCTTACTATGTGTTTCACTATTCCTTCTCCAGTAATTGTGCTTACAATTAATGTTAATATTACTACATTTCCAACCATTCTATATGGTTTATCTAATATTAAAATAATAGCTATAATAATCCAAACAATGCCCAGGTTCCCCATATCTGTCACTATAGGCATCAACATATCTAAATATTTATTTTGTACATACTTCTTAATAGAAAACAAAATATAGTTATCAAACATATCTATTTTTCTTAAAATATTTAAATTCATATTTTCCCTCCTGGTAATTAAAATTTAATAGCTTTTATCCTCTTATATATTATCAACTTAGTAGATTAAAATTGGGTTAAAAAGTCCTTAGATTTATGTTAAAAGATGATCTTTACTTTTTACCATAAGAAAATATGACAAAAATTAATAAGGTGAATTTTTTAATTTCTTTCACCTTATCTAAATATTATTACATTACTTATCTAATTTTAACGTAACAGTTATTTTTGTACCTTTTCCTTCTTGACTTTCTACATCTATAGCCCCCTGGTGCATATCTATAATCCATTTAGCAATAGATAGTCCAAGCCCTGTTCCCCCTTTTTCTTTAGATCTTGATTTATCTACAATATAAAATCTATTAAATATATTTTGAATTTCTTCTTTTGGTATTCCAATGCCTGTATCACTAACAGATATTTTTACAACTTTACCCTGTACTTCTGAATTTATATCTATTTTTCCATGCTCTGGAGTAAACTTCATGCTGTTATCAATAAATACCCTTAGCATTTGTTTTATCATCTTATAATCTGCACAAACTCTTACAGTGTCATTTCTACTACTGGATATTACATGATTTTGTTCTATTATTCTGCTTTCTTTAACTACTTCATCAATTAATTCATTAAGCCAAAATTTCTTTTTTTCTATCAACTGAGTACCGCTGTCACCTCTTGCAAGGAACAATAACTTTTCAATTAAATTAGCCATATTAGCAGCCTCTAACTTAATTCCATAAATTGATTTTTCTAAAGCATCTCTATCATCTTTTCCCCATCTATCTAATAGATTGGCATAACCCTGAATAACAGCAACAGGAGTTCTAAGTTCGTGTGAAGCATCTGATACAAATTGTGCCTGCTTATTAAAGGCTTCTTGAAGTCTATCTATCATCTTATTAAAAGTGCTGGCAAGTCTCTCCAGCTCATCTTCAGGTTCTTTTACTTCTATTCTTTCTTTTAAATTGTTAATACTTATATTTTCAGCAGTCTTAGTTATATAATCAATGGGCTTTAACATTCTCTTGCTTACAATATACCCCAATATAATAGAGGCGATAATGCCTATGAAATCAGCTGCAGCCATAACTCCGAATAATATTTTCATAAAATTATATTCACTATTCATATCTTTTACTATTTGAATATATACAGTACCATATTTTTTGCTTTGAAATTTAACATTTTTATATGTCAAATGCCTATCTTTATCTTCCATGTGTCTTTCCCTATTCTGAACCTTTTTATCATTATTACGAGGAAGTTTAATTTTATAATCAAATTTTTCAGATGAATTTATTACTTTACCACTTTCTTGTATTATTCTTACAGATATATTTTCTTTAGAAGGAATATTTAAAAAGATTCCTTTATCTGACAAATCCAACTGCTGATTTTTTGCCGTAATATTATTTAATATTATGGTTTGCATATCATCTATTTGCTTATTTGACTGGTTATACAAATAATACTTTACACCATATAAAATAGATGCATTTAATAAAAGCAGTACTAACGAAAACATAAAAGCATATACTATTGTTATCTTTATAGAGATCTTTGTACCCTTAATAATCTTTAAACTGTAATTTATCATCTTCGAAATACAATTAATTATCTTTGATAACATATCCTACACCTCTTATGGTAGTTATAAGCTTATCTTGACGTTCATTGTCAATTTTACTTCTTAAATACCTTATAAATACATCTACCACATTGGTATCTCCTGAATAATCATATCCCCATACTTCCTCAATTAACTTATCTCTTGTAAGTACAATATTTTTATTAATTAACAGCATTTTAAGAAGATTATATTCTGTTTTGGTAAGCTCAATTTCTTTGCCATCTCTTAAAACCTGATGTGTTTTATTATCCATGACAATATTTTTTACTTTAATTTGATCAGTTTGATTTTTCAATGCTTTATCTCTTTCATATACACGTATTCTTGCCAATAATTCCTCTATTGCAAAGGGTTTAGATAAATAATCATTAGCCCCTGCATCAAGTCCTAAAACCTTGTCTGGTATATCACTTTTAGCAGTCAGCATTATAATAGGTACATGAGAGAATTGCCTTATTCTTCTGCAAACCTCAATTCCATTTAGATTTGGTATCATAATATCAAGAAGAATTAAATCATACTCTTTATCCTCCACTTTTTCTAAAGCTTCTCTTCCATCATATGCTGCATCAATTTTATATCCTTCATGGGTAAGTTCCATTTGAATAAACATTGACATTTGCTTTTCATCTTCTACTAAAAGGATTCTAAAATTCTCCAAGCTGCCACCTCCATATCAAAATAGTTATCTGCGATTCTTCTTATTAGAACATAATATTAACATACTTTACTATTATTTTTGACATAATTATACTCCAATCTGTCTGAGCTTACTATTGTTTCTGTAACCATTATTGCTGCTGAAATTGCATAATTTATATCTTTTGTAAAAGATTTATTTTCTTTATCATACTTTTGGTAAACATCATTTATTATTAATACTACATCCTTTTTAACGATATCTTCATTCATAATAGTTTTTAGTTTTCCGCATATTAAAAGTTTTATAAAAATAAAATGAAGTACTATTTCATATATCACGTGTTGAAAAATATTTTTATTTTTATATTTTTCTGTATGATATAAACAAAAATAGTCACAAATAAAATGGCATACCATACCTAAAGTAATAGAATATTTCTTAATTGACATTTTATTGTGAATCAACTGCTTGGAATATTCTCTTACCATATTTATACTTCCACTTATACAATGACAATAATTGGAGTCATCTTTTACGAAATCTGGTTTTATGTTACCATATGCAAAACTCCATTTGTTCAATTTAATATTTAATTTTTTTCCACAATAATTATATATAATTTTAGAAATTAGTAGATGTGTATTTGTTATCATTTTAAAATCCACCTTTCTATATGTATGGTTTAATTTTTATATTATCAGATTAAAGTTAAAATTAAATTAAAAAAACCGTAAATTTACTTGATAAAATATTGGCACATTTTTATCCGATTGCTACCATTGCTAATACCCCCATCTTCTATCAAAGTGGGGGATAAGCACTGCTATGCACCTGGATAAGTTCTTCCCCTAAAGGATAACGTATTCTAAGTGCTAAAGACACTAAGAATACTGTTAATAAGGTTCAGCTGGAGAAAGTCATCCTTATAAGCAAACTCCATCTGAACCTAAGAATCACTTGATATATTTAAGACATAATAAAGCTGCACCCCTATCAACTATAGGAATGCAGCTTAAAAATAATCTAAATTTATTCTCGTATAATTCATTAACTTTGTACATACGCCTCCTTACAATTTTTCATATTATAGTTTCTAAAGGATTCTTCTAATTCTTCCAAAGACTTATTGCGCGTTTCTGGTACAAATTTATAAGTAAACAATATATCAATAACGCCAAATACTACAAATACAATAAATGAACAAGTTAATCCAACTGTCTTCAATAATATAGGATACATAAACCCAACACAAAACGTACCTATCCATAAAAAGAATGTTGCAATTCCCATACCTAAGCCTCTTACTCTTAGTGGTAAAATTTCAGACATTTCTAACCAGGTTACAGGACCAATAGTTCCTTGAAAGAAAGCCAAAAAAATCATAGTTAAAGCAATAACTAAGAATGGAAGTAACGCTGATCCTGTTAACTTAAACGTAACTATAGACAATGCAGCCATTGATAAAGTAGTAGCAGTATATCCTAATAATAACATAGTCCTACGATTAAACCTATTTGCCAAAAATTTCATATAAACCAATGCTGAAATAACCGATACCATTCCATTTCCTATATTGGCAATTAAAGCTGCTTTAACTCCAAATCCAGCCTTCTCTAAGATTGTTGTACCATAATACATAACTATATTTACTCCAGCAATCTGCTGTGCTATACCTATGCCGATGCCAATTAATACAAGACGACGAATCCACGGAATACCTAAATCCTTAAAAGTTACTCGTTTCAAATTTTCCTCTGTATTTATGTTACTCTGTATTACTTTAAGTTCTTTTTGTGCTTCCATTTCATCACGGATCATTTTTAAAACTTCAAGTGCTTTAGCAGTTCTTCCTTTTGCAGCAAGCCATCTTGGTGTTTCTGGAACTAATAACATTCCAAACCATAAGATAACTGCTGGAATAGTAGCTATTGCTATCATATATCTCCATATTCCAGGATTACCAGAAATACTTCCTAAAATAGCATTAAATATGTAAGCTAGCAGTTGTCCTAATACAATCATAAATTGATCTTGTGAAACAATACTTCCTCTAATGCTTGAAGGTGCCATTTCTGATAAAAATGTTGGTACAATAGCTGATGCTCCACCTACTGCTAATCCCAGTATAAATCTACAAATAATAATAACTGATGCAGTTGGTGAAAATGAACATCCTAAAGTTGCAAAGAAAAAAATTACCGCAAGTGTTCTAAGCAGCTTTCTTCTTCCATATTTGTCAGATAAACGTCCTGTAAACACTGCTCCTAAAGCTGCTCCTAAGGTTAGAGAACTTGTAACAGCACCTTGAGTAACAGCTGTTAAATTCAATTGATCTTTTCTTGACATAAAAGTAAGTGAACCATTTATAACTCCTGTATCATACCCAAATAAAAGTCCTCCGAATGTTGATATAATAGATATTTTTTTCAAAAACCTTGATTTTTGTATATTAGAAGTTTGTACCATTTTAAATCATCTCTCCTATCATTTTTGTAATGGTAATTTATTTGTTATATATTGAGTATATTTTGATTAAATGTTATCACTTTTCTTATAACTTAGTCAATATTTTCCCATAATATCCTTTTTATTTATTCATAACTAAGTTTATTCTGCTTAACTTACAAATAACATCCTCTCAATTATTTACTTTTAATAATTTTTATATATAATTATATTTAGAATATGAATATATTCCCTGTAAAACTTACTAATGCTGTATAATGTTTTACTATTAACATATTAAATTTAGATTTTTGAAAGGTATGGTATTATGAAATCAAACAGAATAAATCAGATAGAGGAATATGTATTAAATAAAAATACTGTAACCTTAGATACCTTAACTGATGTTTTTAATGTATCCAAAAACACTATACGTAGAGACATACAGGAACTAATTAAAAGAGGAAACATAAAAAAAGTATATGGAGGTGTTGCATCAAATTCTAAACTATTATCACCATTTAATGAAAATCAAGTAAAAAATACCTATACTAAGGGTTTAATAGCAAAGGCTGCTTCACGTTTCGTTAAAGATGGAGATATAATATTTATAGATTCAGGTACAACGACTTTAAATATGGGAGATTTTTTAAAGGATAAAAATAACCTTACTATAGTAACAAATAATCTAACCTTTATCATGAACTGCTTAAAATATACTAACTTGAACATAATTTCAACTGGAGGAACACTAAATCGAGAAACAAATTCTTTTTCAGGAATAGATTCTTTAAACCTGCTTAAAAATTATAATATAAATAAAGCCTTTATGAATGCCACAGGAATATCCTTAACTAATGGAGTTACAAATTCTTCTCCACTTGAAAGTGAAATAAAAAAAATTGCAGTAAAAAAAAGCAGTGAAGTATTTATACTTGCAGATTATTCAAAATTTGATATTTGTTCTCTAGTAACTTACTGTGATCTAGATGATATAGATTACTTAATAACAGATAAGTTTCCACCTGAAGCGTATAGCCAATTAATTGAAAAAAATTCTATAGAATTAATTGTCTCAGAACAATTATAAAAATGAAGGAGATATAGGCATGAATAAAAATTATTTAGAAAATTATTCAAAAATAGTTGTAAAATCAGGTCTTAATATACAAGACGACCAAATATTAGTTATAAATTCACCAATAGAATGTGCTGAATTTACTAGATTAATTTCTGAAGTTGCCTACAAAGAAGGTGCACGAGATGTAATAATAAATTGGAGTGATGAACTTTCAACAAAAATTAAATATTTAAATGGAAAGGACGAAATTTTTGATGAGTTTCCAAATTGGAAAAAAGAATTATATACATCTTATGCTAAATCCGGAGCTGCATTCTTAAGTATTTATGCCCAAGATCCAGAACTTATGAAAGATGTAAATCCAAAAAGATTAATGCGAGCAAGCAAAGCCCAAAATATTGCACTTTCTGAATATAGAGAAAGGATTATGACAGATAAAAATTCCTGGTGTGTTGTATCAGTTCCAACTAAATCCTGGGCAAAAAAAGTTTTTGAAGACCTTTCAGAAGAAAAAGCAGTTGAAAAACTGTGGGATACTATCTTTAAGACTGTAAGGGCAGATAAACCAAATCCTATAAATGCATGGGATACCCATAAAGCAAATCTTAAAAAAAGTATGGATTTTCTCAATAAAAGTAAATTTAAATATCTCATGTACAAAAATTCACTAGGTACTGATTTAAAAATTGAACTTTCAAAAGATCATATATGGCTTGGTGGTTCATCATCTACACCTGAAGGTGTAGAATTCATGGCAAATATACCTACAGAAGAAGTGTATACTTTCCCATTAAAATGGGGTGTAAACGGAAAAGTTGTAAGTTCAAAACCTTTAAATTACAATGGAAATCTTATAGAAAATTTCTCTTTAACCTTTAAGTATGGGAAAATTATAAGCTTTACCTGTAAGAAAGGTTATGAAACATTAAAAAATCTTATTGAAACAGATGAAGGTTCTCATTACCTTGGTGAAGTTGCATTAGTACCTTTTAATTCACCTATTTCCAATTCAAATATATTATTTTACAACACACTTTTCGATGAGAATGCATCCTGCCATTTAGCTATAGGTGAAGGTTACCCCACCTGTCTAGAAGAGAGTCAAAATATGAGTAAAGAAGATTTAAAAAATGCAGGTATAAATTCTTCTCTAGAGCACGTTGACTTTATGGTTGGTACAGAGGATCTAAATATAACCGGAGTTACAGAAGATGGAAGAGAAATTCCCGTATTTATAAATGGCAATTTTGCATATTAGGCAGTCATTTTTTGAAGTGATTTTTACTTTAGCTGCCAAACTTTATCATGATATTTTTGTGTATGAGTTCAATCATTATTTTGAAACATCAGATATGAATTTTATAGTTTAAAAATAATCGTATACGCAGAAATATTTTTACAATAAACAAGCACATTTAAATGTTTTGCATATAAGGCTTAGTGAAAAATTCGTAAAAATCTTAGATTTTTTCAATTGTTTGAGGTACGAGTTTTCAAAAGTTCTTAGATTTTTTAAAATTTTTCACTTAGGCTTATCAAAATATTTAACCGGGCTTGTGTTTGTAAAAAATATTCGGAGTATACGGTTATTTTTGCTTAGGAACTCTATATAAAGTTTGTGTATATCTACTGTTTAACTATTACAGCAGTTCCATGTAAATCGCATATTGGAACTACAAATACATTTTCTTCTCTGCAAAACTGTTGTACCGCCTCTCTTACCCCAGAAAATTGAGTGTTATTATAGTCATGTATGATCATATATCCTCCTACACTCATACGGGGATAAAAAAACTTTAATCCTTCATATATTGGCTGATACAAATCTGCATCTAAGCTAACCACTGCAAAATTTGCGTCTATTCCATGTGCAGTATCAGGGAAGTATCCATTTTTAAATATAGCCTGTTCTTTATAAGGCAGCCTACTGGATACCATGTCAATACTGGTATCATTAAATTTCCCAATTTCACTACGGGAAAATTCATTTTTCTTTTCAATTTCTATATCACGCCCATCAAATCCCTCAAAAGTATCAAATAAATATATATTTTTCTTTGGAAATAAAGCGTTTATTTCAGCTGCAAATTTGCCTTGATATACTCCTAATTCTGCTACATCCCCTCGAATATTCCTCTGCTCTACTTCTCTAGCAATCAACTTTAAAACTGCAAGACGAATATCTAACTGCTGTCGATATTCAGTAATACTAATAATACTGCATTTGATTCCTAATGCTCCAATTTGTAATTTTACTTCCTTGCAAGCATCCTTGTTTAAAATTGCTACATAAACATAGTCTGGTTCTGTATCCAAAAGTTGCTGCTCATTAATAACAGGTATATTGTCAATCTTAGTCCCTTGCATTTTTTTATTATTGTCACAATACGCCACAACTTTCATATCTGGACTTAAGAGATTTTTCATCATTTGTCCGCCTTGTCCTACACCCCAAATTACAACCTTTTTCATTGCCATACCTTCTTTTACAAGTCATTTTTAATTTATTACTAGTATTATGCCTTTTAACAATGCAGTTTATCTAATACCTTTTCAATAAATACACCTATAAGTTCTGGATCAAACTGAGTGCCTGCATTAAGCTTTAGTTCCCCTATAGCAACTTCTTCTGGCAAAGCACTTCGATAACTTCTTTCGCTGGTCATAGCATCATAAGAATCTGCTATAGCTATAATCCTCGATTGAAGTGGTATTTCTTTTTCCTTTAGACCCTTTGGATATCCCTTTCCATCCCACCTTTCATGATGAGCCAATACATAGTATGCCATTTCTGACATATCATCTACTGTATTAAGTATTCTATATCCTATTTCTGGATGCCTTTTTATTTCCTGCCATTCTTCATCTGTAAGTTTTCCAGGCTTATTCAGTAGATGTTCCTCTATAGCTACTTTTCCTATGTCATGAAGCAATCCAACAGTTTTTAATTCCCTAATTTCGTGTTCAAGTAAACCGAGAGCCTCACCCATATCCTCGCATAATATTGAAACTCTATGAGAATGTTCTTCTTCTCTTTTATTTTTTTCATGAAGTGCAGTAATTATAGCACTTATAGTTTTTCCTATCATATTTGGCCCTTCAAAAAGCTTTTTTTTGTACATGTAATCTTCAGCTTTTTTAAAAGTTTCTTGAATTTTTACTTCTCTACTTTTCTTAGTTTCATAGCCAAAGGAAATAGATATGTCAATGGCACCTATCTTTTCTTTTGCTGCTATGGATTTAATACGTTTAAGAATTTGTTCTGTTTGAAAAGCATCTGTTTTAGGTAATAAGATTACAAATTCATCCCCTCCCCATCTAGCAACAATGTCTTCTTTTCGGCATCCCTTTTTTATGACTTCTGCCACCTTTTTAAGGAGTTTATCTCCCATAACATGTCCAAGAGAATCATTCACAAGTTTTAAGCCATTTACATCTCCCATAACAATTGTAAGTGGTAAACTTCTTTCCACATCTAGTCTATTTAATTCTGCTTCAAAAAACCTTCTATTATACAAACCTGTTAATTGATCACGGTAACTCAAATATTCCAATTTAAGTTCCATTTCCTTTCTATCTCTAATATCCCTCCATAAGGAATGAAAAACTTTCTTTCCATTAAGAAAAATGGTTGTTAACATAACCTCTACTGGTAATACATTTCCATCGGCCTTCTTATACCACCATTCAAATTTACATTTTCCTTTTTCTATAGTATTTTTACGCATTCTAATAACTTTTTCTCTGGTTATTTCCCCATCTGGCTGCTTTTCAGGATAAAACTCAAGTGGATCCTTGCCCAGTATAAATGTCTTTGAATCATATCCTAATGCTTTAATCATGGCTAGATTACAATCAACTATCTTTCCGTCTGAAATTATAAATATAGCATCCGATGAGTTTTCAAAGAGGTTTCTAAAAGTGGCTTCACTTAATTTCAATTCCATTTCGTTTTGTCTTTCATCAGTAACATTTCTCGATATAGCAAGTATTTCTTTTTCATTATTTTTTACCATTCTAATTTCAAAGTGATGTTCCTTATTATGAATCCACACCTTATATTCAAAGCTATCCAATATTCCTTCTTTAAGCACTACCTGCATTTTTTCATAGAGTTTTTCTGACATTCCTTTAGGAAAAATTTTCAAAATATTCTTTCCTATAAAATCTTTTTTCGGCATGAGCACATATTTTTCATCACTTGACATACAATCTATCAAATACCCTTTATCATTGACAACAAATAATGTATCTGGTAATGCCTTAATAATAGCCCTGCTTTTCTCTTCACTTTTACTTAGTTTCTTTTCACTTTTAATGATTTCATCATATTGAAGTCCTAATTTTTTCTTTGAGTCAATCAATTTTTTTACATATGATTTAAGTTCTTCATTAACTAATGATAATTCTTTATAGCTTTCATTAAGTTTCTCTTCTACTAAAGCAACCTTTTTTAAAATATTGCTTATTAATAAATATAAAACAAATGAAGTTACAGCAACATATAGACATCCCTTGTATGTACTTATAGCTAAGAACATGCTGTCGTTACCAGCAAATTTAATTGCAATTCTATCAGAAAAGTAAACCCACGGTAAACTAATCCCTAAAAATATTAAACATATTCTTATACTTTCGTATTTCCACGGCTTATTGTTTTTATTAAAAATTGAGTAGATTTTTTTTCTTATTGATACAAGCATACTATACCCCCATCTGTAATATAATTCTACAATTCCGCTCAATTTATTGACATTAAAACATTATTAGCTTTATATTTTAATATAAAGTGATTCTTAGGTTCAGATGGAGTTTGCTTATAAGGATGGCTTTTCTCCAGCTGAACCTTAGAAGAACTTATCCAGGTGCGTAGCAGTGCTTATCCCCCACCTTGATGGAATATGGGGATGTTAGCAATGGTAGCAATCGGATAAATGTGATATATCCTTATATACTGCTTATTTCGATAAAATACAACAAAAATTATTTAACTACATTATATCAAAAAATTAAAAAAGGTGATAACTTTTTTAATTATCACCTTTTCAATTAATTCATCTTATGTTAATCATATAGATTATTATTTAATCAAACATATTCCTAAAATCGTATAGTATTATACTAATAATAACAAACAACTGGAGTACCTTTATCAATATTTTGGTATATTGTACTTGCCAAATAATATGGTGAGTTTACACAACCATGTGAACCATCTGACATATATATACTTCCACCAAATGAACTTCTCCAACTTGCATCGTGAATTCCAATACCTCCATTAAATGGCATCCAATAATCTACTGGTGAACTGTATCCTTCACCTTTTAATGTGGCATGTCTCTCTTTATATTTCACCCAATAAACGCCTTCTGGTGTTGGATGTCCCTGACTTACATTACCTGTAACAACATCCCCTTGTACTACTAGTGAACCATTTTTATAAAACCATAAATGTTGATCGCTCAAATCTACTTCCACATAGGTATTTCCTATATCATTAGCTCCACGAGATGCCGCAGTTTGACTATATGCTGGTTCTTTTTTTACAGTTCCACCTTGTTTAATGTAGGTGATCAAATTTTCTGTTTCCTTAGAGGAATCAATGTCCCAACCATAATCACCGCCGCCAACACTTATTGTTCTTCCTGAAGTTGTAACAAAACTTCTTGTCTTTCCAATTGTATCGTAAGTTTTTGAAAGCTCAAGCATATACTTTTTTATTTTATCTTTGTCAAATTCAACTTCGAAATTATCATTAACTGTAAGCCAATTATTTATCTTAGAACCATCTACCGTTTCCTTTTTATCTCCAAACGTATAGATAATTTTAGAAGATACATATTTATTAAGAAGATCCCTAATTTGGGTAGTTTTTGGTGATTTTACAGTATACTTTGGATTTACATAACAATTCGTTGCTTCTAAATCCAACGTAGTTTCACCTTTAGATATTGCCTTTACTACATTATTATATAATGCAGTTTTATCTATTTTACTTCCATATACTTCACTTACAATATTATAACCTTTATCTGAGTATTTGAAGCTCGGATTTTTAGGTTCAATTACATTTTTACTATCAAGACAAGAGAGTTTATCTATTTTATCTTCCAATAGCTGATTATCATATGAAACTGCAGCTGTCATTTTAGTATCATTTGTATCTAAGAATGCTATAATCCATTTATAATTACCTTGCTTATCCTTAAGTTTCCTAAATTCATTATCTGAATTATACTTTAACTTAATGTCAGATCCACTAATTTGTTCGCTTTTACTACCTCGCTCTTTTAAATTTAACTTATATGATTTTATCTGAGATGTCAATTCCGTATTTAATTGCTCAGCAGTTTTACCTGAAACATTCACACCATTAATTTCAGATCCAAAATAAAAATGCTTTGTGAAGTACGCTGCCATCCCAAAATATATAATAAGTAAAATGCAAATAGAAATGATAGTACCTTTGATAATTTTATTGCGCTTATTTTTTCCCTCCTTCTCATTTTCCTTTTCTGCATCATTTTCCATAATACCCATCCCTTCTATAATTACAATAAAAATTTAAAAATTAAGGCTTTATAGTCTTTAATATTAATTAACTTATATAGATAAAGGCTACATTATATTTTGTGTAATAAAACTGATAATTAAAACAATTATTACTTGATAAAACTGAAAAAATAAATAAACTAAAAGAACGGATATTAACTATTTATTCAGCTCAAAATTATATAGCAACTTCTAACATTATAGTTAATTCAAATAAAAAGTTATATTATCATGTACACATTTTAATTATAATACACAATAAAAATATATCACCTTTTAGTACCCAAAACAACAACCACCTGCAAGTCATTAAGTATCACTTAATACTTACAGGCAGCTTGTATGGTAGGGGTGACGAATTGTCTTTAAAATCCGCCACTTAAGTATGTATCAAAATCATTAATACATATCATTTCTACAACACATCTCAGGAAAACTTCTCTTCTTTATTTTACATTATTCCAATTTTTGTGTCTACCTTTTATTTAAAAGCAATATCCTAAGCATAACACTGTAATTTTACAGCATTATGCTTAGGTTTACAAATCCATTTATTTAACAAATAATACAATTTTTATTGATGATCTACTGATTAAAATAATTATTTGCTAGATTCATCAATTATATCAAATTTATTCTTCACCTAAGTACTCCTCCAGCACCATATCCTTACTATATATTTCTTTTGCTGCTTTTACTCCAACATATCGTATATGCCAAGACTCATAATTATAACCTGTTATAGCTTCTTTTTCTTTTGGATATCTCATAATAAATCCAAATCTATAGGCATTATCCTTTAACCACTTTCCCTCTCTTGTTTGTCCAAAATCTACTGTTAACATGCCTTTGAAACCAGCTTCATTTGTAACATCTATCGCAAGACCTGTTTGATGTTCACTTGTACCAGGATGTGCTACATATTCATCAGCTTGCTTTTTGCCTACCCGTCGAACTCTCTCATCATATACTTGTTTTTGTGATTTGTAAGATCTATATGCCGATACACCATATAAATTCATATCCTTTTTATGAGCATACTTGAATAAATTTTCCAACTGCTCAGCTGCTTCACCTTGCATCATCTTTTCTTCATGAGATGCACTTGGTGAAAATTCCACATTAAGCATTGTTAAATTCTCAGGTATATAGCTTGATGATAGAGGATGATTTTTATTTGCTAAAATTAAAAATTCATTTGAATTTTGATTATTTGAGTATACATGATTACTTTTAGCTTGATTTAAATTGCATACTGAGTAAATTATTACTGCAACTATCAACAATAGTGGTACTATAACTAACTTTTTCAATTTATATGCCTCCACAACTTTTGATTATTTTGTTAACTCTACTATGTAAGACACATCTTATACCAAAAAGGTTCAATTAAAAATGCTATAATTAATTTAAAAATTGATTTTTATCATCCTATTAAAAAATATTATAAGCATAATACTAAACTACTTCAGTATTATGCTTATTCTTATCAAGTGATTCTTAGGTTCAGATGGAGTTTGTTTCTAAGGATGATTTTCTCCATCTGAACTTTATTAACGGTATTCTTAGTGCCTTTAGTACTCAATCATCTTGTTTATTTAATAGAATCTGCAATTTTTATTAATTCAGTTTTCCCAAATACTCCTCTGCCTGATAAATTATAAAGTACCCCACTATTCTCCCAGTCCATACTTTTATTATCAGACAATATTGCATCTTTTCCATTAACTTTTACTTTTTCAATTTTTCCATCTGTCCCATCTTCATATTTAGTTTCTTTGCAAGCAAATCTTTGCTGCATTTGAATATACTTTCCTGTTTTTGCATTAGTAAAATATAAATCAATATATTTATTATTTACGCTTCCATCGTTATCTTTATAAAATTCTGCCCTATCAAATTTATAACCTTCTGGTAAATAGGAAGGCAGCTTGACATTAAAACAAGTATATTTATTTAAACTGCTAGAATTTTTAACTATTAGCATATTTTTCTCAATTTTTTCATCTTCAGCTTTTGCCTCACTTACTGTTACTATCTTTCCATTTAAAATTGTAGCAATTTCTTCACCTGATTTTGTATACAATTTTCCAGTATTTTTTGTAACTACTGTTACAGGATTTTTATTTTTATCAAAGATTTTGCCTTTTAAATCGGTTGGAATTGCCACTTGCGAAGGTTCTTGCATTTGTTCTGCTGTTATATGACCAAGAGATATTCTATTTATTACTTTTTCTGCTAAACCTTTAGCAAAAGAAGTCTGGGTAAACACACCACCTACTACTAAAAATACTGCTGCTGCAGCAGCTGTCTTTTTTATTCTATTTGATTTTTTCATAATATTATCTCCTTTATGCTCATTTATATTTTTTAATGTTTTATTAAAAACAGCTTCTTTATTACTATTTTCACTGAAATCTTTATTTGCTAAAGTTTTACCGATTTCTAAAAGTTCATTGAATTCTTCACTGTTTGATTTATCAACATTTTGTATTCCATTAAGATAAGCATCCATATTCACAGAAAATTTATCCTCAATATTTTTTTTGTTCATATCTATACCTCTCTTTCCAATTCTTTTTTTAACTTTTTCATCGTCCTATAAAGTATTACCCCCACATTACTTTCTGTAATGCCAATAATTTCTGCAATTTCTTTATTTTTTAAATTTGCTCCAAATTTAAATGCTATAATATTTCGTTCTTTTATATTTAAAATATTTAGCGCTTTTAAAAGTTCATCATTAGTCTCTGATTTTACAAATACATCTTCCGGATTCTTTTCCGTGGATATTACCTTTTGCAATTTATCCATAGAAAACACTTTATGCTTTTTTAATTTTCTAAAATAATCATTTATCACGTTTCTTGCTATAGCAAAAATCCATACTTCAAAAGGAGATTTATCTTCACTATACGTGTTAATTTTAATCATTGCTTTTTCAAATATCTCACTTGCCAAGTCTTCTGCTTCTTCATTACAATTAATCCGGTAATATATATAGTTGTAAATTCTCTTATAGTAGGTTTCAAAAATATAAGTAAAATCTTTATCTCTAGATTTTTTTTCATCTAAAGCATTAATTAATGTAGTTTGTTCCATATATTTTAAAACCACCCCTTTCTCTGATTTTTTTACCTAGCTAAGTAATTCATCATATGTTAATACGTATAAACCCTAATTTCATTACACAAATTTAAAAAAATTTCTAAAACAACTTGTAATGTATAAGTTGTCTACGAAAAAAAAGCAAGCTCTTTCGAACTTACTTCTTTTATATATTATATATTTTAACTATTTTTGTGGATTTTCAACTTTTCCCATAAATACTATTACTCCTGTGTTACAATCTCTTATTGCAAAAACAAAAGGCCTGTCAATAGTAAAATCAACATTCTTGTATTCTGGCGGCATTGATGATCCAGTCATTTCTAAAGCAGTTACTGCTGCTGCTGCTGTTCCCTTTTCATCTACATTGATAGAAGTTTTATGTGTAATTTTACTTATAAATAGAGGCTTTTGCTGCGAAATTCCACTAAAATCAGCTTTATTTACATCAAAAGCTGTAACTATACCTAACTTCTTAAGTATATCAACCATGTTGTCTTCTTCATATTCCAGTTTGAATTTAGGTATTTTCATGGTAACTCTTGCATCATAGAAGTCATTCATCCATTTGTCCATATTGCTTTTACTAAAGCTTGATACAAAATTGTTTATATCTACTCCCTTATCTGGTAAAAACAAATCCATTTCTAACCCATCATAGTATGGAATTTTCACAGCTGCAAAATTATCTCCTTTTAAATAACTACTTACACGTGTATCTTCCATATTATCTACTTTTATTTTTTGACCGCTAGATAAATTAAATTCTTCTGGTTTTGTATTATCTTTAGGGAATTCATCTAACCAGGTTCCTTTAAAGTTTACAGAATTGATCAAAATAGCTGCATCGTCTGCATTAATATTATCTATTATCTTTTTTACTTGTCCATCTGTACTTTTATCTACCCAATTATTGATAATATCTACTGAATTATTATCTTTGAAGTCTAACGTGCTTACTTCTGAATTATAATATTTTCGTGAAGTATCAGCAAATTGCTTATTTAAAATTGTGTCTTTATCAACCCATATGGAATCCACTGTTTTTAGCTTTGTTGATTTGAAATTATTGTAATAATCCAATAAACTATAGTATTGTTCATTTATAGTTTTATCATCTGCATTACTTAACCCTATAGACTTTAATATTTCATTTTTTGTATCTCCTGCCGCTCCATTTTGTGTCTCAGCTAATATGGTTCCTATGCTTAACGGTGATATTATTATATTTTTATCCTTGTCCTTACTTGTCAATTGATTCATTAAATCAAATGCAAACTTATTATTTGATACACTTACCAAACTATCTTTACCTATATCTATTGTTTTAATACCATTAATTGTAAATTTCATAGTAATTGGCTGCTTAAGGTTACTTGCAGATGAATCTGTTTTAGTACAAAATTTCAAGTCTTTAGAAACATTCAAATAATAGGTTTCTCCTGTCTTATATCCATCCTCAGGAGGATATATTAAAATACTGTTACCATAGTTTGCTTCATCCATTCTCACATTAATTATCTTACCCGTTGAATCTGTTACAGTAATAGCCTTGTCCAAAGATGGCCAATCAACTAACAAACCCTGCTTAAAAGTTAATTTCCACACTTTTTCTGTACTAACATCCTTTTGTTCTGTCCATTGTTTTATATTTTCCGCTGCATCACTAGCTTTTACCTTTTGCATATAATATCCAGAGCCTGCGGATACAAGTATAATTGAAACTAAAACAGGTATAACTAGTTTCAATTTGAACATATAAAATCCCCCCCAATTAAAAACCAGTTCAAGTTATCAATCTTATATAAATAATATTAAATTACACCTACTATTATATCACTTCTAATTATACTGTCATCCAATTATCTGCTCCTTTTAATTGTCGCATAAATTCTTTATACTAAGTACCTACTGCATTTGATAATTTATAATAAGTATAATTTTGCAAATCAATGAAGAATCCTTACGCTAGCTCATTTCATAGTTGTTAAATATAGTAAAACCATTTTCATTTTTAAAGTTCTCTTTTTTAATCCCCCTTTTATTTTTTAGAACTCTATTATTTAAGAGACATTATATACAAAAAAGGTTCAAAATTTTTGCTGTTCCCTAGATTCATCGAGAATACTAATTACATTTGCAATAAATTTTCCTTTATCATATTTTCCCCATACAGATATTTTTGTACCAGAGGATAACTTACTTATATTCTCAGTAGGAATTTTACTGTAGGTAACAGTTAAACTATATCCTTTTAAAAATTTTTTCTTTAAAACACCTTTTTCCAAATAAACCTTAGTAGATTTATCTAACATTACTTGAACGTTCTCTTCATTAGCATTTTTAGTATCATTAGAACTTACTGCAGTACTTTCGTTCTTATTATTTCTAATAATTTTGTCTACAGTAATTAGATCTCTTCTACTATTCACCAATTTTCCAAATATATCAGCCTTACCTTTTGGAACATTTTCCCCACCAATAACTTGTTCATGCAATTTACTAATTCCTAAGTATGTCCCAAATTGATCTACAGCAACAATACCTCCACCAATAAAGAATATAAAGGTCATTATTATTATGCTCACATAAAAAGTATTTCTTTTTGGTATCAGCTTATTGATGTATTTATATAAAACATATCCTATAATTCCTCCTGTAGTATTTAAAATAATATCATCAATATCACTACTTCCAACACCTAAAATATACTGAGAAATTTCAAAAAATAAGCTAAAACAAGCTGTAGATATTAATACATTACTAAACTTTGAATATTTTTCATTTAAAGAAGGTATAAAATAACCGAATGGTATAAATATTATTATATTGCCAAAAGTATTAGATACGGCACTCATATATCCCATTGTCCTACTATTAATAAGATCTCGAATAACTGTTTTAAATGGAATTAAATTAATTGACCTCATTTTTCCATAACTCCCACTGAATAATTGACTTATTGAAAAATATCTAAATATTAAAACTTTAAACAAAGCAGCAATATATGCTATAAATAAAATTCCTATTACTACTTTTAACAACCTGGTTTTATCAAATTTAATCTTCATCTTTCTTCTCCTTTTATTTTAAAATATCAAATTTTGTTTTTCTTAAATACTTTTTGATACAGCATCCTTCAACATATAAGACACATGTTGCACCTAAAAGGTTCAATTTGCAAATTTTTTAGTTAAGCTAAATACTCAATTCAAAAGGGTTAGTTTAATATGTATTAAACTAACCCTTTTGAACTATGTTTATCTATGAAATTCTATTTTTTCTTATTTATACTCTTAAATTTTTTAAATCTTTTAAACACTAATGTATTAAACATATTTACTTTTCCTGTTTTAAACCAAAATACTTTCTTCCCCACAATAAAGCTACATTAACAAGTCCAATCATAACAGGTACTTCAATTAATGGCCCTATAACAGCAGTAAAAGCTTCCTGAGACTGAATGCCAAAAACTGCTACTGCTACTGCAATTGCCAGTTCAAAATTATTGCTTGCAGCTGTAAATGACAAACTAACTGTTTTATGATAGTCTATTTTTGATTTATAACTTATAAAGAAAGATGCAGAGAACATGATTATGAAGTATATAATTAGAGGGACAGCAATTCTTACAACATCCATTGGAAGCTCAATAATGTATTTTCCTTTAAACATGAACATTATAACTATAGTAAATAATAATGCTATTAGTGCTAAAGGACTTATCTTAGGCACAAAAGTTTTAGTATACCATTCTGTCCCTTTCTTAGGTTCCAAAAGTAGTCTTGTAAGCATACCTCCAATAAAGGGAATACCTAAATAAATTGCCACGGAAGAAGCTACTTCACCCATAGATACGTGAACCTGCATACCTTGTAATCCTATTGCCTTTGGCAGCACAGTAATAAATACATAAGCAAATATTGAATAAAATACTACCTGAAATATAGAGTTAAATGCAACTAGTGCAGCAGCATATTCGCTGTCACCATCTGCAAGACTGTTCCATACAATAACCATAGCAATACATCTTGCAAGTCCTATTAGAATTAGTCCTACCATGAAATGCGGATAATTTCTAAGAAATATAACTGCTAGAGTAAACATTAAAATAGGTCCTATAATCCAGTTTTGAACTAATGAAAGAGTTAACACTTTTGGATTACGAAAAACCTTTCCAATTTCCTTATAGTTAACTTTAGCAAGTGGTGGATACATCATAATTATAAGACCTATAGCTATAGGAATAGATGTTGTTCCAACTGATAAATTTGACAGTGTACTAGATAAACCAGGCAAAGCCCATCCTAAAAATATTCCCAGGGCCATTGCTATAAAAATCCACAATGTTAAATAACGATCAAGCAATGATAATCTTGATGATTGATTACTCATAATAATTCCTCCTAAATTTCCCCAATTATTAATATCCTTTAATATCTCATTGAGAATGTATATCTTTTTATCAAACTTAGTCTTTATTTAATCAGATCTAACAACTTATCACCTTTCACTTCTTCTGGTTTCCATTCGATAACCGCAAAATTTCCTTTAGAAATTTCACTTACTTTATTTATCCAGGATATCTCACTGTTTGCTTTTACTTTAAGGATATCATTAGTAGTATTAGTAGCAAACAGGCTTGAATTTATAATCCACCATTTACTACTAATTCCTGCTCTCTTTAAATCTTTCTCTAATCTCACAGCTTCATATACAGGTGTAGCTTCAGCTAAAGTTACAATGATGACTTCTGTTTCATCGGCATTTCTAAGCTTTGGTAAAAGTTTTTTAACTGACTTTGGTATGTCACCTTGTGATCTTTTTATCTCTCTATTATAGTTTTGGGTAGAATCCAGTAATAGTAATGTATGACCTGTTGGTGCAGTATCAATAACTACTATTTCTTCTTCAGATTTTTCAACTATTTCTGCAAAAGCTCTAAATACAGCTATTTCCTGAGTGCATGGAGACCTTAAATCCTCTTCTACATAAGCTATATCTTCTTCACCCATAGTTTCTCTAGCTTTACTCAAAACTTCTTCTTTATACTTTTCTAGTTCCTTCTTTTCATCAACATGACTTAAATTGATACCAAAGCTGGCGTCTAAAACAAACTTTAGATGTGCTGCTGGATCTGTAGTAGTTAAATGTACCTTTTTACCTTTTCTAGCAATTCCTAAAGCAATAGCTGCTGCCACAGTAGTTTTACCAACACCGCCTTTTCCCATTGCGAAAATTACTTTTTTATCCCTATTGTATAAATCATCAATAACATCCTTTAATTTAGATATCTTTTTATCATTTAAAGTTTCATTACTATATTCAATATTATCTTCCTTTAAAAAAGCTCTTACATTTTCAAGTCCTGTTACATTATAAGGTCTTAGTGGAATCGCATAGGTCTCTAGTTTTTTTAGATATTCTGATATATACTTTAAAGCACTTTGCTGCTTTTCATAAATTGCATTTGAAAGACCGTCATCATGGTTTTTTAGAACTCCATTTATAATCAATGTCTGATTATTTATTCCTATATCCCGTAATTCCTTAGATGCTCTTTCTGCTTCCTTTAAAGGTGTATTTTGAGGCCTCGATACAAGTATAAGGGTAGTTTTTTTCCCATTTGCTAAAGTTTTTACAGCATTTTTATATACTTCCTTTTTGCTTTCAAGTCCTGCTAATTGTCCAAGACAAGATGCTCCATGGGTGTTTTCACTTATAAAATTGCTCCAGGCTGACGGCAACTGCAGCATTCGCAGTGTATGACCTGTTGGTGCAGTATCAAATATAATATGATCAAATTCTTTTTGTATTTTTTCATCAGTTATAAAATTAGAAAATTCATTAAAGGCTGCAATTTCTACAGTACAGGAACCTGATAGCTGCTCTTCCATATTTTTTATTACTGTATCTGGAAGTTTTCCTCTATAGGGTGAAATAACACTTTCTCTATATTCTTTAGCAGCATCTTCTGGATTAAAATTTGCTACAACTAAATTTGGTACTTTCTTAATAACAGTTCCTTTGTTATTTAAATCTGTGTTAAATACATCCTGCAGATTTGAAGCTGGATCTGTACTTACAAGCATGATTTTTTTACCTTGATCTGCTAAGCTAACTGCAACTGCACTTGCTGCTGACGTCTTTCCCACGCCGCCTTTTCCTGTAAAAAATATATATTTGGTTAAATGTATATCATTCAAGTTAAAAGCCCTTATCATGGGTTAATCCCTTCCTTCTTTCTAGCAGCAGCCTTTATGGTTGCAGCCACAACTTTTAGTAGGTTTTTTTATTGTTACATTAGATATTTCTTTCTTAGACAGTCCTGACCATTCCGCAAATTCCTCATTTGTTGGGTATTCCTTAATTTTTTTAACTTCGCCATCAACAAGGGTTATTGGAAGTATATCAGCACCCTTTGAGTTTAAATATTCATTGATTTTCTTGTTGTCTATAAATGCCTGCGGCTCACTGGAAAGATTATGCCTTACTACATTAGCACCTTTTTTAACCATGTTATTTATAACTGTTGCAACTCTTAAAAGTTCTTTATTTATGCTTGGTCCGCAAACACCTGTTGAGCAGCACATAGCTGGATCAAAAATCTCTATTTTACTCATTTATATCGCTCCCTATAATTTAATCTCATTATTATTTACAGCAATTAAGTTTATTTTTTCCTTTACAAATACAATCATCTGTATCAGTGATGATATTCATTAAAAATAACATTAATCTGTTTGCATTATTGTTATTCAAACTGTAATGACTCCATAAACCTTCTTTTCTAGATTCTACAAGTCCACATTCCATCAAAACTTTCATATGGTGAGATAAAGTAGGCTGTGTAAACTCAAAATATTCTAGTATGTCACAAGCACATTTTTCACCGCAGGATAATATGTCAAGAATTTTTAATCTGCTGGGATCTGATAATGCCTTAAATATCTTAGCATTAATTTCATAACTTTTATCCATAGTATCACCTCGTGTATATACAATTATCTATATATAATATAAACTATAATCTATATATAGTCAATAAAATATAGTGATATTAATTGGAGTTATCATTTATATATAAATAATAATCTATACATATATTTTATGTATTTAACTTTAAAGTGTTCCAATCAGTTTTTTAAATATGTTTTATTTATTGTAGTATATTAAAATTATCTTATAACATTTGCTTATACAAAAGTGCCCTTTTATTAATATAAGTAATAATTATTGCAAGATAAATTTATTGAATTTAATATGTGATTGAGGGGAATTATATCAAACTGCTTAAAATTATATGGCAGCTTTAATATTATAAAAACACTATAGGAGGAAATTACATTGAATAATATTATTGACTTACATAAAGTAAGAACTATGGCAGAAAATTACTACCGCAATGGGGATTTTTATTGTTCTGAATCAATCGTAAAAACAATTAAGGATGAATTTAACCTGCCAGTATCCGATGACATTATAAAAATGGCTTCTGGTTTTCCAGTAGGTATAGGTGGATCTGGATGTACATGTGGTGCAGTAACCGGTGGCATTATGGCAATAGGTTTATTCTTTGGAAGATGCGAACCCAAAGATGAAAGGGTTAATAAAGCTATGGCTTTATCTAAAGAACTGCATGATATTTTTAAAGATAAACATAAATGCTTATGCTGCAGAGTTTTAACAAAAGATATGACCCTTAGTTCTGAAGAACATATGAAACAATGCATTTACTTTACAGGAGAGGTTGCAGAAGAATCAGCAAAAATAATAGCCAGAGAGTTAAACCTAAAGGTGAAATAATTAATCTGTTTAGCATGAAACTCCCAATGCCAATCTTGGGAGTTTTAATAATTTATCCGATGGCTACCAGCCGTAATACCCCATCGCACTCTATGAAAGCGACTATCATCAAATCAAAGATTTGGGATATCTGCTTTTCTTATAAAGTGGGGTATAACGGCTGCTACGCCCCTAGATAACAATTTCTAAGCATCAGGTGGAGTCAAAACTACATCGTACCATTTTCCATTACTCATCTTTCCTAGTCTTTCTCTTACACCTACTTCTCTAAAACCACATTTTTTATGTAGTGCTATGCTTGTTAAATTTTCTTTTATAATTCCAGATTGTAAAGTCCAAAATCCATTTTAAACAAAAACATTATTCCTTTAACACAACTCCAAGTATGCTAATAAGTGAAACAGCCTGAGTATATGAGATTATTGCACCACGAATATCTTCCACACCTGCAGCGATACCATCAATCCTACAGCTTGTAAAATCCATTCCTTTTAGTTTAGTATTGCAGAATTGCCCCTGCGTAATATCGGTATCTTTAAGCTCCAATTTAGAAAATTTACTCTCGTAAAAATCAACATATGGAAGCTGACAGTTACTGAAGATTGCCTGTTTGAAATCTGTAAATCTAAAACATGTATATTGTCCACTGCACTGATCAAACATAACATTTCTAAAAACCGCTTCCGTAAAATTACTTCCTGTGAGTTTACAGTTTATAAACTCTACTCTATGTATTGAAGCTTCACTCAAATTAACATTAGATAAGTCACAGTTTTCAAATCTTACATCTAAAAATTCTACCTGCTCAAATGATATATTTATAAACTTTACATTTCTGAATATTACTTCATTAAAGGATACTCTTCTTGCCTTAAAATTTTCCACCAAGCATTCATTCACCAATACAGATGAAATCGAATCATAATCAGATATTCCTTCTTGTAATAAATCAACTTCAGGTAAATTGTCTTTAATCTTTGGCTTTAGTACTTTAGTAACATTACTATTTTGAACCATTTTGTTTTTATCTCTCCCCTATAACTTACTCTAAAAATAAGTTTTTCATATCAGTAATTATGGATTACGCAAATCTTTATATTAATTATAAAGCACATTTTCACACATTACATTATAATATGATGTGTAATAATTTTGCTATAGAGATGGCATATCAAGCTTGTATATAAATGAATTATAGATAATCATTGGATATCTAAAAGCTGACAAAATGGATATAGTCTAATTTATAACACCATGACCTGAAATATTTAATTTTACATTAACATTAAACTTAACACTGGGATACACGTTTTTCCAGTTAACATTCTCAAAGTAAGAATTATATTTAGCGCGAATAATGTCACCTATTCCCAAAGGATCACTATGAACTTTTTGTGTATAGGTTAAAACTTGCTCACAACTTTTTTTTATCTCCGTTTCTAATGTTTTTTCAATATTTTTCTGTGCTTCCAAATCTGGAATAGAATTCCAATGCATTTCATTCAACGAACCATCAAAGTTTAAAGCAATATCTGCTATTGGTATATTGTTCTCCAAATAAACATTAACTTTTCTTTTAACTTTTCTAATACCAATGGCACATCCCCTTTTCCCATTATTATATCCTGGATTTTCAAAATGTTTACTTACATATACAGATTTTTTTGCTTTTCCCATCATCGATAATAATAATAAAGTTTGATTTGTATCTATTTTGCCAACCATTTTATCTTCAGAAAAAAGTGCTGACCCAGTTACTTCAATACCTTTTCCCTTATCATACTGCAATTTTATTATTGGAGTAATTGGATCTATGCCTGGTGAAAAAAATGTTGTAGTGAATCTATGTATCTGAGTATCAGGTACATAAGATTGTTCTACATTATCCTCAATTAATTGATGTATATAAAATGCTGGACGGGGCTTATCTCCAAAACTTTGAGCTTTTTCCATCAAATTTCTTGGACTTCCTTCCACAACTACAACGTATGCTATTATAGAGGTAGTTGGATCTCTTTCAAAAATTTCCAATAAATTATTTATGCCCTTTGCAGCTATGGAATCTGATATTAAAACTTGCTGTACTTTTCCCGCTTCCAACATCTTAGACGAAATTTTTCTTGCATCTTCTCTAAATTCTCTTAATAAATTTTCCTTACTACCATATATAACTTCAACCTTCTCTTTTGATTTTGGCTCTACAACTGGATCTGTATAAGTAATCAGGAGATTATTATTAGAGGGCTCTATCCCAACCTGTAATATAAAACCTGTTCTCTCATAAATTGTTTGATCCCAACAACCTTCTAAAAATGTGGTAAATATTAAAATTATAGTAATTAGTCTTTTTTTCAACATTGCTCCCTCCCTTTTAAACATGAAATGAAAAAGGAAATTATTATAAATGCTATATTCATTATTCCCCATATAGCCATATAATTGATATATCTGCAAATCATCTGTATATCCCTAAGTGTTACTCCAATTATGAACATCATTATAAAAATTACTGCAATTAATAGTTTTTTTCTTTTTATTCTAAATATTTTTAAAACACAATAATAAGATGAAAAAAAATAATTTCTTACAGAAGATGCCATCATAGGGAACCAAATCAATATAAAAATCATATCAAATCTTTCTATAACGGGTACTCTTACTGCCTCCTCAATATTATAGATTGGGAATACAAGCATTTTTAACTTCATTTCACCAAATATAAGTACTGAAACTACAACAATAATTAGATAAAATAGTGTAGTATATAAAACACCTTGTATAATATGCATTGTTATATGTTCTTTGTTAACTACATTTGGATAAAAAACTGAAGCAAGCTCAAATCCTAAAAAAGAATAAATTGTATAAGGAAGACTTTTTATTATTAAGTTAAAATCTGACTTAGCAATAGGCATTATATAAGTAATTCTAATATCTTTAATAATCATTGCAAATGTAAAAATTATTACTATATGAGATAAATACAGTAGTGTAGTAAATCTACATATTACCTTTAATCCTTTAGCAGTAAGATAAGTTGTAGGTAAAGCAATCAAAAATGATATAACAATTTTGGGAGTTTCCCTTAAGACTAAAACACTTACTATTCCAGTAAGTAACCTTATGTTGAGAGCTGCAAAAGCAAATGTATAGCAAATAAATATAAAGTTCAGAATTACTCCCAAACTCTTGCCATATAATTTTATATTTATCTCCAAAATTGAATTATTTTTATATCTTTTTAAAAGCGCTAACTCAAAGAGTGAAGATAACAATACTAAAACTCCTGTTAAAATAACAGCTATCCAACCATCATGACCAACTTTTTTTGCAAGAACAGAGGGCAATGTCATAATGCCTAAGCCAATTTGAGACGATAATGCAAATGTCCTTAATTGTTTAGAAGTGATCTGATGCCTTTTATCATCCAACTATTTACCACCCCTTTTCTTTTTGAGTGGCTTTGATATATGCGGCATTATCTTCATAAAATCTAAAGGTGCTCTAATTATAGTGTCCTTAATATTCTTTTTTTTGAAAGGAATTATAGGCATTAAATAGGGCTGCCCCAATGATTCCAATGATAATAGGTGTGCTATTACTAAAACCGTAGATATTAATACTCCTATGATTCCAAAAAAAGATGCTAAAATTAAAAACATAAATCTTATCAATCTTAATGCTGACCCAAAGTCATAAACTGGATTTACATAAGATGCTATAGCAGTAACTGCAACTATTATAATAAATAAGCTGCTGACTATTCCGGCATTAACAGCTGCCTGCCCAATTATAATACCACCTGTTACAGCTATGGTAGTAGAAATATAGGTAGGCAACCTAATAGATGCTTCTCTAATTATTTCTATTGTAAATTCCATTATAAGCGCTTCAACAATAGGTGGAAAAGCTACTTGAGTTCTGGATATTGCCAAAGGTTCAAGCAGATTTATAGGTACTAAATAATATTGAAAGGATGTTATAGATATGTAAATGGAGGGCAAAATTACAGCAATAATCATTGAAAGCAGCCTTATCAACCTAAAAAAAGATCCAATCATCCACTTAGTACTATAATCATCTAATGCTTGAAAAAAGCTCCAAAAAGAAACTGGAACTATTAAAGCAAAGGGAGTGCCATCCATTAATATTGCAAATCTTCCTTCCAATAATGCAGCTATTACCTTATCTGGTCTCTCTGTAGGTAAATATTGTGGAAATGGCGAATTTGGTGAATCTGTAATATATTGTTCAATATATCCAATAGCCAATAGCCCATCCGTATGAATTTTGCTAATCTTAGTAAGCAATGTGTTTAGTAGTTCCGGATTTGCAATACCTTGAATATATCCGACAGTTACTCTCTGCTTTGTTCTACTTCCTACCTGAACAGTTTTAAACTTCAAATCATTGTCCTTGATTCCCCTTCTTATTAATGTAATATTTGTGTCAAGGTTTTCAATAAAACCTGTATGTGGGCCTCGCACATTCTTCTCACCCTCAGGTTCTTTTATACTTCTCTTTTCAACTTCCTTTAAATCGCATATGATTGCATAATTTAACTTATCCATCAAAAAAACTGTCTTTCCGTTTAGTACTGATGTAACAAGAATATTAATATCATAACCTAGAGAGGTATTAAACAAAGGCAAATAATCCAAAATTTCTTTATCAGATATATTATCAATGTCTATAGACAAAATAGGCTTTATAAAATCTCGCTGAATCAAATCAAAATTTATAAACCCCTTGAGATAAAAAAAACATCCTTTTATTCCGTTTTTTAGAATCAACTTTTTAGTTAATATATCTGGACAATCCTTGAACTTTTCACCTAGTTCATTTATATTGACATTTATATCTTCGGATAAAACTTTATTGGAATTCATCTTTTAAGTACCCCTTAGTAAATATAATAAATTCTGTAAGCTTATATCTATTATTTTTTATGAGTGCTATAATAAATATTTTTCAAAATAGAATTACATTTTTCACTTAACCTTCTATATTATTTTAGTATAGCTATTTTAATTCAAAATATGTAAAATAAACTTGCTTAAGTGCACTACTTCACATACTCATTGCTTTAGCAATTACAGTAAAAATGAAACTTAAAATTAGATATTAACTGGATTAATAAAATATCTCATAAACAGATTGTTGCTTAGAAATGAAGAAAGCGTAACTACCAGAAGTATAATCTCTAATTGATCTTTCCTGTGTGGGAAGGAATGGATATAGATTTGTGTAGAAATCAAATCTATATCCATTATTTTTGTTCTCCATAACTGAGAACTGTGTAATTATTCCATTCTTTTAATGTATCAAATTGAGAGGCATTATTCCTTTAACACAACTCCTTATAACTTATTAATTATATTTGCCCCTCTAATAACATCCAATCTTGCAAAAAGTCTATGTATTCCTACAACCCCTACATCAATCACTTTTTCAACTCTATTTCCTAGTATCTTTGCAGTTTCATACGCCTCTTCTACTACTGGCAAGTCAGAAGTTCCTGCCGAAACAATAGCTATATAACTATCTGTAATGACTTGTTCTTTTTTTCTGATAGTTATTGTTTTTCCAAGCTTATTGTACTCTGCCTCAATGCATATCTCCCTTACCGCATTATACATTTCTTCATTTGCTCTAGTACCTAATATATTAATATTTTTTGTAAGCATAAATTTGACGATATATCTAACTTGATCTACTGTCTTTCCAGCACAATATATTACTTCCGGATAACCAACTCTAATTTCTCTATGATTATCTATTTTTGCAAAACCCAAATCCTTAAAAGGTAAATCTTCTAATTTTTCAAGAGCTTCTTCTACATTTATTCTATTCTCTTTAACACTTTTCAATAAAATTTTAATTTCTTCTTTATCCACTATGACCTCTCCTTATATCAATTACATAATTATAATCTTGCTCTTTAGCAATATATAATATGATACTAAACACTGCAGTTTTGCAAATTATACTCTTAAGACATTTGAAATATAAATAAAATTTTATAGTGTATCTAGACCTCTAGCGCTTCGATGACTTTTAACAAAGTCACTTTAATTAAATAAAAGTGTAAATGTTCACCATCAATAATTTGATAATTAACATTTACACTTTTACAGTACCACTACAGTTTGCCTATAACTATAATAAATCTAATAGGTAATAGTAATGACTATACAAATTTATAATAAATTTATTAATAAATTTGTTTAAATAAAAATATCGCAATAATGCTTCCAGCTATTGGTGCTACCACAGGAATCCAAGCATATGACCATTGAGAATTTCCTTTATTTTTAAGAGGAAATAATGAATGTACGATTCGAGGACCTAAATCTCTGGCAGGATTTAATCCAGGACCAGTTGGACCGCCTAAGGATGTAACTAAAGTACATACAAGAAAACCAAGACCAAGATATCCTATTCCAATGGTTTGTTTTAAGTCTGTGGAATTAAGCATAAATTCTGCACCAAGAACTAATAAAAATGTACCAAAAAATTCCGTAATAAATCCATTTATATAACTTCCAGAAGCTGATATGGTAGAGCATGTACCAAGAATGCTTTCAGTATTCTCTGTTTTTTTATAAAATGGAAGATAAACAAAGTAAAGAATAACCTGACCAATTATAGCACCAATAAGTTGAGCCACTACATATGGAAAGACTTCTGACCAAGAAAAAAATCCATTTATTGCTAAGCCTATGGTCATAGCTGGATTTATATGGCTGCCACTGATTGGCCCAAACATTAAAGCTGGAATCATTACACCAATTCCATAACCAACGGCAATAATAAGCCATCCATTGTGATAGCCTTTTGTTCCTTTTAATTCTACATTAGCAACGGCACCATTACCAAATAGCACCAAAATTGCTGTGCCAAGCATTTCACAAATCAATTTTACAATTAAACTATAATGCATTATTTAAGACAACTCCTTTTTTATGTTACCAATCTCTATTTGACAATAACAGAAAGTCCATCTGGGATAACTGTTACTTTAGCGTTTTCTCCTTCTATCTCATAAGCACGCTTTAGTGCCTGATCAAATGTTGTAGCAAGTTCCATATGCATGTCTTTAATAAGCTTTGGCTCAACAAGATCAGAAACCATTATGACATGATGCTTTGAAAGAATACGTGCCAATATTTGAGAAGTCCACTGGTCTGGAATAGTTTTCTGACGCTCTGTATGAATAGCTTTTTCTAAGAATTCCTCAGGTGTTTTGGAATTGGCAAGATTTTTATAAAATCCTTCACCACCATGACCATCGACGCAGCCGGCAACCATTATAATAACGCCGTTTTCTTTATTTGTAGCTTCTGCTGCTGTCATTCCTTTTACTGCTTGATAAATATTTTGATCAAGAGGATAACCGCCATTTGTTGATACAGCAATATCACAAGGTATCTTTTTAACTTGTGCCAGCTCCTTTACAAAATTACAGCCAGTTTCATGAGCTTTTTCAAGATCTCCAGCAAAGGAGCCTATGATTTGTTTGTTACCATCAAGAACAACATTTAAGATAAATTTAAGACCAGCTGTTTTAGCTGCATATACCATATCTTCATGAACAGGATTACCTTTTATATTACCAGTACGTGCCTTATTTGAATCTATAAATTCACCACAATGATTTGCCATAATTGTTTTATAAGATGCTATTCCAGGTAATACAGATTTACGTCCACCAGAAAAGCCAGCAAAAAAATGCGACTCAATAAAGCCTTCAGCAATTAGTAGATCAGCTTCAGCAGCAACTTTATTAATAATGCATGGTCCACCTGATGGAAGAGTGCCTATTTTTACCATAGTAGAATCATCGGTTGAAACATGCATTACAATATTTTCATTTTCGACAATTTCCTCACCATATTTATTTACAAGTTCTTCGTGAGTGGATGGGCGATGAAAACCTGTAGCAACAAGTATTTTAATATCTGCATTAGGTTCAACACTTCGAATACGGCGAAGAAGTATAGGTGTAATAATTTTTGAAGGAACTGGACGTGTATGATCTGAACTTATCAAAACAATATTTTTCTTTCCTTTTACTAGCTCCTCCAATTTAGGTGAACCAATAGGGTTATCAAGGGATTTTTCAACAATTTCTTTTTGAGATAAGTTATTTTTGTAATTTTCTGATTTTGAAATTAAAATACCAGCTAAGTTTTTTTTATTTACTTTTGCAATAATTTGCTTTTTATCATAGGGCAAATTTATATTAACATACTCCATAATTAATATCATCCTCTCTTTATACTTTACGAAGCATCCTTTTAAAAAGCTTCTTCTTTTGTATGTCGAAATTAGTATAATTCAAGAAAGTATGCTTGTATAGCCAAATAAAAAGATAGCTGACATAAGAAAAATTTATAACAAAATTAGTCTTATATCAGCTATAATAAAAATAATAAATATTAGCTATTATTTTTATTTAATTTGACCACATAATCAATAAATAGTTTTATTGCACGGTATTTTGGATTTTCTTTTTTATATAATAGGAAGGCTTTCATAGTATATGATGGGTCAATATTACAGTATCCATGCTCATAGCTATCACCGAGCGTATTAAGAAGACGTTCTGCAATAAGTGCTCCGGCAGTATTTTTCTTGCAATATTGAATTATAGCATAGGGAGATGGCAATTGTGCTGCCACAACCGGTACTTTACCAGCAATGTTAAAATACTGATCAATCATTTTGTTCATAAAATTATCTGGTGGATACTTTACTAAAGGAAAATTTAAAATAGTTTTTATACTTATTGTATTACATATTTCCGTAATATTAGGTGCATAATACACCATCTTATCCATTCGAAATAGGACTTTTTCAAAGTTTTCTAGAGTTTCATCATCAGAAAGAAAACTGGATGCAATATCAATTTTACCACTATTTAAAGAGTGTATAAGTTCATTTTTCTCCATACTGTAAACAGTAATCAATATATTCTTATTTTTTTGAAAATAAGTGACATACTGATTCATAAGTATATCACCAAGCGATGTAAGTACACCTACTTTTAGTTCTATTGCTTTTTCACTACTTTTTTGCTGAAATTCATAGATTGTTTCAACTAATTCTGGCAATATTCCACATATTTTTTATAAAAAATTTTACCTTCAGGTGTTAAACAACTTCCCCGATTGGAACGTAAAATAAGTTTTACTCCCAAAGTTTCTTCAAGTTTTTTCATTTGAAAGCTAAAAGCAGATTGGGTTATATTTGCTTGATTGGCGGCAAGTGTAAAATTTTGTACTCTTTCGTAAATTATAAAATTCTTTAACTCTTCAATGCTAGGTAACTCTTTTATTTAAAACATCTCCTTATCCTTTGTAATATATCATATCTGCTTTTTAATTGCAAGAATAGCATATATTTGAATAAATATATGCTACTTATCCAATTTTCTTCTATTTATTTCTTAATTTCTACAAAAGTATCATAATAAGCTGCCTGCTTACCCATATCGGCAATTTGATTTTCCGTTAGAAAATTTGGATTTGAACTCTTTTCCCACCAACCTACATTCATATGGACAAGGTTATCTGATACTTTATCCGTTATATTTATCTTTACCCGTATTTCTCCCCTAGAAGATTTCAATTTAACAATATCACCATTATGTATATCCTGTTTCTCTGCTGTATTTTTACTTATATTAGCTGCAGCCATGGTGTCTACATCTTTAAAGCTTTGAGACATAAGTGATTTTTTAGGATGAGTAGTTAAAAGTCTTAATTTATCACTTTTTTCGTCATTAACATAAACTGGTATTGGACTCAATCCATCTTTCTCAGCCTCTTTAGAATATATCTCTATTTTTTTAGATGGTGTTTTAAATTTTAGATCACTCCAGGCAATAGAATTTTCCTGTATGGTTACATATTCATTTTTTATTTTTTCAAGGGTTATTCCCTTCTTTTCTAAAGGTTTTATTACTTGGGTTAAGTATTCCCTTTTAGATACGTAAGGGTACTCTTTCATCCCCATCTTTTTTGCAAGTTCCATAAAAAAGTAGTATTCATCCATTAATTTATGCTTTGGCTCTACGCACTTTTCATTATATATTATGTAGGGATTACTCATAGAAGAATATAACAGGTCTTCGCTTTCCAGTGTATTAGTACATGGAATAATCAAATCGCAGTGTTTAGCCGTATCAGTCATAAACATATCTATGCATACCTTGAACTCTATATTTTCAAAAGCCTTTATAAAATTATTCAAATCAGGCCATTGGTTTAATGGATTAGCCTTACTTACAAATATAGCCTTAATATCTTTCGAGCATTTAAGTAATTTATGAAAATTCCAGTTTCTATCCTTTAATGCATATTTATAACTGCCATAGGGGTCCAAATTTAATACTTTAGGATACACCTTGTTGGAATAATTTACTCCACCGCCTTTTTTCCCTACACTTCCCGTTATAGCAGCAAGGGCATCTATGCTCCTTACAGAATTTCCCCCATTTTTATACCTTTGAAGTCCATATCCCATACATATAGTACTGTACTTTTCTTCAGCATAAATATGAGAAATTTCTTTTATAGTGTCTATGTTAACGCCGCATTCTCTAGACAAATACTCCATACTAAGAGTATCTAAATAAGCTTTATATTCCCTAAAGCCCACTACATTTTTCTTTATGAATTCCGCATCCTGCAGATTTTCTTCTATTATTACCTTTGTCATAGCCATGGCCATAGCAGCATCTGATGCTGGATTTATCTTTATATGAATATCACAAAAATTTGTGCTGTCAGTAGAAATAGGATCTATAACTATTATTTTTGCCCCGTTTTGCCTTGCTTTTTTCAAAAATGGCAGCAGCTGAATATGAGAATTTGCTGGATTTTTGCTCCACAGTATTATATTTTTTGCATTCAATATGTCTTCTATGGAATTTGATTTATTATCTCCAAAATCATACTTTTGGGCCTTATTACCTGCACTCCAGCATATTTCATTTTCTATTTTAGTTATGCCTCCATAAAAATTAAAAAATATATCTTCTATACCTTTCAGTATAGTTCCCGTTCCGGATGAACCATAATGAATTACAGAGTTTGAAGAATATTTTTCTCTGTAATATCTCAATTTATCCGAAATTATATTTATTGCTTCTTCAAAAGTTATATTTACCCACTTACCATTTTGTTTTTTCATAGGTGAATACAATCTATCTCTGGCATTTAACCTCTTCAAATGATTTTTTGCTTTTTCACATACTATACCCTTTGTATAAGGATGGTTTTTATCTCCCTCTATTTTAACTACTTTATTATCTTCCACATATACATTTAATTTACAGCATCCAAAGCAGTCCAGGGGACATCCATGACTCTTCATAATCTATACGCCTCACTTAAAACATCTAATTTTATATATTTTACACCAATTATTTTAAAATTTTCTCCATTATATCTTTTTAATTCATTAAGTACAAGCCTCAATATTTTAAAACTATCTTGCTTTCTTAAAAAATTAGGATTACAATTGTAATTGACTTTTAAAATTAATTTTACTTATAATATGGAGGCATTAAAACATGAAAAGTAAATCTAAAAAAATTTTAATAACTATACTCATAGTTTCTATAACGCTCAATGTGCTTTTGCTATCAAAATTGCACAATCAGCCATGGAATATTCATTTTACAAATGCAAATTCAAGAGATAACTATTTTACAATACACAATGTAAAACAAGCTCAAAGCATAAGTAAAGGAAAGGGAATTAAAGTAGGCATTCTAGATCACTGTTTCGGATATGAATATCATAAAGATTTATACGCTGGTGCTGTTGATTTTATGAATAGTCCTTATGCTTTAAATAAATCAAGTGAACATGGTTACTGGATGGCGAACACTTTAAAAGAAATTGCTCCAGAATGTCAAGTATATGCATTAAATACTGCAGATAGCATGAATGAAGATAAAAGAGTTACTGCCATGATAAAGGCAATAGATTGGGCAATAAAAAATCACATTGACATTTTAACCTATTCTCAAATGCCTATATCAGATAAAAATCGTAAAAGATTTGATGCTGCTGTAAATAAGGCAGTAAAAAATAATATTGTAACTACTTTTATACATTATGATAATCCTAATAATATTTGGCCAGAGGAAATGTCTGATCCTAGATTTGCAGATAAAGGTCAGCGAAAACCAGATTTTAGTATATTTCCTTATGACTATAGCGATCTCAGAATAGATACTTACACTGCATATGAGAAATTAAAAAATAATGTTTCTACTGCTGATGGAGATGATATTCCATATTTCTCAGTTTCATCCACCTCGCCTGTTACAGCAGGCTTTATAGCTATATTGAAAAGCATAAATAATAAACTTACGCCGGATGAATATAGGCAAATTTTGAAGAAGACAAGTTATAAAACTACTTTTAAAGATCCTTTTAGATTAAATACTTTCCAGTGTTCAAATGTTATAGATATAGGAAAAGCTGCTGCATATATCAAACAGAATCATTAAATAAGTAGTTTAAAAAACGCTGTAATAAAAAACTTACGGCATTTTTTATGCGTGTAAATTGAGATTTGTTACTTATCTATTTTGCCAGCTTATATTTTAAATTTACTTATATCCTGTTTTAAATCCTTAGAAATTTCTTTTGATGCTTTTGTACTCTCAGCTATGGAATTTACCTGTTCTATTATATCAAGTATTCTATCACTTATGTTAGTAGTAGCAAGGGTACCTTCATTATTTGCTTTTGCTACCTGTTCTATAGTATTTGAAACATCTTCAATTGAAGTTAAAAGATTACTTGTAGTAACTCTAAACTGAGATACAAGAGTATCTACAAATTTTGCATCCTCATCATATTTTCCAGATACATTTAAAATTTTATTATAATCACCATTCACATCTGTAAGCATAAAATCAAGTAGTTTATTGGAACTTAAAGATAATTTATTTACAGATTCCACTACTTTTTTAGTCAAATCTTGTATCTTTATTACAGTAGTTTTTGACTCATCTGCAAGTTTTCTTATTTCATCCGCTACTACGTTAAACCCCTTACCCTGTTCACCAGCTCTAGCCGCTTCTATAGCTGCATTCAAAGCCAATAAATTTGTTTGATCTGTAATTTGTATTATAGTATCAGACAAAATGCTTATCTTATCTACCACTTTTGAATCCTCTATTGCCTTTTCAAGTTCTTTTTTTGTCTTTATAAAAATTTCATTTGCCTTTTCTCTGGAGCCAGTAATATTTACTTTTATCTTGTCAGCTCTGCTGCTTATTTCAGCTGCAGAATTTTTTCCTTCTAGTGACTTATTATCTATAAACTTAGTTTCCTTTGTCAGTTCTTGAACACTTGCGGAAATTTCTTCAGAAGATGCTGATGTTTCTTCCATTTGAGCTACAATTTCTTCTGTAGTTGAAGATATTTCTTCTACATTTATATTCAGGGCTTTTATATTTTTAAAAACAGTCTGTACTGCCTCTTCAATACGTAGTGATTTTTTCTTTATACTATCTATCAATGATTTCAAGGATAACTGCATAGAATGTATGGTCCTTGATATATCTCCTATCTCATCTTTTCTATTTAATGATATTTTAGAAACGTCGTTTGAAAAATCTCCCTGCGAGATAACTTTTAAATTACTTACAGCAGATTTAAGTGGAATTGTTATATTTTTGCTTATAATTATAGAAAATAGTATTACAATTATGCTTATAAAAACTGCAACTAAAATTAAAATAACAGTCATTTTATATACGTAACTTGAAGTTTGTTTTTCAATCTGTTGGCTATCTTTATCAGCTAAATTCACCACCTTGTCTATACTTTGTCTATGCTCTCTATATGCTTTTGACATGGAACCATTCAGCAAACTTTCTGCTTCTTGTTTATTTCCCAATTTTATTTGTGGAATAAAATCACTATCTCTTATTTTAAAAAATTCATCTGCATACTTATAAGAATCTGATATAAAATACTGTTTTAATTGACCTTGAGAAAGGGTACGTTCCCAATATTTATGTCTCTCGTAATATTGTTTTTCTAGTTTGTCTCCCTGTTTTATAAGGTCAGATACATTAGCAGAATTACTCTCTCCTAAAAGTTGATATGATATGAGATATGACTCAATTATGTATTCTGGCGGTGGCAGTACATCTGATACAAGATCTTTTTTCTCTATAATATTATTATAGGTAGTCCCATTTATCTTTATCTTAGAAAGTGAATAAAAGGCATAAGTTCCAAAAACAATAAATCCTATTATGAATAAACTTATCATTGCAAAAATTTTATGTCTTATCCTTAAATTAGCAATAAAATTTAACATATAATCCCTCCATTACATGGTATTTTATCATTGTCATACTTTTTATATTATATTTTTATATTATATGTAATAATACTACGATATTTTTAGAAAATCAATAATATTTGCATATTTAAATTTAAAAAAGCACAAATTACTTTTTATTTATACTATTGTTATAATTTATATAGAATACAAATTAAGGCATGAAAAAGCCGCTATAAGTATTAAGTATAGCGGCTTGATTTTAATTCTGTACTAGCTAAAAGTATAGTTTTTATCCGATCTCTACCATTGCTAATACCCCCATCTTCTTCAAAGTGGGGGATAAGCACTGCTACGCGCCTGGATAAGTTCTTCTAAGGTTCAGATGGAGAAAAGGATTCCTTATAAGCAAACTCCACCTGAACCTAAGAATCACTTGATAAATTAAATTTATTTTTTAATTCCAGTATAAACTAAAACTGCATCTCTTAAAAACTCTGCTGTCCCTGGCTGTTTTTTGTCATAATACGCTTTAAATCTTTCATCCTCTACATACATTTTAGCAATACCTGCGTGAGCTTCTTTATTGTAATTTCCCCAATAAAAACTTATCCACTTTGCATGGAGAGAAGCAGCCCTTTGAGCCAGTTCACCTGCAGGATTACCTGTTTTATAGGCTTTACTCAGTGTTTCAAGTATTTCATTTTCAAGTCCAGTTACCTCTTCATATTCCTCAGGTGTCATATTTTTAAGATTGCTATTTGCTTTATCTACAATTTCATCTCCGTATTTTTTTCTAATTTCTTCTCCATATTTTCTTTCATTGCCATCAATAAGTTTTTTCTTGAATCCTTCAAATTTTTCTCTATCACTCATTACAATTCTCCCTTCCATAGATTTAATTGTATTTTCAACATTAGAAATCAATAAATCCAGTTCAATTCTTTTTTCAAGAAGCTTTTTGCGATGTTCTCTCAGTGCTTTAACCCTGTCAAAATCAGGAGAGGTTATAATCTCTCTGATATTTTCAAGCTTTATGCCAAATTCCCTATAAAAGAGTATTAGCTGAAGTCTATCGACCTCATTTTGACCATAAATGCGATATCCTGATGAATTGATTTTTGCCGGCTTTAAAATTCCAATTTCATCGTAATATCTAAGAGTCCGCGCACTGACACCCGCCATATGGGCTAATTTCTGCACTGTATATTCCACTGCTATCACCTCCTGACGATTTAACTATAAACTTATACGCTGCGTCAATGTCAATAAAAAATCTCTGTAAAATACAGAGATTTTTTATTATTCAAATCTGAGTGCATCAATTGGCTTGAGTTTTGAAGCCTTATATGCCGGGAATATACCAAATACAACTCCAACTATAAGGGAGAAAGAAAATGCTACTGCAATTATAGGCAGAGAGAAGGTAACTGACATTCCAAGAGTTGATACAAGCCATCCTATTCCAAGTCCAAATAATACCCCTATTACTCCTCCAAGAGAACTTAGTACAAGTGCCTCAATAAGAAATTGAATCAGTATGTCCTTTCTAGAACCACCCAGTGCCTTTCTTATGCCTATCTCCTTTGTACGCTCCGATACAGATACAAGCATAACATTCATTACTCCTATGCCCCCTACAATTAAAGATATTGCAGCTATTCCTCCAAGCAGATAAGTCAGAGTATTTGTTATCGAACTCATTGTGTCAAGAAGCTGTTTTTGACTCATAACCGTATGGTTTTTATCCGTTGACTTGAAGAAATTCGTAAGATAATTGTCAACTTCATTTGTTACATAATCAACATTATTGTCATTAGAAGCTTTTATATACATGGTACTTACATTTCTATTTCCTGCAAGAGATATAGCAGTAGTTATTGGTATAATCACCATATCATCTGTATTACTTCCCATAGAATTTCCCTGAGATTTTAGCTCACCTACTACCGTATAAGTACTTCCCTTTATAGTTATATTCTTTCCAACAGGATCTGTAAGTCCGTACAGCTGTTGTGCTATATCTGACCCTAAAACAGCTACTTTACTTCTATAATCCACATCAAGGTCGGCTATAAATCTTCCTTCTGCAACGTTCATGCTCCTTATTTGAGAAAAGTTGCTGGTAGTTCCGGTTACTGCGGTATTTTGCGAATTTTCTCCTACTTTAACCGAAGTACTGGAAGATATAATAGGAGCCATTTCATCTACACCATTAAGCTTCTTTATATTATCCATATCATCAAGAGTCAACTGCTTAGTTCCACTGCTGAATGTATTAGCTACAATAAGATTAGTTCCAAGTGATTCAACTTGAGAAGTTATATTCTTTGTAGATCCACTTCCCATACCAACAAGTACTATTACAGATGATATTCCTATAATTATACCTATCATAGTAAGGATAGATCTCAATTTATTGCTTCTTATATTTTTTATAGCAAGCTTTACCGTTTGAAAAAAGTTCATCTAATCTCTCCTCCTATGCATATAATTTACCATCTCTTATAGTTATGATTCTCTCAGCTTGTTTAGCCACATTAGGATCATGAGTTATAAGTATTATAGTTTGTCCCTTTTTATGGAGTTCTTTGATAAATTCCATAAGCTCAGCACTTGTTTTACTATCCAGTGCACCTGTTGGTTCATCAGCTAAGATAATCTTTGGACTTCCTACTAAAGCTCTTGCGATAGCTACTCTCTGCTGCTGTCCTCCAGATAACTGATTTGGTTTATGATGTTCTCTTCCTTTAAGCCCCACCTTCTCTAGATAGTCTAATGCTAACTTTCTACATTCCTTTTGGTTTATTCCTCTATATAAAAGGGGAACTTCTACATTTTCTACTGCATTTAACTTAGGCAATAAATTAAAATTTTGAAATATAAAACCTATCTGCTTGTTTCTAATTAGGCTTAACTCATTTTCGCTTGCATTTTCTACATTTACATTATCAAATATATAGCTTCCGGAATCAGGTATATCCAAGCATCCTAGTATATTCATAAGAGTTGATTTTCCTGATCCTGAAGGTCCTATAATAGATATAAATTCATTTTCATCTATACTTAAATTTATATCATCCAATGCCTTTACTACTGTATCTCCCATGGTATAGTATTTACATACATTTTTAATGTCTATCATAAGGTTCTCCTTTCTTTAATTCTCACAGCTTTGCTGTTGCTACAAACTTAGTTACTGCTTCTACTGCTGCTTCCTTGAGAACCAGATTGTCTATTTCCTCCGCCAGAACCTCTCATCATCTGGAAGCTTCCCATTCCTTTCGTTGAAGAGCTTGTAGTAGAACTTTTAACTTGTGGGAGTTGAACCTCTTCTCCTGCTACCAATCCATTAGTTACTTCAACTGACTTTCCATCACTTATACCAAGTTCTACTTTCTTCATAGATGTTTTATTACCATCATACACAAGTACATATTTTCCACCATTAATGTCTCTAACTGCTTCTACCGGTATTGCAAGTACATTATTTTTAGAATCTGTAGTTATCGATACTTCTGTAGACATTCCAACTTTAATATTTTGAACATCATCAAAATATACTGATACATCAAAATTTGATACTCCATTTGAGTATTGTCCCTGCTGACTTATACTTGTAACTGTTCCTGTAAATTTGGTATCAGGAAAAGCATTTAATTTTATGTCAGCCTTTTGTCCTACCTTTAACTTCGTTACATCCGTTTCATCCACAGATATAGTTGTAAGAAGATTTGTATTATTAAACATAGTTACAAGTGGAGTACCTTCATTTACATTATCTCCTACATTAACATTTACAGCACTTATAACTCCACTCATATCTGCCACTATAGGCGCACTTCCATTAGTAAATGTCACAAGTTCATCTCCTGTACTGACTATTTGATTATTATTTACAAGTACAGATGCAACCGTGTCTTTACCTGCTGCTTTGAATACTTCACTTTGAGATGCTTGAACACTTCCCGAACCGGATACAGACTGTGTAATGTCCTTTACAGTTACCTTTCCCCTAGCAAACTGAGAATTCACATTTTGAGCTGACTTCTTAGCTGATACATTTTTATATACCAAGAAGCCTCCAACTGCAACTACCGCCACTAGTACTATGCCAACAATCATTTTTTTCATATTTATCTATTCCTTTCAATAAATTTAATGTATCCTTTATGAAAATGATTATGACATTTTAATCTTAACTTTTGCTTAACTAAAATTATTTTTTAAAACTACTTCTACAACCGTTCCTCTAGGTATATTTTCAAAAATATTTATAGTTCCTTCATGTTTTTGTACTATCCATTTAGCTATAGAAAGTCCAAGACCTGCACCACCTGTTTCTCTATTTCTACTCTTATCACCTCTATAAAACCTTTCAAATACTAATTCTTTTTCCTCACTTTTTATACCAATACCATCATCTTTTACATAAATGATGCACTTATTATCTTTTTGGGTAAGAACAACCTGTATATTTCCTCCTCTATAAGTATATTTAATAGCATTATCCAAAAGAATTACCATTAGCTGCTTAATTCTTTCTTCATCACAGTTTACAATTAAATTTTTCTCTAAATCAGTTTTTACCTGCTTATCCTCCATATCTGCAGCTTCAGCATATATATCAGTTATTTTTTTAATGAGCAAATACATATTTACAGTTTTTTTATCTATTTCTACTGCATCAGAATCAGAACGGGTAAGAATGAGCAAATCAGCTACCAGTTTTGATAACCTTCTTGTTTCCGATAAGGCTATTCCTAAATTTTCACTTTTAGTTATTATCTTATCCTCTGAATTTCTAATAACCAACTCCAACTGTGCCTGTATTACGGTAAGGGGTGTCCTGAGCTCGTGGGAAGCATCCCCCACAAACCTCTTTTGTTTTTCCCATGCCTTAACTATTGGAACCATACTCCTTTTAGCAAGAAGATTTCCAGCTAGCGTACAAACTAAAAGTACAATAATACTTCCCCATATTATTATTTTTAACAAATTCTTTAAGAATTCTATTTCTGAATTTGTATTTCTAAGCAGCTGAACCATTACTGTTTCACTCTTTAGTTGAGCTGAAAATGCTATGCTTCTGAAATGAAACCGTTTAAAGTTTATGTCATATAATTGATCCACCTTAGTTGGTTTGATATATTCCTGATTTGCCCTATAAAATATATTTATATGAGTATCCAAAATAACTTTTCCACTTTTGTCACGTACTATGGCTATCACCCTTGGATCTAATGTAGATAAATAAGAACTATTTTGTGGCATATTTCTTTGAATCATATCTCTTGAAATCAGCAAATTTTTATCTATTGAGAAATATATATTAGATTTAGCATATAAGTAAATAACAACATTAAATGTTAAAAAAAGTATAAAAAATACCCCTACATTTAAAAATGTAAGCTTTAATTTCAGCTTTTTAAACATTTGACTTATCACTGGATTTAAACATGTATCCAATTCCCCTTACAGTTTTTATTTCTCCATCACAACCGTGTTCAACTAATGTTTTCCTCAATTTGTGCATATATACCTCTACAATATTTATGGCAGTATCTGATTCAAAACCCCACACTCTATCAAATATCTGCTCTTTAGTGAGTATAGTTCCTTTGTTATTTATTAGATACTCCATAAGATCAAATAGTTTAGCCTGTAAATTTACCTTTTCATTATTTATTGATAATTCTCTAATTTTGATGTCGATTTTTAAGTTTCCACATTTCAATATATTTTCATTTATCAGTGCTCCACTTCTTCTAAGTAATGCCTCAATTCTCACTTTTAGCTCTTCTATATGAAATGGCTTTGAAATATAATCGTCAGCACCTATTTTAAAGCCATTTATTTTATCTTCCAGAGAATCCTTTGCGGTAAGCAATAGTATTGGCGTACTTACTCCATTTTTCCGCAGACTTTTAAGTATTTCATCTCCATTTAAACTTGGGAGCATTATATCTAAAATTATAAGGTCATATATATTTTGTTCTGCCATATAGAGTCCTTCTTCTCCATCCAAGGCAGTATCTATACTGTAATAATCTTTAAGGCTGTTTTTTATACTTTGAGAAATAAGTTTATCATCTTCTACTACAAGTATTTTCATTATTTTTCCCTTTCAAATAGAATGTTCTTTTAATTAAATATTCCCATATAGGCTAGATATTATTTAGAAAGGCTTTTGGTTAATAAATCAGATAACAAGCAGAAACTTTCCACCATAGTCCTTCTTTGCTCTTGAGACATATTACTGAGAGCTTCTACCTCCGATGCTTTAAGCTGTTCTAATATCTCTTTTGCATATTTACTTCCCTGTTCTGTGAAGCTGACTACTTTATTTCTGCGGTCTTCAGGATCTAATTTTCTAGAAATATATCCTTTTTTCTCAAGGCGGGATAATATTAAAGAAACCGTCTGTTTTGGCAGGCATAATTTATCACAAATTTCATTTTGACTGCAGCAAGGAGAAACTTCTATTACATATAAAATAAACATAACCGTATCCTGAATACCATGCTTTTTTGACCAGATACGATAAATTTCATTAATTTTAAACCAGGATTCATAATAATCACTTAATAGCTCAGCAACTTCATTTTCTTCATTCATATTTCATACACTCTTTTCTAATTATAAAAAGGTTAGTGACTAACGCCGCTAAAGTTTAATCCTACAACTCCTAATATAATAAAAAATATAGACAAAACTTTTAAAATACTTATATTTTCTTTAAAAATAAAAATTCCTATTACTGATATAATAGTAGTTCCTGCAGCTGACCATATAGCATATGCCACACTCACAGGTATCTTTTTTAAAGATATTGAAAAAAGTACAAAGCACAAGCCATACGTTAGAATTGTTCCTAAAGCTGGCAGTAATTTTGTAAATCCATCAGACATCTTCATACAAGTTGTTCCTATTGTTTCAAGTATAATAGCTCCAATTAGATAAATCCATTCCAACAATAAAACCTTCTTTCACTGTTTATAATAATATTAGTCTATTTATGGACTAATATTATTATAAGCTAAAGGTTCTTTTTGTTCAATTACAAATAATTTTGCTGAAAACAAAACGAAACTATATAATAAGATGATGCTCTTATTACAATCTCTATTGGCCTAAATTCTTATGCAGTGCTATAATTACATTATTAATTTAAAGTACAGAGGTGCAAATTATGGACAACACAACTACTGAATTAGAACTGCTTTATACTGATGCTAAAAAAGATCCTTCCTTAAGAAAGAAGCTGCTGGAAACTCATCTCGCAGATGATCCTATGGATACATTTTGTAAAATAGCCTGTGATGCAGGACATCCTATAACTGTTGGGGGTCTTCTTGCAGTTGGACAAGAGTACAGTGACAACCAATGCAAAAGCACAAACGGCGGAAATCCAGATCCCTACGATTCATTTGAAGACGCATACGAAATGTTTTTATCTTCCTTATAATCTCACTTAATACATAATTAATGGATTGCCTAATTTTAAGGCAATCCATTTTTGTGGTCCATAACTTTAGTAACTTCGTACATTTGCCGGACACTTGATAATGCAAACACGTTACCTATATTTAACCCCTCTAACAATTCGTATCCTACATACCCTATCATTTGTGTAATACTTTTTTAATGTCAAATCTCCAGCATTTTCTTGGTAACACACATTTTTGAACTTAGATTTCCAGTTTGCAGAACTAAAACTAAAAGTTACAGATTATTAATAATAATTTCCAGTTATTGATATTGAAACTAATATAATAATGTGTATAATAGTTAGTATAGTTAATTATTAGATATGCTAACTATTAACTATACTAATTATTACTCATGCTAACTATCAATATATTAAATTAATAATGTTAACAGAATAATATGAAAAAGCATTTTAGGAGTGTTGTTTATGAATAAGAAAGATACCGATTTAATTAAGATTGATCCAATGGAGTTAACTTTTGGGGTAACTGACGAGATTATTAAAATATCAGATTTAATAAATAAAATTGGTGAAGAAGGCTATAAAAAGTTTGAATTAACACAGGTACAATTCAAAGTTCTGTATTACCTATATTTATGTGGTGATGAAGGAAGTACTTCATCTACTCTTAGTAAGAAATTAGGAGTAAAGAAACCTAGTGTAACAACTTTAATTGATAGAATGACATTAAAAGGAATTGTTCTACGACAGGAAAATAAAAATGATAGGAGATATACAAAGATTACTATAACAGAAGATGGGAAGAAAATTTTAGCTGAGATATTACCAGATAAAGAAAATATTATAGTGTCTTTATTAGGTGTTTTACCAGAAGAACAGATGCAAATTCTACATGAATCACTTGTAAAAATTAGACAACGTTTGACTAACAGGTTCTTATAAGTAAATATATTAGTTGGTTTGGGAGGATTTATATGAAAAGAAAAAAAATTGCATTAGTATTAGCTCTAACAATTACAACAGGTTTGTTTTCAGGATGTAGTAAGAATTTTGTTTTGACAGGAGATAAAATAGTAAAACAGCAAAGTGACCACTTAACTGTTCAAGGAGACATAGAGACTAAAGAAATAAATATAAATTCTAAAGCTGCAGGAAAAATAACAGCTATAAAGGTAGCTGAAGGTGACAGCATAAAAAACGGACAAGTTTTAATAACTATAGATAATAGTTCGCTAATTGCAAAAGAAGCTCAATCAAAAGCTCAAATCGATGCAGCTACTGAACAAATGAAAGCAGCACAAGCAGCAAAATCATCAGCACAAGCACAACTTCAGAAGGCTCAAAATGGAGCAAGACCGGAGGAAATTGATGAAGCCAAATCTCAATATGATTTAGCGAAATCTACATACGATAGGATAAATGCACTGTATAGTAAAGGCTATGCAGCTAAAGAAGATTTAGATAAGGCTCAAACAGATATGGAGGTGGCACAAAATCAATATGATGTTGCTAAAGATGGATCAAGACCTGAAGATATAGCCGCATTACAAGCACAAGTAAGTCAAGCAGATGCAACAATACAGGGATATCAAGCCCAAATTAAACAAGCTGAAGGTGGGCAAGATGAAGTGCAAAGTTATATAAATGATACAACAATAACAGCACCGGCAGATGGAGTTGTAAATCAGTTAAATGTAGAGGTTGGTGAACTTGTATCTACAGGAATGCCTCTTCTTGTAATGACAAATACAGTTGCACCCTGGGTTGAATGTGATATAAAAGAAACAGATCTTTCAAAAGTGAAGTTAAATGAAGAAGTGCCTGTGAAAATTCCTGCTTATCCTAATCAAAAGTTTAAAGGTAAAATAGTTAGAATTAATAAGGATGCTGATTTTGCAGTTAAAAGGGCAACAAATGATAATGGGGATTTTGATATAGTGTCCTATGGGATTAAAGTTGAATTAATTGATATGAATAAACCACTTCATGCTGGAATGACAGCCTTTGTTGATTTTGGAAAGAAGTGATGATTATTATGAAAGAAACAATATTAAAATTTAAGTATATGATAACTCCTATCTTAATGCTTTTTATAATTGGCATTGGGGGGGCTATTGTTTTAGCACTTGAATTTAGTGCTCATTCACTTAGTCAAATTCCAACTATTATTGTAGATCATGATAACTCTTTATTATCTCAATCTTTTGTTAGGGAACTAAGGACAAATTCAACATTTAATATAGTTGCATATAGCCAAATTGATAATGATGTTAAAGATTTAATAGACAAAGGAGACATAGCTGTAGGATTTATTATTCCTAAAAATTTTTCAAAGGATCTAACTGATGGAAAGAATCCCAACATTATGGTTGTTTATGATGGGGCACAAATGGCCATGACTGCTTCTAGTAAAACAAAAATTGCACAAATTCTAGGTACCATTAAATCAGCATATTTAATAAATGTAGCAGAGGATCAACTTGGATTAATGCCAGAAGTAGCTAAAAATTATATCAATCCTATAGGTTACAATTATAGACTTATAGGAAATCCTACTCAAAATATGTTTAATTTTTTCATTCCAGGATTTTCAATCAATACTATTCAGGTTGGAATGATTATAGTTGTAATTTTATTAATAAAAAAGGTAATAGCTATAAAAAAATATGGATTAAAGGTATTATGGTTGGACTTCTGGGATCAGCTTGTGTTTTTACTATATTTGTAATTTTTTGTAAATATTTTGGTTTACCTTATAGAGGGTCTGTTGAAGCAGGAGTTATGTTAACTATTCTCTTTTGTATTGGAATGACATTTGTGGGAGTACTTTTAAGTATCTTGTTTAATGGAAAGCAGATAGATGCAGTAGGACTAGCAGGCCCAGTAGCAATAACTCTATTTTTGGTTGGATACACATTTCCAACTGTAGCTATGCCTGATATTGCTCCTATAATAGCTAAATATATTCCATTTTACTACTATGCCATACCTCTAAGAGATTTAACACTTATAGGCGGAAGTTTTCAAGATAACTTATCTAATATATTCTGGCTTACTAAATTTATGATTTTTATGTGGGTGGTTACATTCCTTTTATATAAAATGAAAGAGGCTAAAAGGCTTAGAAATATTAGAATAAATGAGAAAAATAGTATCATCAATAGTCAAGATGAAGAGGTGATAACATAATGAACAGTCTTTTTAAGATATTAAAAGAAGAAAGAAGCTCCCTACTTAAGACTATTATACTCACTATTGTAGCAACACTTATTTTTGGCTATGCCATGTCTAATCCTTATATAGAGCATCTTCCATTTGGTGTAGTTGATAGAGATAATTCAAATTTGTCAAGAACTATTGTACAACAGCTTAAAATTAACCCAGGTTTAAATGTTAATTATTATGCAAATTCGGATACTGAACTTGAAAAAGCAATAAGAGATCGTAGGGTAAATGGAGGTATAATAATACCTAAGCATTTTGAAAAAGATGTAAGTATGGCAAAATCACCTAGTGCCTTATTGCTAATAGATGGAACTGATCTTCCCATACTATCCAATGTTTTAGCATATGCTAGTCAGGTTTTAGGTACGGTAAATGCTGGTGCTCAAATAAGTGTTCTTCAAGGAAATGGTATGGTTCCATACCAATCTAAGCAAACTGTTTTAAACTTTTCTTATGTTGAACGCGTACTGTATGAGCCTCAAAGTAGTTATCTTAGATATTTAATTTATACTTTGATACCTTTAGTTAATCAAGGTTTTTTTGTACCACTACTTTTAGTACCTGCTTTAATGAAGAAGAAAGAGCAATTTGCACATATTAAGATGCGTTCAAAAGAAGGTGTAAAAGCTGTAATTGGCCTTATAGGAAGAATATTACTATATTCTACTCTATGTAGTATAGTAATTTTCACTTGCTTATGTATTGTTGATAAATTATTCTGTGTACCTCTTCGTGGTGATATATTAATATATATTGTTTTAATGAGTTTATTTTTTATTAACCTTACAGCTATGGGATTAGTTTTAACATCATTTATGGATAACCTTGGTCACTTTATACTGTTTTTTAATTTGATAAATATAGTTATATTTCTAACCTGTGGTGTTGTGATGCCAGATTATCTGCTGCCAAATGGGATGGCAGATGCTCTTAATATTCTATGGCCATTCAGACATATGACTGTAGCATTAAAAATGTTAAACTTAAAAGGATTAAGCTTTGATCTTATGCTTCCTTATTTGCAAAATGAGCTTAGGTTCGGCGCATTTTGGTTACCAGTAGGACTTGCACTATACTCTGCTAAAATTGCCTTTATGAAATATAAAAACAGTAAACTACTACAGAAAGCTTAGAGCTTTACATTTTTCATCTTCACTAGAAACATACTTAATATTGGCATTAAAATTTGTTGTTTCTGTGTTTCTTATATAAATCATAAAGTTTAAAGTTAAATCTATCATTACCTAAAATTGCTTATATAAGTCTCAGTTGAATTTATAACTTTAGCATTTAAATAAAGTTAGCAATTTGGATAAGCTTAATTGTAGAGTTAACTATCTATAGGGTTTTTAACTAATAACTTAAATTATACATTAATTGAAATCTATTGATCTCAATGGTTTAACTATATGCATAATTTAATTTTAGACTTATAAACCCTATACAAGATTTCTAACTTAAAAATCAACTTATACGTAGGCATATTTTTAAGTTAAGAATTAATAGTGAGTGAATTTTTTTCTTCAATATGCTCGAAAAAACTTAAATTTAAAGTTTATTGAAGCTTTGCTTTAATTGCACTATGTTTTAGATTTTCTGTAGTATTAACGGAAGAAAATCAACCATAATTATTAATTCTTAACTCTTAATTTCTAATTATTAAAAATATCCGCAGTATAAGTTGATTTTTCGTTTAGAAATTTTATATTATTATTTTACAAATTTAATAACTCCATCTTTTCTCTCATGTGCTTTTGATATGCCTTCAGGATATCCAATGGATGCCATTCCCCAAACAATATGATTTTCAGGTATACCAAAACTACTTAGTACTTCCCTTACTTCTTTTTCATCACAAATAGTTCTTAATTGATTGATCCAACAGGAACCTATCCCTAGTGAATTTGCCATTAGAAATATATTTTCAAGAGCACAAGCACAATCAGCAAGTCCATTTACATTTTCCTTCTCATTGGACAACATAATTAAAGTTGGAGGTGCATAAAAATTATATCCAGCGTCTCTTCCTAATGCTTTTCTAACTACTTTTGCTAGCAGCTCCATCTTCTCTCTACTTTGAACGACTGTAAACTGCCAAGTTTGTTTGTTCATACCACTTGGTGCATACACCCCAGCTTTTAAAATCAATTCTAATTCTTCGTCTTTTATTTGTTCTTCTTTGAACTTTCTTACACTTCTTCTTGTTAAAATATTTTGTAAAACTTCATTCATAATGATGTCTTCCTTTCATATATATTATAAGTTAATTGCCTATAAGAAAATCTAGAATATTCCATCCAGCTGAAGACTGTGCCTTATACAATTCTGTATACCCACATTTTTTACAACTAATAGTAATAAATTTCTTATTCTGTACATCAAATATCTTTGAGAAATTTCCTCCTGTTGCCTGAAATTGATCTGATTCATATTCTGTATTTCCACATTTTGGGCAGATGTATTGTTTCTTTTCCATTTAAACCCTCCTCTTAACCTATATATGATTGTAAAATAATTATGATTGATTTACGATAATATCTTAGTATACCCTTTGCAATTATATTCCAAATAAATAAAAAATAGTGTTAAAATATAACTCATAACAATATATAAATGAGATAGACATAATTAGAAAGGTACAGAAATTAAAACTAGTAGTATCTCTCAAGCAAATGGTCGTGTAGAGCGTCTATTCCAAACGTTACAGTCACGGTTACCCTTAGGATTTGAACTAAGCAGCTGTAACAATCCTGGAACAGGCAAATGAATTCTTCAACCACTACATAAAAGAATTCATTACCAAATTTGCTCTTGAAATCAATCATACCAAATCTGTGTTTGAAAAACAACCATCTGTTGATAAAATTAATTTAACACTTAGATCATAAGATTGATTGTGGAGATTTTCGAAAATGGTTGACGCATTACTTCTGGGAATTTATTGTACTTAATTTTATATTTGGAGAATCAATTTTCATTAAACCTACATAAACAATTGCAGCTATAGCAACACCTACAAACCATGAAATATTACTTAAACTTTTTAATGAAGGAATGAAGTCTCCTATTAGTGCAAAAAATGCTCCAATTAGCGTAGCAATAAATGCTCGATAATTATATCCTTTATTATAAGTATATTCTCCATTCAAAGCATATAAATCATCCACATTTAATTCTTGCTTACGTATAATAAAATAATCAGCAAACATAATACCTGCAACCGGACCAAGTGCCCCACCAATTGTTCCTAAAAATGACATTACATTTGTAGCACTTTCCATTGTCTTCCATGGAAAAGTAAACACAGCTAAAATTGCTGTAATATAAGCTCCACGTTTAAAATTTACATACTTAGGAAATAAATTAGCAATATCATACGCAGGTGAGACCATATTTGATGCAACATTAACCGACATTGCTGCAATGCAAAGTGTAATTACTGCAGCTGCAATTACAAATGGACTATCAAAACGAGAAAGTACATCTACAATATTCCAAATTGGTTTTCCATAAGCTACCTGAGTTCCTGACGTTACAGTAATACTAGCAAATGCAAACAGTGCAAAAGTTCCAGGTAATCCTAAAAATTGTCCCTTCTTTTGAGCTTCTTGAGATTCCGCAAAACGTGTAAAATCAGGAATATTTAATATCAAAGTTGCCCATATTGATATAACTCCCGTAACACCTGCAACAAAAGGCCAAAATGCTTCCTTAAATGTTCTAAACTTTCCTGGTTGAGAATAAATTGGTCCAAGACCACCAGCAATGCTAATAGCCCAAAAAACCATACCACCAAAGACTAGATAAACCATTGGGCCTGCAAAAACTTCAAATTTTTTAATAGATTCCATACCATGATTTAATGTAAATAAATGAAGTGCCCAAAATAACAAAAATGAAATCATACCCGAAAGATGAAGTCCAAAAAAACTCCAGTTACCACCAAGGCTATTCCATGATGGCCAAAGTTTTTGTATCAAAATATTAATAGCTGTGCTTCCTGCATATGTTTGAATTCCAAACCACATAATAGCAACAAATGCTCTCAACATTGCTGGAATATTAGCACCAATAACACCAAAGGAGGAACGAATTAAAACTGGAAATGGTACTCCAAATTTTGTGCCTGCATGTCCATTAAGTGTTAATGCAGCATATAATATTAGAGAAGCAGTAATAATTATTCCTAGGGTTTGCCATGGCGAAAGCCCTAATGCTATTAACCCTCCTACAGTAGCATAAGTAGGAATATTATGAATGATTCCCATCCAAAGTGTAGCATAATTAACAGTCTTCCACGTACGTCTTTCTTTTATAATCGGTTTTAAATCATCATTTGTCAATGAATTAGAATTTTCAAACTTATAATTTTTCAATTTAATGCCCAAAATATAAACCCTCCTCATATTTAAATAACAATTCTACCTTTTATCGTATAGCTTTAACTAAACAGCCCGTACCATGTTTTCCTACAATTTTGCCATCATCATAAACTATATTTCCCCTTACTATTGTAGTAACTGGAATTCCTTTACCCTGAAGTCCAATAAAAGCTGATATTTTATTTTTATAAAAAAGTGACTCTGAAGTAATTTTCCATTTTCTTCTTGGATCAACAATTACAATATCAGCATCTGAACCAATATTTAAATTACCTTTTCTAGGATATAAATCAAAAATCTTTGCCGGCTCATTAGATAAAAGTTTTGTCAATATAGTAGGGGATAATCCTTTCTCATTCACTACTTTATTAAACATAACTTGGAATGTAGTTTGTATGCCACTTATACCTCCCCAGATTTCCCATATGTTATGTTTATCTTCTGATTTTTCTTCAATAGTACAAGGAGAATGATCGGATGCTATGCAATTTATTGTGCCATCCATCACATAATCCCAAAGTTCCTCCTTATCTTTATAACTTCTTAATGGTGGAGCACATTTGAATATTGCACCATTTTCTACCATATCATTATCCGTAAATACAAGATAATGAGGGCATGTCTCTGAAGTTACATTTACTCCTTGATTTTTTGCTTTTTTTATTTCTTTAGCAACCTCTGGGTGGCTTACATGACAAATATGAACTTTTCCACCTGATTCTCTTGCCATTTCTATCACATTTTTAACTGCTAATAATTCTGCAATAACCGGCCTTGATTGAAAATAATCTGATCTAGCAAATTTATTCTCCTTTTTTAACTTTGTTTCATAACTTTTTATTATTGAATAATCTTCACAATGGAATCCAATAACCATTCCTAATGGAGTAGTTATTTCTAATGCCTGTCTTGCTATTCCCATATTTATGGTAGAATAATCAGAAGAAACTGGACCTAAAAATGCTTTTAGTCCTATTGCACCTGACTTATAAAGTTCCTCTATATTCTGCACATTATTATCTACAAGACCACCCCAGAAAGCATAATCAACAACAGACTTGTGCATGATTTTATTTTGCTTATCTAAAAATATTTTACTTGATGTAAGTGCAGGTTCATTCTGAAGCGGCATATCAATTATAGTTGTTACACCTCCTGCTGCTGCTGCTTCAGAGCCATGAATGAAGTCTTCCCTCCATTCAAATCCCGGATCATTTAAATGTGCATGACAATCTATAGCACCCGGAAATATCATTTTTCCAGAAGCATCAATTACATTAGCAGCATCAATTTTAATATCAGTATTTGTAATGCCCACTATTTTACCGCTTTTTACAGCTATAGAACCTTTAAAAATATAATCATTTTCTATGATTTTGCCACCTTTAATAAACAAATCTAACATCTAAATTTCACCTCAAAATCAATTAATTATCAATTCACCACGATAGCCATCATCTAAAATCTTGCCCTTTTCAAATACTTTATGGCCTTTTGTAACTGTGTAAACTACCTTACCTCTAAATTTTTTACCAATAAATGGGCTAACCGAATGTTTGTATAGCAAGTCTTCTTTTTTCAATATAAAAGATTGATTTAAATCAATAATGGCCAAATCCGCATCACTTCCAACTGAAATTGTTCCTTTCCTAGGATAAATTCCAAATCTTCTAGCTGGATTAGCAGATGTTAATTTAGATATTAATTCCAGTGAAACTCCCCTCTTCCAATATCCTTCCTCTAACAGAACATTTAATGTACTTTGAGCTGAAGAGATACCTCCCCACACATTAAATATGTTTTTTCCATCACTCATATCCTTTAAATCGGGTGAAGATGGTGAGTGATCAGAAGATATAATATCAATATCCCCATTTATGAGCGCTTTCCACAATTGATCCACATCATCTTTTTTTCTAAGTGGAGGAGAACATTTCGCTATTGCACCCTGTGTTACGATGTCATCTACAGTTAAAGATAAATAGTGTGGACAAGTCTCTAATGTAACATCCACTCCTCTATTTTTTGCAAGTTTAACTCTTTTAACTACTTCACTATTACTTACATGAGCTATATGAATTTTACAATTTGCCACTTCTGCCATACACATAGCTCTATCTACAGCCTCAACTTCTGAAATAATTGGTCTTGAAGCAGCATAATCTTCAGCAGCAATTTTTCCTTCACTTATTGCCTCTGAAGCTAAATGACTAGTTATAACCTCACTTTCTGCATGAAGCATTACTATAGAATGTAGATTAGATATTTTCTTCAATCCTTCAAGCAAGCTGTTATCATCAAGATAATTAAATTCCTTGATACCACTGTTTGACATGAAACCTTTAAAGCCTATAACTCCACATTTCTTTAAATCCTTTAAATAATTTAAATTTTCAGGAACTAATCCTCCTAAAATGCCAAAGTCAATTATAGATTTTTTCTTTGCCAAATCTTCTTTTATTTTAAATTGGTCAGGATAAATTAAAGGCGGATCACTGTTTAATGGCATGTCAAAAAATGTTGTAACTCCACCTGCTGCCAAACTACAACTACCAGTATAAATACCTTCCCACTCAGTTCTCCCCGGCTCATTGAGATGAACATGTACGTCAATCAATCCTGGTAAAATATAAAGTTCTTCTGCATCGATTATTTCATTAGCAGTTGCAGTCTCATTTATTTTAGGACTCACTTCAACTATTTTACCGTTTAATATTCCAATATCTCCTTTTTTAATAGAATGTTCAGATACAATATTTCCATTTTTTATGATAAGATCATACTTATTCATTACTACCTCCTACTTAATCTAAAAATAGAACTAAGAATGTAAAGAACTGCCCCATTCAAAATATTTATTTTTTTATAAAAACGTTTAATTATAAAATTACAATCAAACAACTATAAAGAATGTTCCTCTTTGTAATCGTTAAGATCGGTAACAACAGTATCCTTCATTAATATCCAATAAGAAAGTCCGCTTACAAATACTCCTATAAACCAGGAAAATGAAGCTATTACTTTAAATGCAGGAACCATAGCTGCAGGTACAGATATTATCACTCCAAGCAATAATGCCAATACAGCCTTTTTATTAAAACCATTATCATACCAATATGATCCACTCAATTGAAATAACATTTGTACATCTACTTTTTCCTTCTTGACTACATAATAATCTACTATGATTATCGCAAAAATTGGCCCTAGAAATGCAGCCAGACCGCCTAAAAAGTAATTTACTGCAATTGGATTTGCATATATTTTCCATGGCAGTACTACTATGGAAAGCATGGCAGTAATTATTGCACCTCGCTTGAAATTAATATGCTTTGGAAACAAATTTGCAAGATCATAAACAGGAGAAACTAAATTTGCTATAACATTAATTCCTAAAGTCGCAATCATAAATCCAACGGCTCCAATAAGTTGAGCTGTATTATTGGGAATTTTTTGTACTAATAGTATAGGATCATAAATTGCCGAACCAAATATAACTATACTTCCTGCAGTCGTAATTACACTTGCTATGGAGAATAATGTAAAATTAACAGGCAATCCTAAAAAATTAGCTCTTTTAACCACTTTAAAATTTGGTGAAAATCTAGTAAAATCACAGACATTAAGCATAATTGTACTAAAATATGCTACTACCAATGCAATTGCTACTACAAATGTATAGACGGCATTTAACCCAAATAATCTTTTACCTGCTAAACCAACATTTAAGTTAATATGTCCACCCGATGTATTTACAACCCATATTATCAAGAAAAACATTAAAACGTAAACTAAAGGCCCGGCTAAGTTATTGAATTTTCTGACTATTTCCATGCCATATATCATTATTAACAATTGAACAGCCCACATAATTAGGAATCCAATCCAATAAAGACTATTCAACCCCAAAAATGATCGTAACATTAAAGATTTAGCACCCGGAGCAAATATTAATATAATGCCTACAACCGACACCGATGCTAAGTAAGTCTGTATACCATACCAAAATACTGCAACTAGGCCTCTAATTAAAGCAGGTATATTGCCTCCCCAAACCCCAAAAGATATACGGCTTATTACAGGATATGGAACTCCAAGCCTAGTTCCAAGCCTGCTGGTAAGATTGGAAAAAAACATTACAATAGATATACCAATAATTTCAGCTAATAAAACTTGCCATGCAGTCAGTCCCATAAAAAATAAACCTGCTGCAAAGGTATATCCACCAACACTATGGACATCAGACATCCACATTGCAAATATACTATATGTTTCCCACTTACGTTCTTTTGCAGGAGCAAGATCTTCATTATATAGTCTTTCATTAGGATTAACTAATTCTCCATCAAATACATCTATATCTTTTTCCATTATAATTCCTCCCTAGTTTGTTAAATAAATCACTTAAGCATATAACAAAATTTCCAACCCACTTTCTTATCAAAATAGCCTATTGAACTTAATAATATATCAACATCATAGTTACATACATATCTAGTACAATAGGCTAATTAAGTTTAAAAACTTTTTTATCAATCATTTAATTTTCATATTTCTAATTTTTATGTTATACTTCTTTACTGAACTTTTCTCTCCACTCTTTTCCTACAACTTCCATATTCGAATTCTTATGAGTTCTTCTCAATCTGTTTAAAGTAGGCATACCGCATTGGAATTCCAATAACCATCTTTTTGCAAATTCACCTTTTTCAGTTTCTCTAAATATTTTTTCAATTTCATCATAATTAATAACTCTGGGTCCAGAAGTTCTAACTGCAAATTCACAAGTTCTGCTGCATCTTTTCGACAAATATTCTTCTATTCCAACTCGATCTATATCGTCAATTACTGACCTAATGGACCTTATAGCCTTTGCATAAGCAAAGGATTTTGGATATCCATTCTTAGCCATAGTTTCATACACTGCCCTCATAAGATTGATTGTTCCACCATAAAGAACCTGTTCTTCAAAGTTATCTCCTTCAGTCTCATGTTGGAATGAAATATATACTGTACCAGTTCTTGTGCTGCCAACACCTTTAGCAATCGCAAGAGCTGTTTCTTTAGCATGTCCAGTAACATCCTGGTCTACAGCAACTGCACCATATATTCCTGAACCATCTAGAAATTTTTGCCTTACAACAGGACCTGGTCCATTAGGAACAAAAAGTACTACATCTACAAATTCTGGTGGCACAATTGTTCCATACAATATTGCAAACCCATGTGCAAAGCAAAGTGTCTGATTTGGTCTTAAATTTTGATGAATTGATTCATAATAAACTGCAGGTTGAGCAGGGTCTTGAAGTAATATCATTACTACATCAGCTTTTTTAACTGCCTCATCAAAAGGATATACAGTAAATCCATCTTTTTCCGCATTTTCCCAATCCGGATATCTATCCTTATTTCCTGCACCAATTATAACATTTACTCCATTGTCTCTTAGGCAATTGGATTGTCCTCTTCCCTGACTTCCATATCCCATTATTGCTACAACCTTACCTTTAAGTGCATCCATATTAACATCTTCATCATGATAAACCTTTTCAATACTACTCATACTTTTTTACCTCCTACTATTATTTATAATCTCTTTTTATTAGTTTTTTAATATTTATAATAATACCTATGCAACAATTACAGTCCCTGTTTTACCTTCAATAGCATCTGCTGCACATTCTAGTGATGTAATTATTGCCTTTCTCTTACTACTGGATTTTACAAACTTAATTGCAGCCTGAACTTTTGGAAGCATGGAACCTGGAGCAAATTGTCCTTGTTCAATATATTTTTCTGCATCTTTAATTGTTAACATATCAAGATTAGCTTGATTTGGCTTTCCATAATTGATTGCTGTCTTATCCACTGAAGTAAGTATTATTAATAAATTTGCGTCAAGTATTTCAGCAATTTTTTCACTAGCAAAATCCTTGTCTATAACTGCAGAGACTCCTATTAAACTATTTCCTTTAGCAATAACAGGTATGCCTCCTCCTCCAACAGTTATAACAACCTCTCCATTGTCAACAAGAGTTTTAATGGTTTTTTTTTCTGCTACATCTATAGGAATTGGAGATGGTACAACTCTTCTCCATCCTCTTCCTGCATCTTCCTTCATTATATAACCTTTTTCCTTAGAAATAGCTAAAGCCTCTTCTCTACTATAAAACGCACCTATTGGTTTTGATGGCTTATCAAATGCTGGGTCTTGCTTGTTAACAATAACTTGGGTTATAACAGTTGCTACAGGAATATTCATCCTTCTACTTAACAATTCTTCCCTTAATGCATTTTGAAGATGAAATCCAATATACCCCTGGCTCATGGCTCCACACTCTGGAAATGGCATTTTGGGAGTTTTAGCACCAGTTTTGGATGCAGTCTCCAAAGCAAGATTTATCATTCCAACTTGAGGTCCATTACCATGAGCTATTATAACTTTATCTCCCCTCTGAATTAAATCAACAATTGGTTTTACAGTACTTTTTACTAATCGCTTTTGTTCTTCTGGTGTATTACCTAAAGCGTTTCCACCCAAAGCTACTACTATTTTTCTGCTTTCCATGCTTTTAGTTCACTCCTTTTATGAAATACCTATCATAGATGCAATAAGTGCCATTCTTATTGCTACACTAAAGCTTATCTGCTTAAAATATAGCTCATGTTCTGTATTATCTATTCTAAAATCAAATTCTCCTTTGAATCTTGGTAGAGAATGCATTATTCCTATTATTTTTCCAGTTTTCTTTTTTGCTTTCTCTAAAGTTTCTAGATCAATATAATAGTTTGCTGCCTTTTCCATGAATACATCTCTTGCATCCTGTCCTACAGGAACGCTGCAGCCTGGAAGATAAACAAGATCACAAGTTGTTATTAATTCACCCTGCTCTTTCTTGTTTAAATCAAAATGTTCTTCATATTTTGCACCCATATCATTTAATTTACCTTTTATAAGATCTGGAGTTTTCAAATTCTTTGGTCCTGAATATACTATCTCAGCTCCCATTCTGGCCAAACCTAAAGCAAAAGAATGCCCACTTCTTGCTCTTGTTAGATCTGGTGATGTTACCATTACTCTTAATCCTTCAAACCTTCCAAAAGCTCTGTAAACTGTATACATATCAAGAAGTCCTTGAGTTGGATGAGTTATATTTCCCCAGCCGCAAGAAATTACTGGAACTTCAGCTGCTGGAAGTGCTTCAAATACTTGCTTATCATCAGGATGTCTTAAACCAATTATGTTTGCATATTGAGAAACTACTCTAAGTGTATCCCATAATGATTCATCTTTAGCTACAGAAGAATTATGACTTGGATCTGATTCAGTTATAACTGAACCTCCTAATCTAATCATTGCAGTTTCAGTACTAAATCTAGTTCTAGTACTTGGTTGAAAGAACATTGTGCATAAAACTTTACCATTCATTATATTTAATTTTGATCTCCAGTACGGTTCCAAAACTTCAGCCGCCTTAAATAAACTTAATAATCCTTCCTTTGAAAGATCATCAACAAATTTGAAATTTTTCCCTTTGAGTCCAGTAGCTTCAAGATAATCACTAAGCTTATTTGGTTTAAAATCTTTAGTAATAGCCATAATAAAATTCATCCTTTCTTAATTTTATACATTTCTAACTTTAACTAAATTTTATCTAGTTTTAGCAGTGTTTCTAGTAATACATCACTTCCCCTTTTTATATCTTCAAATGAAGTGTATTCTTCAGGTACATGGCTTTTCCCATCCTTACTTGGTACAAATATCATACCAACATCAGTAATTTCTGCCATTACTGCCGAATCGTGAACTGCTCCACTCAACATTTTGCAATAGGAATACCCTCTGCTTTTAACAATATCCTCAATAATATTGTTAATTTTTTCACAAGTTCTAGTGCCTTTAAACGAAGTTATTTGCCTAATATTGCATTTAACTTCATATTTATCTGAAATTCTATTTGAATAACTTATTACTTCTTTAAGCACTCTATCCATAGCATAGTCATCTAAGTCTCTTATATCAATTGTAAAGCCTACTTTTTCAGCTATAACATTTGATACATTAGGGTGACATTCTATTTTACCTACTGTAGCAACTGTTGTAGATAACCCATTTTCTTTCACTATATCGTTTACATGTGAAATTATTTCTGAAGCTGCTATCAAAGCATCTTTTCTCATATTCATAGGCGTTGCACCAGCATGATTTGATTCTCCTATAATCTCCACACCATAAGTTCTAGTCCCAGCTATCCCCTTCACAATACCTATAGACAAATTATTTTTATCTAGAACTATGCTCTGTTCTATATGAAGTTCTAACATACCAAGAATGTCCTTCTTGTCTAATCTTTCATTATCAATATTTTCAGGATTAAGACCACTTTCTTCTAAAACTTCATAATAACTTTTTCCTTCAAAATTTTTTATATTTTTTAATTCAGATGAAGCAATTTTACCAGTTATCACTTTACTCCCCAAAGTAGTAGCTCCAAAATTAGAACCTTCTTCCTCAGCAAAACCAATTAATCCTATTGTATGCTTTGTATTTATGTTATTTTCTTTTAATACTCTAATAACTTCGAGGGCTGCAATTACTCCAGTTATACCATCAAAACTTCCTCCATGTTTCACTGTATCCATATGAGAACCTACCAAAATAATTGGTAGATTTTCACACTGGCCCTTATATGTGCCTCTTAAATTTCCAACTCCATCTATTTTTACATCCATACCAAGTGAAATCATTTCGTCTATTAAATAATTTTTTGCTTTTTTATCCTCAATACTATATGAAAATCGTGTACATCCTTGTCCAGGAGTACTGGTGAACTTTTGAATTGTTCCTATATCCTTTTTTATTCTTGCTAATGAAGTCTCCATACTCATCATTTCCTAACATTTTATAAAATTACGTCTCTATTACAATCCTTAGAATAAATATAAGTTAGTCTTTCTCTTCCTGTAGTATACACTGCTTGTTTCATGAAAGGCCCAAACCATATGAAATCTTCTTTCTTAACTTGTACCCATTCATCTCCAAGTAAGTATATTCCTTGTCCCTGCATTAGATATGCTCCATGCTCCTGTACATGTGTTTCTACAAAAGGATGACAGCCATCTGGTTCAAAACTTAAAATATGCATATTCATGTCAAATCCTAATTCAACTGGAAGTAAATCCTTTATAAATACGTTTTCCATTTCATCATAAATTCTTTCTTCTATATCATTGACATTGCCAAATACTGCCCTAGCTGATTTTCCTTCAAGAGGAATATATCTTTGTTTATAAAGCAATATCCTCATTGTTCCTTTAGATTCATTTTTTATGTTCATCCCTAAATCTGCAGGTGCAAAAGCATATCCTCCCTGTTTTAATTTCTTTTCTTCGCCTCCAACTTTTACTTTAAGCTCTCCTTCTCCATCCAAGAAGAATACAAAAGTTTCAATACCATCTCCTCCAAATGTTTTAGTAGTTTTTGCATCTGGTGCTACTTCACCTATATACTGTACAAAACTTGTTCCCATTTTTGGTGAAGCAAGTATTGTCATTTTAAATCCTTCAAAATTTGGTATAACATTAATTACCCTTCCTTCTGGTGGTAAAACAGCATACTCCCCTAATTTAATTACAGCTCTTGATACAAGATGATCTTTTGGATAACTCATTTTATAACCCCTCCTAAATTTTTTAAATTATTTTCTATATTTTATAAATTTTGTAAAATAAATTACTATATATTCTAAAATAAGGAAATGGAAATTATCTATTTTGGATAATAAACTTCTATAAATTTTCTCTTATATCACTTGTTATGGATAAACAACATTAAACGTTTTATCCATAATAGATACATTTTTTAATCAATTTTATGTTACTATTTATATTAAGAAACAATTTATTAAAAGGAGGATATAAAGATGCTCGAACTATTAAAAAAGAGAAGAAGTATAAGAAAATACACAAATGAAAAAGTTTGCGATGAAAAAATATTAAACTTAATACAAGCTGCATTATTCTCACCAACATCTAAAAATTCTAAATCTTGTGAATTTATTATTGTTAAAGATAAAAACTTATTAAGTAAACTTTCTAATTTCAAACCAGATGCCTCATTTTTAAAAAATGCTGATCTTGGAATTATCGTTATGGGTAATTCCTTGCTAAGTGATGTATGGATAGAAGATGCTTCAATTGCAGCAAGTAATATCCATTTGTTATCTCAAGAAATAGACCTAGGTTCTTGTTGGATTCAAGTAAGAAATAGAAATTATAATGAAAATACATCCTCAGAAGAATACATTAGAAACTTGTTTAATGTTCCTGAAAACATAAACATTCTAGCAGTAATCTCTGTAGGCTTCCCAGGTGAGCAAAAAGATCCTTTGACAGAAGAAAACTTAAATTACAATAAAGTATATTTGAATAGTTATTTAAATAAATACTTAAAGTAGCAGTATGAATTATTATCAAGGGACTGTCGCACTAAGGAATTTACATACAACACATTGTTTTGCAAGTCACTTGCTAACACAATATGTTGTAGAATCTATTTTTAGTGCGACAACCCCTTCTTGAATTATTTAAAGTAAATAATTCTTTTAAGCAAAAATAGAGGAATATTATAAATTATTATCGTATACAATAATATATTCTTTTTGTATACGATAATGATTTATATAGAGGTGTTCCAATTGTTAAACATTTTAATCGAATTTCTTAAAAATAAAGTTATTTGCGAATATTACATTCTAAAAGAATATCCTTATGATGATAATTTTCTTTCTACAGTTTTTACTGATGACTGTGACAACAATGATGATATTCAGCCAAATTCTTTATATATTCTTAATTTAAAAACTTTTGATTTGACCAAAGATAATATTATCAAAACATTAACTAAGCTTTCAAATAAAAATATTACTTTAATTTTATTTAGCAATAAGGAAGATAACATTATTAATAAAAACATTTCTAATATATTTGTTCAATATGAAAAAGGACTTAAAATATCAATAATATACATAGTAACAAATGAGCCGGTTTCCAAAATTATCAATCTACTTTTACTGCAAATTAACCAAAGTTATCTAAATGAATTAAATAGAATCAAAAAAATTTATGATGCATTCTCTTATATATCTTTAAAAGAATTAGGTCTTCAGGCAATATTAGATTATTTTAAAAAATCCATAGGTAATCCAGTTGCTGTATTTGACATAGATAACAAATGTATTGCCTCAACAGATAAATATTTGGATAAATACTTTAAAATTAAAAGTTCAGCTATCAGAAATGATTTTCATAATTTGTACTACTTTGCACAAGCTGTCCAAATATCTAATAACAGTTCAAATAAGGAAATATCTGAAATTTTCTTTCCTATAACTGTTCAAAATAATGTAAAAGCTTATATTTGTATTTTTGAAATCAATAAAAAACTAAAGGATACTGATTATTTTACTCTGGAAGTTGCGACTACTGCTACTCTAATTGAAATGAAAAAGCACATTGCAATGAAAACCATTGAAGAAAGATTTATAAATGATTTAATTTATGATCTTATAAATAATAAAGTTACTGATGAAAAAATGCTTTTAGAAAGATCCAGTCTTATTGGTTTAAATATTAAAGGAAAATACTCAGTAATACTATTAGACATTATTAGCTCTTCAAAAACAAAATTAAAAAATCCAAATCTAAAACATGAAGATATTTATGATAAAATTTTCAAATTGGCCTCAAGAAAAATTCAGCATAAAAACCACCACTGCATAATTGGTAAGTTAAGTAATACAGTAATTACTTTATGGTCAATGGATGAGCAAGATGTTGAAATTACTCTTGCTTCTATAAAGGATATTTTTAATAGCATTCAGAAAAAAATTATTGAAGAATATGAAGATATTAAAGTAGTCTCCGGTATAGGAAAACCAGTAGATAATCTTAAACTAATATATAAGAGCTATAGAGAAGCAAAAGATGCTATTGCGCTTGGTTCCACCATCTATTCTAAAAATGCTATTATTAGTTTCAAGGACTTAGGAGTTTTAAGATTAGTAAGTAAAGTAGATGATAGAGATTCCTTACTAGAAATTATACCTAAAGAATTAATTAATCTTAAAAAACATGATGAAAAATATAATACCCAATTACTTGAAACACTAAGGATTTATCTTGAAAACAATGGTAATGCCTCAAAAGCTGCCCATGTTCTATTTGTACATTATAAAACCATTTTGTATAGATTGGAAAAAATAAACAAAATTTGCAACATTGATTTAGAAAATTATTATAACCGTCTAGAACTGGAAATCGGTCTGGAATTAATTAAAGTACTAAGTTATAACAATATTCCTGTAAAATGATACAAAACATACTACTAAACATATCTGTAAAATACTTGAAGTGTTTGGGATTCAACACAAAAAGATAACGGAATTGTAGCTTTAATTGGCAACAATAATGCGGCAGCTTTTCTTATTTCCATTTGTTTCTACTAATTTCTTAATAACCTCATATTTAATTGTACCTTTCTAATTATATTCACTTTATTTATATGTTGTTATGAAGTATATTTTAGCACTATTTTTTATTTATTGGGGACATAATTGCAAATGGTATACTAAGACATTATCACAAATCAATCATACTTTTTAACAAACAAATTCCCACTTGCTTGAAAAAACTTTTTTCATATATTATACTGGTTATAATTTTAAAAAGTATTGCTAGGGCTTGGCCCTTCTTTTCCCTAAAGAAGAAAGGAGTTCAATATATATGAGGAGAAAATATATAAATTATCCTTCAAATATACCTGTTTCTATAAATTTAACAAATATAATGAATTATCCTCTCCACTGGCATAATTCAATAGAAATACTTTATGTCCTAAAGGGCACTCTTTATATCACCATAGAATCTGACAAATATGAACTCATAGAAAAAGACATAGAAATAGTAAACATAGATGAAACCCACAGTATTGTAAGCAGTGATGCAGATAATAGAGTCTTAGTATTTCATATAGATCCTTATTTTTTTGAAAAATACTACAGTGATATTGAAAACATGTTTTTCTTTACCAATACCACAGATGACAGGGCTCAAGAAAGTGAAGAATATGATATTTTAAGAACCTTTTTAGCTAAAATAGCTTGTGAGTTAATTCAAAAACAAGATAACTACGATGAAGAAATCGAAACTATCCTTATAGACCTTCTCTATCATCTCATAAACAATTTTCATTATTTAATGTATGAAAATGAAGATTTAAAGGAAAAAGAAGAACAGCTTGAAAGGTATCACAGAATTTCCAAATACATATTTAATAATTATAACGATAACATAACACTGCAGGATATTGCAAAAAAAGAATTCTTAAGTACTGACTACTTGTCCCACGGTATAAAGGATGTCACAGGATACAGTTTTACAGATTTATTGAATTCAAATAGAGTTGAAGAGGCCCTAAAACTTCTTTTAGATACAGATAAAACTATATCTGAAATTTCAGAAGAAGTAGGATTTTCGCATACCAGGTACTTTAACAAACATTTTAAAATTCAATATAACTACACTCCCCTTCAATATAGAAAAAAATTCAAAATAAATGATGAGACTTTTGAAAAACAAAAAATCATTGAATTTTTTAATCTAGAAGAAAGCCTTCAGTATATAAATCATTATTTGGAGGACTATGACAGGTTCAATTATGAAGATAAAATAACAAAGATAAATATAAATATGGGAGATGACCTTGGAAAGTTCAGCAAAAATTTTAAAGATATATTAAATGTAGGAAATGCCTTTGAACTTCTCCTGGAAGATAACAAAGATATATTAGGAGTTCTTCAGGAAGAAATAGGCTTTATCTATGCCAGACTTTTAAATATTTTCAGCGAAGATATGTGTATATTTCCAGAGTCTAAGTTCTATAATTGGAATAGAGCTCGGGATGTACTTGAATTTTTAGATACACTTAATATAAAACCTATTATAGTCTTAAATGATACTGGCTTCTCTACTTCAAGCTTTCTATTAGCTATAAAATCTTTCTTAAATTATTTTAATGACTTAGATAGTTTAAACTTAGATTCCTTTAAATTTCAATTTGACTCTACTCTAGAGCCTGCTGTTATAAATAAAGTAACAGAACTTTTATCTACAAAATATAAACTTGAAATAATTAAAGATGCATTTTATACAAAAGACAGCATAGATTTTATCTACGATACCACATATATGCTGCCCTATATTATACATAGTGTAATAAACAATACAAATTCTTTAAACTTTTTAAGAGCCTTTGATGTGTTAGATAAACAAATTAACTTGACTAATGAAGTGTTTTTTGGATACCCAGGACTTATAAATAACAAGGGAATAAAAAAGCCTTCTTATTATGCCTATTACTTGTTGAATAAACTTGGAGACACTTTAGTTGCTAAAGACAAAGGGTATATAGTTACAAAATCTAATAATGAGTATCAAATCTTACTCTACAACCACCATGACAATATAAATAAACTGATTCCTTTTGAGAATTTTTCAAAACTTAGAGCTGTGAAAAACGCTGCTGTACAAAAACTTTCAATAAATATAGTAAATATACCTTCATCTATAAAAATAACTACTTATGAAATGAATGAAAAATCCGGTTCCTCATACAATTACTGGGTTGATATGGGAAAACCCAAAAGACTAGGCAAAGAAGAAAAACAGATTCTTCACAAAGCTTCTTTTCCAAATATACATTTTAAAAGTTTTAAAAAAAGTACTGTATTTAATATACGAGCTAAACTCAAAGGTTATGGTGCTCTATTAATTCTAATAAAAGAGGTCTAATAATATATTAAAACAGGTGCTATTATGCTATTTCAATAATGTGACTATTTTCACGCTATAACGACATAGTACCTTTTTATGAACCTTTAAGTGAATGTAAATTTTGCCAAAAAGCATTATAATTTAACTATAGAAAAAGTTAAGCCTACTTTTTAATAGCTTAACTTATTGAGGTGAAATTTATGGAAATTGAAAATAATACTCTTAAACAAGGTAAAATAAGAAAATTACTTTTAAAATTTGCCATACCTTCTGTGTTCGCACTTTTGGTATCTGAGCTTTACAATATTGTAGACACGGTGTATGTAGGACACTACATAGGAGTTACTACACTAGCAGCTATTACTATAGCATTCCCAATTCAAAAATTATTAGTAGCCCTTGGGCTTTTGATAGCTGTAGGAGCTTCCACTTATGCCGCTAGAAGTTTAGGCGAAAAGAATTATTCAGAATTTAAAAAAATAGTATTTACTTCTTTTAGTTTGGTTCTAATATCACTTACAATAGTTTCATTAATTATTTTTATATTTAGAAGGCCAATTTTTTATGTATTAGGTGCAGACAATCTAACTTATCCTCTAGTTAACAAATATGTGTCTATACTACTTTTAGGAGGCATTTTCCAGTCCTTATCAGTAGTGGCCTGTTATATTATGATTTCTCTAAAAAAGACAAAAGCTCTTCTATATACTAATTTAATAGGTGTTACTTTAAATATTTTAATCAACTATATATTAATAGTTAAATTACACTTTAAAATAGAAGGTGCTGCTATAGCTACTGTATTGTCTCAAATAACTGCCTTTACCTTTGCATTTTACAAGTTTAAAAATATCATAAGGGAATTTCATATGGAATTTTCAATGCATTCCATTCACAATTCAGTTACAAAAGAAATTATATGGGGCATAATTACCGTTGGATTCTCCACCTTTATAATAGAAATTGAGGATGCCTTAGTTACTGTAGTTCTAAACAACCTTCTTTATACTGAGGGCGGAGAATCTGCCATTGTCATGGTAGGAGTAATAACTAAAATTTCTATGTTTCTATTTGTAACCATAATAGGCATAAGTTCTGCAATGCAGCCTATAGTGGCTTATAATTTTGGTGCTGAAAACTATGATAAAGTTAAAAAGGTTTTAAATACTTCAATTAAAGTAGTTCTAATAACCTCTTTTGCACTTTGGTCAATCTTTATGCTATTTCCAAATTATATCATAGGCTTTTTCTTAAACGATACTACCCTTTTAAATAAAACAGTTAAAGCATTCAGACTATGCATATGTCTAATTCCCTTAACAGGAATATATTATGTAGTAATAAACTATTATCAGGCAATTGGTGAAGCTAAAAAAAGTTTCTTACTTTCAATATATAGAGAAATCATAGTGTTTATCCCTTTAGCCATACTACTTGTTCAACTTTTTGGTATAAAAGGTGCCTGGGCTGCCTACCCTATAACTGATGCATCCGCTGTTTTAACCTCTTTTTACTTTTTAAATAAAGCATTAAAGGAAGATTTTAATCAAGTTGGAGTGAGTGAAAAATTTTAATGGATTACTTTACAGCCACATATATATCCACTTCGGAATTTTCACTCCCATCATATCTCTCATCATAAATCTCAAAATCTCCTGTATATGTTCTTTCAATATCAGCATTCCATATATATCCCCAGGCTTCTCCAATGCTTTCCGGCATTTTTCCCTTTACTGTTACCACATAATATTTAGATGCCGGAATTACTTTATATGTCATACCATCAGGTATGTTACCTATATCTTTTACTTGAAGTCCAACCATATAAGAATAATGCCCAAATTCTTTATTTTCATACTCACTATATAATCCTAAAACTTCACCGTTCTTCAACTTATTGGGTATTTTATCCTCAAGCTTTTGCTCACTGAATTCTTTCCAGAGTTTTTCAATTGCAGCCTTGCATTTGCCACCTTCATTAGTAGTCCTTATTTCTTTTCCAACCAATATAATTTGATCCTTTTTAACTGTTTTACAGGTTATTTTGCTCTTTCTCCACCTTTTCAAATTTGGAAGACAGTTTGCCATAAGACCCCTTGCTTCACTTTCCTTCATTCCCTTTTGAACCATAAAAGGTACAGAAGCCTCAATCATCTGTTCCATAGTTAAATCTGGCTGTTTAAAATCTCCATTTTCATAACAGTAAATACAATATTCCTGATTTTTTTTATTATTCTTTTCAGTACCATAAAGTTCCTCACTCATTGGCATTCCACAACTTTGACAGTATTTTTGTTTCATATAATATTCTCCTTCCCTATGGGTTAATTTATCCGATGGCTACCAGCCGTAATACCCCCATCGCACTCTATGAAATCGACTATCACCAAATCAAAGATTTAGGATATCTGCTTTTCTTATAAAATGGGGTATAACGGCTGCTACGCCCCTGGATAACGATTTCTAAGTTTCAGGTGGAGAAAAAACTCCACCTGAAACCAAGAACTCTGTTTATATTTTTATTATACAGGGAAGCTTTGACAGCATTATGTCAGGTTTAATTTTGTTTTTCGTAAATATCATTCATTTTTTTGCATCTATTTTTTATAATCTCTCTTACATGAAGAGGTTTTATTACCTCTACATATTCCCCATAGCCAAGTATCATGGAATAAATCCATTCATCCTCCAAAAATTTAATATTTACTATGATGCTTCCATCTTCTTGAAAGGTCATTTCATCCTTATCAAAAGAATCTTCTACCCTATATCTAACTTTTTCTGAAAATTTAAGAGTAAGTTTTGTAGGCAGCTTTTCAACTTTATTCATGCTTAAATATTTTTCATAAGAAATTCTACCTTTATGAATATCTTCATTTAAAATACTCAAAGTATCCATTCTAGAAAGTTTAAATATCCTGTAATCCTGCCTTAAATTGCAAAAAGAAAATAAATACCACCCAAAACCTTTAAAAACAAGGGTTATGGGTTCCACCTTTCTCGAAATATATTCACTTTTTGCATTTCTATAGTTAAAAGACATGCACTTCTTGTTCTCTAAAGCCTCATATATCATATTATACTTCTCATTTTCTTCACTAGATTTTTTAAAGCCCCAGGGCAAAGTATCTATAAATATTTGTTTAAAATGCAAATTGAAATCACTCTTCTTTTCATCTGGCACTATATTTTTTACTTTTTCAATGGCTAAATCCACATTTTTATCATTTAAAACTTCATTTATGTTTCTCAAAGCTTCTACTATGGAAATCATGTCATCCAACGTTAAAAACTGATGGTTGATTTTATAATTGTCCACAATGTAAAAACCTCCATTATTTCCGGACTGAGATGCTATGGGAATCCCTGACATGTTAATTGCTTCAATGTCTCTATAAATAGTTCTTACAGATACCTCAAATTTTTCAGCCAATTCTGCTGCAGATATTTTCTTTCTATTTAAAAGCATGACAACAATTGCAATAAGCCTATTTATTTTCAAAACTAAAATCCTCCATATATTTTAATTACAGTTCCTCTCCTAAATCAATATCCATAATTATCTTTTCTATGTCTCTTATTCTTTTTTCTTTTAGTTCTAGTAAAAATTCGATGTAATAATTCTGCCATTCATATTCTAAAGTACCTTTATAAACAAGCAGCTTCTCATCCGTGAGTTTAAAAGAATTACACCTTAAGTCATCATAAAATACATTTTTACCAAGTACAGCAAGGGACATGTCATCAAGTAACTGAAATGCCTCTTTATATTCATCGCCAAATAAACATTCCAAATTCAAAATGTCCATGTAATCTTCAAGAGAATGTACATTTTCATTTATAATTTCAAGCTTGTCTTTAACACTTTCGCATTTTGTAACCTCATCCACAACACAACTAAATGCATAATCATCCATTTTCCTGCCTTTTTCAAAGGCAACATAATTTTGTTCATTATCTTCTTTATCTATAACAACCATATTATAAAGATTCCCGCTGCTGCAGGCAATCAAAAACCTAGTTTTAAATGAATTCTCATACTTTTTTATATAGCCTATAAGTTTCAAGTTTTTTATATTAAACTTGGAAATAATTTTACTAAAAGTTCTGTTTACAATTAAACATATCTCCTCTTTGCTTTTTCCTAAAAACCTTTCACTTATTCTTTTAAACTCACCCATTGATATTGTAAGTTTTTCTTCACTGCTTTCTGATAAAACTAGAAAAGCAGACTGATCAATGAGTATTTCAAAGACATTTATTGGAGCTTTTATAATATTTATTTTATACTTTTTACCATAATCTCTAAGTAATTTTCTAATAGCTGCCTGTGTAAAAAAGTTACAAAATTCAGTTTCAATCTTCAATTTTTCAAGGTATTGTTTTATATAATAAATGCCTTTTATATTCATATTATCAAATACAAGGGGATAATCCATAGTACATGTTATATCCTGTGCTGCAAAAATTATATCATAGCTTTCAAAGAAATAAGGTAATACTGTATCTATCATATAATTATATACTTCATTTGGAATATGAAGCTTGTTTTCTTTTACTTCTCCATAAAGTTCTTTGCACTCTAACACAGATTTTTTAAGAATTTCAATGCCACCTTCATACGTTTTAACTATATCATCTTGAACCATCAAAGAAAATCCTTTACTAGAATTTGTGGAACTTTTAATGTAGGCATTTATTGCATAGTAAATTGAATTCAAAATACGAACTGCTGTATCCTCTTTTATGGAACTGCTTTTACCTTTTGTGTATCTTACTATTAGATTTTGAAGAATATATAGTGCATCTGTGTTTCTATTTTTAATAAATTCTTTCACTATTTATTGTCCTCCTCTTCTTTTATATTATTAACATCTTTACCATTTCTAAAATTATCTACAATTTTAGAAATACCTTTGCCTTTTATAAGTTCCATCGAACCACCATAAACTGTATTGTAAAAAAACATTATAGTTTTTAATATTTCATCATCACATAAAAAATCTGATGTAGAATTTTTCACATAATGAAATACTTCATACATATCACTAATTGTTTCAACTAAATTGTCCTGATTTACATAAGAAGATTTTCCAAGCTCCTTTATAATAGATTTCATCACATCTAAATTTAGCTCAATCCTACCCTGAGCTTTTAATGCATTGTTTCTGGTCCTTATTATATCTTTTGCATCTTTGACGCTAAGAGCAAGATCATGGATTTTAAGGTCATCATTTAATTTAGAAATTTCATTTATACTGTTTGATTCCTGTAACTTGCTGAGTGAATTAAATATTTCAGGTAAATTCATCGTTTTTCCTCCTAAAAATGAAAATAAAGTACTTGACACAAAATTCATTTTATGATATAGTATTATTGAGTAGTTGTATGTTTATGCAATGGTTATTATAACACATCTCTTATTATAATTAAATAGATAATGTGTAATTTACTATTTTTTATAATGTGAAATCGATAAAATTCATTATAGTTTATATATTTTTACTTATAAAAATATAGTCCAGTTAAATATTTTGCATTTAATTTAACAAAATATCTAACTGGACTTTTAGCTTTAACTACACGCAGTTAAAAATTCATTTCTATAGGTTTCTACCTTAAAAATCAACTTATGCGCAGGCATATTTTTACAATAATCAAGCTCTTTTAAATATTTTGTAAATAAGACTTAGTAAAAAATTCGTAAAAACTTAGAACTTTTGAATTGTCTGAGGTACGAGTTTTCAAAAGTTCTTAGCTTTTCTAGAATTTTTTACTTAGGCTTATCAAAATATTTAACCGAGCTGAAGGTTGTAAAAAATATCCGGAGTATAAGGTTGATTTTTTGCTTAGAAACCCTATAGAGATTATAATTGACTTTATGACAGTTCAAAGGCTCCTGTATATAACTGATAATATTTTCCTCTTTGCTCAATCAAATCGTCATGACTTCCTCTTTCAATGATTCTCCCCTGTTCCAGCACCATAATTACATCTGAATTTTTAACCGTTGAAAGCCTATGAGCAATTACAAATACCGTTCTTCCTTTCATAAGCTTATCCATTCCTTCTTGAACAATAGCTTCTGTTCTTGTATCAATGCTGGATGTAGCCTCATCAAGTATTAAAACCGGTGGATCTGCAATAGCAGCTCTAGCAATAGTTAATAGCTGTCTTTGACCTTGTGACAGGTTTCCACCATCTCCAGTAATAACCGTATCATATCCCTTTGGTAAATGTCTTATAAATCCATCTGCATTTGCAAGCTTTGCTGCTGCAATTACTTCTTCCTCTGATGCATCCAATTTTCCATACCTAATGTTATCTGCAACTGTTCCTGTAAACAGATGCGGATCCTGCAGTACAATTCCAAGAGATCTTCTTAAATCATCCTTCTTGATTTTATTAACATTAATGCCATCATATCTAATTTTTCCATCCTGAATATCATAGAAACGGTTAATTAAATTAGTAATAGTAGTCTTTCCTGCACCTGTAGCACCTACAAAGGCTACTTTTTGTCCCGGTTTTGCATAAAGCTTTATATTATGCAGTATAACTTTCTCATCAGTATATCCAAAATCCACATCATCAAATACTACCTCTCCGAGAAGCTTTGTATAAGTAAGCGTGCCATCATGATGAGGATGTTTCCATGCCCAAATTCCCGTATGCTTATCAGTTTCTACTAATTCCCCTTTTTCATTTTCTTTTGCATTAACCAAGGATACATAGCCTGCATCTTCTTCTGGCTTTTCATCAAGAAGTCTGAATATACGTTCAGCTCCTGCCAGTGCCATTATAACGAAATTAAACTGCTGTGACATTTGATTAATTGTAGTACTAAATGTTCTTGTCAATTGCAAAAATGCTGCAATTCCTCCAAGAGTAAATCCGCCAAATCCACTAATGGCTAAAATAGAACCAAAAATAGCAACAAATACATAATTTATGTAACCAATATTACCCATAATAGGCATTAAAATGTTGGCGTACTTATTTGCATTATTTGCACTATGATAAAGATCGTCGTTTAACTTATCAAAATTGATTTTTGCCTCTTCTTCATGACAAAAGACTTTAACAACCTTCTGGCCATTTATCATTTCTTCTATATATCCATTTACCATACCTAAATCTTTTTGTTGAAGCCCGAAATACTTTCCACTTTTTCCGCCAATATTTTTGATAACATAAATCATCAAAATTACAATCAAAATTTCAACTATAGCCAGTGGGAAACTTAAATATACCATTGAAATAAAAGTACTGACAACAGTAATAATTGCTGCTAATATTTGCGGAATACTTTGACTAATCATCTGCCTTAAAGTATCTGTATCATTTGTATAAAGACTCATCAAATTTCCATGGGAATGTGTATCAAAGAAACTAATAGATAGACTTTCCATATGAGAAAATATGTCATCCCTTATTCTTTTAAGAGATCCTTGAGAAATTATAATCATCACACGACTGTATACATATGTTGACACAACTCCAACATAATAAATTGCTGCCATAGTAGTTATCATTTTTAAAAGCGGTCCAAAATTAGGATTTGATTTTTGTAAAAGAGGTGTTATATAATCGTCAATTAAATTTCTTAAAAATAATGTACCAATAACATTAGCAAGAGAACTTATGGTAATACCTACTAATACAATAAGAAATAAAAACTTATATTCCTTAATAACATAGGCTAATAATCTTTTTAATGTTTTTAAAGAGTTTTTACTAGGCTTTACATATCCACGATGTCTGCCCATTGCTCTAGGTTTACTATTATTATTTTGAGCCATTGTCATCGTCGTCTCCTTTCACTTGAGATTCATAAACTTCATGATATATATCATTTGTCTTTAGTAACTCCTCATGAGTTCCAAAGCCATCTATTTTTCCATCGTTTAATACAATAATTCTATCTGCATCCTGAACTGAAGATATACGCTGTGCAATAATAATTTTTGTAGTATCTGGTATTTCCTCTACAAATGCTTTCCTAATAAGAGCATCAGTTTTAGTATCCACTGCACTAGTAGAATCATCTAAAATCAATATTTTTGGTTTTTTTAGCAGAGCCCTTGCAATACATAATCTTTGTTTTTGACCGCCTGATACATTTGAACCACCCTCTTCAATAAAAGTATCATACTTATCAGGAAACTTTTCTATAAATTCATCAGCTTGAGCCTCTCTACACGCAGCAACTATTTCTTTATCAGAAGCATTCTTATTTCCCCATCTTAAATTTTGCTTTATTGTCCCAGAAAACAATACGTTCTTTTGCAGCACCATTGAAACTTCATCCCTAAGAGTCTCTATATCATATTTTCTAACATCAACTCCGCCAACTTCAACAGTTCCACATGTAGTGTCATATAGTCTTGGAATAAGTTGAACTAAAGTAGATTTTCCACTTCCTGTTCCTCCTATAATACCTATGGTTTCACCAGAATTAATCTTCAAGCTTACATTTTCCAAAACTAGATTGTCCATATTTTTGCTATAACTAAAACCAACTTTGTTAAATAATATGGATCCATCTTTTACTTTACAAATTGGATTTTCTGGATTTGCTAAATCACTTTTTTCATTTAAAACCTCAACAATTCTTTCAGCAGATGACTTGGCCATAATTACCATTACAAATACCATTGAAATAATCATAAGACTCATTAATATATTAACGGTATAAGTAAACAAACTCATAAGTTCTCCCGTTGTCATGGATTTTGAAACAATCATTTTTGCTCCAAGCCACGACAAAAGTAAAATACATGTATACACTGCAAATTGCATTGCAGGAGCATTAATTATTATTAATTTTTCAGCTCTTATAAAGTACTTATACAAAGTTTCAGAAGCTTTATAAAACTTGCTTTTTTCATGCTCTTCTCTTACATAAGCTTTCACAGTCCTTATAGCAGTTAGATTTTCTTGTACACTAGCATTTAAATCATCATATTTTTTAAAAACTTCCATGAAATATGGATGTACTCTTGTCATAATAATGTACAATATAATTCCCAAAAAAACTATGGCACCTAAGAATACAAGAGCTAACTTTGCATTTATATAAAAACTCATTGCCATAGCAAAGATTAGCATAAATGGTGCTCTAACAAGCATTCTTATTATCATTTGAAATGCATTTTGAACATTTGTTATGTCTGTAGTTAGTCTAGTTATAAGACCAGCTGTAGAATATTTATCTATATTAGAAAAAGAAAAGTTCTGAATATTATAGTACATTGCTCTTCGCAGGTTTCTAGCAAAACCAGTAGATGCTTTAGCCGCATATTTTCCTGATAATGCACCGCAGGTAAGTGACACAAATGACACCATAAGCATTATAGTTCCAACAATGCATACATATTTTATATTTCCTTTTCCCACGCCATTATCAATTATCAATGCCATCAACAGCGGAATAATCGTCTCCATTATGGCCTCTAAAGCAACAAATATAGGCGTTATAATAGAATCTCTTTTAAATTCGCCTATATAACTTGATATCTTTCTTATCATAACCTTGTTCCTCCCCTTGTTAGATTTCTAACTAATATTAGGAATCTATATTCCATCGCCAATTTTTTCAGACAATCTGTCAAGTAAATCGACTAATATGTCTGTCTCCTCATCACTTAATTCATCCTTTAAAGATTCTTCCATTCCAAGAATAAAATCATATACCTTTTTTTGAATTTGCAAACCTTTTTCTGTTATTATTATCTTCTTAAGTCTTGCATCTTCAGAAACACTTACCCTTTTGATATATCCATTTTTCTCCATCAGCTGAAGTACGCTAGTTACTGACGAACGTCTAATATCAAGTTCTTCTTCTATATCCCTTTGGAATATATCTTTTTTATTGGACTTACAATATATAAAACCAAGTATCCTAGCTTGAACAGCAGTTATACCATACTGTGATGCCTCTTTATCTATTCTTCTATGAATTCTTCTAGAAAGTATACTAACTTTTCTTCCAATGTACATTTCTGTTTTATTGTTCATTTTCACGCCTCCACCATTTGTTAGATTTCTAATTGTAAGGTTTCTAACTATTATAATTTTAATTATACATTATGTCAATAATTTTTCGCAGAATATAAAAACTATGAAGTTTAGATTAAAAATCTTTCTTCATAGTTTTTTTATTACTCCATAAGTTCTTTTATCCATTTATTTATCCTATAAGGTTCATTAGACCAATATTCGGCAATCTGAGGTAAAATTTCATATTGAATAATATTTTTATACTCCTCTTTGCTTAATGTATGCTTTGGCGTACAAAAATAGCTGTGCCCTATGCGAAAATCCCCACCTAAGAAAGGATCATTTTCAATATCTTCATTAAGTTTTATAAACTTTTCAATAATACTGTCTGCCAAATCTTCGTTCTTATTTTCGATATATTTTTTAAAATTTAAATTATTAAATGCAGGTTCAATTTCAATAAAAGCAAAACGTCTTCTAAGACCACAATCAAACACTCTGCTGCTATCTTTACGTGCAGTCATAGTACCTATAATATAAACATTTCTCGGTATATAAAATAAGTTTTCAATATAAGGTAGGGATATAGCATAATTTTCTCCACGCTTATCAGCCTCAACAAGCATGATAGCTTCTCCAAAAATCTTACTAAGATTTCCTCTGTTTATTTCATCAATTATAAAATAATAGGGTCTTCTAGGATCACTTTCAGCCTGCTTACAAAAACGATAAAATATGCCGTATTTAAGACTAAATCCATTCTTTTCTGGTCTATAACCTATGACAAAATCTTCGTAAGAATACCCTTCATGAAACTGAATCATCTTAACCCTTGTATCATCTCTTTGCTCCATTATAGAGTAAACAAATTTTCTAGCTATAAGGGTTTTACCAACACCAGATGGACCTTTTAGAATTATGTTCTTTTTATACCTTAAAAGGTTATATATAACATCATACTGGCTTTCTTCCATGAATATTTCATTTAAGAAAGCCTTTTTAGAATACGTAGATTCTGAACAAACAGATATTTCTGAATCTTCTTCATCAATAGCATCCTTGTTTAGCACAATTTCATTGTACTTAGACTTATCTATTTTCATTCTCTCTATGCTTAGTAATTTCATATCCAATACTTTGTAATTCCTAAACAGACACTCTTCATCCCTAAACTTTTTAATTTTTCTAGTATTTTCAATGTAATTTACAAGCTCTTTTGGATCTGTAAAAATTACACCTTTTTCTTCAAGCAAAACGTAATCTTCAATTGTATCTGTGTTAATTATAGGGAAAATATAGGGCTTCAAACAATGAAGAATAACTGAAGCTTCCACTGCTTGCATACCTTTTATGCTAGTTTTAAAGGTTTCCTCAGCCATATGAAGGATTTCATTTTCATCATATGATTTATGTATTCTTATACACAAAGATATAAATCTTCTAGCGCTCTCTTCGTCTGATTTTGAGGCAAATGTGTAAAATCCAGTACTAAACATTCCTACAGACCATTCACCTACAATATTTTCATATTCATGTTTTCTAGCCCTCTCCATTACAGAATTAAATATTTTTGTTAGTCTTTTCTTTTCTTCTATAGGCAAATGACTATTTTGTATTTTTTGGATCTTATACTTTACTTTAACTTTCCAGGTTCCCACAGTCATAAAATACAACATATCCAAATCACTTACATCTATAACATCTATTGGTGTTCTTGAAAAGGATTCTACTGTTTCCCGAACAAGCTCATAGGACCCATCATATTTATCTGGATCTACATCAGGCATATCCATTATTTCCTGAACAAGTTTGTTTTCTTTAAACTCCTCATACAACTTCAAGGAATTAAAAAGATTTTTTGATTTTATATTTTCATCATCCTCTTTTTCAGTATAAGAAAGTTTAGAAAAAATAGACTCACACTTATCCCTTGCATAAGAATCATCTAGATCTCCATAAGATTCTTCTATTATAAGGCAATTTGAAATTTGAGCATTACAAGTCATATCATCTAACTTTTTAATTATTTTTAGCCATTTATAAAATACGCTTTTATTCATAGGAATTCCCCTTTTTAGTTTATAATAAACAGAGTTCTTGGCATCAGATGGAGTTTTGACTCCATCTGATGCTTAGAAATCGTTATCCAGGGACGTAACTGCTCTTTACTCCCACTTGGAGAAAAGCAGATATCCCAAATCTTTGATTTGGTGATAGTCGCTTTCACAGAGTGCGTAGGAGTATTAGAGCAGGTAGTCATCGGATAAAAAGCAGCTTCATAATTTATCCTTCCATTTTAATCGATATTATATTACATTAAATTAAATTTATATAATTTTATTTACAAATTGGCTTTCAAATTTTGAATTAGCTTTACAGGATTTATTATTTTCCCTAGTTCATAGACCTTCCCTTTGTTTTTAAATTCAATTGTATCTCCAGTTTTTAATGCTACTTTCCAAAATTCTTCAGGATCTATATTGGGATCAACCTGACATGCCAGTGCATAAACGCCTGCTATATAAGGAATTGACCAACTCCAGCCACCTTCTCTGTAAAAAGCATAATCATTATAACCCGTTGGGCTTGCAGTAGACCTCGAGTCCATAGGAACAAGCAGTGTATTATTTGAATCGTATTTTCCGTTATAATAATCTTTTTGCCACCATAATCCTGGGGTATATGATGATTCCACATCAGGATTTAATAAAGGATTTCTTCCAAGTCCATTGAATTTAAATCCATAAGTATGTCTAAGAGATGAAGACACCACAAATATATTTTCCTCCTTGGCTCTCTTCACAGCTTCTGTTACTTCTTTATATCCAATGTCCTTTGGACCCCAACCAATTGAAATAGAAATAACCCTTATTTTCTAATACAAGTAAATTTTAAGGATTATCTTTGAAGAAGTACTTATTAAATTTATTAAGATTTAATTAAGATCTCAAAATGTTTCTTCCAATACGATGAAATATTTTACATTATACTTTAATGTGAAATGTGTTATAATCTTATTTGTGACTTTAACCATACATAAGTAATAACTCGTATACATTCGGTAATATGGTCCGACAGTTTCTACCTGCTAACCTTAAATAAGCAGACTACGAGGTTATTTGAAGTTTTATATATCTTTCAAATGTACCTCATTTTTATGGGGTATTTTTTATGTACTTAACTTTCGCAAGTTAAGAATTAATAATGAAAATTTAATAGTGAAGGATGATTTTTAGCTATCAAAAAAAATCCACATTAACTATTAATTTTTAATTCTTAACTATTAACTAAAAAGGAGCCTATCATGGAAGCTAAAAGACAAGAAGAACAAACATCTGAAACAGGATTAATTTATGGAGTTTATGATAAGCCTAAATTATTATCTCAAATTTTATTAGGATTTCAGCATATTTTTGCTGCTTTTGGTGGAATTATTGTAGTTCCAATAATTATTTCATCTTCACTAAAACTTGACTCCCATACATCTACAGCACTAATAAGTGCTGCAATTCTAGTAGCTGGAATAGCTACATTCATACAGTCTAGGGGTATTGGCCCAGTTGGAGCAAGGGTAGCCTGTATTATGGGAACGGACATTACTTTTGTAGCTCCGGCTGTAGCAGTTGGGAAAAAATTTGGACTCTCCGGTATATTCGGAGCCACTATATTAGGGGCACTTATTGTAATTATTTTAAGCTTTTCTATTAAATACATAATGAAACTTTTTCCACCAATTGTAACTGGAATAGTTGTATGCCTAATAGGACTTACACTTCTGCCAATTTCAATAGATTGGGCGGCAGGAGGTTCTGGAGTCCAAAATTATGGAAGTTTAAAAAATATAGGCATTGCGTTAACTGTAACCTTAATTACTTTACTTTTAAACCATTATGGCAAAGGACTTTTAAGCAGTGCTTCAATTCTAATTGGAATGGCAGCAGGTTACATAATTTGTATTGCTCTTGGTATGGTAGATTTCTCATCTATTTCAAAAGCAAGTATAGTAACACTTCCAAAAATATTTGAACATGGTATCACCTTTAATTCAAGTGTTCTACTTCCGTTTATTCCGGCATATTTAGTTTCTGTCATAAGTACTGTAGGAAATTTAAGAGCAATAAACGAAATATCTGGTATTAAAGATGATGATATTATAATTTCACATGGTGTACTTTCTGATGGGCTTGGAAGTGTAATTGCTGGAATATTTGGAGCTATGCCAAACACTTCTTTTAGTCAAAATGTTGGATTGATTCCCCTTACTAAAGTTGCAAGTAAATTTGTCACAATGACCGCAGGAATAATACTTATTATACTAGGATTATTTCCCAAATTTGCTGCGATAATAAACGCAATGCCTCAAGTTGTACTCGGTGGTGTTGGAATAGTAATGTTTGGAACAGTTGCTGCTGCTGGAATTCAAACTTTAAGTAAGGTAAAATTAAATAATAGGAACCTTCTCATAATAGCAACTTCTATAGGTTTAGGTCTTGGAGTTACCTTTAGGCCTGAAATTTTATCAAACCTTCCAGAAAGTTTAAAGATGATTTTTTCATCTGGTATCTCTACAGGAACTATTGCAGCACTTATATTAAATCTTATTTTAAGAGAAGAAAAATAAAAAATCGCGAGGTGTTAATTTATGAAGGAATTACGAAAAAAAATCTTAGAGGAAGGACATGCCTTAAGTGAATCAATATTAAAGGTAGATTCATTTTTAAATCATAAAGTTGATCCAAGCCTCATGTATTCCATAGGAAAAAGTTTCACAGAACATTTTAAGGACATGGGGATCACAAAGATATTTACTATTGAAAGTTCAGGAATAGCCCCAGCTGTTATGACTGCACTTCAAATGGATTTGCCTATGGTAATACTAAAAAAGAAAGAATCCAAAACATTAAATAAGGACGTGTATCAAACTACAGTTCACTCATTTACCAAGGATTCTGATTATGAACTCACTTTATCTCAAAAATACATATGTCCTGAGGATAATATTCTTATAATTGATGACTTTTTAGCTAACGGAGAAGCTTCAAAAGGTACTATACGCCTTATTGAACAGTGTGGTGCAAAGGTAGCAGGAATAGGAATTGTTATTGAAAAATCATTTCAACCCGGCCGTAAACTCCTTGATGAACAAGGATATCATGTATATTCCCTTGCCAGAATAAAGAGGCTTGCAAAAGATACTATTGAATTTATGGATTAATTAAATTTGTATGAGTTTCTATTGTGACCTGGATGGAAAATAGATGAAAACCTTCATTTATTTTTCATCTTTCTTTTATACCCAGATAAAAATCAACTTATTCCTAGATTCCTTCCAAATTTAATTTCCATAAATATAAAAAGAACATACAATTTCCATAACCAGTTTTATAAGTATTTATATCAGCTAATGTACTATAAAATTCTGATATACATATTTTATCTGGCAGGAATTAAAGTTTATCTATAGATCAGAAAACATTTTAATGTATTCTTCAGAAAAAGGCGGTATGTTACTAAGTAAACTATCTACTATTTCATCAACATTTTCATCTGTAATTTTTATTCCTTCCATACCATCTTCATCTTTTTTAATAAAATTTTCATCTTTGAATTTTTTCATGTCTTGTTCATTATTCTTATCTTCTAATTTCTTCACAAATTTATTATATTGGTTTTCATAAATAGACCTATAACTATCATGTTCTAATACTTCTGAATTACTTATACATTTATTTGATAAATAAATGTTATCTTCCGTAAACATAAGGTTTCCATATACATAAGCTCTCATACAAGGAGCTCCTCCATTTGTAGGTAAATTTATTTTTCTGTTTTCTTTTTGATGTATATTAAACCTATAATCAGATTCATGCCTTTGTAAATAGCACTTAGAGTCCAGCTTTTCTAACTCCTTCATAACAAATTCAGATACATCTGGCTTTAACTTTTTTATTACATTTTTAACTGTAATGCCCATACTATCTCTCCTTATTCATATCTTTTTTGGTAGTTAGTTATTAAGTACTTTTAGAATATTTAAATTAAATTAAATACTCTTATCTTCTATTATACTATTTATATTGATAATCTCAAAATTTGCATTTATTTACAAGAAAAATTTTACTTAAAATTATTAATGCATGCCTAAAATACTAATTAAAATTTACTTTATCTGATGAATGCACTTAATTTGTAACAAATAAATAGTACTTAAATATCCATATATACTGGGGAACATATTAGACTCTTGCAATAGTCTAATATTAACAATGATTAGGAGGAAAAAATGATGTCCCATCATCATAAAAATGAAGTCAATATTCGTGAATTAGAAGATACTTCTTTACAAACAGAAGGTTTCTTAATAGGAGCAGCAGCTTATAATAGCTCCTGCAATTTATCTGATAATGACAAAGGAGTTGGCGTACTGTATCAGCAGCAAGGTGCTGTAAAGATACACAATGGAAGAATAATCGGTTGTGATGGTCAGGGTTATATAGTACGACATTGTTCAGATGCAAGTAAGGGAAGTCCTTTTAAGTATGATAAATTCTATTTTTACAATGAAAAGTATTTTCATACTCATAGTATTCAACACGCTCATGCACATGCCTTTATTAATATTGGAATAAGGGACAATAAACATGTATTTTGTTACTATGGGAAAGAAAAAAATGCTAAAAATCTTCACACTCATAATGGTGTATTTCATTCTTTTTCCTATAAAGATCCTATAACTAAGAAGTCTGTAACCAGCAGTGATTTTACTACCTTTTTAAGTTTTCGTATGACGCCCCATTTAGTAAACAGTATAGTTTACTATCATTATATTCAAGAGTATGACAATAAAAAACATCAAACTGTTTTTAAATATGTAAAAACTTCAGCTGATCATATAAAGCATTATGGAGAAGTACCACACAAATAGATTATCTAATCATGTTTCAAATAAAGCGGATAGCTTTAACACTATCCGCTTTTTTAAGAATTTATTTTATTCTTAACAAACTCTATCTACATTATATCCTTCATCATTTAATGCCTTAACTATAGATTCTATATGCTCATATCCATTTGTTTCTACTGTAACTTCTAAAACCACATGTTTCAATCTATCAACAGCCTTGAACTGATTGTGATCCAGTTTTATTACATTAGCTCCTTTTTCAGCTAATATCTGAGATATTTTAAGAAGTTGTCCTGGAGTGTCCTTAAGTTTAACTGAGAAACAGAATATTCTTCCTCTTGAAAATAATCCATTATTCAAAACGGATGCCATTGTTACTACATCTATATTTCCTCCACTTATTAAAGAAACTACTTTTTTTCCTTTAAAGTTTAATCTTTTTAGTGCTGCTAAAGACATTACTCCCGTTGCTTCTGCTGCAAGCTTATGTTTTTCCAAAACAACAAATACAGCTTCCATAAGTTCTTTATCACTTACTGTAACAATTTCATCTACATATTCTTTTATTACTTCAAAAGTAAGATCTCCAGGCTGCTTTACTGCTGCACCATCAGCGATAGTATCAACTTTATCTGCATAAGTGAGTTTACCTGTATCAAAAGAAACTTTCATAGGATTTGCACCTTCTGCTTGAACTCCTATTACTTTTATATTAGGATTAATAGATTTAGCAGCTACTGCTATTCCACTTATTAATCCACCTCCACCTATTGGTACTAATATAGCATCTACATCCTTTAGTTCTTCTATTATCTCAAGTGCTATAGTTCCCTGACCTGCCATTACATCTACATCATTAAAAGGATGAACAAAAGTATACCCATGCTCTTTCTCTAATCTTTTAGCTTCTTCATAAGCCTCATCATAAACTTTTCCTTTAAGTACTACGTCAGCTCCATAGTTTTTAGTAGCTTGGACCTTTATAAGTGGAGTAGTTTCAGGCATAACAATTGTTGCCTTAATTCCAAGTTTTTGTGCAGAGTATGCTACACCTTGAGCATGATTTCCTGCAGAAGAAGCTATAAGCCCCTTTGCTTTTTGTTCATCACTTAGTTTAACGATTTTGTTTGATGCCCCTCTTAACTTAAATGCTCCAGTAATTTGAAGGTTTTCTGGTTTTATATATACCTCATTACCACTTTCTTTGCTAAATTCTGAACTATATATTAATTTAGTTTTTACACATATTCCTTCTATTCTTTTACTAGCCTCTAATACATCCTTTAATGTTAAATTCACTTTCATAATCTTCAAATCTCCTCTCTTATACTCGATATAATAATATTATTACGTATTGCACCTTGCCCCAATTCTAAAAATTTTCTAATATAAAGTAAAAGCCCCCTCTTCACTCACCTCTCAAATTTTATAATATAATAAAAAAATCTTTCGTTCTTATAAACATACTTTTAAATATGCTTATAAGGACGAAAGATTAACTTTCCGCGGTACCACCTCAATTACAATTAGATACACTAATTGCCGCTCAACTCAGGTCAACGTTAATAAAAACATCTATTCATCGTGAACCCTAACCATATATCGCTGGTATACGTCCTCATTTACTTGGCAAAAGCCTTTCTACTTGGAAGCTCCGGAGTGATAGCTGCATATTTATGTTAACACCAACTTACACCAACGCTGGCTCTCTGTAGTTAAACATCAAATATTTCTTTCTCCATCAAAGCTTGTATTTATTACTAACTTGTTGTTAAGTATATTATTTTTTTGCCATATTGTCAATCTATTTTTCTAATTTTTTTCTAAAAATATTTAAATCTTTAAAACTTACAGTTTACAATTTTCTCTTATTATTGCATAATAATTTGAGAAACAAGTTAACTTAAAATAAAAAAGAAAGGCAGGAAACACATTGATTAAAGTTCAATCATTAACTAAAATATTTAAAAAGATTTCAGCTGTAGATAATATTAGTTTTGAAGTTAACAATGGGGAAATAGTAGGACTTCTTGGTGAAAATGGAGCAGGTAAAACAACTACACTTAGGATGCTTGCAACTATGCTAAAGCCTACATCAGGAACAGCTCTAATAAACAATTATGACGTGAATAAATATCCAGAAAAAGTAAGAGGAGAAATAGGAATACTCTTTGGCGGCGAAGTTGGTCTTTATGATAGATTAACTGGAAGAGAAAATATAAGATACTTTGCAGAACTCAATGGAATGTCAAGGTACGAAACCGAAAAGAGCATAAAGTATTTAGCAAAAAATCTTGAAATGGAAGACTATTTGGATAGGAGAGTAGGTAAATTCTCAAGAGGAATGAAGCAAAAAATTTCTATAGCTAGGTCTATCGTACATAATCCATCAGTAGTATTATTTGATGAACCAACATCAGGTCTAGATGTCAGTTCATCTAGAATAGTACATGATTTTATAAAAAAGTGTAAAATTGACAATAAAGCTGTCATATTTTCAAGTCACAGTATGGCTGAAGTAGAAAAGCTTTGTGATAGAATTATAATAATTCACAAAGGAAAAATTATAGAAACAGGAACAATAGAAAATTTAAAGTCTAAATACAATAATGATGACATGGAAGAAATATTCATGCAGTTGGTAGGTGATATAATTGAAAACTAATGTTGTATTAATAGTGTTAAAAAAAGAACTTTTAGATATGTTTAGAGATAGAAAGACAATCCTCATGAGTATATTAATTCCCATGCTGCTTCTTCCTGTACTTTCGTTTGTTATAGGAAAAGCTACAAGTACAAGTCATAAAAATGTAGAAAGCAATTTAAAAATAGCTGTGGTTGATAAAGGCAGCAGCAATTTAGGATCATTTTTTAAATCACAAAAGAATGTAAAAATAATTAAATCCAACAACATAAAACAAGATGTAAAAGATGGTAAAATTTTAGCAGGAATAACTATACCAGAAAATTTTGATGAAAATATAAGTAAAGATATGAATGAAAAAATCACATTAACTTATGACAACTCCAGTAGTGACAGTATGGAAGCCTTTGACATATTAAATTCTTACATAGATAAATATTCAAAGAATATAGTTTCTAAAAGATTGGAAAAAAGAAATATAGATTCTAAAATATTAACTCCAATAAATGTTGCCCAGGATACTATAGAAAAAAAGGAAAGTGGTATTGGGAAATTAATGCTTAATATAATGGTACCACTTTTATTGATTCTTGGAAGTGTTGGTAATACAGTAGCACCCTCCTTAGACTTAGGTGTTGGAGAAAAGGAAAGAGGTACTCTAGAACCACTTCTAACTACAAAAGCAAGTAGAATGTCCTTACTTTGGGGAAAATTTCTTGCAATTACAATAGTGGGAATTATAGTATCACTGGCAAACCTTGCAGGATTATTTATTTCAATGAATCAGACAAATGGAATGTTTCAAGGTGCAAATGACATCAATATAGGATTAGAAACTATTATTTTGATAATGATTTTGCCTATACTTTTAACTATGGTTTTTGGGGCCTTAGGGTTGTCCATAAGTATTTATGCAAAATCATCAAAAGAAGCTCAAACATATTTAAGTCCTTTTACAATAATAGCTGTCATATTGGTTTATGCCACAATGATGAAGGACGCTAAAAGTATAGAAACTTATTTTTTTAGTATACCTATAGCTAATGCTTCTTGCCTTACAAAAGAGTTCTTAGTTGGAATACACAATACAGCACATATAGCTATAACCTTTGGCTGGATGATAGTGTATATAGTTGCTGCAATCTCATTTGCAAGATATATGTTCAATAAAGAAAGTGTTATTTTTAGGTCATAATTTTCTAAGCAAAATTGACTCTTACTATATTGTAATCATAAAATAAATATAAAGACTAAACTATATTTTACACTTGGAGGATTAAAATTATGAATTATGACAAAAATACTATTTTAAATATTCTAAAAACTATTCTTTCTATACCAAGTCCTACAGGATATTCTAAGTTAATAATGCAGTATCTCAAGGATGAACTTAACAAAATAAATATACCTTATAAAACCACAAATAAAGGTGCTCTTATTGTATCTTTTACTGGAATAAATGACGATTATCAAAGAACCTTTACATCCCATGTTGATACATTAGGTGCAATGGTTAAAGGCATAAAGGAAAATGGCACTCTTTCCATGGTTCCTATTGGCGGATATATGATGTCAACACTTGAAGGTGAAAATTGTACTATAAAAACTTTAGATGACGTAAGTTATTCCGGTACTATTCAAACCATCAAACCTTCTGTCCATATAAGCGGTGATGAAGCCAACAGTCTTAAGAGGATTCCTGAAAACATGGAGGTAATACTAGATGAAAAAGTGTTCTCTAAAAATGATGTAGCAGCTCTTGGTATTGATGTAGGAGACTATATATGCATAGATACAAGGACAACTATCACTGAAAAGCAATTTATTAAAAGTAGATATCTAGATGATAAAGCTAGCGCATCTCTTCTTATGTATGTAATTAAATACATTCATGAAAACAATATAAAACTTCCTTACACAACTAATTTCTATATAAGCAATTATGAAGAAGTTGGTCATGGTTCTAGTGCTGCTTTACCTGAAAAAACTAAAGAGTTCATAGCTGTTGACATGGGAGCCCCTGGCTGCGATCAAAATTCATCAGAATATAGCGTATGTATTTGTGCTAAAGATTCCTCTGGTCCTTATGATTATGATCTTAGAAAAAAATTAGTTAATACCTGCAAGAAAAATAATATTTCATATAAGCTAGACATATATCCTCACTATGGTTCAGATGCTTCTGCTGCACTACGTGCTGGTTGGGATGTTAGAACAGCCCTTATAGGTCCTGGTGTTTTTGCATCTCACGCCTATGAAAGAACTCATGTAGATGCATTGTTAGCTACAGTTGACCTTATTATAAAATATATTACTGAAGCATAACCAAGCTTTATAATAAGCCGAGATCTTAAATTCCCGGCTTATAGTGTTATTTTAATTCATAATAAACAATAATGTTTATATAGTGCAAGATTTCATTCCTTATGATATTGATTTTTTATTTCTTTTTGAATCTTTTTTAAAGCCTTTTTAGAGCCCCTTATAATGTCTCTTTCTAACTTTCTATCTTTATAACTTACAAATAGAGTATTTAAATCATAGTCCTTAGGATACAAATCTTCTGCTTTTAATTCTAGCCTGATTCTCTTTTCATTAACTTCTATAAAATTTTCTTTATACAATACAGTAACATTGTTAAACCTATCCTTTTCTTTATAGACAATAGCAAAATCTTCATAGTCCATAAGAAATACCCTATCTCCTATTTTAAAGTAGTAATAGTTTTTGTGTTCATCAAATTCTTCTTCAACTTTTCTATTTTTAATTTTGCTCTCTTTAACTAATTTAAAGTTATAATCTTTATTTTTTATATAGCTTTCTGCTTTCTCAAGTACAGAGTTTTTTATACCCATTTTTTTAGATATCCAAAGTGCATTGCTCTCTCCAGATTTACCTATAACTAATTTATACAATGGTTCTAATGTTTCACTTTCAAATTGCATAGCCGCATTTTGAAAATCTTCGTGAATTTCTGAAAAATTCTTTATTTCACCATAATGAGTAGTAGCTACTGTAATACATCCTTTATGATAAAATTCCTCTAATATGGCTATAGCAAGTCCTGCTCCTTCATTAGGTTCTGTTCCGCTTCCTATTTCATCGCACAATATAAGTGTAGATTTATTGCTATTGTCAATTATATCTGCTAAATTTTTTATATGGGAAGAAAAAGTACTTAGTGCATTTTCTATACTTTGATCGTCTCCAATATCAACAAATATTTTTTCAAATACAGATATTTCTGTTCCTTCTGCAGCTGAAATATGAAATCCTGATTGAACTGCTAAGGTTAAAATTCCTACTGTTTTTAATACTACTGTTTTTCCACCTGCATTAGGTCCTGTTATTATTAAAGTTCTATAATCATCACCTACCTTAAAATCTAAAGGTACTACATCACCCTTTAACAATGGATGTTTTCCCTTTATGATATTTATATATCCATAATCATTAATTTTAGGCTTCATTCCATTAATAGCTTTACTGTATTTCGCCTTAGCAAAAATCATATCATATTCTTCAATAACTTCCATATTAATTTTAATTTCTCTTAAATTATCAAATACTAATGCTGTTAAAGTAGATAGTATTTTATATTCTTCTATTGATTCTTCAGCTTTTAATGCTGTTAATTCTTCTGTACTTTTACTTATATTATTTGGCTCTATGAATATAGTGGAACCTTTAGAAGAAGTTTCTACTATATTGCCTGGAACTTGATTCTTATATGCAGCTTTTATAGGTATAGTATACCTTCCATTTCTTTTGCTTATAAAAAATTCCTGTATATATTTTTTATTACTACTATTTTTTAAAAACTTTTCTAATTTATCTTGTATCTTACTTTCCGTATTTTCTATAAGTCTTCTTATTTTTCTTAATTCTTTGCTAGCGTTAGAATCCACCAAGCTTCCCCTTATAGAAAGTTCAATCTCTTCTTCTATAAATGTAAATTCTGTAATTGAATTACCATATGAACTTAATGTTGGAGCATAAAATTCTTTATCTTTCATAAAATTCTTAATTTTTCTGCACCCTCTTAAAAAATTGCAGAGAGTAGTTAAATCTTCTGGCTCCAGCACCATACCTTTTTCAACATTATCTATAATATTATCTATATTGAATATTCCCTCTAAAGGTATATAACTGCAAGTATCTAATAAAGCTCTTCCTTCACTGGTTTCATTCAGCCTTTTATCTATAACCTTTAAATTTGTACTTGGCTTAAGCTTATCTATTAACTTTTTTCCTAATCCGCTTACACAATAAGATTTTACTATTTTCTTTAAGTCATTATATTGCAATTTATCAAAAGTGTTTGTATTCATTTTCTTTTCTCCTTACATAGAATTTAATATTCTATGAAGATACAAATATCTTGGATAGATTTCACCTTTGACACATTATACTTATTAAATATTATTTTTACAAAAAAAAAAACTGTGGACATTTCCACAGCTTAAAATACATACCATTAAGATAGCCATAAAGAACTATCCTGTAAATATAATAACGGTATTTTATAGCTTTGTATCTCCATAGATTGCTTTAAATAAATCTACGACAAACAAAGGTATAAAAACTACCCTTTTTTCAAAGATTTATTTAAATATAAAGTTTAATCTATTTAGATACTACCACGCTCATAAAATACCTCTTTATTTTTATTTTAATGAAATCTATCTTTTTTTATTGTATTATATACACATATCTATTGTCAACTATTGTTAGAGATAAATTTCTATAACAAAATTTGCTTTCCACCACTGGCTTAAACAAGTTTTTGTAATACTAGCATCCTTAGAGGGTTGGTGCCCACCAAAAAATAAGTATTTCATTCTTTTCCCCTTTTGAAAATCATGTTTTAAACTATCAATTGCATATTTCATTTTTATAATTTTCTCCTCATCAATTGTGAAATAACTTTAAATACTCATACCTAATTTTTCTTTTATAAGATTGTCCACATAATACTCATTTTCAACTGGCAATTCTTTAAAATCTAGCTTTTTATCCCGAATATCCTTTGACCATTTACTCACCTTATTTGTCATATCTTCAATATTTAAAATCAAATTATTAACGTATTTATATACCATTTCTCCCTGAAGTCCAATTTGAATTGACCTTCTGTCTAGCTTGTTTCCATAAATATCCCTTTCAGGGTCCCACTGACACCTTACATTTGAAGTTTTTAATTGAAATTTCCAATTTTCATGAGACTTATATACTTTTTCGCTATATGTTGACAAAACAACGTTGGACAGCATTTCTTCAAATCCATTTCTTGAAATATCTATAGCAAGAACTCTCTCTTGATTTTCTTTTTTCCCCCAACCACATCTATACATCATCCATAAAAAAGATGGTTTTATCCAAGTCATTCTTTCCATCTTGAAAGATTCACCAAAAGTACCTAGCTTAAGGCACTCCTCCGCAACTTTATTATTATACGCTTGATATACCCGAATTGAATTTTCAGTATATGAAGCACATATTTTCTTTTCCATATTTAAATTCTCCTTTTACATGTTTCTTTTCCAACCTGAATTATATCTAAATAATTTTGAAGGTCTATGCCCAGCATCCTTTGTAAACTGATTTGTTTCAATAACCATACTTGCAACTTTTCTTCTAAAGGCAGCTGCTAAAAGTTCTTTTCCTTGTATAACCTCATAAACCTGCTGAAGTTCCGTTAACGTAAATAATTCTGGCATAAGATTAAATGCTAAACTTGTATATTCAATTTTATTTCTTAACCTGCTAATAGCATATTCAATAAACTTACCATGATCAAAAGCAATACCTGTAGATTCCGTAATTTCTCTACTTACTTCACCATCTGGATTTTCTATAATTCTTATCTTGGCAGATAGTTCCTCATTTTCATTCCAGAGTTTTATTTGTACTATTTGTTCATAAATATATCCTTTTTCCATTGCTTCTTTTTTTTCTTGAAGCAAATTGTAACTGACATTAAACCATGCCGCATCTTCTTCATCACTGCCAGCTTTAATGCTTAATGAACTGCTGTCCACAAGTGCCATATAAGATGAACTTATTACTCTAGTCCTAGGATCTCTATCAACTTCTCCCCAGGTATATAACTGTTCCATATAAATATCATCAACATTAGTTTCTGCTCTTAATACACGTAAAGCTGCTTCGTCCAAGCTTTCATTAATACCTACAAATCCACCAGGAAGTGCCCATTTCCCAATGCATGGATGATCTCCTCTCTTTACTAAAAGAATCTTTAAAGATTTTTCTGGAAGCTTCCTGTAATTTTCCTTTTTTTCGTTCATTACTGTAAAAATCAACATATCTACAGTAAGAGATGGTTTTTCATATATACTATCATCATATTGCTTTAAAAACTCTTCTTCAGTTAATCCTTGTTTATTTTTAATGTCCACATATTTCATATTATCACTCCGAGTTTACTTTTAATTTTTATGATATTATCACTTTATCATTAACGTAATTATTTTTCAATTCCTATTTGTTTTACTAATTTTAAAACCTTTTCTGATAATTGTACTTCAAATAACAGTTCACTATTATTAAAGTCAATATTCGTTAATTCTATAATACGTTTAATTCGATATTTTAAAGTATTATAATGAATGTGGAGAGCTTTCGAAGTTAAAGTAACATCCTGATTATGTTTTAAATAAGCACACAGTGTTTTAAAAAAATCACTATTTTTTTCTTCATCAATATGAATTAAAAGTTTTACAATTGGGTGAACAAGGATTTTAAGATGTGCTTTGTCTCCAAAACTTAAAATCATATGTGTCACTATAAAATCATTATAATTTAAAATTCGCTCAGAACTATGTATTTGATTTCCAATTGATAAACTAGTAATAGTTTGCTTATAATATTCTGATAAATCATATAAATTATGAAAAACCTTACTGATACCAGCCCTACAGTTGTGTTTTTCTAGTAATTTTCTAAATAAGTTCAATTCATTTTTATTAAATATATTTTCTCCTTTAACATCCAGTAAAACCACAATATATTTATCATAAATAATTACTGTATCTCTATTAAAATAATTTTGCATTTTTCTTTTCAAATAATAGATTTTATCTTCATTTCTATTTATATCATTTAATTCAATGGCAATAACATATAAATTATCATAAAGTTTTAAATTGAATGATCTTGCACGTTCGCTAATGGCATCATGGTCATATAATTTCTGATTGAGCAATGCCGTAATAAATGAATCCACTAAAGGATTGGTAGATGAGAAACTTTCATTAGAGCCCTTAATCGTCAAAGAAAGAAATCTACAGAGAGTTATTAACATTTGTTCATCATATTTTGTAATTGGCTTATTGTATTCTAACATCTTCAAATATGCTAAAGGCTGCTTATTTTTTAAGACTCTTCCTACCAATTGCCTATGATTTAGTAATCCGGATTCCCATAAAATTAGATCTGAATTTTCATTATGCTCACTTTCTATATTCCTATCAATTTTATTTTCCATGATTGAATTAACATACGCTTCAGTTACATAGCCTTTGGAAAGTGTCCATTCCCACAGTGGTTCATTTTTTATAGTATTTCCTCCAGCATGAGCCATAAAACAAAGAGAAATATCCACTAATAATAAAGGGTTGCCTAAAGTTTCATACCCAACATCCAAAAGCTGCTGGATAGTTGTCCCCTCTTGACAAAGTTCTAACAACTTATTTGTGAAATTAACCATTTTAATCTCCATATCAAATAAGTCCTGCAAGATGTCTATGATAGAGGTAATGTCACTCTTGTTAGAAACTAAAATGATATTGGACATACTTTCTTGCTTGTATAAAGTAGATAATAGAATATCTTCATATAACATATAGTTTGCTCTGCTAGAAGAAGGCATTTCTGCCAAGTCGGACACTTTCCCTATATACAAATAATCAGAAAGATATACTGAAACATCTTTATTTAAATATCGAAATCCTATCAATTCACAATCTTCTTTAAGATGGACTTTTATGCTGAATTTATCAAGTAATCCAGTAATTGTAGAAAATTGTACAGACATAATTATCCCTTCTTTGTTGAAATATTAACTATCTTACTAATCTAATCATAGCAGAAATTAGCATAGTAAACAATTCCATAAGCAATAATATCCAATTAATACTTGTAAAAAATTACAAATTATATTATTCAAATTCTCAAACCTTGACGAAGATATTAAAAATATGCAGTGTTATAATTTTCTTAAGGTTGATAAAAAAATAACAATAATTGCTTGGAGGGATAAACATGATAAGAAGATATGGTCAGCTATGTACAGTAGCTTACAGCGCTGGTGCAATTAATTCAACGGGAGAAATTGCAAAAGAATTAGGATTTACAAAAGTAATGATTGTAACAGATAAACAAGTTGAAGCTTTAGGACACTCTCAAAAATCAATAGATAGCTTAAAAAAAGCAAATATAGAAACTGTCATATTTAATGGTGTAGAAATGGATGCACCTGATTACACAGTAGAAGCTGGTGGTAATATGGCAAAGAAAGAACACGTAGACGGTATTATCGGTGTAGGTGGGGGAAGTGTGCTGGATACAGCAAAAGGAATAGCTTGTTTTACTGCAAATGAAATCACAGTTAGTGATATGATACATCATGCACCTATGAAAAATCCACCAGTAAAATTTGTTTTAATACCAACCACATCAGGTACTGGCTCAGAATGTACCTTTGTAGCTGTCATTACAGATACTAAAAATCACGAAAAAGTTGGATGCTTTTCTGTGCCATCTTTTTCAATTTTAGATCCAGAACTTACTCTCAGCTTGCCAAAGGATATTACAGTTTATACAGGTATGGATGCTTTTTCACACTGTACTGAATCCTTAACAAGCATGCAGCCAAATCCTCATTCTGATTTACTTGCTTATGATGCAATTGAAAGAATTGTAAATTGGCTTCCTGTTGCATATAAAGAACCTGGTAATTATGAAGCTAGAGATAATTTGGCTTTAGCAAGTAATTTTGCAGGTAAATCCTTCAATGATTCTACAGTTCATGTTGGACACGCTATTGCACATTCCTTTGGAGCTAATTTTCACATTCCACATGGCATAGGTTGTGCATTAGTAACACCTACTGTAATAGAATTAACAGCTCCAAAATTCCCTGAAAAAATTAAAAAAGTAGCTAAAATCATGGGAATTATAGTTGATAGTGAAGATGGTGTTGTAATTGGAAAAACAGTTGCAGATAGTGTTCGTAAATTTATGAAATCCTTAAATATTCCTTCTTGTAAAGAGCTGGGACTTAAAAAAGAAGATGTTTTAAATTGTACAGATTATGTACTCAGTGAGCCTTTGCGCAATTTTGCCGGTGTTCCTGTAACAGATGAAATGGTTCCAAAGTTGCTTGAAAAAATCTATGACACATATCAATAAAAGAATATAGGAGGATTTACTTATGAGTTATGAAAATTTATTATCTCCAATAAATATTGGAAGCTTAAAAATACGAAACCGTGTTGTAATGGGAGCTATGGGATCAGCAACTGCAAATGAAAATGCAACAATTTCTGAATGTGAATGTGCATACTATGCTGAACGAGCTAAAGGCGGAGTAGGCCTTATTATAAATGAGGTTACTCGAGTAAACAACGATACTGGAATTATGATGCCCCGCCAATCTTCTGCAGCTACTGATGAATGTATTCCAGGTCTTAGAAAGCTTGCAAATGCAGTACATTATTATGATGGTGCTATCTTCATTCAATTGCATCATCCAGGACGTCAAACTGTATGTGAAGTAATTGGTGGAAAACCAACAATTTCTCCAAGCGGCATTAAAAGTATGCTAACTCAAGCACCCTGTCGTGAAATGACAAACGCAGAAGTAAAGAGTCTTGTACAAGATTTTATAAATGCAGCAGAAAGATGCTACAAAGCTGGTATTGATGGTGTTGAACTTCATGCAGCACATGGATATATGCTAAATCAATTTCTTTCCCCATTTACAAACAAACGAACTGATGAATACGGTGGAAGTACGGAAAATAGAGCTCGTATTATTAAAGAAATTATCCAGGGAATTCGTCAGCGAGTTGGCCGTGAATATCCAGTAATTATGAGAATATCTGCAGATGAATTTTTAAGAGATTCTGTATTTCCAATTAAGGAAGATGGATTATTGTTAGATGAAGCTGTTGAAATTTGTAAATACCTTGTACCTTTTGGACTGGATGCCATAAATGTATCTGCTGGAATTTATGAAACAATGAATAAAGCTTGGGAACCTACTTCTTATCCAGAAGGATGGAAAATATATTTAGCAGAAGCTGTTAAAAAAGCAGTTGATGTGCCTGTATTTGGAGTAGGTACCATCCGTAATCCTGATTTCGCTGAAAAAGTTATCTCAGAAGGAAAAGTAGATTGCGTAACAATTGCCAGAGGCTTACTTGCTGATCCCGATTGGGTAAAGAAAACTGCTGAGGGCAGAGTAGATGAAATTCGAAGATGTATTTCATGTTTAAATTGCATGGATTCCATGGCAGTTAATGGTATGAAAGGTGAACCATTTTCTTGTGCAATTAATGCAAGAGCTGCTCGTGAATGGTTTTATAATAGTTCCAGACAAGATGGAAATGGACGTATGGTAGTTGTCGTAGGTGGAGGTCCATCCGGAATGGAAGCAGCACGTGTTCTAGCAGAACGTAAATTCAAAGTAATACTATTTGAAAAAAATTCAGAACTTGGCGGACAATTATGTTTAGCAAACAAGCCACCTCACAAAGAAAAAATTAATTGGCTTATTAAATATTTTGAAGTTCAATTAAAAAAACTAGGTGTTGAAGTTCATTTAAATACACCAGCAACAATAGAATCCATTAAAGAATTGAGTCCATATGCAGTGTTTATAGGCACAGGCTCCACGTCTATAGTGCCTAAATCTATTCCTGGTGTACAAGGTAAAAACGTTTGTACAAGTTCTGATATTTTATCAGGAAAAGTTAAAATTTCAAATAAAAAGGTGGCAGTTATAGGTTCTGGTATGACTGGGCTTGAAACAGCTGAATTATTAGGTACAATGAACAATAAAGTATACGTTGTAGAAATGATGGATAAAATTGGTCCTGATGCTAGCTGGCAAAACTTAACCGATGTACAAGGTAGATTAGAAAAAATGAACACCTCTTTCATGCCATCTCACAAATTAGTAGATATTACAGACGAGTCAGTTATATTAGAAGAAAAAGATGGAGAAAAAGAGAAGCTTCCAGTTGAATATGTAGTACTTTCTTTAGGAGTACATGCTGATCAGACTTTAGCAGAGAAATTAAATACAAATTTCCACAATGTAATTAAAATTGGTGACACTGCACAAGTTGGCAGAATTGCAAATGCAGTATCTACAGCGTTTGCAGAAGCTTATAAATTAAACTAAGAAATGTATTAGAATTGCTACTAAATTAAGTGATTCTTAGGTCCAGATGGACTTTGCTTATAAGGATAGCTTTCTCCAGCTGAACCTTAGAAGAACTTATCCAGGCGCGTAGCAGTGCTTATCCCCACTTTGATAGAAGATGGGGGTATTAGCAATGGTAGCGATCGGATAAATACTATGGGACTGCTGCACTAAGTAATTTACTCTTAGTGCAGCGCTCTCTTTTTAAAGTTTTAGCCTAAATACTGTTTTGTATTTCTTACATTTTTCAAGAGTCAAAGTTCCTCCATGCTTTTGTACTATTTTATTCGCAATAGAAAGTCCAAGTCCCGTACCACCTTTTGTATACCTTGACTTGTCTCCTCTTACAAAGGGTTCAAATATATTTTCCTTTAGACTTTCATCAATGCCAACTCCATCATCTGCAATTATAAGTTGTATTTTTGAATTGTCATAAGTCAATTCTATTTTTGCCTTTGTCCCAACTTCATTGTACTTCAATATATTAGATATAATATTTGAGATAGCCCTTTCCATCTCTACTTTATCAAATTCATATATAATTTCGTCCTCTGGTAAGTTTATTTCAAGTTCAAAATTCTTTTCTTCAAATTCATTATAGTATTCAGATACTATTTCTCGTACAAACTCACAAAAGTCGCATTCTTCCTTGCTTATTAAAAACTTGCTATTATCAAGTTTTGTAAACTCATGAAGATTTTCAATTAGAGAAACTGTTCTCTTTGATTTATTGTATATTATGTTTAAATACTGTTTAATTTTTTTATCATTTTCTACCACACCGTCATTAAGTGCCTTGGAGTATCCCATGATGGAAGTTAATGGTGTTTTCAAATCATGAGATATATCTGATAAAAGCTGTTGTTTCAAATTTTCCATCCTGTTTCTTTCAAATATTGAAGCTTCAATCTTTTCAGCCATAAAATTAAAAGCATCTCTTATTTCTCCAAATTTATTTTCTGCATTAAAATTAATCCTTGTTGAATAATCTTCTTCAGTCATTCTCTTTATGCCCTGCAGTATTTTTTTTAATGGCATAACTACCTTTTTAGTAGTTAAATAAGCATATAAAAATACGGATACTGTTAGAAACACTATAATTATAAATATACCTACCAATATATAAATTGCAGCTTTTTTAATATACTTGTCCGGGGAAGGTGCTATGTCCACATTTAATGTCACTATTCCAGGAGGCACTTTCACAATGCAATAAAGATCTTCACCATTACTATTAAAAGCTGTAACAGAATAAAAGTAAGAAGTGCCACTTTTTAAGTTATTATAGGATAAATCCATAAAATTCAAAAGTTCATTTTCAGTATAACTTGTTACCTTATCTTTTTTAGTTCCTATAACATAGATAACCTTTTTATTTGAATTAAGTATCTCAACCCAACCTTTTGAAGCAACAATTTTTGATGCATCAATTTTTTTATAATCACTTTTTACTATTTTCGATGCCATAAAAAATTTCTGGGTATCTTTTATGTAGTCTTCTGATGAAACCATCTTTCCTATGCTAAAAATCATAAAACCTATAGTGCCTGATAAGACAAGCAGCATTAAAAATACAAATATAATGTAATTTTTGAACATAGTGATATATAATCTCTTAAACTTTTTTCTTAGGTTTTTTAATATTTCAAAAAACATATATGATACACTCCATGCCCTGATTACTTTTTACTTTCAAATTTATATCCAAGTCCTCTTATGGTTTTTAAATACACTGGGTTTTTGGAATCTTCTTCAATTTTATCTCGCAATTTGCTAATGTGAACCATTATTGTATTGTCATCACCATAAAAGGGTTCATTCCAAACAGACTCAAAAATCTGCTTTTTAGTAAAAACTTTTTTAGGATTGCCCATTAAAAGTAGCAAGAGCTTGTACTCTGTGGATGTAATTGATATAGGTTTATCCCCTTTATAAATGACACAGCAACTAGTATCGAGTTTTAACTCTCCAACTACTATAGTTTCCGTATCCTTTTCTTCATTACAATTAAATTCAGAGCATCTTCTAAGCTGTGCCTTTACCCTTGCCATTACTTCCAGTGGATCACAAGGTTTAGTTATATAGTCATCCGCCCCAAGTTCAAGGCCCAATATTTTGTCGCTTATTTCACTTTTAGCTGACATAACAATTACAGGAATTTTATATTTTTCTCTTATTTTTTTTATAAGCTGATATCCATCCATATTTGGCATCATTATATCAATTATTGCAATATCAATTGCTCCTTCTTTTAAAATATCCAGTGCTGAAAATCCATCATAAGCTCCAAATACTTCGTAATTTTCCCTTTCAAGATATAATGTCATCAGTTCTATTATTTCCTGCTCATCATCAGCAATTAAAATTTTTTTCATAGATACAAGCTTTCCTTTCCTTTAAAATGCTTTTTTACATTTTCTATAATTTCTATAAGAATATAAAACATATATAATAAATAGTATAATACCTCCAATCATAAAGCTAGAATTAACATTTAAGAAATTGTTTCCGCCGCCGCTGCTTTTCAAGCCACTTATAAAAGTAATAAAATTGTTACACATATGCAGTATAATTGAAGGCACCAGTGACTTATACTTATATACAAGAAGAGCACAGCTTATTCCCAAAAATAAAAGCATAGGGTTTATATTTAAATGCATAACGAAAAAAATAACTGAAGAAAACAAGATTGATTTACCAATTCCATATTTATTGTACAACCTGCCCATAAGTACTCCTCTAAAAATGAATTCCTCTGCTATAGGTGCTATAATAACTGTTGATATGAAACTAATTCCTATAATAAAATTTGTATTCAATTCAGGAGATTTATTTACCAAATTTGACTGCACATTGCTTAACATAGTTGGGTTTATATAACTTACTAAAGCTAACATTATCAAAATAAATCCCAGGCCTCCCATATAGGTTATTATTAAATTCACTGGGAGCTCTAATACAAATCCTTTTTTAGAAGGTTTCTTTACAAAATCATATACATTTATATTATTATTTTTCATAAACTTTAAAGTAATCAGAAACCATAATACTGTTATTATAAGTGCACACATTTCTATATGGCTATCTGTCAAATGTACTTTAAAAATTTTCCCAAGTACTACAAGTATTCCTATACCTAATCCAAGTATGCAAAGCATTTTTAAAAATAAGTATCTTGTCCTAGTCCCTTTAAGTAATTCAAAATCCATAAACATTCTCCTTTTATGCTGTAATTTCTTTATTCCAATTTGTTTTAACAAAATAAATGCTCAAAGCTGTTCCTATAACAAAGCAAGCAATTCCAAGCGCAGCCCACTTTTCTCAATTCTAACATAAACCATACTAAAACCCCCAAATTACATAATAGTAAAAATAAATTTTCATCTAATATTCCTGTTGATTTTACAAAGCTTAGTTCAGAAATTATACAGAAAAAAATTACTACAGCAGCATAAGCCAGTATTACTTTTCTTATTTTCATAGTTTTAAAAAAATTATCCATATACAATACATCCTACCTTTAAATTTAATTTTTACATATTTAAGTTTAAACGTGTATACTTTCATGTCTCTTAACTAAACCTTAAAGTTCCCTTAATTTTTGAAATAAAAAAGATGGAGCGTTAAATAACACTTCATCTTTTCATCACCTTCGTAATTAAAAAAATTTACTTTTAACCATATACTTAAATACCCATTGCATAGAATGTTCTATACAATGGGTATCTTACTTACCTGGCAGCGACCTATTCTCCCACAGGACCTCCCCTGCAGTACCATCGGCACTCTGAAGCTTAACCTTCCTGTTCAGGTATGGAAAGGGGTGTTACCTTCACGTCATTACCACCAGATTTTATTATCAAAAATTGCTATTAACTTCGCCCAGCTTCGTCAAATACCTCTCTGCGGTGCTCAATTACCTCAGTAAGTTCCGCTTCTCGTTCAGCATTTTCCTCGCTGTACTTGTTACTATCAATTTTCTTATATATTAAATTTAAGAAGTTCAAATCAAATTGAAATTAATATCTTTAACTGTCAACTCTCCACTGTCAATTATCAACTTCATTTTATTTGTCCTCTCAAAATTGCACAGTAAACTTTTTTTCTTTCGTTTTTATTTGGTCAAGCCCTCGACCTATTAGTATCAGTCAGCTTAACAGGTTGCCCTGCTTACACCTCTGACCTATCTCCTCGTGTTCTTCGAGGGGTCTTACTAGCTTACGCTATGGGAAATCTTATCTTGAGGTGGGCTTCACACTTAGATGCTTTCAGCGTTTATCCCTTCCCAACTTGGCTACCCAGCTATGCTCCTGGCGGAACAACTGGTTCACCAGCGGTCGGTCCATCCCGGTCCTCTCGTACTAAGGACAGCTCCTCTCAAATTTCCTGCGCCCGCGACGGATAGGGACCGAACTGTCTCACGACGTTCTGAACCCAGCTCGCGTGCCGCTTTAATGGGCGAACAGCCCAACCCTTGGGACCTACTTCAGCCCCAGGATGCGACGAGCCGACATCGAGGTGCCAAACCTCCCCGTCGATGTGAACTCTTGGGGGAGATCAGCCTGTTATCCCCGAGGTAGCTTTTATCCGTTGAGCGATGGCCCTCCCACGAGGTACCACCGGATCACTAAGCCCGACTTTCGTCCCTGCTCCACCTGTTTGTGTCGCAGTCAAGCTCCCTTCTGCCTTTGCACTCTTCGAAGAATTTCTAACCCTTCTGAGGGAACCTTTGTACGCCTCCGTTACTTTTTAGGAGGCGACCGCCCCAGTCAAACTGCCCGCCTAACATTGTCCCGTCTCCAGTTTCATGGAGCCCGGTTAGAATTCCAGTACTATCAGGGTGGTATCCCAACATCGACTCGGTAATGGCTGGCGCCACTACTTCCTAGTCTCCCACCTATCCTGTACAGACAATACCGAAATTCAGTGCTAAACTGCAGTAAAGCTCTACGGGGTCTTTCCGTCCAATCGCGGGTAGCAAGCATCTTCACTTGCACTTCAATTTCGCCGGATTTGTTGTCGAGACAGTGCTCAAATCATTACGCCATTCGTGCGGGTCGGAACTTACCCGACAAGGAATTTCGCTACCTTAGGACCGTTATAGTTACGGCCGCCGTTTACTGGGGCTTAAGTTCTGACCTTCGCTTGCGCTAAGTCTTCCCCTTAACCTTCCAGCACCGGGCAGGCGTCAGCTCCTATACTTCAGCTTTCGCTTTAGCAGAAACCTGTGTTTTTGATAAACAGTTGCTTGAGCCTTTTCTCTGCGGCCACTTGCGTGGCTCCCCTTCTCCCTAAGTTACGGGGTTAATTTGCCTAGTTCCTTAACAACAATTCTTCCGATGGTCTTAGGATTCTCTCCTCACCTACCTGTGTCGGTTTGCGGTACGGGCACATAAAAACTCCATAGAGACTTTTCTCGGCAGCGTGAAATCAGGTACTTCCCCTTGCGGGTTCCCCATAACACCTCATCATTGATATACCGGATTTTCCTGGTATACCTGACTCGATGCTTAGACATACATCCATTTGTATGCACACCTTATCCTCCTGCGTCATCCCTTTTGTCAAACGCTTTTATGCGGTATCGGAATTTCAACCGATTGTCCATCACCTACGCCTTTCGGCCTCGGCTTAGGTCCCGACTTACCCTGGGCGGACGAACCTTCCCCAGGAAACCTTAGGTTTTCGACCAATAAGATTCTCACTTATTTCTCGCTACTTATGCCAGCATTCTCTCTCCTGTACAATCCACCGTTCCTTCCGGTACGACTTCTACTCATACAGGATGCTCCTCTACCACTCTTTCGAGTCCACAGCTTCGGTGGTAAGTTTTAGCCCCGGACATTTTCGGCGCATGATCTCTTGACTAGTGAGCTATTACGCACTCTTTAAATGAGTGGCTGCTTCTGAGCCAACATCCTAGTTGTCTTAGAAATCACACATCCTTTCCCACTTAACTTACACTTTGGGACCTTAGCTGGTGGTCTGGGCTGTTTCCCTTTTGACCACGGATCTTATCATTCGCAGTCTGACTGCCGGAATTCAAGTATATGGCATTCGGAGTTTGATAAGGTTCAGTAACTGTTGTCAGCCCCTACCCCATTCAGTGCTCTACCTCCATTACTCATTTCCGACGCTAGCCCTAAAGCTATTTCGAGGAGAACCAGCTATCTCCGAGTTCGATTGGAATTTCTCCGCTATCCACAGCTCATCCCATGGTTTTTCAACACCAACGTGGTTCGGTCCTCCACGGAATTTTACTTCCGCTTCAACCTGGCCATGGATAGGTCACTCGGTTTCGGGTCTACAACATACAACTTTTCGCCCTTTTCAGACTCGGTTTCCCTCCGGCTCCGTACCTTAAGTACTTAACCTTGCTGCATATCGTAACTCGCTGGCTCGTTCTACAAAAAGCACGCCGTCGTACTTTACGTACTTCGACTGTTTGTGGACACACGGTTTCAGGTTCTATTTCACTCCCCTCCCGGGGTTCTTTTCACCTTTCCCTCACGGTACTCCTTCTCTATCGGTCACCAGGTAGTATTTAGCCTTGGGAGGTGGTCCTCCCTGTTTCCCACAAGGTTTCTCGTGTCTCGTGGTACTCTGGATTAGATCTGACTGCTCTTTGTTTTCATTTACAGGGCTTTTACCTTCTCCGGCGGAGCCTTCCAGCTCTCTTCAATTAACACTTCACAGTTTTTATGACCTATCCGCAACCCCAGGAACAAGTTCCTGGTTTGGGCTCTTTCCCTTTCGCTCGCCGCTACTTAGGAAATCGATGTTTCTTTCTCTTCCTCCGGGTACTTAGATGTTTCAGTTCCCCGGGTTTGCCTCTACAAACCTATGTATTCAGTTTGCAGTACCTAGCGTTGTCTAGGTGGGTTTCCCCATTCGGATATCTCTGGTTCTCTGGCTATTTGCGCCTACCCAGAGCTTTTCGCAGCTTATCGCGTCCTTCTTAGGCTCCTGGTGCCAAGGCATCCTCCATGCGCCCTTTGTAGCTTGACCTTTATTGTCGAAAATCGTCATTAACTTCGTCCAGCTTCGTCAAATACCTCATTCCGGTGCTCATTTACATAAGTAAACTCCGCTCCTCATTCGGTCTTTTCCTTGCTGTACTCGTTACTGCCAATTTTCTTAGTTCCATATATTATCTTAAATCTTTAAAATAATATACATCTACTACAAAGGTTATATTATAACCTTTGCTTTACTTTATTTCTTATTTACTGTGCAATTTTCAAAGGACAAATTTTTTCAGTGGTTAAACAATAATGTTTAACTCACCTGGGATACATATAATATCATGTCGATCAATTTTGGTCAACATGTAAATAATCCCTGGAAATTAAACAGAGTAGACTTTCTAACTTACTTAAACCATCAATTTATAAGATAGATTATACTCTATCTTTCGACTCCCTAGAAAGGAGGTGATCCAGCCGCAGGTTCTCCTACGGCTACCTTGTTACGACTTCACCCCAATTACTAACCCCACCTTCGGCCGCGTCCTCCTAAGTTAGACTACGGACTTCGGGTGTTGCCAGCTCTCATGGTGTGACGGGCGGTGTGTACAAGGCCCGGGAACGTATTCACCGCGACATTCTGATTCGCGATTACTAGCAACTCCAACTTCATGTAGGCGAGTTTCAGCCTGCAATCCGAACTGGGGGCAGTTTTTGAGGTTTGCTCCACCTTGCGGTCTTGCTTCTCTCTGTACTGCCCATTGTAGCACGTGTGTTGCCCTGGACATAAGGGGCATGATGATTTGACGTCATCCCCACCTTCCTCCGCGTTAACCGCGGCAGTCTTGCTAGAGTGCTCAACTAAATGTTAGCAACTAACAACAGGGGTTGCGCTCGTTGCAGGACTTAACCTAACATCTCACGACACGAGCTGACGACAACCATGCACCACCTGTATCCCTGCCCCGAAGGGCTTCTCTTATCTCTAAGATATTCAGGGTATGTCAAGTCCAGGTAAGGTTCTTCGCGTTGCTTCGAATTAAACCACATGCTCCGCTGCTTGTGCGGGCCCCCGTCAATTCCTTTGAGTTTTAATCTTGCGATCGTACTTCCCAGGCGGAGTACTTATTGTGTTTACTGCGGCACAGAAGGGGTCGATACCTCCTACACCTAGTACTCATCGTTTACGGCGTGGACTACCAGGGTATCTAATCCTGTTTGCTACCCACGCTTTCGTGCCTCAGCGTCAGTTACGGTCCAGAGAATCGCCTTCGCCACTGGTGTTCTTCCTAATCTCTACGCATTTCACCGCTACACTAGGAATTCCATTCTCCTCTCCCGCACTCTAGATATCCAGTTTGAAATGCAGTGCCCGGGTTAAGCCCGGGTATTTCACATCTCACTTAAATATCCGCCTACGCACTCTTTACGCCCAGTAATTCCGGACAACGCTCGCCACCTACGTATTACCGCGGCTGCTGGCACGTAGTTAGCCGTGGCTTCCTCCTTGGGTACCGTCATTATCGTCCCCAAAGACAGAGCTTTACAATCCGAAAACCTTCTTCACTCACGCGGCGTTGCTGCATCAGGCTTTCGCCCATTGTGCAATATTCCCCACTGCTGCCTCCCGTAGGAGTCTGGACCGTCTCTCAGTTCCAATGTGGCCGATCACCCTCTCAGGTCGGCTACGCATCGTCGCCTTGGTAGGCCGTTACCCTACCAACTAGCTAATGCGCCGCGGGTCCATCTCAAAGCGGATTACTCCTTTAAATCAGTCTCCATGTGAAAACTGATTATTATGCGGTATTAATCTCCCTTTCGGGAGGCTATCCCCCTCTTTGAGGTAGGTTACCCACGTGTTACTCACCCGTCCGCCGCTAATCCACTCCCGAAGGAGCTTCATCGCTCGACTTGCATGTGTTAAGCACGCCGCCAGCGTTCGTCCTGAGCCAGGATCAAACTCTTAATTTAAAAGTTTATATGGCTCTGTTGAAAATCAATACTAACTTCGCATTTCTGCGTCAAACCTTTCGCTGTGGTGCTCATTTACTTAAGTAAACTCCGCTCCTCACTCAAGGCTTTCCTTGAACTACTCGTTATTATTGATTTTAATATATTACATTTCAGCTTGTTAGCAAAATATAATACATTATTCTTACGAAATTACTTTTTTAGCTGCTCTCGCAGCTCAAAAGAATTGCTGGTTTATTCTAAATAAGTTGTACTTATATCTTCCTCTGTTTAATTTTCAAGGATCATTTTGCTGCCTCACTTCGACAACTTTTATAGTATATCATCTTTGTTTCAACCTGTCAACTAGTAATTTACTATGAATTAAACTTTCTAAGTTATCGTTCAGTTGCGACAGGAATTATATCTTATCACATCTATTTTATCATGTCAATTAGTAATTTATTTCCAGGTTGTTCATTACATTATATATCTTTTAGTAATATAATTAATAACTTTTATATAGTACTATGCAAACTGAATTACTATAATACTCTTGGTTGCGGGAGCAGGACTTGAACCTACGACCTTTGGGTTATGAGCCCAACGAGCTACCAACTGCTCCACCCCGCGTCATTATATACATTTATATTAACAACTATCCTTGGTTGTACTGGCCGCCTCTTGAAGCGACAAGTGATATCTTATCATATATGCAGATATAAACAACTAGCAATATTCGGTGTTTACCATACAATATTATAGCAATACCTCATTATGCTTCTATATACCCAATAATTCATATAGTGACACACCTGACATAGTTTGCTGAAAATAAGTATTACCTCTCAATTAGTATTAGTCAAATCTCCGACCTACTAGTATCAGTCAGCTCATTATGAAAAATGAGTTAGCAACTAACTGCTAACCACTTTTATCACTTTATGTTACTATCCACACCACTTAATACACTTTTTCTAAGTACATACTGCTCCTTATATACATTTGAATTGTTGGCATTTGGACTATATTTATTGATAATTTTTATATTGTTGACAAGTGCCTCTTTTAAGTCCTCTATATCACCTTCTGCATATGCACCAATAATACAATCTGTAAGTACAGCACCTCCTGACACTTCTAGTGTAATTGTTTCACTTTGCATAATGTCTGCTTTAATTTGATTCCACAAATCATCTTTACTTCCACCCTCAGTAATAGTAATTCTGTCTATTTTGATACCAGCATTTCTATAATCATTTGTAATTTCCATATAATCATAAGCAATAGCCTCCAAAACAGACCTCCATAAAGCAAATTGATCTGTATCCAAGGTCATGTTCAAAAAACAACCTTTTATCTTTGAAAATTGACCATATCCACCAGTTAAATATGGTAAGAAAATCACACCATTGCATCCCGGTACAACCTTTTCCGCTCCTCTGCTAAGCAGTTTATAATAGCTATCATCATCAGATTTTTGACAAATGTTATCCTTAAACCAACGCAGTGCCAGACCTCCAGTTCTAACAAATCCCCAGTAAAAATATGTATTTTCTAAAGTGCCGCTGTTAAAAATCAATTCACTTCCTCTTTTACTAAGCTCTGGAATAATCCCATTTGTAGAGACACAGAACATGGCACAAGTTCCTGCAACATCTACAGCCTTATTTGCTTCAAGAATTCCACTTCCCAGCATGGACTGCATTGTATCACCTGCACCAGCACAAATTGGTATGCCATGAGGACATCCCGTTTCCTTTGCTGCACTTTCCGATAACGTACCAATAATATTCCAGGGCTTTACAATCTTAGGCATATAGCTTTTAGCTATTCCTAATATATCAAGCTGCTTATCTGACCATTCCTTTTCATACACACGATATCCAAGGCCCCATCCTGACATAGTTCCCCAATCAACAAAAGCATCCTCACTCTCTAAACCTGCAAGATTCATCAAAATATAGGGAGCATTATGGACAAACTTTTTGCCTCTTTTTTGAAATTCTTTATTATTTGCTAAGATCCATCTTGCATGCAGTGCTGGAAACATACAGCTTGGATCAGCATTTCCGGTTTCCTTTCCCCAAATATCAAGATTCAATTTCTTAAGGACTTCAACATCACTCTGTGTTCTTGAATCCAGATAGTTTATGTAAGGTGTAATTGCCTTTCCACTTTCATCTATACCTACAATTCCACAAATAATTCCATCCCCCATAATTACTTTAATTAAGTTAGGATCAATTTCTTGTTTTTTTAACTGTTCTATGCACTGTTTCATGCCAAGTCTTGTAAGTAAAAGATATTCATCTGCATCCATATCAACCCATCCTGGATGAGGATATTTCAAAGTTGTCCTATTTGACGATTTTGCTACACATTTCATATTTTTATCATATACAGCAACCTTTACGCTTTGAGTTCCTGCATCAAAAGCAAGATAATAATGTTCCATTTTATATATTTAGCGAGAGGTACATAGAAATTGCAATCTCCCACTAAAGTTCGCCTCTTTTCTTTATCATACTATCCATATGTAATTTTAAGTAAAATAAAATAATCCCCTAGGTTCTCCTAGGGGATTGTAAACATAATAAACATATACATCTTGTTTATCCACCTTCTTTCATCCAGACTATACTGTCGGCTTCGGAATCTAACCGAATCTGCCATATGGCTTGCGGGCTGTACCGCCGATAGGGAATTTCACCCAACCCCGAAGGATATTTTATATAACTTTACCATTAATATATCATTATGCTTTTTCTCTGTCAATGCTCATATATTACTATAAACTAGGCTATTTCATACAATCAAATACTTTCTTAAAAAATCTAATGACTTAGATATTATTTCACATGTTCTATCATTATCATTAAATAAATCAAATGCATGTCCTCCTGTAGGATGATTATAGATATCAACAGTTAAATTGTTTACCAACGCTTTTGTAATAAACTTATCAAGTGATTCATTAAGTATTGGATTATCAAGTCCTGCTCTTGCAATAAATAATGGTGGAATTTTCTTTGAGTTTTCATCTATAAGATATATTGGTGAATATTTTTCTACTTCTTCATCTTCATCTGATATATTAATTCCAAGTAATTGTCCTGCATGTTTAAAATCGGTCAAGCCATAGTATGCAATAATACATTTAACATAATTAGAATACCTGTGCATACCTGCATATAATCCAAAAGGAACACCCCCTGAAAAACACCAGATAGCAATTTTATCCTTGTCTATATTTAATTTTTCATTATTTTCTACCAAGTATTTGATAAGGATATCTATATCACTATTAATTTCTTTAATGCTAAATCCTTCTGACAAAACTTTATGATTAAAAGTTACTGCATTTAAACCAGAAGCTGCTATTAACTTTCCCATTGAAGTATATTGTCCCACATCTTTAAAATTTACAAATTTCGCTTCCCCATGTACTAATATTACAACAGGTAATTTTTCCTCCTTCTCATTACTAAAAGGAGTATACATATCCATTAAGAATTCTTTCTTACCATTTGTTTTATATACTAGGTTTTTTAATATATTAACATTCTCCATGTTGTCTATCTTATAAACTACCTCTTTTTTTAAAATTTCCTCCATACTTAACATACTAAATTCTCCTCTAAAGCATTTATTTTTTGTTAACAAAATTACATCGTCAAATTTGACTTATGCTATAATTATAGTATTATATTTTTTAATGTTAAGTAGGCACATAAATGTGCTGTAGTACCCTTTTGGATACTACTTTTATGGGAGAAGGATAAAAAATGGATGATAATAATTGTATAATGATTCATAATGGAATACCATATAAATGCTCTATATCACTAGCACTAAGCGTTATCGGTGGTAAATGGAAACCTTTGATTCTGTGGCATTTAAAAGATAAGGTTTTACGTTTTGGAGAACTAAAACGCTCTCTTGATAATATAACTCAAAAAATATTAACTCAGCAATTACGTGAACTTGAATCTGATGGCTTGATAAATCGTCACATATACACTCAAATTCCTCCTAAAGTAGAGTATTCTTTAACTGAAAAAGGTAATACAGTTGTACCTATTTTAGAAATAATTAGCAAATGGGGAGCTGGCTATTGCAGCTCACTTAGTGTAAATAATTCCAAGAAACTATAATTTATCAGTTAAAATAAAACATTTTTTAACTCATTCATCTTCTATTTTTCTTCATTAAAACTCTTTACTAAATCGTTTATACCAAATCCTAAATTGCCTTTTACTCCATTCTCAATATCAAGCAGCATCTTAGTGTCATTTTCTCTATACTTTTTATAGTTCTCATTAAGCACAGCTAGATATTTTTCAAACTCTCCTTGAATAGGCTTAATTATCTTACAATACTTTTTTGTAAGTTCAATACATCTAATAAAGCTGCACTTTGCTTCCTCATCCTCCTTTAAAGATTTTACAAATTCAATTTGATTATTTACTGTAGTATTTTTAATACTATCATCATAGTTCAATAGCTTTTTAACTTGATTACCTATCGTTGTTCTAAATTCATCTAATTTATCATCATCTAAATCTTTTAATTCTTCTATTGGATAGTCACTTTCATCTACTTCCTCAGCAGAATCTAAAAATTCCACAAGCTTTAACCATACTTTCTTCTTTTCATCATTATCAATTTTAACTTCTAAAAATGGCTCATACATAACGGCAAACATTTTTCCAAAGTTTCCTGGAAATATTCTAAGCAAACTATTTGATATAAGTTCTTTTTTATTATCTCTAGACAGTTCCAGCGTTTCCCGCAGCTTTTTAATTTGTTCTCCTGAATACTTATAATCATCTGGATTCTTTTCCATAAGACTTGATATGATCAACTTACTTTTTTCTAGATAACTTATGTTCTCATCTATTTTTTCTAAAGCGTCCATTAAAGCTTCCTGCAGTCCTTTTTTACCTGCAATTACATCCTTTATACCTTTTATTGGTATATCTAAACTTCTAAGTGCTCCTATTAAATTTAATCTAATAATATCCTCATCTGAATATTCCCTATAATTGTTTTCAACATTTTTTAAAGGATTAATCAACCCTTCACTTTCGTAGTATTTAATAGCCTTCTTAGTAAGTCCAGTCTTCTCTGCTGCAGCTTTTATATTCATACATATTTCCTCCCACCAATATCAATAAATCTTACTTTTTATATTAATGGTATCCCTAAGGTACATGTCAATATATTTTTTAGTAAAAAAAGAATAAAGTACATCTTCTCATTCTCAAATAATTAGTACTTTACTCCCTAAAATTTCAATTTATCCGATGACTAGCTGCTCTAATACTCCCACGCACACAGCTAAAGCGACTATCACCAAATCAAAGATTTGGGATATCTGCTTTTCTCTAAGTGTGAGTAAAGAGCAGCTACGTCCCTGGATAACGATTTCTAAACATCAGATGGAGTTTTGACTCCATCTGACGCCAAGAACTCTGTTTATATTACTCTACAAGTGCAATCATTTTCTTTCCAAATAGCATATTAGTTAAGGCAATAGCTCGTCCAACACCAATAACTGCCACTAAAGTTCCAATTCCAATTCCAACAATTTTTCCAGCACACATCAAACCAATAATTACAGTGATCATAACACTTGATATATCTGTTATATTTTTTGCCAGTCCAAGTCCTTTCTTAGTTCGCTCTGCTAGTGCCTGTGTAAAACCATCTGCAGCATTTGGAACAATCTTCATTTGGACTGTAATATATGCTCCAATTCCAGTTAGAATAATTGCTGCTGCAAGCAAAAGCAAATTCATTATTAAGTTATCACAATTTATGACTATCATATCATTAAAAATATTAATTATACGGCTAAATACAATACTCATGGGAACCTGTAGTAAGTCAAATGGACGAAATTCCTTTCCACGCAATGCTGCTTGTCCAGCTACACACAGTATGTAAATACACATAGTTGCATTTCCCAAGTTTATATTCCAAATTTTTGAGATAGAATAGGGTATTGAAATTATCGGTGATACTCCCAGTCCCGTTTTTGTATTTAAAATAATTCCTAATGCAAGTATCACAAGTCCGATACAGTACATCATTCCACGATAAAATTTCTTCATATACATTCCTCAATTCTTAATTTTGCTATAAATTTACATTTTTAAATTTAGCCACTCTATTTAGTAGAAATTATAAATTTTTAACTACTGTTTATTTACTCTTTTCACTTCCTTCGTATATTGTATATAAATAGTAACAATACTATTATATAAACTTTATAAATTAAAAATCAACTTATATGCAGACATACTTTTACAATAATGAAGCTCATCTAAATATTTTGTACATAAGTCTTAATAAAAAATTTATGTCACTTTTAATTACTCTCGAACCTTTTCTTTAGCATATTTCCAATATTGAAACAGGATAATATACTTCACAAAGGGCAATATATAAATGGTCATTATTTAAGGAGGTGTCTATATATGAGTATATTAAATGGACTTTTGGGAAACAATGATGATAATAAAAGAGATACTGATGAGGATGAAGCAAAACTTCGTCTCCGTAAGGAAGAACTTGACATTACTAAAAATAAAGTTCAAAAAGGTGAAGTAGAGCTTAGCAAAGAAATCATTGAAGAGAAAAAAAGTGTAGATGTCCCTGTAACACGTGAAGAAGTCGTAATTGAAAGAAGAAACCTAGACAATGAAGCCTCTGATTCTCCTATAACTGATGAGGAAAGTATTAAAATTCCTGTCAGTGAAGAAAAAGTTGATGTAAATAAACACACAGTGGTATCAGGAGAAGTTTCAGCTCATAAGCGTGCCATAGAAAATACAGAGCATATAGATGAAACTCTTAAACGAGAAGAAGCTAAAGTAAATAAAATTGGTGATCCTAATGTAGTTGACAGTACAAGTAACCAGAGCTAGTTAAATTTGAGACACCTCACAAATTGTACACAATTCGTGAGGTGTCTTTCTAAACAATTGGAGGACAAAATTTATGGCAAAGACAAGTAATAATATCAATAGTACAACTCTTCAAATTAAAAAAGAACAGCTTGATATAGCAAAAAAGTGGATACAAACAGGAAATGTAAAAATTCATAAAGAAACTTTCACAGAAGGAAAAAATTTTACTATACCTGTTGTACACGAAGAACTTATAATTGAGAAAGAGACCTTTAGCCCAGCTGATGTACAACATAAAGATAGTTCTACTGAATTTATACGTATCCCTTTGAGCGAAGAACAGGTAGAATTTGTAAAACATAAAGTTATCTTAGAAGATGTATCCATATATAAACAACAAATTGAAGAGATACAGCATATTGAAGAAACCTTAAAAAAGGAGGAGGCTAAGATTAAAGTCTCTGGATCTCCAAGTGTGATTGACAATAAAAAGTGAGTTATACTACCTTTTCAACAAATATCTTTACAAGTTCTGGGTCAAATTGAATACCTGCATTCTTAATAAGCTCTTCTACAGCTATCTCTTTTGATAAAGCACTTCTATAAGCCCTCTCACTTGTCATAGCATCAAAAGCATCGGCTATTGCAATTATTCTTGATTTTAATGGAATTTCCTCTCCTTTAAGTCCTTTAGGATAGCCCTTTCCATCCCATCTTTCATGATGTGCTAAAACATACTCTGACATCTCCGCCATATCATTAACAGAACTTAAAATTCGATAGCCTATTTCTGGATGACGTTTAATTTTTTCCCACTCTTCATCGATAAGCTTACCTGGCTTATTTAAAATATTTTCATCTATGGCAACCTTTCCTATATCGTGTAAAAACCCTACAGTCTTTAGTTCTTGTATTTCACCCTCCGGTAAATTCATAGCCTTTCCTAAAAGATTACAATATTCAGATACCCTATGAGAATGTTGTTCCTCTCTTTTATTTTTTTCATGTAGTGTATTTATAATGGCACCAATTGTTTTTCCTCTCATACTTGGGCTCTCAAAAAGCTTCTTTTTATACATGAAATCTTCTGCTTTTTTCAGTACTTCAAATACATTTTCATCATCATAATGCTTTGTATCAAATCCAAAAGAAATTGAAAGGTTTATTGACTCTACTTTCTCTTTTGAAGCCAATTCAGAAATACGCTTAAGTATTTTGCCTGCTTCAAGTTCATTTGTTTTCGGAAGCAGTATTACAAACTCATCTCCTCCTATACGTGATATTATACCTTTATCACTGCAGACATTGAGCATTACTGCTGAAACCTTTTTCAGCAATTCATCACCAGCAGCATGTCCAAAAGAATCATTTATTAACTTTAATCCATTAACATCAGCCATAACAATAGTAAGAGGAAGATTTTCTTTGCTATTTAATCTTTCAATCTCTTCTTCAAAAAACCTCCTATTGTATAGTCCTGTAAGTTGATCGTTATAGCTTAAGAATTCAATTTTCTTTTGATTTTTTCTTTCATCTGTAATATCTCTGCTTATTACAATAACCTCATTTTCCCTACATTTAACTATCCGAAGTTCATAATATTTCTTACCTACTGGTGTATCAATTTCGTATTGAAAACTTTCCAAAGAATTATTTTTAAGAGCAGCCTTAATTTTCTCAAAACCAGTTTCAGCTATTTTAGATGGAAGTACATTCCAAAGAGTTTTTCCTATGAACTCATTTTCAGGCATTATTAGCACAGAAGCATCTTTTATTTGACAGTCTTTGAAAACAGCATTTCCATCTACAACAAAGATAATGTCTGGAATAGCAGTTACTATTGCTCTATTTCGTTCTTCACTTTTCTTTAAATTTTCTTCACTTTTCATTAGTCTATAATATTGGCTTCGAAGTTCTTCTTCTATTGCAGCTAATTCATTATAAGAAGCCTCTATTTCTTCATTTGATACCAGTAACTCCTGTTTACTCTTATTCAAAGCATCATTTGCTTCTAATAATTCCTTTGTACGTACAACAACCCTTTTTTTAAGAGTTCTATTCCATAATAATAATAGAAGTATACTTGCCACTGATGCCATTATTAAACTTCTATACTCTATTACTGTCTGATAGAAAGTTTTTTCTTCATAAACCCCAAGCCATTTATTATATATCTCATCATATTTTCCTGTAGCCTTAAGTATTTGCAGACCTCCATTAAGAGCAAATAATAAGTCTTCATTTCCTTTTTTTACAGCAATACAGTAATCATCAGGATTAATAACTAATCCATTACCCTTTATGTTTGAAATCTTATCTTTTTTCATAAAATAATGACCTATTATAGTTGAAACTACTGCATAATCATATTTGTTCATAGATATAAGTTTAAGTGCCTCCTCAGATGAATGAACTTTAACAAAATTAATGCCAAGATTCTGTTTTTTTAGATATTCTCCTGATATCTCATCTGATTCAACTACTACTGTCTTTCCTCTTAACTGGTTTATGTTCTTTATACTTTCTCCTTTTCTTGTAAATACATCAGCACCAGTTATTGCAGTTTTTGTTGTAAATGAATAAAATTTTTCCCTATCTTTAGAATAGAACATACCTGCTATGACATCTATTTTACCGTTTTCAAGTTCATCCATAGCTTCACTCCAGACACTTAGTTTAATCTTTACCTTAAACCCCATAGCCTCTGCTGCAGCCTTAGCAAGTTCTACATCAAAACCAGTTGGATTACCATTTTGATCTATAAAGCTATATGGGGGATAATCTTTATCATCACCTATTATTATTGTTCTGTCTGCTTTTTTTTCATCATTACCTAGCACCTTGTAAATAGTTTCTTTATTAGAATTCACACTTTCCTTGTTATCAGCAAACACTGCTTTTCCGAAATTATTACCCAATAAACAAGTTACTATTGCAATAAACACTATAATAAAAACTTTATGTTTTATTTCAATCATGCCCCCTTTCCTTTACAGTCATTTACATTCTGCTGTTGCATTAAAAAGTATGTATGTTTTTACATTTATTTTTATATCAAAGTAATACATTTTTTATAAGTATATCAGATTTATTAAACTTCTACACTAACATTTTTCACCAGATAGAATAAAAATTACTACAGGAACTTAATCCTATAGTAATTTTTATTTTATCCCGTCTATTCTATTTTACACAGACCTATGGATGTTACTTAACTATGATAAAAATCATTAGAAATACTATTTAAACACACACTCAAATCACTGCACATCTTTCTATCTAGCAAGGTATTGGTGTCAAAATTTCAACTTGCGGAATTTGAGGCACATCATCTGCTGTTTCTATTTTAGGAACTTCTTGTATTTTATTTTGCTCTGCAGTATTACTTTGAGAAACTGTATTTTTCGAATTTGCTAATACATCTGATTTGCCTTTGGAAAGTGTATTTGACTCATCAGATCTTATAAATTTCCCATTTTCCCAAATTCCTTCTTTAACATTCCCATTTTTATATGTATATTTGCCTTTGCCATCTATATTATTATTTTTCCATTCTCCTGTATAAGTGTCACCATTTTTAAATGTATAAGTTCCATTACCACTCATTTTATCATTTTCCAATTTTCCAGTATAACTATCTCCATTGCTCCATTTAAAGCTGCCTTGGCCTTGTTTTTTATTATTTACAAAATCACCTTCATAATAATCCTTAGAAGCATATGTAATTTCACCTTGTCCATAAATTTTGTCGTCCTTCCATTGACCTTTATACGTATTTCCATTATTCCAAACAAACTGACCCTCCCCTTGCCTCTTGCCATTTATTATATCTCCAGTATAATTACCAGTTTTAAACTTAACTTTCTGTTTCTTTGCTCCTTCTTTATTATTTTGTTTTGATGCAATCTTCTTATCATTGTTAGCTTTATCTTGATTGCTAGATGATTGAGTACCTTGTTCACAACCTGCTAATGCCAATACTAACATTAAAATTAGAAGTATTCTACTTATTCTTGCCATTTTGTGCCTCCTACAATAAGTTGCCCTTCCAATGTCATTGATTTAATTTGTCCATAAACATCTTCATATATGCTAACATTATAAAATAAATACTACAAATTGACAATAAAGTTTATATGCTGCTCTAATTACATTTGTAATCATATGATGTCAACATGTTTTCATATTTAAAATCAAAAGCACTATCATATAATTTGAACTGATCCCTATCTATTTGACAAGAATCAGTTCATTATAAATGATAGTGATTTTTATATAGCTTATCCTAGTTCAATTTTGTTTTGCTTAGCATTGCCCTGCTCTAGCATATCAGCTGGAACCTTTTTCTTAAGTGTAAGCATGGTAACACCTGCAATTACAAGTGATATGGCCAAACACATATATGCCGCTGTATAAGAACCTGTACTAGTTTTTATAAATCCAACAAAATAAGGTCCAGTAAATCCTCCTAAATTTCCTATGGAGTTAATTAGTCCAGTAGCACCAGCCGCTGCAGGACCAGATAAAAACGATGTAGGTACTGCCCACCATACTCCCATTCCTACATATACACCAATGGCAGTAACACAGGTACATATAAAGCTTAATACAGGATTAGAAGTCAAAGCTCCTAATGCCATACCTACAGCACCAATAAAAAGTGGAATAGCTATATGCCATCTTCTTTCTCCTGTTTTTGAGGTAGAATTACCATTAATTATGAACCCAATAAGTGCTGCTGTCATTGGTATTATAATTAGCCAGCTGACACTAGAATTACTCAACCCTGATACTGATTTGAGTACTGTTGGCAGCCAAAATCCAAATCCCCAAAATCCTGTAACCCACATAAAATATATAAAACATAATTTGAGAACTGTCTTATCTTTTAAGGCTTCCCATAATGTATATTTCTTTATTGAATTTTTTACAGCAATTTCTCTTTCGTATTCTGCTCTTATTGTCTTCTTTTCTTCTGGAGTTAACCAACTGACATCTTCAGGAGAATCCTTGAGCCAAAAAATAAGAATGATTCCATAAATAAAAGCCATAGTTCCTTCTAAAATAAACAACATCTGCCAACCTTTAAATCCAAAAGCTGCAATACCTAATATTATGCCTGCTAAAGGAGAACCAATAATACTTGAAACCAGCATTGAAGTTAAAAGTATTGAAAGTGCCTTAGGTCTTTCCTTTGCATTAAACCAACGAGGAACAATAGCTGAGTAACAAACTGGATAAAAACTTGCCTCTGCGGCTCCTACTAAAAAACGAACAATATAAAATTGAAGTTCCGTATGCACAAAACCCATAAGAGCAGTAACTATGCCCCAAGTAAGCATAATTCTAACAACCCATTTACTTGGACTTCGCTTCTCTGCAAATACAGTTCCAGGTACCTCAAACACTACGTACCCGAAAAATAAGATTCCTGCTCCCATTCCAAAAACCTGTGCAGTAAATCCCAGATCTTTATTCATCGTCAAAGCAGCATAGGATATATTGAGTCTGTCAATATACGCCAGCATAGATGCTATAAACAATGGCAAAATAACATTTAAATATTTTCTTTTAGTAACACTACCTTTAATATTCATAAGATAAAGCCCCCTTCTTTTACTCCTGTATAATCATATTTCTATATTGTAATTTGCCCCAATTTTTTTAATATTCTAATATTAAATTATCCTCCTTTCCTATTACACATATTTTAATGAATAAAAAAAATCTCTCATCCTTATAAACACATTTTACTATGTTCATAAGGACGAAAGATATATTTCCGTGGTACCACCTTATTTGCAATTAGATATACCAATTGCCTCTCAATTCAAGTCAATTTTAAATAGAAACTTTATTTAAAATAAACCCTAACCATATATCGTTGGTATACGTCCTCGTTTACTTGGCAAAAGCCTTTCTACTTGGAAACTCCGGAGTGATTTGCATATTTTCATTAACACCAACTTACACCAAACATTAGCTCTCTTAAGTTAATAGATTAAATATTTCTTTCTCCATCACAGTTTATGCTATAAAGTATATTATTTTTCTTTGAGATTGTCAAATGTTTTTTTGGAATATTTATCTGACTCAAAATCACTTCATATCTTAAATTTTTGAACCATTTCATTAAGTTTTTGAGCAAGTTCCGCTTGACTTTGTGCAGTTTTGGATACCTCTACTATTGCTTTTGCCGTTTCATCAATGCTTGCCTTTATTGCTTCTGAATGTTCACTAGAATCCTGCGCATTTTCTGCCACATCCTGCACTGCATTGCTTACTTGACTCACTGTGGCTGTAAGTTCTTCAGACATAGCTGCAATTTCCTCAGACATTCTGCTAACAAAATCAGAATCATCATAATATTGACTTCCCATGTTTCCAAAATCCTGGAATTGTGGATCTACATCTTCATTTATAAATTTTAATACATCATTACCATTTTCAGATAGATTTTTAAATGCATTCTGAACCTTTACAATGGTATCTTGAATACCTGTTACCGCTTGTGAAGATTGTTCTGCAAGTTGTCTTACCCTTTCTGCAACTACTGCAAATCCTTTGCCTTGTTCCCCAGCCCTAGCCGCCTCTATAGCCGCATTTAGGGCAAGTAAGTTTGTCTGCTCTGATATATCTGCAATAGTGTCCGCCATAATCTTTATATCATCTACTACTTTTCCCTCTTCAATTGCCTGCAGCATATGATTTTTCTTCTCTTCATATAAGTTTCGTACTTCCTTTATTGCATCCTTACCTTTTTTCTTAACTTTAACAGCTCTTTCTTTAGATTGGTTTGCATTATTGCTTCCTTCTGCAGCTTTACCAGACAGTTCATTAATACTAGAATCCACTTCTTCAATAGAGGCTGTTATTTCTTCTGATGATGCACTGTTTTCCTGAATTCCAGATGTTATATTCTTTACTGCACCATCTATCTCCTCTGCTTTTGCCGATAACTCTTCTACTGTAGCAGAAAGTTCTTCACTAGATGCACTAATCTCCTGTGAATTTGCCATTATTCCTTTAATTAACTCAGTTAAATCTTTCTGCATCATATATACTACATCGGCAAGTTCTCCTATTTCATCTTTACGTCCAAGTGGTACAACTGTAGTAAAATCTCCTTTGGCTATAACTTTTATATTTTCTACAGCTAATTCCAAAGGGCCTGCTATGCATGAATTTAGCAATAATACTAAGCCTATCGCAAATATTAGTCCAGCTATCATTAGTATAGTCATAATTTTATTGCTGTTTAAAAATTCAGAATGGTTACTTGAATTTTTGATTTTTGCATTGTCATTATTTAAACTAATTAGCTTATTAAGACTTGAAAACATAGCATCTCTTGTAGTTCCTATCTGATCATATTGTTTAGCTGCCTCATCAAAATTTCCTGCATCAATAAGCTTAATAGTGTTTTCCCTTAAAGTTATATACTTACTAGAATAACTTTTAAATTCAGCCCACATTTGTTTTTCTGTGTTATCTTTAGTAAGCTTTTCATAATTCTCAATATATTTATTATCTTCGTCCTTATTTATTTGGATATCCTTTTCTAAATCGCTTTTTTTTGAAGCATCTTTCACATAAACCAATTGCAGCATATCACTTTTTATTTCTGTTAAATTTTGTTTCATGTCTGTAAGCATATAAACACTCTGCAATCTATTACTGTACATCTCTTCAGAATTTACACTTACTTTCTTTAATGACGTTGTACCTGTAACACCAGCTGCAACAATTAATAGAGCCATTATAGTAAAAGATAGTATCAATTTTGTTCTTACTTTAATATTTTGAAAAAATTTCACCTTGATTCCTCCTATTTACTTTGATTTTTTAATAAATCCTCAATTTTATTTTCTTTAAGCGGTTTACTAAAATAATAACCTTGAATCAAATTACAGCCTAAACTAACAATTTCATCTAACTGTTCTCTTGTTTCCACTCCTTCAGTGATTACTTTATATTTTAAATATTTTGATAATTTAACTATACTGCCAATTACAGCTTTGTTTTTATCATTATGTATATTAGGAATAAATGACTTGTCTATTTTTAATGTATTAATAGGTAAATTAATTAAATAGTTCAAAGAAGAATATCCTGTTCCAAAATCGTCTATTGCAATGCTTATACCACTTTCCATAAGCTCATTTAATAATTCAATCCTATCTTCTCCAATTTCAATTAAAGTTCTTTCCGTTATTTCTATTCCAAGCAAAGAAGGTTCTACATTGTGCTTTGCACATATGTTTAATATATTGCTCTTAAAATCACTTTTTTTTAATTGAATCGGAGATACATTTACAGATATCGTGTTAAATTTATAGCCCTTTTCTTTCCATGAACAAGCAGTCTCTAAGGCTTTATTTAGAACCCAGTTTCCAATTTGAACAATGTATCCATTATCTTCGGCTATAGGAATAAATTCAGTAGGAGGTACATTACCTAGTTTATTATTATTCCACCTTAAAAGTGCTTCAACACCAATAATCTTATTATTTAAAGCATTAATTTGAGGTTGATAAAAAATATCTAATTCGTTATTAATAATTGAATTCTTCAGTTCACTTTCAATTAAAATTTTTCTAAAATAGGGTTGTGCCTTTTGTTTATCAAAAAAGGTACACTCATTTTTCCCTTTACCCTTAGATCTATATATTGTAAAATTACAAAACTTTAATAGTTCATCTGGATCAGAACTATCATCTGGAAAAACAGTTACCCCTAAACTTGTACTAATGTAAATTTCTTTACCCATTATTTTAAAAGACTTTTTTAAACATTTATGAATTTTATTACACATTTTCTCTATTTCTTTTATATCATTAAATTGGTAAACTAGTATTGCAAACTCGTCCCCTTCTAACCTGAATAATTCACCCCGCTTACCAAGTAATACAGTAATTGATTTTGCAAACGATTTTAAAATCCAATCACCAAAGCGGTGCCCAAAATTATGATTTATAATTTTCAAATTATTGATATCAATATATATAAGTGCGCCGCTTTTATTATGAATTTTAGCCGTTTTTATTGAATTATTGAGTTTTATTAAAAAAAATCTCCTATTAGGTAAATTAGTAAGACTATCCCATCTCTCATAGAACTTCATATTTGTAATATTAAATATTAATACACCTAGTACACCAGAACTTTCTGTTTCATCTTTAAATATTTTCCCCTTAAGCAGAACCCATTTAATATCCCCACATTTAGTCTTTATTCTAAATGTACTTTGATAAAATTCTAGCGATCCATTAATATAATCATCTAAATCTTGTATTGCCATCATTTTGTCTTTTTCATAAGTTATAATATTAATAAATTCATTCATACTTTTAATAGCATTAAATTTATATCCTGTTATTTTTTCGGAAATAGCCATTTCACCTGTATCTATATTCCATTTACATATTCCAACATTTCCTGTATTAAGTGCATATGTATACACGTTGTCATCTTTTAAACTATATTTATCGTTTCTACACATTTTACAATCCTCATCTATGCAAATAATTTTTCTTCTATAACTATTTAACACTATTCGTATTTGTTTATGTAAATCTTCATTTTCTACCATGTGATTAATATTTTGACTTATTTTTTTATCTACATTATTATTTATTTAGACGAAATATTTATATTGTACAATTATTTTGAAAAGAGGAAACTAAATGGAAAGAACTGGTAATAAAAAAATAAAATATTTTACTCAGGAGGAAACAAAAAGCCTTTTTAACGCTATCATAAATTTAGATAATATACATGCAGTTAGAGATTTAGCAATTTTTAGAGTTGCTTATAGATGTGGTTTAAGAGCATCTGAAATTGCTTTGATTAAATTGGAAGATTATAACGCTTCAAAGGGCGAACTTTACTGTAAAAGACTAAAAGGCAGCTGCAATAATACTATAAGACTTGATAAGAAAACAAAAGATGCATTAGATAAATATATACATGAAAGCAATTTGTCATCTAACTCTGAAGTTCTGTTTAAAAGTCAAAAAAATAGACCTATTTCAAGGCAAACTCTTGATTATCTTATGAAAAAATATTGTTCTTACTCTAATATTCATGATAAGAGTAAATATCATTTTCATGCTCTAAAACATACTACAGCAGTTCATTTAGCAGAGTCCGATATGGATATAAAAGAACTGCAATGGTGGCTCGGACATAGATCTGTTACTAATACAGAAATTTACTTTCAATTTACGACCAAGCAGCAGGAGAAAATGTATTCCAAGCTTGAAGAAAAAAGTGAAATGGTCTAGAAATATCTAAATTTAAAGCTAAAGTGCAAATATAGCATTTTAGCTTTAAGTTTATATTGACATAAAAAAACTAGATGATATAATTACATAAATTGAAACTTAAATCATATAAATATCTTAAAGAAAGGATTTAAAAATATGAGTATGGAATTTATTAAAAAAATACCTACAGCACAGGAAATTATACAAGAAATGCCTCTGCCGAATCATATTAAAGAAATTAAAAAAAATAGAGATATTGAAATAAAAAAAATTTTTGAAAATGAAGATGACAAATTTCTTCTTATAATAGGGCCTTGTTCTGCAGATAACGAAGATTCTGTTTGCGAATACATTGGAAAGCTTGCAAAAGTTCAAGAAAAAGTAAAGGATTGTATTATCATTATACCTAGAATATATACAAATAAGCCAAGAACCACTGGTGAAGGATATAAAGGAATGGCTCATCAACCAGATCTACATAAAAAACCAGATTTAGTTGAAGGAATAAGAGCAATTAGAAGGATGCATATAAAAGCATTAAGTGAATTTCATATGCCTGCTGCTGATGAAATGCTGTATCCTGAAAATTATAAATATCTTTCAGACATGTTAAGTTATCATGCAGTTGGAGCTCGTTCAGTAGAAGATCAACAGCATAGATTTACTGTAAGCGGTATTGACATGCCTGTAGGAATGAAAAATCCCACCAGTGGAGATATCCATGTAATGTTAAACTCCATTAAAGCAGCACAGCTTGGACATTCTTTTATTTATGATGGTTGGGAGATTAAAACAAGTGGAAACCCTCTTGCACATGCTGTTTTAAGAGGAGCAGTAGACTCTTATGGCAGAAACATTCCAAATTATCATTATGAAAACCTGACTTATCTTGCTAATGAATATGAAAAACAAGGATTATTAAATCCTGCTATTATTGTAGATACAAATCATGCAAATTCAATGAAGCTTTATAAGGAACAACCGAGAATTGCAAGAGAAGTATTAATGAGTAGAAAATATAATTCTACGCTAAAAAAATTGATTAAAGGATTTATGATTGAAAGCTATCTTGTAGGAGGTAAGCAAGACGTAAATGATAATATTTATGGAAAGTCAATAACAGATCCATGCCTGGGCTGGGAGGATACAGAAAATTTAATTTACTATATTGCTGAAAACGTGTAAATTTACAATAGATGAATTTATTTGCACATACATGAAACCTAAGCTGAAACTAAAAGTGCCTCACACCTTAGGTTTCGTGTCTATACATATTTCCATTTCAACTCTAGATGATGTCATAGGGCATTTCCACAACAAACATTTATACAAATAATCAAGTTTGTAATAACTTGCCCTCAAATTATCTAACGTGATAAAATCCAAGTTATTGAAGATACTATCACAAATATCATTGTCTCTATTATATAATATTTCATATCTCCTTGTTTAATTATTTCTTCTTCCACTATTTTTTCTTCTATTACTTTTTCTTCGATTATTATCCTCCTCTGCAAAATAAGATAATATTATATCAATAAACATAATTGTTAATGTTATATATTTTTTGGATAATTTACATTTTTATAATACTATTAGTTAAATAAAGATGCAAAGTAACAAAATAACAAAAATGCCTTTAATCAGTCTTCATTTTTTAAATAAAAAGAACTATAAATAGATTAATTAAAATCCACTTATAGCTCTTATATAGTAGAGCACATAATAATCTAAGTTGCACCATTATAGATAACATATATCACTTTATTATGATGTTTCCACCATAATAAAGCAGTTCACCACCTATAATGATGGTTTCCTCGACTATATAAAATATCTACACAACTATATACAACCTCTCGGCTATATATAACCATCTCAACACCTCATATAATTTTAGCTCGACTCTATATCATAAGTTGGAACCTTAATATAATCAACTTTAATCAACTATATTAAAGCTTTTCCCCACAATATAGAATCTTCCCTCTGACTATATATAAGCTATTTGTACAATAACCCATATACAATCGTCGGCCGACTTATACACACCTCTTTTCAAAGCATATATAAATCTTGACTCAACTGTTATATACCCTATGCTATTATAGTAACCTTTTTGTCTTTATTATATACTGGTAATTTTTTACTTACACATATTATCAAATAAGTTTTATAATTACCATGGATATTTATCTCCTTTTGCATAAGGTAGTAATTTTCCGTCAAACTTTATAATTACTCTGCGATTACCATCTTCATCATCAGTAACATCAACATCAAGTCCGAAATCAATGGCACTCATGATAGCGTTTCCACCTTGTTCGTGCATAATATCTTTAATTGCCGGACCATACGTATCAAGTACTTCATGAAGTCTGTACAATATGGGATCAGTATTTGCTTTATATGGATGATTGTTTAAAAACATGGCTTTTTCCACACTAATGCCAAGAACCTTTGCAATTTTTACACAGTATTCTTCAGAAACCCACTGCTGACCTTTAAATCCAGATCAAGCCATACCTTGTTTACTCCAATTTTCTGTGCAAGTTGTTCATAGTTTAAACCAGATGCCTTTTTCGCAGTTTCCAATTCTTTTAATTCATCAGAAAACTGTAGTCTTGATAAATACTCATTATTACTCATTGGCGTCATATTTTCATCCCCCTTATATTTCCCCACTTATTTAAGTTTATAACTAATATCCAAACAAGTTATACTATATATAATTAGTAAAATTATTTATCATTTTATAACTTTTTATATATATTTTAACATTAAATACAACAATTATTAATAATTAAAAGCGCCAACTCACTAATTACAATAAGTTGGCGTTATGTCTATTTAACATCTTGTTAAATTTTTTATACTTTTCATTTGCTTAATAGCTCTTCCAGTAAAGCTTTCCTTTGAGTTAATAACATCTTTCAAAGTACCTTCTACAATAACTTTACCTCCATCTTTTCCGCCTTCTGGCCCCATATCTACTATCCATCCTGCTGCTTTTATAACATCTAAATTATGTTCTATAACTATAAGAGTATGTCCTGCTCTAAGAAGTTTATCAAAAATAGCAAGTAGCTGGGATACATCATGAAAATGCAATCCATTTGTAGGCTCATCAAATATATATACCGTCTTTCCTTTAGCTTTTCTGCTGAGTTCCTTTGCAAGTTTTACTCTTTGTGCCTCTCCTCCACTTAATGTTGTAGCACTTTGACCAAGCTTTATATATCCAAGTCCTACCTCTTTTAAAACTTCAAGAATTAAATGTATATCTTTGTAATCTTTAAAGAATTCTGATGCCTCATTGGCATCCATATCAAGCACATCAGCAATATTCTTACCATTGATCTCATTTTTAAGCACTTCTTCTTTAAATCTCCTGCCTCCACATTCATCACACTCTATCCATACATCTGGTAAAAAGTGCATTTCTATTTTTATTTGACCTTGCCCTTCACAATAGGGGCATCTTCCTTTTATTGAATTAAAGCTAAAATAATCAAAGCTCATATGGTGTTCCTTAGCATACTTTGTATTTGCAAAAACTTTTCGTATTTTATCAAACACTCCTATATAAGTAGCTGGATTAGATCTTGGAGTTCTTCCTATAGGCTCCTGCGAAACATTTATAACCTTATCTAAGTCTTCATATCCTAATATTTCACTGTAATGTTCTCCCTTATTATCCGCTTTATTTAATAAATTTTCTAAAACAGGCTTTAAAGTTCTGCTTATTAAGCTGCTTTTTCCACTGCCACTGACTCCTGTTACAACATTTAATGTATTTAACCTGAAGTTTGCTGTAACGCTTCTTAAATTATTTAAGTCTGCACCTTTTATTGTAAGGAATTTATTATTTTCCAAATTGTTATACATAGTATCATTGACTTTTAAAGTTTTACTCAAATATTTTCCCGTTAATGAATTACTATTATTTTTAATAGCATCTAAGCTTCCCTGTGCTATTATTTCTCCACCTAAAATTCCTGCATAAGGGCCTATATCTACAATATAATCTGCATGCTTAATTATTTCTTCATCATGTTCTACAACAATTACTGTATTTCCCTTATCTCTTAACTTTAAAAGTGTGCTTACTAGATTTTCTAAATCCCGCGGATGCAGTCCTGTTGATGGCTCATCTAAAACATAAGTTATACCTGTAATCTCACTGCTAAGCTGTGCAGCCAGCCTCACCCTCTGTCCTTCACCTCCAGATAAGGTAGGTGCACTCCTGTTTAAAGATAAATAGTGAAGACCAACATCATTTAAAAAAGATAATCTCTTATATATCTCTAAAATTATTTCCTCTGACACCTTGAATATAGAATTTGGAACATGTTCATATACATCTTTGATAAAGCTTAAAGCTTCTCTCACAGACATATTTGAAACCTCCGATATTGTTCTTTTTCCTATCCTGACGCTATTTGCTTCTTTTGATAGTTTTGTACCCTTGCAGACACTGCAAGTATTGAAACTCATAAATTGTGCATACTTTTTTCTTGTTACCTCGGAATCTGTTTCATAATAAAGTCTAGTTAACTCCGTAACAATTCCCTTAACCGGTTTAAGTGTAGTTTTACCTCCCATTATAGATGGATACTCCAGCTTTTCTTCTCCTGAACCATACAGTATTACATCTTGAAAACTCTTAGGTAAATCTCTCCAGGGCGTTTCAATGTCTAAATTATAATGATCAAAAACAATATCTAAAGGCCCTGTTGGCCATGTAGTTTTATTATTTTCTCTAAGATTTCCAAACCAATTAATAGCTCCATCTAAAATACTTAAGCTTCCATCACCAATTAAAAGCTTTAAATCAACTTCCTGCGTAACGCCAAGTCCCTTACAATGAGGGCACATTCCCTGAGGAGTATTGGAACTGAAATGTGCTGACATAAGAGGTTTAATAAAGGTATGACAATTAGGACATTCACTTTTTTTATTTTTATAAAGCAGTGTTTTTATTTCCGTTTTACAATTTTCACAGGTTCTAATCCCTATTCTGGAATATAAAAGACGCAGGTAATCAGAAATTTCCGTCAAGGTTCCAACGGTAGAGCGTGGATTGCTGCTTACACTTTTTTGCTCTATAGCAAGGGATGGGGTTAAGCCTGAAATATATTCAACCTTTGGTTTTTCAATTTTTCCCACACTTCTTTTTGCAAAGGTGGATAAACCTTTAATAAATCTTCGTTGTGCTTCAGCATGTATTATATCAAATACTAAAGTAGATTTTCCGCTTCCACTGACTCCAGTAAATACAATGAGCTTATTCTTTGGGAGTTTCAAAGAAACGTTTTTAAGATTATGATGCTTTGCGCCTTTTATAACAATCATATTATCTTCAGATTCTTCATTAATACTTTTATTTATTATAAGTTCTCTAAGCTTAGTACTCATGGTACACCTCCAGCTTTGAATATTTCTTAAGTTCTGAGGATACACCTCTTTCAAACTTCTACTTGAAAGAATAATGCATCCAGTAACTGGAGAGTCAATACTTATTTTAATTATTGGAATATTGTCTACTTTTTTCTTTCTTACTTATTTTTGATAATGCATCAAAAACCAGGTCAGGCTGATCCATCATCAAGAAATGTCCTGCATTAGGAATTATGAATATATCTTTACTTGGAGCCTTTATATCTTTAAAATAATCTTCAGCTACAACACGGGGAGCTTGCCAGTCCCTTTCTCCCAAAATATAATATACTGGCACCTTATATTCTTTCGATTCTCTGCGTAAATTAAAGTCACCAAGAAAACTGTGAACCTTTGAATTTGCCTTAAAGATTTTCATAAATGCTATAATATCGGAGAACTTAAAAATGGGACTCTTAAACATAGCTATCCATATATCAATGCCCATTTCCATACCTAATTTATATTTACCCAGAAGCTTATGAACTATATTACATTTTCTCAAAAACTCTTTGTCAAAAACAATCTTGCTGCCAGGATATTCACCTACGCTCTCAAGCTTCTTCAATGATTTTTTATCGCCTGCCTGCTCAATAACTTCTTTAAGTTTATTATAGGCTACCTGCTCATTTTCCACCATACCAATAACCTGTCCAGCACCAATATAGTATTCTGCTTCTTCCGGGTGCTTTCTAATAAATATTGATCCTAAAACACTTCCCCAGGAATGGCCAAATATAACAACCTTTTTCTTGTTATATTTTTTCTTAAGATACTGGATAACTTCAAATAAATCCTGAAGCATTAAATCTATTGTAGGAAGTTTATCTGGATTTTTCGTGAGGGTCTTCCCAGCACCCCTCTGGTCCCAATGAACTACAGTATATATTTCTTCCCATCTATCTTGAAATAATCCTGTAAATAGGGATTCTGCAGAGCCTGGCCCTCCATGCAAAAATAGCATCACAGGATTATCAAAGCTTGTTCCTAGATGATACAGAAACTGATCTATTCCATTAATACTTACATATTCAGAAGTACATATTAACCTGTTGTTTCTATTTCTCATAATTTTTTCTCTGCTTTCTTTGATTTTTTCTTATATTTTCAAACTCCTTTAATATTCTTGCTGCGTCATCTTTCTGACTTTCATCTACTTTTAAATTACTATCTTCTTCAAAGCCATCTTGTTCTTCACCATCAAATCGATACAGTTTTTTAAGCATTCCCCAAATAGTTTCTAGCTCTTCAGTTGAAAAATCTTTAAAAAGCTGTGCCATGAACAATATTCCTTTTTCTGAAACTTGATACAATACCTGCTTTCCAGCTTCCGTAATTATTACATTGACAGCACGTCTATCTTCAGTATTAGGTACAACATCAACATATCCCTTTTTCTGCATGACAGTAACAATTTGTTTTACATTTTGTTTAGTAGAACCAAGCTTTCTTGCAATATTATTGAGGGTAGTTTTACCTTCAGATAAATGAGCAATTGCAACCATGGTCATATACTGCCTTGAAGTTAAATCTCCCAGGTATTCATCTCCTCTTACCTGAAGCTTATTGGCCAGTGAAAATAATGTTGCATAGGTTTGCTCCATTAAAAATATTTCTCTATATGTATCCATAAAAGTTTTCCCTCCTATAAGACAATATATTGTCTTATTACAGTTTAATGATATTTTTTATATTTGTCAACATATTGTCTATTATTTTATCTGATGACTATATAATAAAAAACTCCCATACTACCAATACTATTTTAAGAATATAAAATGAAAGATGGTGAAAAAACTGCGGCACAGCAGGAAATATTATGGATGTATGCAAATTAGATAACGAAAAACTAAAAGAACTATCTTCCTATATAGATAGTTTGGAAGAAAAAGAAGGTTCACTTATAAGTGTACTTCACAGAGCTCAGGATATATTTGGATACCTTCCTGAAGAATTACAAACATTTATTGCAAATAAACTTGACATTAGTGCAGCAAAAGTATTTGGCGTAGTTACTTTCTATTCATACTTTACAATGAAGCCCAAAGGTAAACATGTAATAAGCATATGCATGGGTACAGCTTGTTTTGTTAAGGGTGCAGAAAACATTTTAGAAGAATTTAGAAATCAGCTTAAAGTAAAAGATGGATTTACCACAGAAGACGGATTGTTCACTATAGATATTTTAAGATGTGTTGGAGCTTGCGGCCTTGCACCAGTAGTTGTAGTTGACGGAACAGTCCATGGAAAAGTAAAGGTCGAAGATGTTAAAGGAATATTAAGTCAATATACCTTAAAATAAATATCAGAAATTTATGTGGAGGAAAATATATGGATAAGATAAAATCCTTTGAAGATTTAAAAGCTTTAAGAGAAAAATATAAAGCTAAGATAGCAAACCGTACTTATGATAATGCAGATAAAAATATAAAAAAAACTTTACTTGTATGCGGTGGAACAGGATGTCGTGCTTCAAGAAGCTTAGATATAGTCAATATACTTAAAACTGAAATTAAAAACGCAGGTCTAGAAAATACAGTTGATGTCATTTCTACAGGATGTTTTGGGTTTTGTGAGAAAGGACCTATCGTCAAAGTTGTACCAGATAATGTTTTTTATGTTGAAGTTAATACCGAGAGAGCAAAGCTAATTGTGTATGAACATATGGCCAAAAATACAGTAGTTGACGAAGCTTTATATAGAGACCCTATTACCAAAGAAAAAATATCAAAACAAACAGATATTCCATTTTATAAAAATCAAGAAAGAATTGCTCTTAGAAATTGCGGTCTTTTAAACCCTGAAGATATTACAGAATACATAGCAATGAATGGGTACGAAGCTTTAGGCAGAGTTTTAACACAAATGACACCTGACAGCACAATTGATGAAATTAAAAAAAGCGGCTTGAGAGGCAGAGGGGGCGGCGGCTTCCCTACAGGTGTAAAATGGGAAATGACAAGAAAATCTAAATCCGATACAAAGTTTATGATATGTAATGCTGATGAAGGAGATCCCGGTGCCTTTATGGATAGAAGCATACTTGAGGGAGATCCAAATTCTGTGCTTGAAGCTATGGCTATTGCAGGTTACTGCATAGGTGCAAATAAGGGATATATTTATATCAGAGCTGAATATCCTCTTGCAATTAACAGATTAAAAATTGCTTTAAAGCAAGCTTATAATTTAGGCTTATTGGGTGATAATATTTTGGGCACTAATTTCTCATTCCATATAGATTTAAAATATGGTGCCGGAGCTTTCATATGCGGTGAGGAAACTGCTCTCATAAATTCCATAGAAGGGGGACGTGGAGAGCCTACAGTAAAACCTCCTTTTCCTTCCCAAATAGGTCTCTGGAAAAAGCCAACTAATATAAATAACGTAGAAACTCTAGCAAATATCCCCCCCATTATATTAAAAGGCTCTAAGTGGTTTAGTTCTATAGGAACTGAAAAGAGTAAAGGAACCAAAGTTTTTGCCTTAGCAGGCAAGATCAATAATGTTGGCCTTGTTGAGGTACCTATGGGCATAACCTTACGGGAAATAATATATAATTTAGGCGGAGGTATTCGGGGTGGTAAAAAATTTAAGGCTGTTCAAACTGGCGGTCCTTCTGGCGGGTGCATTCCTGCAGATCATTTAGATACTGCCATTGATTACGAAAGTCTTACTGAAATAGGCTCCATGATGGGTTCTGGTGGAATGATAGTTATGGATGAAGATAATTGCATGGTAAATATAGCTAAATTTTATCTTCAATTTAGTGTAGATGAGTCCTGTGGAAAGTGCACTGCCTGCAGAATCGGGAATAAAAGACTTTTAGAAATTTTAGAAGATATCACTAAAGGAAAAGGTACCATGGAACATCTTGAAGGGTTAAAAGATTTATCCTATGTAATAAAGGATTCAGCCCTATGCGGTCTTGGTCAAACATCACCTAATCCAATTATAAGTACAATGAAATTTTTCTGGGATGAATATGTAGCTCACGTAAAAGATAAACGCTGCCCTGCTGGAGTTTGCACTGCACTTTTAAAATACAATATAAATTCTGAAAAATGTATTGGCTGCACAGCCTGTACAAAGGTATGCCCTAAAGGAGCTATTTCTGGAGAAATAAAAAAGTCACATGTAATAGATAAGTCAAAATGTATAAATTGTGGTGCATGTAGTAGTACTTGTAAATTTTCTGCTATTACGAAAGAATAATAATTTAAAGAAAGGAGTTTGTAAAAATGGTAAATTTAACTATAAACGATATAAAAGTTTCTGTACCAGAAGGCACTACAATTTTAAACGCTGCAAAAAAAGTAAACATAAATATACCTACTCTCTGCTATCTTGATCTTCACGATATAAAAATGGTAAATAGAACTTCCTCCTGCAGAGTCTGTCTTGTTGAAATTGAAGGTAGACGAAATCTTGCACCTTCATGTTCTACAGAAGCTTTCGAAGGTATGATAGTTAGAACAAACAGCGCCAGAGCTATAAAAGCAAGACGTACTATGGTAGAACTTTTATTGTCAGACCACCCTACTGACTGCCTTGTATGTGAAAAAAATACCCAATGCCAGCTTCAATTAATTGCTGCTGAATTAGGTATAAGAAAAATAAGATATAAAGGTGCTATGTCTAATTATAAAAAAGATTCCTCAAGTGGTGCTTTATATAGAAATCTGGATAAGTGCATAATGTGCAGACGATGCGAAACCATGTGCAATGAAGTTCAAACCTGTCAGGTTTACTCTGCAGTAGATAGAGGCTTCGAAACTGTAGTATCCCCTGCATTTGGTCGTCCTATGGTTGACACACAATGCACATTTTGTGGTCAATGTGTATCAGTATGTCCAACTGCTGCATTAACTCAAGTTAGTAATGTAGCCAAAGTATGGGAAGTACTAACTGATCCTGATAAATATGTAGTAGTTCAAACTGCCCCTGCTATAAGAGTTACTTTAGGTGAAAAATTCGGTATGGAACCAGGAACTATTGTAACTGGTAAAATGGTATCTGCTCTTAGAAGACTGGGCTTTGATAAAGTATGTGATACTGATTTTGCAGCAGATGTAACTATTTTAGAAGAAGCTCATGAATTTATAGATAGACTTCAAAATGGTGGAAGACTTCCAATACTCACAAGCTGCTGTCCCAGCTGGGTTAAATTTATAGAACATCAATTTCCTGATCTTTTAGATATACCTTCAACTTGTAAGTCTCCACACATAATGTTTGGTACTTTAGCTAAAACATATATGGCAGAAAAATTAAATATTGATCCATCTAAAATTGTAGTAGTTTCAGTTATGCCATGTATTGCAAAAAAATATGAAATAAGCAGAAAAGAGCTTCAATATGAAGGTCATAAAAATGTTGATCTTGTAGTTACCACAAGAGAGCTTGCAGATATGATAATGGAAGCAGGAATAGATTTTAACAAACTTCCTGATGAAGATTTTGATAATCCACTTGGAGAATCCACAGGTGCCTCTGTAATATTCGGAACTACCGGTGGTGTAATTGAAGCGGCTCTTAGAACTGCTTATGAATGGATTACTGGAGAGACTTTAAAAGAAGTAGAATTTCATGGTGTAAGAGGACTTGACGGACTTAAAGAAGCCAGTATAAATATTGATGGTAAAGAGATAAACATTGGCGTAGCTCACGGTCTTGGTAATGCAAGAAAACTTCTTGAGGAAATAGAATCTGGTGAATCAAAATATCATGCTATAGAAATAATGGCCTGTCCCGGAGGATGTATTGACGGAGGAGGTCAGCCATATCACTTTGGAAATTTAGATATCGTAAAGAAAAGAATGGAAGCTTTATACAGAGAAGATAGAAACAAACCGCTTAGAAAATCTCATGAAAATCCTGAAGTTCAAGCTCTATATAAAGAATTTATTGGAGATGTAGGCGGAAAAAAAGCTCATGATCTCCTTCACACCCATTATATAAAAAGGCAAAAGTTGTAACTTTATCTTTAAATATTGAAATCCTCCTGAATTGCTGCATTAAAATAAATACTAATTCCAGGAGGAACTATTTTTATCCGATTATTACCATTGCTAACACCTACCTTACCCTTACATATTGCCTCGTCCAATAACCCATATATTTTCGTTACTCTTCTTCAAGTTGTCTACCATACTATTAATATCTTTCTTAGCAAACCATGACTGAGGAAAATATAAATCCTTATAGTAATACTTTGTACTATTATCACACTTAATTACTACCATTGGGTAACTACCTCTAGAACGTACCGTAAACTCTATTTCTGTTATGTTTGCTATGTTCACCCTTTTTGTTGTAGAAATTTTTTTTATTTCTATATATTTGTCTTCTATAGTAATATAAATTTTATTTTTAAATAAATAGTAGGCTAACACAGTGTAGTAGGCAGTACACATTAAGCATAAGAGTACTGCAATAAATATAATACATACTTCTAAAGTATTAGACCTATCAGTTAATGCAAATATTAACACTGCCGAAAAAATAGCTGAAAATAATATGGGAAAAATAGCTTTGTATTTATTAGCTGGATAAATGGTATATTTAAATGTTTGGTTAAATTTAAATTGTTCATTTTTATCAAGCCACCAATTCATGTTTTTGCCACTAATTTTATATATTTTTTCAAGTAATATCCTAGAGGGTTCCTTTAAACCAGTCTCTAGCTGGCCTATAGTTGCTTTTGATAAATCTAATTTCCTACCTAAATCCCTTTGTGTAAGTCCTAAATCTCTTCTATATCTTTTTAACTTATCTGAAAACAATACAACCACCCCTACTATTCATTATTACCATCCATATTAAAATCTTTTTCATTTTTCTCTCTTAATTTAAATAATTATTGACACCTTCGTAAATTTTATCAACTTTTTCATATACATCTTTAGCTATATTATAGTATCATATAAAACTCCTTATTTTTAATCTGTTTTGAATTGAACTCAGTATAAGCCCTCTATTTTTATCCATAATTTAACATAATGGTTTAGCTTATCTATAATGTTAACATTGCACTATTTAGTTGTCAAAAGACTTTTATATGTTTAGATTTATCAATCTGCTTGCCATATTTTCTTTTTTTGCCTAAAAATATTTTACTTAATCGACATAAATTAATTTTTATGCTATAATTTTACAAAAGTTTTAAGTTTTTTTATTTTTATATTACAAATTAGTAAGTAATTATTTACTTTAAGACATAAATATGGTACTATCTTTAATGTAGTGTTATGTAAGAAAAATCAAGAATATATATACCGTAGAAAATATGGGAAACTATGAAAAATTTCTTCTAATTGGGCACTTTGGAAATTTGGAGTTAATAGTGCAACCGGCCAGCTATATATGTTATATGTGGCTGTTTTTTTATGCAAAAAAATAGTAATCAGTAGGTGGTGAAGCAAAATAAACTTGAATTATAAAAATCACTTTTAATAATTGAGCAAACTTTGTATGTAATAATTACAAAACAATAAATAAAGAATTGAGCTTGTAAGAATTCTCTTCAGTAGGAGGCATTTTACTAAATGATACAACCCATAGACAGAAATCAAATTATACCAAAAAAACGAAAATTAAAACGAAAGTTAAAAATAAATAAAAAGAAGATGACAAGATCATTAATTATACTTTCTATATTAACCTATATAATACATTCATTATGGATACATTTTTTAGTTACAAGATATGATAATCTCATATATCCAGGAGTTAAAGTTGAAGGCATAAATTTAGGTGGTAAGACTAAAGATGAAGCTATAGATACTTTAAAACGTAAATATGTAAATCAAATATTTAAAAAGAATATAATAATTAAAGTACAAGATAAAGTTTATACAATAAATTATTCAAAACTCAATATCAAGTACAATTTAGATGACGTTGTACAAGATGCTTTTAAATATGGAAAATGTGGAAATACTCATAATAAATATAAAAATATAAAAAGTAAAAACGGAAAACAATTTAATTTAAAATACAGCTACAATAAAAAAGAAATAAATAACACTATATCAAAAATTGAAAATGAACTTAATAGGGCACCAGTAAACGCCAGTATAACTAAAGATGAAGATGATAAATTTAAAATTGATTTAGAAAAAGATGGACAAGAAGTTGATAGGGATAAACTTTTTAATGATATTGACAAAAAAATTAACAATAAAAATATGAACGATGTATACATTTCTGGTACAATAAGAAAAGTAGCACCTAAAATAAAGAAATCAAGTTTAGTAAATATTAATACAAAAATATCAAGCTTTTCAACTAATTTTTCATCTTCTGATGACAACAGATCAAATAATATTGAAGTTGCTGCTAAAACCTTAAATGGTACTACTATAATGCCAGGTGAAATATTTAGTTTCAATAAAATTGTTGGAAAAAGAACTAAAGAAAATGGATATAAATCTTCAAAAATAATTGTAGGTAATAAACTTCAGCCAGGTTTAGGTGGTGGTGTATGTCAAGTATCAACAACTTTGCACAATGCTGTAGTAAGATGTGGTATAGTACCTACAGAAAGGGAACACCATAACATACCTGTTACTTACGTTGGTCTTGGAATGGATGCAACTGTAGATTATGGGCACATAGATTATAAATTTAAGAATACACTTGATTTCCCAATTTATATAGAATGTTTAACTAAAAATAAAAATTTGGTGATTAATATCTATTCCAATTCAAAGTTAAATAATAAAATTTATAATCTTATAAACAAGGTTGATAAAGCAAGTAATGGCAAAGCTACAATTGCAAAAGTCTACTTAGTCACTTATGAAGATGGAAAAGAAACTTCAACAAAATGGATAAATACTGATAACTACATAAAATAGTATATATAGTAAAGAAAACCTTTAGCAAATAGTCCTTTGTTAACAACCTTCCAGGGGGTCCTGTGAAAGCCTGCATGAGCTTGCTATGATTACATGCCAATAGCTTAATTGAATTTAAAAAATTCTGATGCCACTTAGTTAGGCACCAGAATTTTTATTATTTAACATGAGTTCTATAAGTTAAATGGAAAAATTTAAGATATAAAAAGCCCCATCAAAATGTTTTATTATTGTAAGTAACCAAACAAACAAAAGGATGATATATCTTTATTCAACTGAAAAGCTCCTCAATATCCTTCTCTTCCATATTGGAAAGTAAAATTTCTTCTCCAGTATTTTCTTCTATAACATTGTTTATTATTTCTTTCTTCTTATCCTGTATTTTGTGTATTTTCTCTTCTATAGTTCCCTTAGCAATAAGTCTAATAACCTCTACAGTTTTCTTCTGTCCAATTCTATGAGCCCTGTCTGAAGCCTGATTTTCTACTGCTGGATTCCACCAGGGGTCATAATGAATCACTATATCCGCAGAAGTTAGGTTTAGTCCTGTTCCACCAGCTTTAAGGGATATTAAAAATATAGGGATTTGACCTTCATTAAACTCTCTGACCATTTCTCCTCGTTTTTCTGCTTTTACGCTGCCATCAAGGTACATATACTTTATATTTTCATTTTTGAACATATCTCCAATATTTTTAAGTACAGAGGTAAATTGAGAAAATAGCAATATTTTATGCCCATCATTTACACTATTTTGTACTATACCCATAAGAGCTTCCATTTTTCCATTATCACTTTCATAGTTTTCTATAAAAGTAGAGGGGTCACAACATATTTGTCTAAGTCTCGTGATTATAGAAAGTATCTTTATTTTGCTTTTATTAATGCCTTTATCTCTTATTTCATTATTCAATTCCTCTTTAGCTTGCCCAAGGTAAGCTGCGTATACCTTCTTTTGATCCTCTGTCATATCTATCACCATATTATGTTCAATTTTAGGTGGAAGTTCTTTTATGACATCCTTCTTAAGCCTTCTAAGAATAAAAGGTCTAATATGTTTATTCAATTCCTCTAAAGCTTTTTTATCAGCATTTTTTATAATAGGCATTTCATATTTTTGACTAAACTTCCCATGACTTAACAAGTATCCCGGCATGATAAAATCAAAAATTGACCATAATTCTGTAATAGAATTTTCAATAGGGGTTCCTGTTAGTGCAAAATAGCTGCCGGCTTTAATGGATTTTACACTTTGGGCATTTAAAGAATTAGGATTTTTTATATTTTGAGCTTCATCTAAAAAGCAGTGTCTAAATTTTATAGCTTTATATTCTTCTATATCTCTTTTAATAAGTGCATAGGAAGTTATAATTATGTCCGCCTCATTCATCTCTTTTAACTGACTTTCTCTTGCATCCCTGCTGCCTGATACAACTAAACATTTTAAATCCGATTGAAATTTATTTATTTCACTTTCCCAATTGTACACTAAGGATGTAGGACACACCACCAAAGAAGGCTGCTTTTCCTCATTTTCATCTACCTCTGATTTTACAAAAGCTATAGCCTGAAGGGTTTTTCCAAGGCCCATTTCATCTGCTAAAATGCCTCCAAAGCCGCAGCTTGAAAGAGTTTTAAACCACTTAAATCCAAACTTTTGATAACCTCTCATAATATTATCCAGTTTTTCTGGAATTGTATAATCAATGTCACCAATATCCTTTATATTATTTATAAGTTCTCTAAACTTCTTATTTCTTTGTACAAAAGTTATATTATTTTCCTTAAGACTTGTATCTATATAAATAGAATTATATTTAGAAAGAACTATTTGATCCTTTTCAAGATCTGAAGGCTTGATGTTCAAATAATCTATCATATCCGACATATTTTGAAGTTCTCCAGCTTGCAGAGGAATAAAGCCTCCATTTTTAAGTCTGTAATATTTCTTCTTTTGTTTTAATGCATCAAATATGTGCTTTAACTCTTCTCTATTTACACCATCAATATTAAAGGTAAATTCTAAAAGATCCTCATCATTTAATCTTATGTTGGATTTATAGCTTTTAGCTGTATAAATTCTTATATCTTTAAAAGCATCCGAATAGTAAATTTCTGCGGATTCCTGAAGTTTTTCCAGGCCTTCTCTAACAAAATCTAAAATTTTATCTTCATCCTCTAAAATAAAATTAGATTTTCCCTTTTCAAATTGAAAGGCAGTCAAGGTATCTACTATAGCTGCTTCTTCCTCAATATCTCTAACCAATACCTTCTCATCATCTTTCCTTGCCTCATCATCCTTTAAGGGGTTTATATCTATATCCCCATATTTAAATATTACATCACAAACTACAGCATCTTTATCCTTATCAAAATAAAGACAGGGCTTTAAAGGTTCTTCATAAAATTTCTCTTTAATACTGTCATTCACTGTTACCTTTGTGCCTATCTTTTTTAAGGCTGGAATTATATAAGAAGCTATTTCTTCACTTTCACTTTGCTGAAAAGTAATTTCAGAGTTTTTTTGTTCAATAAAAGTATTGTAAAGTGCCTTATACACCCTTACCTGTTCATTTGTGGGCATATATATCTTGTTATTATAATAAAAATAATTTCCACTTTTGACTAAAGCTTTAGGCAACTTTGAGATTTGAGATAAAATTATACTATTTTCCTTGCTGTCTAATTTAAATTCTAAAGGGAAATTTTCTCTTACCACTTTAACTTCACTGTAGTTATCATCATTTATGACTAAATCTATAGCTGTTTCTCCTATATTATCAAGAAATTTTTTTAGGTTACTTTCCGTAAGCCTTGCCTTTTTTCCACTTAAAAATCTCGGTGTTTTGTTGTAATGATAACCATACATTACCATGTCCTCTGTAGCCCTATCTATTTCATATAGATCTTTAAGCATACTCAAAATAAATTTGTCTTCATCCTTAAACCTGTGTAAATATGAGTTATATGTAAAACTTTTGCCAAACTCCAGCTCATTATGTTCTATAACTGCCTCTAAAAAACTCTTCATATTCTTTACTACATAGAGCTTTTCTTCTCCCACCTTTAATTCTAAAAAAGCTTCACTTTCTCTGCGGCTAATATTAAATTGAAGTTTACACTGCAGGTTTAAAGTCCTAGTTTCCATCTTTGTCTTAGAGGATATTAGACTTTTCTTTAATTGTTGAATTAATTTACTATTTTTCTTCATCCCTGATTTATTCTTTTCTCGAGCATATTTTATAAGCACTGCAGCTATATGCTTACATGGAGCATTATAATTATAATATGCCTTGCAGTCACAATGACAACTTATATTTTCATTAATATTTGGATATATTATTTTTACATTATATTTTATAGGCATTTGTGAAGAAGACTTAACTTTTCCTTCAATAGTAGTTTTTTTCCACCCTAATTCTTCTTGAGTACTTACACTCAGGTTTTCTACTTGATCATTTTCATAACATGTAATACCTTTTTCATACGTTTCAAAATTTAAACTGTCTTTTATTATACCCTCATTTAATTCAAACAAATTTATTCACTCCTGTTTATATCACTGTTAAACATTCTAGCACATAATAATATTTTTAAACATATTTCTAAATTATTTTTATTAAAATAATTGTAAAACCTATACTAAAACTGTTGTTAAAGCATAGGTTTTTTATTAAAAAAATGATAGTAGAAAATGTTAATCACTTGATATTATCCAGCTTTAAGAATCCATTTTCAAAATTTGTATCTTCCATTGGTTTTCCATAATAATATCCTTGGAATATATCACATCCTAAGCTTTTTAAATTTTCTATTTGTTCTATTGCCTCTACTCCTTCTGCCACAACTTCATATCCAAAGTAATGAGATAATGAGATAATTGTATTAACCATTACCACACTTGCTTCATTTGACGTTATATCATCAACAAAGGACTTATCAATTTTAATAACATCTATGGGCATATTTTTTAAATAATTTAATGATGAGTACCCAGTTCCAAAATCATCCAGACTTATTTTGATTCCATTAGCTCTTATTTTATTTATATTGTTTACAGCTTCATCAAAATTCTTCGCTACTGTTGTTTCTGTAACTTCAAATTCTATATACTCAAAAGGCACTTTAAACCCTTCTATTATTTCCAGTAAGTTGTCACATAGTTTACTGTCAATGAGCTGTTCTGTAGATAAATTTACAGCTATTTTAAAATTTTTATAACCTTTATCAATCCAATTTGATACATTCTTGCATACCTCAACAATAACTGATTTTCCTATATATTTTATAAGCCCTTCTCTTTCTGCAAAATCAATAAATTCTGAAGGAGGTATAATCTTATTATCCTCTTTAATCCATCTTACAAGCGCTTCCGCACCTAATACCTCACCATGTTTTGAAATTTTAGGTTGATAAAAAACTTTAAACTCACCATTTTTAATCCCATCTTCTATTGCCTTTTTCTTTATTGTCTCTTCATATATACCAACATTTATAGCGTCGTTATAAAAGCTATATACATGCTTGCCTATTCTTTTAGATTCATACATAGCATCATCTGCATGCTCGTACAAAGTTTCAAAATTATTTCCGTCTTTAGGAATAACTGCCACGCCCAGGCTTGCAGTCACATAATCAACATTTTTTCCATAAATATTAAAAGGCTTTTTAAATACATTTAAAATTTCCCTAAGCATTACCTCTGCTTCATCTTTATTCTTAACAGACCTTATTAAAAATAAAAACTCATCGCCTCCATTATGACAAATGTAGTCTTGAATATGCATTACCTTCTTAAATCTTCTCCCTGCCTGTTTTAAAAATTCATCACCTGAAATATGACCTAACGTATCATTTACAGCTTTAAAATTATCCATATCCAAACTTATTAATATGGAATAGGTTTTTATTTTAGGAATTTCTTTAACTAATGTGTTTAATACATAATTCTTATTTGGAAGGTCAGTAACACAATTATGAAATGCATAGTAATCCATCTTTTTACTTATTTTAGTAACCACAAACATCATTAAACTAAACAAAAGTATCATTGCAAAATTAATAGCAATTATTGTCCGTAAGGTGATTTCCTTTATAGTTTCATTTTTATCACTTAAACTTTTTATATATTGGTCTGAATAATTTAACATTTCTTTGCTTAGTTCAATTCTTCTATCTCCTAAATCCATTATTTCTTTCTTTTCATCATTGGTAATAGTTTTAGATTCTTTTAGCTTTCCAAGCAATTCATTTAATCTATTTGAATATTTCTTATTTGATTCTTTAAATTGAACAACTAAATCTTTTTCTTCATTAGTTAAATCGTGAAGTGTGGTATATTTATTAATATTTTCTTCAACATCTTTTTCATATTCATCTACCTTATCTTTCATATCCATATAATCATTAACTGAATACAGTGCGTATAATCGTATACTCCAAATATCCTCATTGATTTTATTTGCATAATCAGAAGTTAAATATCCATTTTGGTACATATTAGTTTCATTGTTGTAACTATCTTTAAGTGTTTTATAAGAAATAAACGTAAATATTAGAAATATTGTCAAAGCTAACATTATAACACTATTAAATATAATTTGTAACTTTGGATTTTTTGAAATAACCTGAGCAAAAAAATTTTTTCTAATTCTATTAATTATCTTTTTTATCATAATTTCTCCCGTTAAATACAATAATTCATATTTTAAACTTATTAATTACTTTTTTAAGCTATTTCATCTTCTTTAACATACAATTATAACAATTCACATACAACTCAAATATATAATATATTTGGGTTGTATATTTAGTCAATCTATTATTTCTTACAGTTTTCCCATTCTTATATAGACCTTCAGTGATAGCCTGTTCAAAACCTTACCTTATTATATCACGTCATTTATCCGACTTGAATTAATCTTTCTTTTGTTTTCAAGAATCTCTACAATGGTTTTTTCGGTACCAACCATCCCTGGAGATGCAATACAGCCCATATTCTTCATTGTTTCTTCAGGAGTTTTACCATTAATACCGTGTACATCATCAATATATGTGCCGTCCATTGCAAAATCTACAGCTTTATAGGCAGCATCTACAGCAACAATTCCTTTCATGGTACATCCCTGATTTCCACCATCACATATCATACCAGTAATACTGCTGGCCATATTGTTCAGCACATGGGCCATAGTATCTACAGTTCCCCCTCTCAAATATACCAATGCACATGCCATTCCAGAGCCTGCTGCTATTGCGCAGCCACAAAAGGCCGAAAGCTTTCCAGAGTATTCTTTGATATACATGCAAACTAAATAACTAAGTGCAGTAGCACGAAGTAGCTGTTCTTTTGTATAACCATTTACTTTATAAGCTGCATATAAAGGCATGGTAGCTATAATTCCATGGGCACCAGAACCTGTAATACTCATTGCTGGCTTATCCAAACCAATTACACGAGCTTCAATTGCCGCATTGCAAAGTAAAGATGCAGTAGACTGTTCATCTTTAGAAATTTCCTTTCCTCCATTGTTTTTCAGAAGATGTCTGGCAAATGTTGTTCTAGGGTTCTTTAATCCTTCACCATATAATTTAAGATTAACTTTATAAGCTTCTTCTATAAAACTTATTTCTTTAACATCAACAGTTGTAATATAATTGTATAATTGCTGAAGCGTATATTTATGTATATCAAATACTTCTTTTGACAGCTCATTATCGTCATCTTCTTTTTTACCTTTTTGTTCCATTTCTTTTTTTCCATTTACAGTAATCTTTGTTATATTTGTATGAGAATCCTCTATAGTAACAACGGCTGTATCACTTTCAGTAATAACTGCAGCTTCTATAAATATTTTACTTGTAATTCCACTGAGTTCAACTGTGACAGCACCAGATTTTACAAGTTTACGGGCTTCTATATTGTCCTTCTCTGTTACATTTTCCAATGCTTCAAGGCCTTTTTTTGCATCTCCTGCCACGTAACCCAGTGCTGCAGCAAAGACATTGCCAACCTCGCTGCTGTTTGGTATTCCGCAGGTAAAGGCATTCTTATACATGCCACTGTTCATTGCCACATTTATTTTTATCACATTGCCTTTTGTATAACTTTTTGCTTTTGCTACTGCAAAGGCAATTGCACCTGGTTCTGTCACTCCTAATGCAGGCTTCATGTCATCTTTAATTAATTGTGTTAATTCATGCATAAACATCTTCTCCTTAAATTTATATAATTATTATGGAAGATTTAAATTCACTTTTACAAAGTATACTATGTCTAAGATATATCCTATAGTAAAAGCCTATGAAGCTATATTCAGACACCCATTTGTTACAGGCTTAGCCTTGATTTTGTCTGCATAATAAAAGCATGATATAATTTATTTGTTATGTCAATTGAAAACAAAAATATTATTTAAATGAGGTATAATATATGATTAGAATAATGTTTGTATGTCACGGCAACATATGTCGCTCACCTATGGCTGAATTTGTATTAAAAGATATGGTCAAAAAACATGGACTTGAAGATAACTTCTTTATAGTATCCTCTGCAACAAGCACCGAAGAGATCGGCAATCCTGTTCATAGGGGAACAAAAGACAAGCTTTCTAAATTTGGTATTTCAACAGATGGAAAATATGCCATTCAACTAACCAAATTGGATTACAAAAAGTATGATTATATCATAGGAATGGACAGCTATAATATAAAAAATATTCTAAGAATAATTGGACAAGATTCTGAAAACAAGGTTACAAAGCTTCTTGATTTTTCAGATACTCCAGGGGACATTGCAGATCCCTGGTACACAGGTAATTTCGATGATACCTATGATGATATAAAAATAGGCTGTGAAGCTCTTTTAAAATACATATCAGATAAAGCTTCATATAAAAATGCTTCATCCTTGATATAACAGGGGTGAAGTAAATTCTCTTCTATTTTCCCTGTTAAACATTCTAGCACATAATAATATTTTTAAATATGTTTCTATATTATTTTCATTGAAATAATTTAGAAACCTATGCTAAAATTGTTGTTACAGCATAGGTTTTTTATTGATTTTGTATCTTCAGATATGCGAGTCAATTCATGTTTCATATTATCTTGTTCAGCTTTTATGATATCTACTTTATGTTCAAGAGCTTTAAGTACCTGAGTATTTTCATTAACTTGAGATTGCATATTCTCTAGCAACTTCAATATTTTTTCTTCATTGTTCAAACCAGATCATCCTCCCAATTAAAATTAAGAGAATTATATCATATAATACTTACAAAATCCATTTACTCATTTAATATGCTCTAAGTTTCTTATTGAGATAAAGTTTCTTGGGATTTACATGGAAATTAATGGCAAAGAGAAAAAGCACCCATCCTCCAAAGATTAGTGCTTCACTCTCTCAAATTTAATATATAAATTTATCCAATAGCCCTAAAACAAAATAAACGTTCTAAGGATGCTTAGTGTTACCAGCACTAAGCATTTCTTATTTATATTATATCAAACTTTTTATAAAAATAAATATATTTTTTGAAGATACATTTATTTTACTTATTAATCTTGTCTTACAACACTTTCTTATTATGGATTTGATTATACTGTATATAGCACATTAAGATAATTGTCTAATAACGGAGGTTCAATGTTAAAACCCGTAGCAAGCTTATATTCCTGTACATCATCATTGCTTTTTAGTCTTGTATTTATAATTTTATTAATACTCATATATATATTTAGTAAACACAATGTTTTCTATACCAAATTCAATAATTTCATTTTCTATCTTAACTACTATATTTTTAATTTCTTCTTTAACTTTCTTTTCCTTATTTTTTACAAAGTAAATTTGGCTAACAAATTGTTAACGCCCTCAAGGTTTCTTGTGAAGGCTTGTATGAGCTTGCTTTTATTTTCGTACAGCCTGTCGGAGGTATTTGCAAAACCCTGCCTAAGCCTGTTCTAACGATACTGCTTTTTAAAATTATCTAAAATATGAGTAAACTTAACTATCTGATCTGAAAAATCAGAGCAATTTAATTTTCATGCATAAAATTGAAAAAATCAGACTTCTTTATTCCTGTACGCCCAACTATTAACTTTCCATAATTTCTAATCTCTATCTTCTTTCCGTCTGTATATGCTCTAGTATTATAAATTCTTTTAAATTCGTAAGGTATAGTAATTTCAACAATATGTCCTAATGATTGTTTTCTTTTTGCTGGAAATGTTGCAACTATCCCTTTTCTATTGGGAATTCTAGTTCCTGAATTAATTCATTCTACAAGTGTACACCATATACTGTACCATATTTATCTGATATAACTTCATAAGTAGATAATCCTTTTACTTGACCCTCAGGATTTCCCCAATTCCAATCACCCACATACTTAAATTTATTAAAAATACTATTAATCATATTACAAAAATCATTTGCAAACTTTTTAGTATTTATTTGCTCCATAATTTTCACACCTCTCTTCATCTCTCAGTATTACATTAACTTATTGAACTTACAGACTTTATGATAATAATTTTTTATAGCAAAATGCTTGTTTATATTACTTAAATTTTTCTTATGGGGTCCAATCCCTTTATAAAAGTTCCTTAGCATCAAAGTTCTTGTTTATATTTGTTACTATATTTATTATACTTTTCAACAAATAATTTTTTACTTTCTTTGTTATTTAAAATTTTTCCTGCATATCCTTCCTCTTTAGCTCTCTCCCATTCTGATTTAAAATAGCATCTAGTAATTTTAATTAAATTTCTCTTATGATTTTTAATTTCATCTACATTACAATTTTTAATCATCATAATATATTTATCATAATTGTAATAACCTAAACATTTTAAAATATCATAATCAGGACTAGTTTCTTCTATTTCAGGATTCAAATAAGATATTATCTTATCTCTTGATGTAAATAACTTTGTTACAATTTTATCTTTTTCGCAAGAATCGTTACTATATACTAATTCATTCAAATATTCTATATATCCATGTATAAATTTTCTTATAAGTTGCATCCAATCAATTCTGCTTTTTGTAATAACCTGAGTAATTCTCATTTTTTGATTACTTTTATTATTGTTATCTATAGTTTTCATAACACCTAATACAGCTATTATAGAAGCTATAATTGTAGCAATTGGTTCTATCAAACTATCCTTTTTATTATGATAGCTTAAAATCATTACTATACTCAAAAATATTAATGACAGAATTAAAATAAGAAACATATTTATTCGTCTAGATTTCTTATAATTAAACATTTTACATACCTCCTTTTAATTATTCATATAATTAATTCAACAAAAACACCATTTTTCCTTTATATGTATTACTAAATTTTAACACAATATATTAAAAATTATCATAAGCACCAAAATTTAACCTGTAAATTTTTAATTATTTAAATCAAAAATAATTCATTTTTATTTACATAAAAAGCACTAATAAAAAAGCTTACCATTTTGGTTTTAGATTTTATTAATATTCATCAAACTTTTGTTCTGTTTTATATAATAATTTCTTTACTTTTTACTACGCACGTAATATAATAAAAATAGTCATATATACGTACGTAGGAGGAATATTATGAACAACAATTTCTATTATACATTCCCAGCAATTAAAGGAAAACAAGCAACTAGAGACTTTTTTATTATAATGTGTCCTCTAAAAATATTATCAAAACTTTTTACATTTAATGATGATGATTTACCACCAGAACATAGAGCTCAAAGAATTTTAAACAAAGCTCGTATACCAGAAATGGCAGCATATATTGTTAATAATCCAAAAGACTATGTATTTTCATCATTAACCGCCTCAATCGATGGTGATTTCGAATTTTCACCAATTGATAAAAATTTTGATGAGAAAATAGGTAATCTTAAAGTAGCTATGGATAGTCGTTTACTCATAAATGATGGACAGCACAGACGTGCTGCTATTGAAGAAGCATTAAAAGTTGATCCAATAATTGGTGATGAAACTATATCAGTTGTTTTATTTATAGATGAAGGTTTGAAACGTAGTCAACAGATATTTGCAGACTTAAATAAGCATGCTGTTAATGTATCTAAATCCATAGGAATTTTATATGATTCTAGAGATCCCATTGCAATGATTACAAAATCTTTATTAGAAAAAAATCAATATTTAAAACATTTTACTGATAAAGAAAATCCTTCTTTATCAAAATTCTCACCAAAATTATTTACTTTAAGCAGTATAAACGAGACTAATAAAAAACTATTAAACAAATTAAATGTTAAAGATGTTAAAGCCTCTGCTTTTGTAAATGAATTTTGGGATGTGTTATGCCAAAACATGAAAGAATGGAAATTCGTATTTAACAAAGATACTAATCCTCATCTTTTCAGAAGTGATTATATTAGTTCTAATGGTGTTGTTCTTGAAGCCTTAGGCTTGGTAGGAAATTACTTATATAAAAGTAATCCTAATGACTGGGAACAAGTTCTTTCTAATATAAAAAACATAGATTGGCACAGAACTAACCTTGAAGATTGGCAGTATAGAGTAATTGGTCCTAATGGCAGAATTGTTAAAAGTGCTACTTATGTTAGACTTACAAATAATTTAATAAAAATGAAACTCGGTCTTTCTTTAAGTAGTGAGGAACTTAAGCTAGAAAAAGACTGTAAAAAGGAAGGCTGATTATGAACAAAGAATTACAGAATAAAGTAAATGATATTCTCGAAGAAATGAAAATGGTATATAAAAATGATAAAAGACCTTGGATTATAGGATATAGTGGTGGTAAAGACAGTACTACTGTTGTCCAATTAGTCTTTACAATGCTTATGCAATTATCTCCAGAAGAAAGGTTTAAAAATGTTTATGTTGTTTCTTCTGATACACTGATAGAAAACCCAATTGTTTTAGGATATCTAAAACAAAACTCTATTTTAATAAATGAAGGTGCAAGAAAAGAAAATATTCCTTTATATACTCATATGGTTCATCCTGATTATAATAATACATACTGGATTAATATAATTGGAAAGGGACTTCCTACACCAACCTCAATTAGATTTAGATGGTGTACTGAAAAGCTTAAAATAAAACCTTCCAACAATTTTATTCAAGAAAAAGTAAAGGAAAATGGAGAAGTTGTTGTTCTTTTAGGTGTTAGAAAATCTGAAAGTATAGCAAGAGGTATACGAATTAGAAACAGAGAAATTGAAGGTTACATTTTAACTCCTCATGCTACACTTACTAATACTTATGTATACAATCCAATAGTTGAATTAACTACAGATGATGTGTGGGGTATTCTTCTTTCTAATAATGGTGCTACACCCTGGGGTACTAGTAATAATGACTTATTCTCACTATATTCAGGAGCAGATGGTGGCGAATGTCCTTTCACTACCACAAATGACAAAGAAACTCCATCTTGTGGAAATTCTAGATTTGGCTGCTGGATTTGCACAGTTGTAAGTAAAGATAAGTCCTTAACTGGATTTATTGAAAACGGTGAGACTTGGCTTCAACCTCTACTTGATTTTAGAGAATGGATCATAAGTATTCGTAACAGGCATGAATATAGAATGCACTATAGAAGAGATGGAAACCACTATTATAAAAAATTGTACTTAGACAAATTACCTTTGTTAAATAATAATGTTATTAATCCAGATTGTATTTTTGCTAACGCCAATGGTGAAGCTTATATAGATCTAAAGAACTGTCAATCTGAAATAGACAAAGGAAATAAATATGTTTCTGAAGACAAAGATAAAATTTATTTAGAATTACTTCCAATTTTAAGCATTAATGATTCTAATGACGTTACTTTAGATAAATCCAAAATTCAACATGATGATAAGGGTAACTTTATAAATATACTTGGATATGGACCTTTTAATTTTATAGCTAGACAAGAAATATTAAAGAAACTTTTAAAATTGCAAAAACTAATTAACGAAGAATATGAAATTGATCTTATTACTAAAGAAGAATTAGAAGCCATTGATAAAATTTGGGATGATGAAGAGGATTTAACTCATAGGACATTAGTTGATCTATATAATGAAATCATGGGAAAAAAACTTCCATGGGATGATTATAAAAAACCTATGTTTGATAAAAAAACTATTGATGAAATATCAAATTTATCTACTAAGTACAATATTGATCAAGATTTAATTAATAAGCTGCTAATTGAAACAGATAAATATAAACACTTTATTAATAAATCTATTTTAGATAAATCAATTAATAAAATTCTTAATCAAAGGCACTTGCATAAAGCAATTTTTGAGGAGATAGAAAATGATAATTAACAGCATAACATTAAAAAACTTTAGATCTTACGAAGATGAAACTACTTTCACTTTTACTCCTAAAGATAATAAAAATATTGTTTTAATTGGTGGAGAAAATGGAGCTGGTAAATCAACATTATTTGAAGCAATTAAATTGTGTATTTATGGTCCTATTACTTATGGATATCTTGGTCAAAATCATAATTATCAAACCAAAATTAAAAATAATATAAATGATAATGCATTTAAAAATGAAAACATAGAATGTTTTTTAGGACTGAGCCTTTCCTTTAAAGATGGTACTGAAATAAAAGAATACTATTTAAAACGTTCATGGAAATATGTAAATCAAAAAATACATGAAGAATTTAATGTTTATCTAAATAATTCTGAATTAAATGATGAAGATAAATTATATTTTGATAAATATTTAAAATCTGTACTTCCACCATCTCTATTTGACTTTTTCTTTTTTGATGGCGAAGAATTAAGCGATTTCTTCACTGGGAAAAATGCAAATTCTAATTTAAAAGAATCGGTACTTGAATTATTTAATTACGATACCTTTGAAGTGCTAAAAAAACATTTATTAACTCACCAAAGAGCTAAATCAAAATCTAATGCAAAGCTTGAAGAAGTTCAAAGTAATTTTGATTTGCTCTCTTCTACTGTAAAAGGACTAAAAAATGAAATTGATGATTTAAAAAAGTCATTAATTTTAGATGAAGAGCATTTAGATAATCTACTAATTAAAAGAAATCAAGTAGAGGATAATTTTAAAAATAGTGGAGGACTTTTAGAAGGAGAAAAAGCTGTTATAAATTCAGAAATAGCTAAACTAGAAACTGAAAGAACTAATTTGAATCAAAATATAAAAGACTTTTGTAATGATACTCTCCCCTTCTTATTAGTTGCAGATCTTTTAGAAGAAACAAAAATTCAAATTGAAAGAGAAGATTCGTTAAACTCTTACAATTCTGTAAAGGGGAAATTATCTGCAGATATTGTAAAAAACGTTCTTAGCAATCATCTACATAACAAAATAAATGAAGATACATATACTGAGATTGCAGTTGATTTACTAAATAATATGTTCAATACATCTGAGTTAAAAAATGTAGCTACCATATTGGAATTGTCATATGAACAAAAAAATACTATAAACCATACTATTGATAATATTCTAACCTCAAAAAATGATTTAGCTAAAAGGGTATTTGAAAAATTTACCAGAGTATCTAAAATAGGAACTAATTTAAAAAATTTGAAGGATAAATTAGCCTCTTCGGTTTCTGATGATACACTAAATAACTATTTAGAAAAAATACATTTAATTAATGAAGATATAAGTAATGTACAAAGTAATATTGCTGTTAAAAAATCCTCTATAGATTCAAAACAAGGTGAATTGCAAAATAAAGAATATCACCTTACTAGAGCAAGAAATGAATACACTACTTTACTTCAAAATATACATGTTTTAGATATGTCATCACAGCTTATTCAATATTTAAACGAACTCCTTACTAACTTAACTAAAGATAAAATTAAATTAATTCAAGATGAGTTCTTAAAAATATTTACCACCATAATTAGGAAAGAAAATTATGTAAATAGCATTGTAATTGACGATAACTTTAATACTACTTTATATATAAATAAATACTATACTAGTAGTGAAATTTTGAATGTAATTAAAAATCTTGGATTTGATGCCTTAGGGAAAAAATATGGTCACAAATTCTTAGAAGACTTATTAAAATATTATAATGTTAAAACAAACAAAGAACTTGAATTAAAAGTAATTAACGATATTTCATTTAATTACATTAGTCTAAGTACTAAAATTAATTTAAATGATTTTTCTAATGGCGAAAAGCAAATTTATATACTTTGCTTGATATGGGCAATAATTAAAAGTTCAGGAGTTGAAATACCATTTATAATAGATACTCCTTATGCTCGTATTGATGAAACACATAGAAATTCATTAGCCACTACTTATTTTCCAAATATAAGTAAGCAAGTAATTATACTTTCAACTAATAAAGAAATTGATGGTGAGTTGTATAAGCTTGTAAAACCTTACGTTTGTGATGAATACTTACTGCTATATAATTCAGGACTACGTAAAACTGAAGTTAAAAATGGATATTTTGAGGTGTAATTATGGGATTTAGATTAAAAACATCAAAAAAAACAAAAGAAATTTTTGAAGAAATAGGTAAAAGCTCAAACCTTAAACCATTTGCTCTTAGTAAAATAGCAGTTTCTTTATCATTAAAAGATAAAACTTCAATTGACGATTATGAAAATAATGATATAGATGGTCTTGAACTTCAAAGATCAACAGTTACAGGCGAATTTGATGCAATATTTAAAGCTCTTATTGAAGTCAACCTTAATCGTAATATTGATGATGATGAATACTATCCACATTATATGAAACTTCACATGGATAGAGGTGCTGAACTTTTATTAAACCGATACAAATATTCAGGTGGTAATTTAGAAAAGTTCTTAAGAAATGCCTTAAATAAAGGAGATGCTAACTTATGATATATTTAGATAACAGCGCAACTACCCCTGTTGATCCTGAAGTATTAGATGCAATGCTGCCATATTTAAAAGAGGAATATGGTAATCCTTCTAGCAGATACTATACTCTAGCTGTAAATGCTCATAATGCTGTAGAAAAAGCTAGAGAACAAGTTGCAGCTTTGATAAACGCTAAACCTAAAGAAATAATTTTTACTGGCGGTGCATCAGAAAGTAATAACTTTATAATAAAAGGTGTAGCTGATTATAAAAAGCATTACGAAGAAAGCGGAAATCACATAATTACATCAACAGTTGAACATAAATCAGTGCTTCAAACATGTAAATTTTTAAATGGTGATGTATTCTGGAACAAATCAGAAAAATCAGTTGCAAATCAATTTTTAAAGAAAAAATCTACTACAAAAAAAATTGACAGAGGCTATGAGGTTACTTTTCTTCCAGTAAATAAGTATGCACAAGTTGAAAAAGATAGCTTCAAAAATGCAATTAAAGATAATACTATCCTCGCCTCCTTTATGTGGGGTAATAATGAAATTGGTTCATTAAATGATATTGAAGGTTTATGTTCTATCGCTAAAGAAAAAGGAATATTATTTCATTCAGATGCTACACAAGTTTTAGGCAAAATTGATATTGATGTAAAGAAACTTCCGGTAGATTTTCTTTCCATGTCAGCTCATAAAATTTATGGACCTAAAGGTGTTGGATCTGCCTTTGTAAGACAAAATGGTTTATCAGATTTTAAAATGACTTCATTGATACATGGTGGCCTTCAGGAAAATGGTTATAGAGCTGGAACTTCTGCTGTACATAACATTGTAGGCTTTGGTAAAGCTTGTGAAATTGCAAAGAAAGATATGAATAAATATATTAAGAAAATCTCTAAATTGGAAATTGAAACTAAAAAAATGCTTACTGAAAAATATCCCGGAATTGAATTTTTAGGTGATCCAGAGCATCATATTCCTGGAGTTATTGGAATGCTTATTCCTGAGATTACTAACGATATATTTATTAAAAATATAGCAGATAAAGTTGCTATTTCTTCAGGATCAGCTTGTGGGATTGGAGAACCTTCCTATGTTATTAAAGAAATTGGAATTCAAAATAAGAGTTCCAGTTTTACAAGGCTTACATTATCCAAGTTATCAACTATTCAAGATATTAAGGCAGGGTCATTTTGACCTTGCCTTGAAAATTAATTGTTCCACTTGTATTCAATTTGTGTCATAATTTGATCTATTTGATTTTCTAAATAATGTCTATTATTTTGTCCTTCAGTTATTAATATATTTTTAAATATTTCTTGTATTCCATTAATAAAATTTTCTTTTGTATATGGATCAACCACATCTTTGTTTCCAATAACATCGTTTAATACTTCATTATTAAAAAAGATTATATTCTTGTTCAAATTTAATCTAAAAACAGTATCTATGTAAATTATTAACGCTTTATACTGTGAATCTTCACTCATACAATTCACATCCTCATACTCTATCTCAGTTTTTCCATCATTATTATTTTTCCAATTAATTTTTAATTTTTGCTTATTTATATCAATATTGATAGCTAATCCATAAAATTGATTTAGTAATCCTATGAAAGAACTTATTATAGCTTTATTCACATTAATCATTGTGCTACTTATGTTTTTATATTCACAATTAAATATAATATTATTATGAGCAACAATATTTCTAAACGTTTCAATTGTTTCCCATTCATTATTTATTATTTGCAAATTTGTATCCCATTCCATTACAGTAAAAAGTTTTTCCTTTAATGCAATTCCATTTCCATTAGAAATATATTTATCAATTAGTCCTTTAATAGTGGTATTTGTATTATTATTTCTATCTAATGAATTTGTTAAATAAGTTCTTAGCTTCCCAGTATCTTCCTCAAAAAATTCGTTGTTAATCAAATTTGAAGCTTTTAAACTACTTTCTTTTAAAAATAACCTTTCCTTATCTTTTTTTAATATTTTTTTTCTTTGATTTTCATTTGCTGATACACCTTCACCTTCAACAAAAGATTTATCTTTATTAATATCTAAAACCGACAAATACGCCCTAAGACCATTTTCAAAAAAATTAAACTCTTTATATAAGCATTTATTATAGGAATTTGATGAGAAATCAAATATATAATATATATCTAAAGAGTCCTTTGATATGTATTTAATCAGCTTCTCCATGTCTATATTACTATTATGTGAAGGCATTAACTTTTCAATGTATAACACATATAAATTGCTACACATTTCTAGTTTATAAAATCTAAATTTATACTCGTTATTCTCACCAACTAGCATTTCATTTTCAATATTTATATCAGATATTATATTTAATTCTAATAAAATTTTCATGAAGTATATTTTTTGTTCATATATTCCACATAATTCTTTTTCAATTAGTAACAATGTTCCATTAATTATAGAATTTTCATTAAAATTCAATTTGTTAAACACACTATTACTCATATAAGTATTTATTATTTCTTGATTTATTTTATCAATAACACCTACACAATTCTTTTCAAATAAATCATCTTCTATCACTTTATTGTGTGCAATAAAGTTTCTAAAATGTAATATTGTTTCTTTAACATGATTAAATGCACAATTACCTCCAATAACATTCTTTATATTGTTAAAAATATCTTTATCTCTTAGTTCTTTCAATTTTTCTTTATCTTCAATAACTTCTTTATATCTATTGCTCTCATTTCCACCCAAATTATTACTTTCTATATATTTTAAAAAGCTATTAAAATCTGTTCTTTGTAATATATTATTTAATTTGTTCGGCAAGTATTTTCTTTTTTCTTCATAGTGTTCTATATATCTAATGTAATTTTTAAAATTATCTTTGTACTCATTAATTAACTCATTTACTATAGCTAATCTCAATAAATTTTCTAGAATATATAGTTTTTGATAACTGCTAACAAGTATCGTATTAGAAAAGTTATCCACTATAATTTTAATATTATCTATTTCTTTAATACTTTTTAAACTAGTAAGTAAACTATATTTATCAATATTCAACTCAGATATATAATTAATTAATGCACCGTTATCTTTGAAAGCTAATTCAATATAATATACTATTTCAGGCTTTATATGATCCTTTACTATTATATACTTATCAGAACAAGTATCCATATATAATTCATTTCCTTGAAAAGCTACAAAAGAATTTTTTACTATTTTATTTATTAATTTATTATTATCCATAACACTTACACTAATTATTAAATTGTTAATTTCTCTATTCATTTTATTGTTGCTCCTTAGTGTGTTCTTCAATTATTTTCTTAATACACTCTACTTTTCTACTTCCAAATAGTTTATCAATTTCTTTCTTAAGTTCAACAGGATCTATATCAAAAAACGGTTTTAGCTTATTGAACTCAGCTTTAATATTTTCATCAGTTATATCTTCATATAAGGCTTTGCATTTTTTATAAATTTCATCAAAAATAGTAGTATAATAAATTTCTAATGAATATACTGTGTCCTTAATTGTATCAGATTTAGACATATAACTTGTCACCCTTGTTAAGATAAATTTCCAAATTTCTTCAATACTCTGATAGTATTTATTTAAGTCATCTTCTGGTATAAGATTTTTTTCATAATTGTTCTCAAAATCTTTTAATAATTGTGCATTAGATTTTAAAATAAACTTATATGGTAGTCTCTTTTCGTTCTTTTTTAATACTTGATCTTCATCAAAATTAATATTACACAGATACTCACTATTTTCATTTAAAAATCTTAATCCATAATAATTATATGTACTGATATCTAGTCTAAGCTGAGTTCCTTTTTTAACTTTATTTGGTGTTCCATTTATCTCCAAAAATAAATCTCTTTGCTGTTGATTAGTAAGCTTGTCAATTAAAAAAACTGCTTGCTCCTTTTCTTTTAATCTATCTTTTTTATCATCCTCTATTTCTTGGCTTTTTAACATTAACTCTATTGATTTATATCTATGTTGGCCATCTACAACTCCTAGTAGTTTATCTTCGTTACTTTTCAATAATAGAGTTGAAGTTGTATTATCATATTCTAAGTCACATTTATCTGACACAACCATTATTATAGTTGGATAAAATTTATTATTTTGTTTTATGAAAGAAATCATCTTGCTAGCTTTCGTTTCATCTACAATTCTATTTACGCTTAATTTGTTAATCTCTGTTATTTCTACTAAATCTTTATACTTTATTTTGAGTAAATATTTATTATTTAAAAAATCATTAATTCTAATGCAATTAAATTTTTTAACCCCCATTTTTGCTATCCTCTCAATATTTTCTAATTTTTTATATACATATTCTGCTAATTTCCAGGTATAAATTATATAAATACTTTTATATTAATCGTTTTATATTTTAAAAATATCTAATAAATGACTATCATTATTATGATAAATGTTTATGCTTATAAATAATATTTCAACATTTCTTCAAGTTCAGCTCTATTACACCAATAAAATATTTCTTCAAGTTTTCCTAATACTAATCATTTTATTATAATTTTCTATTTTTATTATATCTGTAAGCATAACTAACTCCACAAATATATACTACTACATTCTTGTTTTCTATTTGTAACCATATTTCACATTAATTCTCTTTCACTATCTCCCAAAAAGCCCTATCCCTCATAAATACAGCTCTATCACTATCACCCATCTTAACTAAGCTATAATGTTTATTAAGGCTCTTTATCTTACTATAAATACTTTCTTCTTCAGACTTACTTTGAGTATTAAATATATATTTAACATCCTTATTACTTAAATCAGCCACATTATGAACCACCCAAGTTAGGATATAATTAGCATACTCATTTTCGCTCGTAGAAAAATGGCTTAATAACTGTGTTGAAAGGATAGTTCCAACCCCAAATTCTCTTCCTTCTTTGAGTATCTTCTTCAACGACGAGAAGTTTTTACTTAAAAAGTTGTCTGCTTCATCTACTAATACAATCTTATTTAATTGTCTTAAGTTACGATCAATTTTGCTATGTCCATAAGCCTGCATTTGTGAATAGAATAAATCTAAAGTTATGGCCACAACAAGGTTTTGTATGCTCGGATCATATCCTGATAAATCTATAACTGTAACTCCATCAATTAAATCAAATAAACTCTTGGTTTCATTTGGATCTGGTTCAAAAATTTCAAAATCTATTAGGCTGCTAAATGCTGCATATAAGCTGTCATCCTTCTTTATATCCTCTCTACCCATATAAACATCATATACATCTCTTAATGTAGGTGCTGGTTTATCCCATGTATCTGATAAATTTTTAATGATACCTCTTTTTTCGTAAGCTTCCATTATAAGTTCCCTTAATAAGGTTTCCTGCTTAGGACCTAATCCAAAAGCTTTTGCTAAGGTTTCTTTTAATCCACTTGCAGTATGAAGAGGCAACATAGGTTTTGTATTTGCCGATTTAACTAATGACAATGGATTAAAAGGCAAATGATAAAGTTCAAATACTTTTGCATCTGTAGCATCTAAGAAATCCTGCTTTGACTTATTGTAATCACCTTTATAATCGAAGATTAATATTCCAACTTTTTTTCCGTCCACATTATATTTAGATTCTCTATAAATTTGCGTAACCATTGATTTAGTAAATTGAGTTTTACCAGTTCCCATTGTCCCAATGATTCCTGTATTTGTATGCATTAACTTATTTGTATCATTTGGACACCAGTAAATTTCTCTATTACTCTTTTGATTTACTCCAAATAAAATTTGCATATTTCTAGCACTATTATTTTCACAATGGGATGATGAATCAGCATCAACCCCTAAACTTGCTGTTTCTCTTCCAATATTATCATCAGTACTACTTGGCGGTGTTGATAAATTATTATCTGGTTCAACTTCATCAGAAATTTTAGGTTTTATTACCTCCGCTATAGGTATATCATTTATCTTAGTTTTTGGTACTTTTATATCCTCTACAGGTTTAGTCGAGGCAATTTCTGCATCTGCTGTTACCCCTTCATTTCCACCTTGAACAATAGTATAATCATCTTGTTGACTTGGAATATTTGAATGTACTTGTGTATTAATCTCTATTGAACCTACTTTTTCTCTTATTTCACCAACAGTTTTTGTTATGAAATTAAATGCATCATCTTCCGACATTTCAATAATCATAACATTATCCTCTTTTCGAATATCTACTAATTCAAAGCTATTTTCCTTCTTAAAAGATATAACTGCTGCAATTCCAAGTGATTCTTCTATAGAATTACTAATAACATATTCTTCATTAAGTAGTTTTCTTCTTAAATCAGAATCAATAACTCTATTCCAATTTTCTTCATTACACACTTCATATAAATTAAGTTTTTCTGCACTTGTTACTGCTAATTGCATTAAAAAATTTCTATATACCTTCTGTGTGTTTGTAATTTCATTACCTTCTTTAGGTAATAATAATTTACTAAATATATTCTTAGTATGTTTGGCTTGTTCTACACCTTTTTCTATTACTGAATTATTGTTTTCTCCTATTTTAACTTCTATCGGATAATAATAAACATACACTTCTTCATTTATTGCTTCTATTCCAATTAAAAGAATATCATCACTTGTAGACCCACTACCTTCAAAGCCTAGTTTTTTAGCAGATAAGAAACCTTCCCTTTGCTTAAGTCCAGCACCGCCTGATACTCTTAAAACCTCTTCTAAAGATATAGGAACCCATATTATATTATCATTTTTAAACTTGGCCAATGCTAATTTAATTGCTGCTAATATGCTTATTTTTTCTTTTGGACGATGTGACTTACTTGATAGCAAACTTAAAAGCCAATCTCCATTTACAGCATTAAACATATTTATTATACTTGAGGAATGCTCTTTTGCATTTTCAATTCCTTTTTTAGTCAAATATTCTTCTATGACTTTTTGGTATGGCCTTGATTTTCTTGTTACTGTAATTGCATCATATCCACCTGCCGTTGTGTATTGATCACTATAATGAATTATAAGTAAATCTTTTGCATCTGGATCATTTTTAAAGAAATTCAAATCAACTTTTGGATCTATAAATGTAACCCAATGACTTGCATTATAAATATCTTCTAAAATTGTTTTGCTATTATTAGGTATTGAAATCGCTTGACATTGATTTACATGAAATGGTGCCCCACCAATTGCTGTATTTAATGCATTAAGCCTACTTGCTATTACCATTAAATCTGTTTTATCATTAGAATATTTTATGCCAAATCCTGTTCTATAAGAATCTCCCTGAAATACTGATGGTACTCCAGAAATTAATCCATTCAATACTATACCTGAAGGTATCTCATCCATATTGGACACTATTGTTTTTGCGTTATCACTCATTTCTACAAAAGTAATATGTGCATATTCTATTCCCCTCTCTGTTTTTTTCGAATAGAAATGGACTTTTTCTCTATATAAATCCAAGACATCTTGTTCTGACATATTTTCAACATTTAAATCTAAACTATAAGTTTCTTTTAAATCATCTATATTATCATTAAATGCAACCTCTTCAAATGCATTTGTTATATTTTTATTTGAATATATAAATAAATCAATCGGTAAAACATCTTTATTTTTAGCCCTAAGCTGCTTTACATAATATTTAAATATTCCCTGCAATATTTCTTTACTATCACCAGTATTAATTAAATTAATTCTTATAGGTGCATTACTTGACATGTTAAATAAATACCTAAAATGGCCTACAAATTCCTCAATTTTTTCGTTTACTAATTTAGATACAAAGTCTCGCGAACTTTTATATCTTGGAAGTGCTTCATCAACATAGTATTTCCATTCCAATGAATTAAATTGTTCTATCGGTATGTACAGTTTTCTTTCGTCTACAGTAATATATGGTAAAAGATATGTTGAAGAAAGTTTTTTCACAATATCATCATTCATTTCATCCTCAGATAACTCATCACTTAAATGTAATTGATATACAATATTTATAGGATGAAGTGGTGTTAACATTAGCTCTCTATCTTCTATTTCTCTTTTAATTGTACCAATTTTAAATAAATTCTTTTGTTCTTTAGTAAGAATTGTCCCTTCCTTAATATTATTCAACTCATTTACATAACATTTAATAAAATTTCTATACAATTGTTTCAAATCTTCATTTAAATACGTTAAACTTGGCAATTTATTAGATGTCTTAAAATATCTTAGTATATCATAATAGGCTTGTTTTACTTTATCATCCAATTCTAAATCAATAGTTTCTAACCCCTCAGCTGTTTCTATAAAGCACAAGCCGCCCATCTCAATAATCTGATTTTCTAACTGAAGATTTTTTCTAAATTCATCTCTTGTAAAAAATTCTTTTGTTCCATGCTGAAGCTTATTATCTCCTATTAACCTGAAATCACTTTTATTTTCTCTTTTTAACTTCCAAACTCGCAGGCCATCAACTGGTGCAACCTTTTCACTAGTTCCTACAATTCCAAATGGAACAACACAATCTGAAATTTTTATTTTAAACCTAACTAAATCACTGTCATTTTCATATTCAAATGAGTCACTTATGTTTAAAGTTAATTTTTCATCTTCATTTATGTCAACTGTATCATAATTATCACTAAGCTCATGAATTTTAGAATTTGCAGCAAATTCATTAAATACAATTGATGAATCATTTGTATTTACAGAAATATAGCCATTTTTCCCTTTGTTAAATATAACAGAATATCTTGTTTTTATACTTTCAAAATATCTTTCGTTAAATCTTACTATTACTATTCTAAATTCAAATTTAACATCTTTTTTGTAAGTTATTTTATAAAAACTAGCATTTTCATTACAATTATGTATAGATGCTTTTACTTTTTTACCTGAAGTTAAAGCATCTATATCCCCGTCAGTTTTTAAAAATTCTTTATATAAAGTATCATCAAAAGAAAATTCTAATTCTATATCATCTCTTTCATCTTCATTAAAAACTATAATATTTCTTATTCTAGCTTTAGCTTTTGAGTTTCCTTCTTCTTTATCCCATAATTCAGAACCAGAAACATTATTATATTCTAACGTATTCTTTTTCTTGTCTTGTATAGACTTCTCTATGTCAGTAAAATCAACATTTGTCCAATCTTCTTTTGTAAGCTTTCCTACTCCTTTTTCATCATAATATTTTTCCAATTGAGCTTCTGGATTTCCATAGTTGTAAATATCATCAACTCTATTAAAATTTACCGCATTCTCTCTTAATCTATTTGTCAGCTTTTTTCCTGTATAGCCTTTTAATTTTCTATCATAAAATAATCCAAATTTCTTATATTGATCTTTTTCTATACATGTACCATTAACTGTAGCTAATAAGTCTTTATATTCAAATATAGAAATACTGTCACTAAAAAAATCTTTCTTTTTTCTTTCTAAATCTAGTTCAATAATTTCTTTGTCCACTTCAGAAAATTCTGCATCGTCTAACTTTCTTCTTATATCTTTCTGAATAGAGTTGATATTAAATGGCATTCCTTCCTTTGCAAAGGATTCTGTACCTCCCATGATACTATCTAATGTTGTATTATGAATAAAAAGTATAGCTTTATCTTTATATCCTTCTTCAACCCCAACTATATTCCTAAGTCTAGTTAAAAAATCTGGTTGTATATCACTAATTGTTGCGGCAACAATCAATTTTACATTAGGATAATTAAGAAGATATGATGTATATTTAACTTTTCCTTTATCCTTATATTCAAATTCTTTATAAAGTGAATTATCTTTTAATTCTTCATATAAAGCTTCTACTTGCTCCTTTTTTTCAAATTGTATATTATATTTAGCTCCTGAACTTAATGGATTAGCCTTAAAAAATTCTATTATTTTATCTGATAAATAACTATAAAATTGATCTGACATATTGCGCATCCCCACTATCTGATTTCTTTTCTAATAAGTTTAGTTTTTCATATAATTGTATTATCTTAATTTGAGAATCTCTATCAAAGGAAATGCCTCTTTTCTCAAATTCATCAAACAATACACTTAACTTCAATTTTTTATTATCATTAATACATATTTTTGTTAATAAAATTATATCTTCCTCATTTAAGTTTAAGCTGTATCCAAGAGAGCCTCTTCTCTTTCCAAAATTTTCTTGCGTAAATTTTATAAACCAATTATTATATGCAGCATTAGCTCTACTTCTAGTTGATGTCTTTCCTTGAAATTGATATTCTACAACTTCAAATAATTTATACACTTTATCAAATGCTTTATTTCCACTATTACATATTTTAATTTTAAATTCATTCCACGCTATTCCATCTTGTCTTCTTTCTATATATTGATTGCACAATTCCTCTATCTGTTTTTCAATTTCTTCTTCTCCAGATTTATTAAATATATCAAATAATTCTTTATATCCTAACTGCTCATCTAAATTATTATGATTTAAAAATTCTAGCGTTATAGCATGAGAAAATAAAGAACCAGCATAAATTTTAAGTTTTTCTAATCCATAAATATAGGCTGTCCTATTTTTAGATATACTTTCCCATCCAAGTGAAAAATATAATTTATCAGGCTTTCCTAAGTCTGCTTTTTCAAATTCCCCCAATTTCATAGATAATTGAGATACATAAAATATATAATAATATTCTAAAAACCTCTTGATAGAATTTTTATATAACTCCTCATCTTTTAAAAGAAACTTAAAGTCTTTTATAAATAATTCCTTTACAAATGGTAAATAACATTTATATTCATCTACCAAAATATTTTTTTTCTTCAATTCTGGAAGTGCTTTTAAAACTAATTTATATAAAATATTATCAACATCTCTATCATAATGTTCTTTAACTTTCTCTTTTAGATCTTCACTAAAAAATACTGAATACAAAAATTTTGCTACTTTCTCATCTGCGTTTGTTGACGATATATAATTGATTGTTTCTATATTGAAATTAACTAACTTATTATCTTTATCAATAAACATGGTCCTAACAATATCTTTAAAAGATTCCTTGCTTGCAGTTCCTTCAAATTCTCCAACAAATTCAGCAACGTTTTCAATAAACTCTGCAGCATTAAATTCACCTTTTAATTCCTTACTACAAATAATTCTTGAAAATGCCCCTATAACACCATTAAAATTTGAAACCAACGTTTTTTCATTTGCTGCATATGGCAGTAACTTAAATTCATTACATTGACTATGTATCAAGCTGTTATCCTTAAATTTAAAATCATTTGCTATTTTTTCCAAATCTAATTTATAAACTATATTTTCATCCATAATCTTATATCTCCACAAATCTATAAGTTTCAAATTCTTCATCATACTCTAATTTAAATTGCTTATTATTTTCCTTATTCTTTTCAGTAAATAACAACTCTTCATCTTGTGACCCTGTTTCTTCAAATTTATTTATAAACTCAATAAACTTAATAAAGCGATTTTTATCTTTCTTATTAGGTCTATATCCATTATTTACTTGTGTTAATAATTTATAAAGATTATAATCTACATCTACTTCGTATGATGTTTTTGAATTTTCGCTCTTATATTTTAATTTAAGAGTTTCAATGAACTTTTTAAGATCATCTTCATCATTTTTAGTCAAATTACTTGCATCAACTTTTAACTCAATTTTTTCACTTATTTTATATTTAATTTGATTTTTCCCCATAAATATATTTATATGATCTTTATCAGCTTCTCCATTCCAATTTATAATGCCATCCCTTACATTATTATAAACATTTTTAAGCCTTGCTTTATCGCCTCTATTCCAGTAAAACACTGCATTCATATAATCATCATAAACACGATCCCTTAATGAAAACAAATCTTCTTTTTTACAAATATAATAACTTCTAATAAATAACTTTAACAATTCAAACCTTACTGCATTTTTGGATTCGCTTTCATTGAAATCAATTTCATTTATTTTACCCAGGTATCCTTTTGGGAAGTCTATATATTCTTTAAAGTAATCCAATAAATTTACAGCATTATTAAAATCAATAATAAAATCATCAACTTTCTCATCTCTTACGTTTAATGGATCAATATCATTTAATGCTTCAAATATAAATGATAATTCCTTATGATCAAAAATAATATTGGGCATTAGTGATTTTATGTAATCTTTAATATTAAGCTTTGATATTTTATTTTTAAAAGTAGGCGAATTAACATCAATATATGACCTAGGCACTATTAATTCATACATAAAATTTAGAAGAGCCCTTGTTGAAATTATTATTCTATTTTTAACAATACATTGAACTAATAACTCAACGATAGAATCCTGTACATTCTCTTTTGATAGTAATTCATAATTAGCCTTAATAGGACAACAATCCTTATTTTCACATTGGCTGCAATTTTTCTTATATGAAGCATAAAAGATATTTTTTTCTTGAAAATCTATTTCTAATGAACGCGTTATTTTTTGTATTAAAGATTTAACATAATCAGAATGAACTTTTCCATCTTTTAAAGTAAATATATGATAATCACTGAAATTCACAAATTGAAAAGAATTTTTCTCATCAAAACCGCTATCTTCAATGCTAGTTTCTAATATTTTTTTATCCTGAACAAATTTTTTTAATTTTGTAAATCTTTCACCATACTTAGAATCAATAAAATTATTTAATGTTCCTAAGTTAATAGCTAATATAAATTTTTGATTACTTATATCAATTTTCTCATCACTAAATTCATCTAAAACATCATTAAGTGTATCCATTGATGTTTTTTGGGGTTCTAAACTTTCTGTAGCATCATTATGAAGAGTAAATTTCTTCATAATATCTTGATATTTATTATTGAAATATGATATTATATGCGATTTACCATCACCTACACTGCCACAAACTAAAATCAATTGGGCTTTCTTCGATTCATTAGCTTTAAAGATTAATTCTTCTAAACTGTTCTGTGCATCTCTTACTATATGCATATACTTCTTAAATGGAGTAAATTCACTTAATCCTTCTACTGCTTCTTTAGATGATTCCTTTAATTTAGTTAATTGTTGGACTAAGCATTTTTTATCTGGTTCATCATTTAAAATATCTTCAATAAGTAACCCTGTATAAGCATCATCAATATCCTTTTTATTTTCTACCAAAGTTGATGATATTTCAGAACTACTATGTTCAAGTTCATTGGAACTATTCTCATTCTGTTTGTCCATTAAATCATCCATAGTCCCTTTTACTATTTTAGTTATTGTTTCCAAATCTATTGAGGAACATTTTTCAGTAGATGGCATTGGACTTTTATATGGTAAGGCTTCAAATTTTTGATATATATAAGTTTTAACGAACCAGCATGTAATTTTGTATATATTTCTATGCATATTTAAAGCAACTTCAAGCTCTCCTTCAACATCCGAATGTGCTGCTTTATTCCCTTGTAATCTAACTGCATGAAATAATTTTTCAATATTATCGCTAAAAACGCCTTCAAATTCTAACTTTTTTAATCGTTCAACTTGGGTCATATGATTTAGTAATCCATATCCTTCTAACTTAGCTATTTCTTGAGTTAAATTTTCTACAAAAGTTCTTCCTTTAATTATTGCTGTAGTTGGTGCTACAAATAACGATTCATTTATAGCTCTTATATAATTATTTAAATATCTATATTTTTTATCTAGATAAGCAAAAACGTCTTCTTCCAATACTATCTCATCCTCTCTCGCACTTTGCTTTCTATTTAAATTTTATACTAAATTTTACAAATTACTCTTTTTACATAAAATTTCAAATTATACTGTTATTTTATAACATATTCCTCACTTTAGTAAACTTTTTTTTATAAATTATTAGCAATTTCACTTCTATTATTTAAAAATCACTCATAAAAATATCTGCACTTATCTCCAAATATTCATATTTAATTTCAGTAATTATACCATACAAGAGCTTTCCGCCATCCATAAGCCTTGATATAACCTCATTTTTCGCTCTTGGCACATACCCTAACTTTCTATTTTTAGCATCATATATTTCTATAGCCAAATTATCATATTGATTTTTGGGCTCCCTTTTTAACAACAGCTTGTCTCCTACATTTAGTTCACCCTCTATGTTATGTCCTTCATAATAGTTCAAACCCGCAATCCATATATTTAACAAAAATATCTCATTGGCATAAGGCATGGGTAAATTTCCTGCAGAAAAGGAATTTATGAGGCTTGTCCTTGAAGTATTAAATTTAGTTAAAGCCTTGTTATCCATACTTTACATCCCCTAAAGCTTATTTAAATTCGCTAAGTACAACCTTTAATTTATCTCTATATGTTTTTAATAACTGATTATTTATCTGAATTTCATCAATTTTGTCTTTCACCCACTGGTCATTTGAAATCTCTTTTTCAATTGTGAATGGGAACACTTTCTTTATTTTGTCTATCTTATCCAGGCATTTAAAGATTAAATTCTTTAATTTTTCAACTTTATCTTCTATACTTCCATCTTGTTTATATAATAAATCATCCATATTTTTGTTTTCTACTAAATACATTAAGTTCTCTAATTCTTCTAAATCTCCATTCTTATAAGCTTCACAAACCCTTTGCCACAAAAGTTTGTCCCTTTCATCACATTTATGTATATCCGGATGCAAAAGCTTTATAAGTTTTCTATATAAGCTTTTAAATCTTTTGCTTTCTTCATCAGAAAGCTTTGGTAATTTCATAAATATTTCTGCATCTTTTATCTGCTTGGAAAAAGCATTTACCTTTTCATTCCAAACTCTCAATTCTTCTTTCATAACTTGTTCGATATGTTCTTCTGAAACAACTTCTCCCCTATTTAATGCTGATTGTCTAAGGGATATTTCTTTTTTCAAAGCTCTTATTTCAAAATTTAAGTTCATTCTCTCCATTTCATACTTTCCAATAGAACACATATATTTTGTTTCTATATTTACCTTTTTCACATTTAAAAAAAAATCTTTTTCCTCTATAAGTTTAGAAAGTTGCTCTATCAATGATTTAAGAAGTTTCTTTTTTCTTTCATATTCTATATTAAAGCCTACACTATTCTCTTCCATTTCATCTACTCCTTAAGATAATAATAAAAACAACTCACTAAAATTTTTCTATAAATTATTCTTCATTGATTACTCTTTTTACATAAAATTTCAAATTATACTATTATTTTATAACATATTAATTATTTTTTACAGTAAAAAAATGGAGATAAATACATCTACTATCCCTCCTTACTTCAAAGGTTCTATTTTAAATGGCAGCCACTGTCCAGTACATACGTATAATTATTCTATAAAATTATCACTAGCTTTAAAATATAAAATAATACGAATCCTTAAGATACCTTTCATCATATTTAACTGCCATCTTCCACAACTTATTTTTAACTACATTAATAGAAACTTCCCCTTTCTTATACCTATCAATGCTCCTAAGAAAACTTTCCTTTTCTCTACTATCCACTATATTTTTAAAATATCCCCATACATGCAGTGCAGCATTTATTGAATTACCCGGTATAACTTCCTCTTTCATAGCTTCATCTATATAATTATAAAATTGAACAACAGGGTAATTCTTTTTATCCTTAAGCAAATTTCTTATTTCTAAATAAATTTTAGGTGAACTTTCTAAAACAGTATACTTATACTTGCTCCATTCATTTTCAAGCTTGCTAATTCTTTTATCCCTGGTTATGGAATTTATACATTTTACTGCTGAAAGGTTCTTATCTTTCACTTCAAGCATTATATCTATATCTTCTCTTTCCAAGCTTCCATAAAAATCAACAAATCTATCTACTGCTATAGTATTTGAATGTGAGCCCGTTTTCTTTGAAATATCCTGCTGTGAATAATGGATTTTCTGATATCCATCTTTATCCTTCCATGTATTTTTACATTCATTTATCCAGTACAATTCACTTTTATCATCATTAGATGGATTGATTTCATTATGCAAATTGTCAAAAATAACTGGTATACCTAGCTTTGTTCCTATTTCAATCGCATCATTTATATTATAGGATTTATCATCATTTTCAATAACAAGTCTTCTCTTCACCCTATCATCCAAATTTACATAATTGCTTATAAATCTATTTATTGCTTGCTTCTTGTCATTATAAACTCCACCAATATGAAGCACTATTTTATTCTCTACATTAACTCCGAGGCTATCTAAAACTTTAGAATGATAATTCAAATCTTCCACTGCTCTGCTTACTACATCTTTATTTGGAGAATTAAGCACAGTATATTGTCCAGGATGCATTGAAACCCTAATATTGTTCTCTCTGATCTTCCTACCAATTTTAGAAAATTCATTAGAGAATATATCCCACCAATGCAGCTTATTTAAAGGACTTGATCCAAAAGATATTAAATCAGAACTAATTCTAAAGAGATGTATACTATTTTTTATGTTATACGCAATCATATTTTCAAGAGATTTCAAATTATGTTCTATTACATCTAATAACTTCTCATCACATACATTTTTAGCATTACAGCTTTTTAAATTAGTATTTAAAACTCCTATAGTTAAACATGCATACCCTATACTCATCCTATCCACATCCCTCTCTCATTGAAACTATAGTACTTTATTTGTCATTTTTTCACCTACTTGCAAGATATATTTAGTTTAGTCATATTAATTACTTATATACCATAGAGTTTCAAATTATACTGCTATTTTGTGAACCCTATGACGGAGACAATGTATTTAAAATAGAAGTTATCCAGAAGTTACCACTGCAAGTGAAGAAGTTGGAAAGTTTATGTTTCCTCCTGGGGGATGATTTTTAATTTTCTTGTCAAATCCTGAAACGCCTACTCAGTCTGCCAAAGCAACTGTTGGTTACGCATGGTGGAAAGAAAAGATAATGTGTTAATAAATATAATAATATAGATGAATTATCTAGTGGCATAGCTACTGTTATGCACAGCATAAGAACTCTAAATTGCTTAAGCTCAAGAGTTCTTATATCTCCCACTTTGATAGAAAAGCAGATATCCCAAATCTTTGATTTGGTGATAGTCGCTTTCACAGAGTGCGTGGGAGTGTTACAGTAGCTGACTTACGGACAATAAATTGGATTAAGGATGACTATATTAGTTGTTCACATAGCCATCCTTATTGTAGACATCGGATAAATAGCAGCAAATCTTGTTCGTTTCACTTTCAATTTTTGAAAAGCGGCAGTTACTTTATATTTCAACTAATCAATATTTATATACTTTGCAAAATTATAAGATATCAATATTCTTTCCATAATTGCTTTTTTATCTTTAAAAAATAAGTTATCTGTATACCATAATAGTTTCATTTTCATCTCCTTTTACAGTAAAAAAATGGAGATAAACAGTAACTCTTCTACAAAAGCTTATAAAACTTCTGAAAGTTAAAACTTATCTCCATTATTATATATTCCTTTAAAATATTATTTTTATTATGTATTCTCTTCCATCTCCACTACTTCCCCAAAAATCTTTAAGTATTTTCTTATATTCATTTGAAACTTTTAAGCCATCACTTCTATTTTTCATACTTACCAAGGTGACATTTACAATTTCATTATTTTCATCTGCTATAGTTACATTAATATCTTCATTCTGCTTGGTTTTTAATAATTCTAAAACATCTGGTGCTCCGTTAATTGGTTTAAAATGCTTTAACCATAATACACTATCACAATGTTTTACTTTATACTCATATATCTTATTGAATTGAATTATTATAGAATCTTCTTTTTTATTTATATTAGACTCTGGATCTGCTGCTCTTTTATATGAATCTTTAATTTTATCTACTGGTAAGGCAATCTGTCCTTCTACAATATCACCAACAAATGTTCCGTTGCCATTATATATTTTATATACAGTATAAGCTGCAATTAATGCATCTAGGAAATCATCCTTATACTTCTTATTTATATTTTGAAGATAATCTCTAATTCCAGTAAAGCCTTGTCCCTCAACAACATTTATTCTCTCATTTATTCCTTTTTCAGTGCTTTTATTGGATAGAAGTTTTCCTGAAAGAACTGTAAAACAAGCATGAGGAAATACTTCAACCATTCCTCTATCTTTCTTTTCATTTAAATTGCTTTCATTTAGTAATTCAAGTCCTTTTTCTTTTAGAATATTGTACGCTTTAAATCCTGTTTCCATCCAAGATAAATAGTTTTTACTTCTTACTATTTCCATAGACGATGGAGTAGAAAATGGATTTATACCTCTTCTCGATAACTCGTACTCTGAAACTTTTTTATTATAATGTCCATTAATTTTTCTACCTAGCTTATTTCTATATACTTCATCATTCATCAAACCTTGATTTAGATTATATGGTGCATCTACTCCTATTAAAGTTATAGGAGTACTCATTATATATTCTTTTAATTCATTTAAAGTCATATTTTTTAATAAATTTATATTGAAATTTTCGTCTATTTCTGCAATTGATAGAATTCTTAAATGTACATCTATTCCACAAAATTTCATTTTCTCTCCTTAAAATTCTCCTATTTGCCATTTCATTTCGAACTACCTCTTAGCAACAGAGATTGTTCATTTCATTACCAATCTCTGTAAGGTGTCTGTTACCTTTCAAAAATTGGAAGCAGAGAGGACAATTTTTGTTATTATTTATTCAATGCTTCATGTTCTTTTATTAATTCTTCATATAACTGTATTGGATTCCATTTTTCATTATTTTGAGTTAAAACAGCTTTAAGCTTGATCCTTACAGATGATTTTTTCAGAGAGAGCAGTAATTGATTTAATTTCATATCTGTAAGATCTGAAATCAAAAGCATTTCATCAGCAAGTTCAGGTCCTTCATACTTTTCCACAGCAGGATCAATATCTTTCTTACCAGCTAAGTAACCAATTGGCTGAAGGTAATCCTCCCTGTCTACTTTTTTAATTTTAATCTTAAGCGGCAATATAGCCTTTATAACACTGTTATATCGAGTTTTATCTGTAAAATTAAACAATAAAATTGTTGGTTTCATATTCTCATCCCTTCTATAAAACTTTTATTGTATATATTCCATTTTTGATATAAAATCTTATCCTTATTTATAATATCATTCATGTGTAATCATCACCAAATTTACTTCTTCAGAATTCCTAAATTAATACCTAAAATAGTATCCTACATATAAAAATTGTATAGCAGTTTCACATAAATTACTATACAATTTTTACTATTTACAATTTAAATATACTTATTCACCCCGTCCACCATATGAATATTCAGCTAACTTAAATAACTTTTCTAAACTTACCTAATGTAAAAATATAAAACATCCCATAAATTACAATGAAAGTTACAACACTTATAGCTGTAGTCAATAGTAAATTGCAATCCATTAACCTGCTTAATATCACTATACCAAATGAACTGTGAATTACACCTACAAGCAAAGGCAAGATGAAATATACTGCTGTTTGTTTTGAAATGGTGCTTTTCAGTTCTCTTTCTGTCATTCCAATTTTTAATAAAATCTTATATTTTTCCTTGTCCATATAAGCTTCACTTAAAATTTTAAAGTGAATAATACTTCCTGTAGCTACTACAAAAACCAATGCTAAAAAACATCCCATAAAGAAAATAACTCCATAAGCTTCATACCCAGATCTATATTTTTGAGCATAAGAATATAAATTATTGTCTAAAACTCTTATAGTTCTTAACTTTGCAGACAAATCTAATGTATTTTTCTGATCATTTACTATAATTCCGTAAAATTTGCTTTCCTTAAAATTCCCCTTCATAGCTTCATAATCTTTATCATTTACTACTAAACAAGGATCATTTATTATTCCACCAAATAAGGGTGTTTTTAAATCCATTTTCACATTATATTTTAAATTGTTAATCTCAATGTTTTTTATTTTACTTGCTTGTACAAGGGTTTTAGGTCTTTGTACATAAATTACCTCACCGCTTTTAAGTTCTGATTTTTGTAAAATTCCTTCTGCATCTTTAACCTTTAAATCTTTTGTTATCTTTTTAAAGTCAGAAGCTTTAACTACCATAAATTCATCTTCTGAAAAATTCTCATCAGTTTTGGACTTATTTACAAAAATAAAATTTACTTTTTCCTTTAATAAAATATTGTGATTTGCTGAAGTAATATACTTATTAACTTTAGGTTCAATTTCATCTCCTGTGTTGCCATCTAATATATAAGTAAAAGAATAAGGAAGATCTAATTCTATATTGGTATTATATTTAATTGAAGCTGCTGTCCCTAAGGCTGTAATTGCTGATGCAATCAAAATAGCAATAGTTGCAAGGGTCTTGTAATTTTCTTTAATTCTAAAAACAATATTGGATATGCTTACAATGTTTGTACCATTATATAAAATTTGTTTTTTATCTAAAATATATCTCATTATCATTGAAAAAAAAGAACCAAAAAGCCAGTAAGTTGCAAAAATAATCATTATAGTTATAATAGGAACGCTGCCAATTACCGCTAATTTGGGCAAGCTTATGCACATACCATATGCTATTAAAATTATTATGATTGAAGCTGCTGCTTTAAATTTACTTAACTTAGGAAGCCCTTCCTGCTTTCTTGAAGCATTAAATAAATCTATTAATTTACTTCTTACTATATTAAAATAACCTAAAACTGAAATTATAAAAAATATAATTAAAAATGTAATAATTGTTTCAATCAACGCATGTACTGATATAAAAAAGTTTATTTTCACATCTAAAAAAGCAACTTTGCATAAAATCATTATAAATAGTTTTGAAAATAATATTCCAACAAAACTGCCAATGACTATAGATAGAAGTCCTTGCAAAAATCCTTCTAAGGCATAAATTAATCCTATTTTATAATTATCAATGCCCATAAAAGCATAAATTCCTATTTCCTTTTTCTTTTGCTTTAGAAAAAAGGAATTTGAATACCAAATGAAAAATACTAAAAATACAAGAAGTAACACTGCTGTTGAAGTTGATGCAGATCTAACAATATTCATAATTTCATTAATTTGAACAATTTGTGGATTATCATTTAAAGCTATAAAATTATAATAAACTGCCACAGAAAAAATCATTGCCATAAGGTTTAAGGCATAAGTTTTTATATTATGTTTAAAATTATTGTAGGCTATACTAAAGGAGTTCATTAACTGCACCTCCCAAAGCGGCCAGCATTTCAATTATTCTTTGGAAAAATTCCTTTCTTGATTCATTTTTATCAATTCTGGCATGAATTTTTCCATCTTTTATAAATAATATTCTCTTGCAGTAACTTGCTGCAAAAGCATCATGAGTTACCATTATCACTGTTTTATTTAATTTTTCATTCATACTGCTCAAGCATTGAAGCAGTTCTGCAGAAGATTTGGAGTCTAAAGCTCCTGTAGGCTCATCTGCAAATATTACGGAAGGCTCTGTTATCAAAGCCCTTGCTGCTGCTGTTCTCTGCTTTTGTCCTCCTGAAAGCTCATATGGATAATTTTTCAAGTGTGTATCAATTCCAAAAAACTCACTTAATTGTTTCACCTTATTTTGTATTTTCTTATGATTTACCTTGGATAATGCTAAAGGCAGTGCTATATTGTCTTCTACAGTCATAGTGTCCAGCAAATTAAAATCTTGAAAAATAAAACCTATCTTATCCCGTCTAAATAATGACAGTTCTTTATTTTTTAATTGGGTTATATCCTTACCATTAAATATAATATTTCCCGTGGTTGGCACATCTATAGTTGAAAGCAAATTTAACAAAGTAGTTTTACCTGCTCCAGAAGGGCCCATAATCCCTAAGAATTCACCTTCCTCTACCTTAAGATTAATACCATGAAGTGCTGTAAAAGCCACTGCTTTTGAACCATATATTTTTCCTAAATCCTTAGTTTCTATTACTGTACTCATTTTATCTACCCCCTTTAATTATATAATCCATTACAGGATCAACATTATTTATATAATCCTTTATAGATGCTGTTATTTCTTTATCTGGAATAAATTCAGAATCGTCATTATCATAATTATTAAAGTGCTTTGTTGAATACTTTATAGTTAATCCCGAATTTGGAAGCTTAAATTTTTTAACTTCACCATAATGGTTAGGTTTTCCTGATGTAGGTTCACCAACAAAAATTGCTTTAGTATTTTTCTTTAAATCTATAACATTTAATACTGCAGATGAAAAAGTCTTTCTACCTATAATGACATAAATCTTTCCATTTTGATTCATCTTGCTTTTTGATATTTTCTTAATGAAATCATTTAATATTGTTGAAACCCCTCCTCCATTATTTCTCAAATCTATAACAAGCTTTTGCACATCTTCTTTATTAATTACATCCATAAGTTCTTTAGAAAATTGTTTAAAGCTTTTTTGCTGCATCTCAGAGCATTGATTATAACTAAAATAAATTACTTTACTGTCTTTTAAATATTCATACCAATAAGCTTTATCTTGATTTTTCATGTACAAAGGAGTCTTCTCTCCTTCTTTTCCTTTACCAATTACAGCATTAAATACTGTATCCCCACTTAATGGTTTTAAATTCACATCTGATGCTTTCCCGTTACTGTCTTCAAAAGTAAATTTACAGCTGTCCATATTTTCTATGATATTAAGTCCATGAAGTACTGAGGGCATTGCAATATAATAACCTATCTGGCTTTTTATACCCTGTTCGTTATCATGAGAAATTACTTGTGAAACACTTTTAATTACCTCTTCTATAGGTTTATCATTAATTTTTACCAGCTTATTGTACTTGATTTGACTGTACTCATCTGTTGTATTAATAACATAAAGCCCACCATCATTAAACCAATACAAATCCAAAGGGAACATTTTTTCTGAACTTATGTTAGTACCCGTATGACCATCACCAATAGAAGTCATTATTTTGTTTATACCCATTTGAATTTGATCGTCATTCATTTTATTTAGAGACTTCTTTAAACCTTCAATTTCACTGTTGAACTGCTCCTTACTTAATTTAAAGAATAAATTCTTATGTTTTTTAGGAAGCTCCTCTTTAAGATAATCCAAATCCTTCTGCCAGGCTTCTACCCTATCACCACTTTTACAAACATACTTGCTGCTGTTATCACATCCTGAAAAAGCAAACATTATACTTATCATTAATACAGCTGCTATTTTTCTTTTTATTTTAAGCATAAGCTTATTTTCCTCCTTGTAATATACTTTAAGGGGCCTCCTTAATCCTATATATTAATTTTAATCTTTTTATTTTTTCTTCTCCATCACATTACATGACATTTTAAAGTGTTATGTGACATTTTCGTAACCTTAAGTATTTTTAAGCAAGAAAAAAAAGCATGAGCATTAAGCTCATACCTTAAAATAATCAGATAATTTATAAAAAGTTATAATAAATTCTGTATAGTTTCCAGCTTGTGAAACAGCTTTTATATCATGATTTAGCTTTTCAGCCATTTTTTTAGAAAAGTATAATCCCATTCCTGTTGATTTTCCATTTTTTCTTCCGTTACTTCCTGTATAGCCTTTATCAAATACCCTGGATATGTCTTTAGGCAATATTCCTATTCCATTATCTCTTACACATAATCTTATAGTTTTTTCATCTTCTTCACAATAAATTTCCACTATTCCATTTTCACCCACATATTTGCAAGCATTATTTAAAACTTGCTCTAATATATAAGAAAGCCACTTTTTATCTGTTAACACGTTAAATTCTAATTTCTTTAATCTTAAATCTATCTTTTTGGAAATGAAAAAAAATGCATTCTTTTTAACAGCCTCATTTACTACTTGCTTTATATTTACTTCATTTATTAGAAGATCCTGTGAGTAACTAGATGCTCTGCCTGCATAAAGTACCTGCTCAACTAAAAACTTTATTCTTGCAAGTTCACCTCTTAAACTTTCAGGAATATCACTATTTGTATCAACAGTATCTTCTAGCTTGTCCAATATTAATTCACATACTGAAATAGGGATTTTTATTTCATGAACCCATTTTGTTATATATTCATTTAACTCATCAAGTTCTTCTTTTAACTCATTTACATTTTCATAAAGTTCCTTGTTTTTTAATTTTATTGTATCTTTAATAAGCTTTGCTTCAAAAACATCATCTTTAGCAATTAATAAGTCTACACTTTTCCCCTGCATCAACCCTTCATAAAAATCTTTATAGCGTTCTTTCCACTTTTTATATCTAAATATTAAAAAGAATATAGAAACACAAAAAACTAAAATATTCATGTATATAACATCATACATAATCTTTGAAAATTCTGTGGTTCCTATTAATACTAAATTAACTATTGTGATTATAATAATGAAATGTATAATTGCCCATATAGACTTTTTCAAATATACTTTTAAACTCATAATATTACATATCCTTGTCCTTTTTTAGTTTCTATAAAATCCTTAATGCCTATGTCTTCAAGCCTTTTTCTAAGCCTATTTACATTTACAGTTAATGTATTATCATTAATAAAAGTATCATCATCCCACAAAATTCTCATAATCCTATCTCTTGATATTATCTTTCCTATATTTTTCATCAAAAGAAGCAGTATTTTTAATTCATTTTTTGTCAATTCTATTTTGTTTTCATTATAAGATAAGGTACTGTCATTTATATTTAAAATAACCCCCCTACACTCAAGTACATCTCCTAAATTTTCTCCATAAGAATATGTTCGCCTAAGCATGGCGTGAAGCTTAGTCACCAATATATCTATAGAAAATGGTTTTGTAACAAAATCATCTCCACCCATTTGTACTGCCATTATTATATCCATATTTGTGTTTCTTGAGGATAAAAATATGATTGGTACCTTTGATATTTCTCTTATTTTTTGACACCAGTAAAATCCATCAAAGCAAGGTAAGTTTATATCCATAATGACTAGTTCAGGTTTATTTTGTACAAATTCATTAAGTATATCTTCAAAGTTTTTAACTTTAACAGGATTAAAGCCCCACTTTAAAAGAGCTTCTTGTATTTCTTTGCAAAGTTTTAAATCATCCTCTACTGTCATTATTTTATACATGCTTTCACCTCAATGTTATAAATATTGTATTTTCCATTTCCTACGCCTCAGAAATCATTACTTCCTTCTTTACAAAGATGCTTTAAAACATAAAAAACAATTTCTTACTTTATTATATCCTACAACTCAGCCTATTTAAACAAATACTCACATAAAAAGAACTATAAATAGAGCACATAATAATCTAAGTTACACATTACTGCCTGATTAATAATGGAATAAGCATTGAGCCAGAAACATCAAAAGCACACAAGAGAATTTTTTCAGATGAAACCATTACAAGTTGTGATGTAGAGTAAAAGAAGTTTTAGTTCATCAGATATTTTTAACTAGTTATATGGTATAATTCTGCTATAGCGCAATTTGAATCCATATTTATGTTCAGACTAATTGTTAAAATAACTATATTTTCATAATAAAATTATTATAATATAAATTTTTCTTTTGCAGTGCTATAATACTGCTTGGCTTAATCAGAAAGAAGGGATAGAATTTATGAGTATCAATATTTTGGTTGTAGACGATGAGCAGTCCATAGCTGACCTAATTGAAGTTTATTTAAAAAATGAGGGTTTTACAATATACAAATTTTATAACGGTCAAGACGCGCTTCGGTGTGTTGAGTCGGAACAGTTAGAGCTTGCGATACTTGATGTCATGCTGCCAGATATTGATGGCTTTACTATCTGCCAGAAAATTAGGGAAAAACATAATTTTCCGGTTATCATGCTGACAGCTAAAGAAGAAGAAATTGATAAGATTACCGGACTAACATTAGGTGCGGACGACTATATCACTAAACCATTTCGCCCTTTGGAACTTGTTGCCCGTGTAAAGGCACAGCTCCGGAGATTTACCAAATATAATTCTGGAGAACCGAACCAAGAAGAACAGTTGATTGCCTTTTCCGGCTTGGTATTGGACATGAATACCCATGAATGTACTTTGAATGAGAAAAAGCTATCTCTCACTCCTACAGAGTTTTCAATTCTTTGGGTTCTTTGTTCCAATCGCGGACGAGTTATAAGCTCAGAAGAATTGTTCCATGAGGTATGGGGAGACAAGTATTTCACCAATAGCAATAATACGGTAATGGTTCATATTCGGCATTTAAGGGAAAAATTGCACGACAGTGCGGAACATCCTAAATATATAAAAACGGTATGGGGGATTGGCTATAAAATTGAAAATTAAAAGAGATAAAATAAGGAATGATTATACAAAATTAAAAAGCAAAGTATTTTTTCAAATGTTTTTGATTACAGTTGCCGCTGCTGTGGCTGTTTATCTATTGCGCCATATACTGCGTGGACATATTGGAGATCGTATCGTTGGATATTTAGTCAAAGCCTTTCAGTTTAAAAATTCGGACGCACAAGAAATCTATCAGTTGGTGATTCGCAATAATATAGAAATGATCCTTTTTGTTGTAATCCTAATATTTTTATTAGTTATCCTCTTTAGATTTTCTGTTTTTTGGTTCACAAAATATTTTGATGAAATCAGCGCTGGAATGGATAAACTTACTGAGGAATCTAATGCGAAAATTACATTATCACCGGAATTGGATTTTATGGAAAATAAGATAAATCAGATAAAAAACAACTTGGAAAAACAAAAGAAAGCTGCACTTAATGCTGAGCAGCGAAAAAATGATTTGGTAGTTTACTTAGCTCATGATATAAAGACACCTTTGACTTCCGTTATAGGGTACTTAAGTCTTCTAGATGAAGCTCCTGATATGCCTCTTAAACAGAAGGCAAAATATGTGGGTGTCACTTTGGAAAAAGCTTATCGATTAGAACAGCTTATAAATGAGTTTTTTGAGATCACAAGATTTAATCTTCAAACTATTGTTCTAAACAAAGAAAAAATCAATTTACTTTTCATGCTCCAGCAGATGGCAGATGAATTTTATCCAATGCTGACTCCACAGGAAAAGCAGGTGTCCGTCAATGTGCCTGACGATCTCACTCTGTGTGGAGATGCAGACAAACTGGCTCGTGTGTTCAACAACATTCTAAAAAATGCGATAGCCTATAGCTATGAAAACAGCATCATTAATATTTCTGCTAAACAGCAAGACAAAAATACTATAATAACTTTTACTAACCAGGGGAATCCTATTCCGAAGGAAAAACTTGAAACTATTTTTGAAAAGTTTTATAGATTAGATTCTGCACGTTCCACAAACACTGGTGGAGCAGGGCTAGGTTTGGCAATAGCACAAGAAATTGTTACAGCTCATAATGGAACAATCTCTGTGGAAAGCAACTCAGAAAATACTACATTTACAGTAAAGCTTCCGTCTTAATAAAATCTTAAGACGTTCATAAGATAAATTTCCAATATAGCTCCTTATTCTGTGTTTAAATAATATTATTACAGAATAAGGAGCTATTTTATTATGGTACGAAAAGTAAAAAAGGAAAAATCAAAAACACACATATTTGTAATACTTTTGTTGATAGCGAGCATTGTTACTTTGGGTTGCAACTACATCATTACTCCAAGAAACCAACATATATTACAAAAACAATATCATGATATAATCTCGTTATATTCTTCTGAAGATAAAACAACATCGGTTCCCTCTTTTTCTAAATCTTTTGGTAAGCTTAAAAGCCATAATGCCATTCTGATCCGTTTAAAAGATCAAACCACTTTAATGCAAAAAAATAGCGAAGAAAAAATCTATCCTGCTTCTTTGACTAAAATGATGACAGCCATTGTTGCCATAGAAAATTTGCCTAATCTCAATGAAGAAGTCAAACTGACTAATTCTGCGTTTCATGAGCTGCACGGAGAAGATGCATCAATGGCAGGTTTTCAACCGAATGAACAGGTAACGGCATTGGATCTATTATATGGGATACTGCTGCCAAGCGGTGCGGAATGCTGTATTGGCCTTGCTGAGCAAATTGCGGGGTCAGAACAGAATTTTGTAAAAATGATGAATCAAAAGGCAGCTGAGCTAGGTATGAGAAACACCCATTTTGAAAATACCACTGGACTTCAGAATGAAAACCATTATACAACAGTTAAAGATCTAGCCATCCTTTTAAGCTATGCTTTGCAAAATGATACTTTCAGGGAAATTTTTACTTCGTCCCGTCATTCAACACAACCTACAAATAAACACCCTGGCGGTATAACCTTTTACAGTACAATGTTTAAAGGACTAAACAATCAAAACATTATTGGCGGGGAAATTTTAGGAGGAAAAACTGGATATACCAATGAGGCTGGTCTATGTCTTGCGAGTCTTGCCAAAGTTGGTAAACAAGATTACATTCTAATTTCAGCTGGTGCCAAAGGTGATCACAATTCGGAACAGTATAATATTACCGATGCATTAGCTGTATACAACAGTATAGGAAAATAAGCAGAGATGAAATGAAAAATGGAGGTATTATGAATAAACGAGAAAGAATTAAAACAATCTTTTTATATGGTGTTTTCATTTGTTACATACTTTTGTTAATTAAAATATTGTTCTTATCAAGAGTTTCGCATTTGGAGCATAGGTCAATCAATCTCATTCCTTTTTATAGTATAATGGAATATATATCTAGCAGATCTGCAAATATAAAAGCATTTGCTTTTGGTAATGTGGTTGGCAATATAGTTATTTTTATTCCTCTTGGTACATATTTGTTATTATTCAAAAATAATAAAAGAGTACTAACCAATTTGCTGTTTATATTTACAGTAAGTTTATTTGTGGAAGTCATTCAGGGGCTTTTAAGTATTGGAGCATCAGACATTGATGATATAATTCTAAATTGTTTGGGTGGATTGATTGGTATTTTAGGTTATAAGTTTTTATTGTTTATATTACGAGATCAGAAAAAAGTATATACTGCAGTGACAATAATATCTGCTATCGGGTTACCTCGTATATTATATTATTTATTTGTGGTGAGAATGAAATTCTAAATATATTTATTACATATTAGGAATTTAAAGCCAATGCTTAGTTTTTAGCATTGGCTTTTATTTATTGAATAATGTTAACTTCTACTCAATACCTTCATCCACAAGAAATATTTTACCCTTGTCTCCATCCACTACTATTTTCTGTCCGTCTTTAAGCATACCCATTACTCCTGGTACATTCACCACTGCTGGAATTCCATATTCTCTGGCTACAATGGCTCCATGGGATAAAAAACCTCCTGTTTCCATAACAACAGCTCCTGCTTTTAAAAACAATGGTGTCCACCCTGGGTCAGTGGATGGTGCTACCATGACCTCTCCTGGCTGAAGTCGTCCTCCATCATTTGGATTGATTATCCTCCTAACTAATCCAGCAGCTTTTCCAGCAGCAACTGGTATTCCAGTGAGGTAATTGTTAGAACTCTCTATAACTGGTTCTGTAAACTTTGGAGTTTCTCCGTAAATTACATCTGGTGGAGCAAGCAATTCCATTTTTTTCTTCCATTCTTTCCTCGCAGCAATGAGAAACTGGAGCCCTCTGCCATCCCATTCACCGCTCAATACTGAAAAAAGTTCTGGCCATGTACAAAAAAACACATCATCTGGTTCTTTAATTATACTCCTTTCATAAAAGCGATGTCCTAATTCTCTGGCAATTATTCGGTATGCATCCATAATCAATGCCAGCACAGATTTATTCTTCTCCCTAACTGCCGCTCCATCCTGGCATTCTTTAACAAGCTTTCTTATTTCAGAATGCTTAATAGTAGGCACTTTTTCTTTGATTTCACCCCAGACTTGTTCCAATTTTTCTTTTTGTTCCTTCTTAAGCCTCCCAATGTCAGCAGTATTTATAGTACTACGTATAATTCCAAGCAAATAAGATGGATCTTCTCTCCACCTAGGATTTATAATATCCAGCTCATAAACTGCCCGATGACCATATTCTTGTATAAACTCATGAAAGGCTTTCTTAAAGAGAGAGCTTTCAGGCAGCTTTACTTCCCATTTCATAGGATCAAAGTTAGCATCATTAAAATATTTAACAGCATAAGAATCCTTACGAGCCAGTTCAGCCATTTCAACCAACCTATAGCCTTGATCAGCACTGGTTATATCTGCTGTTCCTCCAACCATTAATGCATTTATCACCACTAGAGCTTTATCTGAAAAATACTCAGTGAGGATGTTTAATAAATACATAACTGGCATGCTGCCTGCTGCACTTAAAAACATGAACTCTTTAGCCATACCTTTGACGATGCTGCCTAATTCATTATACTTGTTAATAAAATCTTGATCTGTCCACTTACTAAGTTTTTCACTGGTTATTGACTTTACTGAAGCCGTGATCTTGCTCCAAATTCGGGCAGAGTTTTCCTTGCCTTGTTTAACCAAATCCATGTTCTTAGCTACACGTTCTTTCCTCTTTAATCCAATTACTCCACCATAGGGATCAGGGTCATCTATTTTCATATCCTTCTGGTGACCACCCCAAAAGACGCCAAAACCTTGAGGCAAGGCCCCCATTGCATCATAATTCCCCCACTGCTGAACTGATATATTGCAATAAAGCCTTCCATTGAAAAACCTAGAAAATTGCAATCCTTCAGGAAAATCATAATCTACCCCAGTAAAAAATCCCTGATGCATAGTATCAATGATATTTTTCATTAAGCGCCGATTTAAAGGTGACTGAACCATGGGTACAGCATCTCTATAATTGCCATTAGACCAAATATCCGGTTGGTTCTTCAAAGCAGGAAATGTTTTTCGTGGAATAGTGGTTATTGGCCGTGCTTGAACCAAAACAAAATCATGTCCATCATAAACCCACTCCACATCCTGATGCTGATCGCCATTACCTAAGGCGTCAAATACTCTCAGCAAAAGCCTGCCAAGCTTTTCAATTTCCTTATCCTGCAGTACCTGCTGTAAAGACATTTCCTCTGACTTAATAAATTGAGTTCCACCATTTTCACTTCTGACAACCATCCCTTGCTTGTGTCCAATTTTTCTCGATATTAAATGTGGACTTGCATTTACAGCTTCAGCTTCTAAATAATATGTATCTGGCTCTACTGTACCAGATACCACTGACTCACCCAACCCAAAATTAGCGTTAATCACTATAACATCCTGGCGTCCTGATAAAAGATCACAAGTAAAACCTACTCCAGCAGCTTTAGCTTCCACCATCTCCATGATCACTACTGCTGCTTTTACATCATCATCACTTATATTCATCTTTTTGCGATATGACACAGCTCTAGGAGACCACAGGGAAGCATAACATCCTTTCACTGCTGACAGTATGTCCTCTAAACTGCAAACATTCAAAAATGAATCATGTATGCCAGCAAAAGATGCCTTTTCAGAATCTTCCGCAACCGCAGAGGATCTCACAGCCCAGAATTTTTTTAGTTTCCCACAGCTGTTAATATATGTAGATAACTCCTGAATAATAGCTGGTGGTATTGAGCCACTTATTATTTTTTTGTTTAACTGATTCAATTTATCTTTAACATGAACTTCATCTAAATTGTCCAGAGTAGTGGCTGAAACAACTTCATCAATTATTTTTTGTAATTCATTGTACTTGATGTACTCATTATAAGCCTTGGCAGTCAATACTCCTCCTTGAGGAATATTGAAACCATATTGATCTAACCTTCCTAAATTCCAACCTTTACCTCCAACCATTGATACACCTGACTCAAAAGCTTCCTTCCAATTCAAAAGATACTTCATCTTAAGCAGCCTCCCTTACTTATATCAGATTTTTTAGAACTATCTACCTTGCTGGCCGCACCATATAGAAATAAATCTACCAATTTGGATATTTCTTCATGGAGTTCAAACTTTGAGGGATCATTAAGCCATTCAAAAGTCATTGTACTTCTAAGAAGATCTATATGTCTTACCAATAGTTCAATTGAGACATCAGGCTTTATTTCACCTTCCTCTTGTCCCAATTTTATAACTTTTTTCAATATACTCTGAGTTCCTGTTTCAGCACTTTGAAATCCTGGTTCCTTACCCATGCTTCCTAGACGGTAATTAATGCATATTGCTGTAATTTCAGGATTTTTTTCAACCCAATCATAAGAATGATTAAGAGCAGCCAGCAGACGAGATTTGGTATCTGCAAGATCTTGTATAGTTTTAAAATTTTCTTTAGCTAACTCCTGTGAAACCCCTCTTACATATTCATCAACTATAGCCTCTTTTACTGGAAAGTAGTTATATAAAGTTTTTCTAGCAATATCTGTTTTTTCTGCTATCTGCTCCATTGTTGTATTGTCAAACCCCTGACTGTGGAATAAATCCATAGCAATCTTGACAATTTTCTGCCTGGTCTCCCTTTTCTTTCTCTCTATTCTGCTTTCAGCCATCATTTCTCTGGTATCCATTTTATACCTCCTTGTATACATTCTATATCAACATATATTTATTATTTTATACATAGTATAACTTTACACAATGTGTAAAAGTTGTTTTAATTGTATTCCTCATAGTTTCCTTTGTCAAGATCCAAAATAATATAAATAAGAATGGAAATTGTTTTTGTATGATAAATAGTTTTATGATATAATTACCTATTGTCGTTAAACAATGTATAAATAGAAAATGTAAGTAATAGACTTAATGCTTGGTTAAAAGAACTTAATATTGAACACAGTTGGATTAATAATGAAAAAACTGATTGGAATAAATTGATTATAACTGGATTTAGATTATATAAGCAGAATCAAATTTAAGCGTCCATATGTGCTAAACTTGTCTAGAGAAAGGTGTGACTAAAATGAAGAAAACATTAAAAGTAGTTGGGGCTGTTATAGAAAATGAAAATAATGAAATACTATGTGCCCTTCGTTCTCCAAAAATGTCCCTGCCAAACAAATGGGAATTTCCAGGTGGGAAAGTTGAGAAAGGTGAAAATTTCAAACAAGCTATAGAAAGAGAAATAAAAGAGGAGTTAAAATGCACTGTAGAATACTTGGATGTATTTAATGACAATACTCATGAATATGATGCTTTTATAGTAAATCTGATTACTATAAAGTGCAAATTAGTATCAGGTACCCCTACAGCCAATGAACATTCTAAACTGATATGGTTAAAAAGAGACAACCTCTCTTCTTTAAAATGGGCTCCAGCAGATATTCCTACAGCTAAAAAGTTAATATCAGAAAGGGTATAGTAAAAAACGCTATACCTTTTTTATAAACTCCGTATATAAATTTACTGAAATTTCTTTTACGCTATATTTTAAATTATAATATTCTATAAGCTCTTTCATTTCCTCTTCTATAAATCCAAATTTGTCGTTAAATCTAAAACTCAATGATGTTTTAAAACATAAAAAACAATTTCTTACTTTATTATATCCTACAATTCTGCCTGTTTAAACAAATATTCACATAAAAAGAACTATAAACAGATTTGTTGCAAATCCACTTATAGTTGTTCTATGAATAGAGCACATAATAATCAACGAAAGAAATACTTAATAAATTACATTGCCATTGTGTTGGAAATGAAAGTCATAATTGTTAATATGTAGATACTTAAAGTCAATAAAAAAAGGCGCATAATCATTGACACCCCAAAACAAAAATGATAATATGAATTTACTGATGTCACATATCTATGTATAATATACTTTCTCTATTATATTATACTATTTTCTTAAAGCAATGTCAATGTTTTTTTATGGTAACCTTACTGAATTATTTGTTATTGAGGAAAGGATGGGATTAATTGAACAACTTTGAATGGAAACTGGAAAATCAATGGCTGCAGGAAGTGCTCAAAGAAGCTCGAAAACAATTTAATGAAAAACATGCTTTTAAAGAAAAATTTAGAAAGGATTCTATTGAAACACAAAAGCAGCTTTGGGAGGATGTAGGGCCTTTATCCATAGCTAATGGATTGGAGCAGGTTGTAGACTTTATGGAATTCATCACAACTATGAAGATACAGAAAAAAAGACATGAATTTGTGAGAAAACTTGAAGAAAAATATAAAAAAATACTTTTATCCCCCTACTTTGGGAGGATGGATTTTCTTGAAAGAGGAGATGAGAAAACTCAAAAGTGTTATATTGGAAGCTTTAATCTTATCAATGACAATTTTGATTTTCTAGTATATGATTGGAGAGCACCCATTTCCAGCATGTACTATGATTATGAAATCGGGAAAGCTAATTATATATGCCCTGAAGGAAAAATTCATGGTGAAATTGCTTTAAAAAGACAGTACAAAATCAATAATGGCAAAATTGAGTATATGTTTGACAGCAATCTAAATATTGACGATGAAATACTTCAAGGTATCTTGAGCAAAAGCACTGATAGTAAGATGAAGAATATAGTGACAACTATTCAAAGAGAGCAAAATAAAATAATTCGTAATGAGGATTATAAAAATTTGATTGTTCAGGGGCCTGCTGGAAGTGGAAAAACTTCCATTGCTCTTCATAGAATTGCATACATCCTATATAAGCATAGAGATAAAATAGCATCAAAAAATATAATAATATTTTCTCCAAATGAAATTTTTAATGAGTATATTTCCAATGTATTACCTCAGCTTGGCGAAGACAATATATGTCAAACTACATTTAAAGAATATATGCAAAAGGTCTTAGAATCTGCTTTTAAAAAGGAAGATTACAGTGAAATGATGGAAACTATTCTTGCAGCTAAGGAAGATCCAATGTATCCAAAAAGAATAATGAGTATAAAATATAAATCTTCCATGCAATTTATAGATATATTAAAAAAATATGTAGATTATACTGAAAAAGAAGATAGAAATTTTAAAGATATTATTATAAGAGACAAGTTAATAATCTCCTCTAAGGATTTGCAGGAGCTGTTTTTTAAAGATTATATACAGCTTCCACTAAAAAGGAGACTTCAAAAGATAAGAGAAAGAATATTATTTCTTATGGAACCTTATGAAAAAGATTGGGTTAAAAAAGCAGCCAGTGAACTTAAGGAGTCAGATTCTTATATAGATAAAATAGAAATTAGGAATCGTAGTATAGCTATTGTAAAAAATGAAATGAAGGATATATATTCTAAAATCAATAAAATGACAGAGTTTGATTTAATAGATATTTATAAAAAGCTTTTTATGAAATTGGAATGTTTTTCTGCAAATTGTAATACTGGATACAGCGAGAAAGAAATTGCTGAAATAAAAAGCTATACTTTGGAAAATTTAAAGGCTGGGAAGCTTAATTATGAGGATCAACCTCCTCTTCTATATCTTAAAGGAGCACTAGAAGGAATTCCTAAAACCTCAGAAATCAAATATGTTATTATTGACGAAGCACAAGATTATACACCATTGCAATATGAAATTTTTTATCAACTTTTTAAGCATGCTAATATGACTATACTAGGCGACCTTAATCAATCCATCAATCCATTTATGAATGTAGGAGATTATAACAACATCTCTCATATATTTCCTAAAGATAATACTTGCATAATAAATTTAACCAAAAGTTACAGGTCAACCATGGAAATTACTAAGTTCTCCAGAAGGCTACTTGGCAAGGAGATTACTGATGGATGTGTAGAAAGAAGTGGAGCTGAACCTTTAATCCTTGGTTTTTCAGATGAAAAAGCTATAAAAGAAAAATTTCTTGAGGATATAAAAGTCCATAAGGAGAAAGGTTATAAATCCATTGGTATTATAACAAGGACTGTAAAAGAAGCAAATGAAATATACAATTTTTTAAAAGAAAAGGTTCATGTCAAAGCTATCTTGAAGGATGATGACGAATATGTAAGTGATACCTTGGTAATCCCAGCATATCTTGCTAAAGGGTTAGAATTTGATGTAGTGCTTATATATAATGCAGGAGATGAAAATTATTGCTGTGAGGAGGAAAGGCTTCTGCTTTATACTGCTTGTACCAGAGCTCTTCATGTTTTGCGCATATATTATTCAGGCAACTGTACTCCATTATTGCATGATTAATAAATGTAGAATAAAACTCCCTCCTATGCCCAAACTAATAACAATAAAAATAGTGAAAGGAATAAAATAGATGTTCTTAATAGTAAAAAATTTAAAGAAAAGCTATAAAACAACTGATATAACTACCACTGTTTTAAATGGTATACAAATGGATTTAGATAAGGGTGAAATTGGAGTTATACTTGGTCCTTCTGGTTCTGGCAAATCAACTCTCATCAATATTATAGGTGGAATTGATAAATGTGACTTTGGTACTGTTTTAGTAGATAACCTTGAAATTACTAAACTAAATGATACTGAACTTACTGACTATAGAAGAAAAAATATAGGTTTTATATTTCAATTTTACAACTTAATACCTAACCTAACTGCTGGGGAAAATATTGAGGTTGTTTCAAACATAAGTAGTTCTCCTCTTAATACTGATGAGGTTTTAAAAGCTGTAGGTATGCTTGATAAAAAATATAGATTTCCAAGGGAATTAAGCGGTGGTGAGCAGCAAAGAATCTCCATTGCAAGAGCAATAGTTAAAAATCCAAAGCTTTTATTATGCGATGAACCAACTGGTGCACTTGATTTTTCAACCTCCAGGGAGATATTAAAACTTCTTCAGAGAATTAACAAGGACTTTGGTTCAACCATACTTATGATAACACATAATAATGCAATCAGTTCTATGGCAAACAGGGTCTATAGGGTACGAAGTGGAGAAATTGTAGATAGTGAAGTCAATAAAGAGATTATTCCTGCAGAAAGGATTGAGTGGTAATGATTATAAATAAAAAAATTAAGAGAACCATGCTGGAAAGTAAATCTCAATACCTTGGTTCCTTGCTGCTTATTATTTTTAGCTGTCTGCTTTTTACAATGTTTAATTTGGTTTCTATAAATTTATCAAGATTATTATCTTCTTTTGAAAGAGACTATAAGCAGGAAGATGCAACCTTTATGACAAGTAAAAAACTAAATAATCCAGAGTCCTTAGAAGCAAAATTTAATATGAGCTTGGAGGAAACAAAATCCTTTGATTATTCTATATCAGGAAATAAAACTTTAAGGATCTTTAGGGAAAATACCAAGGTTAACATACCTGCAATAATTGAAGGTAAAAATTTGAGCAATGGCGATATCCTTATTGACCCCTCTTATGCAAAAGCTAATAAGTTAAATATTGGTGACAGTATAAAACTATATAATCAGAATTTTACCATTTCCGGTTTTATGTCTATGCCAAATTATATATATCCTCTAAAATCAGAATCAGATATTATAAACGATCCAAACGACTTTGGCATTGCAGTAATTAATAAAAATGATTTTAATAATATAAACAGAGGAAATAGCTTTTATGCCGTAAGATTTAATGGCGATAGAAACAATTTAGGTGAAAGAATATCCGAACTCAAGGGTTATTTAAGAAGCAAAAATATTATTATTTTGAGCTGGATGAATGTAACTGATAATCCAAGAGTAACTTATATGACTGCAAAGCTTTCTGGAATTGATAAGATGAGTTCCTCTATGCCCATGAGTATCCTAATCCTTACCTGCATTCTAACTGGTATAGTAATGCTGAGAATGTTAAGAAGAGAAGCTGCTGTTATAGGGACTCTTTATGCACTAGGTTATAGAAAAAGAGAAATTATGAAACATTATCTCATGTATCCTTTAGCTGTTTCATTATTAGGCGGTATTCTTGGAACTACGCTTGGGATAATAACCTTAAAACCTATGATTTCCTATTATGTATCCTACTTTAATATACCTGTAAGCTCTTTAAGCTTTAATATAAATTATTTGATAATGAGCATTCTGCTTCCTATAGTCTTTTTGATTGTCTGCAGCTATTTTATTGTAAATAAATCACTTAAAGCTTCACCTGTTGAACTTATGAGAGGTGGAAGGCAAAATAATAAGGTTGGCTTTATAGAAAAAAATATAAAACTTGATAAATTAAATTTTAATACTAAGTTTCAAATAAGAGAATTACTTAGAAGCATACCTAGAAGTGTATTTCTTATGCTTGGAGTTATTATGGCAACTATGCTGCTTTTAATGGGTTTTTCAGCAAAAAGTTCTTTGGATTATCTTATGAAGGATTCTTTTAGTGAAGCCTTTAAATACAACTATCAGTATGTGTTTAATTCCGTCCAAAATGGCAAACCAGAAAAAGGTGAAGCCTTCTCTGAAATACCCTTTTCACTTAAATCAGATAATAATCTAACTTTTACAGTGTATGGAGTAAGTCCTGATTCTAAGTATATTTCATTTAAAAACAAAGCAGGAAATCTGCTAAAATCAGATAAAATTATTATAACAAGACCTCTAGCTGATAAGCTTAATATAAATCCAAGTGATACTATTAAAGCTGTTAATAAGCTTGATTCAAAAGAATACAGTATAACTGTTGGGGATATTGCTGAAACCTATGTTGGCAGCTATATTTATATACCTCTTAATAAACTTAATGCCATGCTTAAGTTTCCTCCTTACAGCTACACTGGACTTTGGAGTACAGAAAGATTGTCCATTCCAGAGAGCAAACTGCTAGCTTTTGTAACAGTTGATGATATGAGAAATGCCTTTAACACAATTACAAAGCCACTTCAGGCTATTGTAGGTGGTATAGCTTTTATGTCCTTTATAATTGGACTTATAGTAATATATGTTGTTACCGCTCTTACAATAGAAGAAAATAAAGAAAATATATCTCTTATGAAAGTTCTAGGCTACAGAAATAAGGAGGTTTATTCTCTAATTTTAAACAGCTCCTCCTTTATAGTTGTGCTGGGATATATTCTTGGAGTCCCTTTGCTTCTTGCCTCCATGCGTGCTCTATTTAAGTCAATGACTAAAGACATGAATGTATCCTTTCCAGTAACTATAAATTACATTTATGTTATAGTCGGTTTTATTATCATATACTTGACCTATGAATTTTCAAAGCTATTAAGCAGGAAAAAAATAAATAAAATTTCTATGTCCGAAGCTCTAAAATCCCGAATAGAATAAGCAAAGCCTCTTAATATCAAAAACAACTTCTTATAGGCAAAACTTTTATTCCACCTATAAGAAGTTTTACTAGTTTCATTACTTATTATTACAACAGCTATCATTTAATTTATTAGATTTTCTTAATTCTCTCAACAGCCTCTAATGTATTTTGGTAAGTTCCAAAGGCTGTAAGCCTAAAATACCCTTCTCCCATCGGTCCAAAGCCACTTCCAGGCGTACCTACAATATTTGCTCTTTCTAATAAGTAATAAAAGAAATCCCATGAAGTCATATTGTTCGGTGTCTTTAGCCATACATATGGTGCATTCACTCCTCCATACACAGAGTAGCCTGCTGATTTTAATCCTTCCAAAATGATTTTGGCATTATTTTTATAATAGTCAATTTGCTTTTTTATCTGCTCTTTTCCAGTCTCAGAATAAACAGCTTCTCCTGCCCTCTGAACTATATATGGTGTACCATTGTATTTGGTTCCATAACGTCTTGCCCAAAGTCTATTCAAAGAAACTCCAGAACATTTTAGTTCCTTCGGAACAATTGTATATCCAAGCCTTAATCCTGTAAATCCAGCCTTCTTTGAAAAACTTTTAAGCTCAACAGCACAATTTTTTGCACCATCACATTCATAAATTGTATGACATACATTATCTTCTGAAATGTATGCTTCATAAGCACCATCATATACAATAACAGCTTCCACTTTATTTGCATAATCAACCAAAAGTTGAAGCTGATCTTTTGTAACCGTTGTCCCTGTTGGATTATTTGGAAAACATAGATATATAATATCTGGGTTTTCTTCTGGAATATCCGGCACAAAATTATTATCCGGAGTACAGGACATATATATAACTTCACTCCACCTTTGTGCATCCTTATCATATGTTCCTGTCCTTCCAGCCATTACATTTGAATCTACATATACAGGATATACAGGGTCACAAACTGCAATCTTATTATCTACACTAAATAGTTCTTGAATATTACCAGCATCAGCATTTATTCCATCATTTATAAACACTTCATCTATTGAAATGTCCACACCACGGGAGTTATAATCACCTTTTATAATTGCATTTTTTAAAAATTCATAACCAAATTCCGGTGCATATCCTTTAAAAGTATCCTTATGTCCCATTTCATCAACTGAACTATGCAGTGCCTCTATAATAACTGGTGCTAATGGCTGAGTTACATCACCAATACCAAGTGAAATAATTTTCTTATGCGGATTACTTTTTTTAAAATTAGTTACCTTTTTTGCTATACTTGCAAACAAATATCTTCCTTGCAATTTTAAATAATTATCATTTAATTTACACATAATATCCTCCTTGCTGTCTTTTTCTTCTCGTTCTAAAGAAATGACTTAGGGATTTGAAAGAAAATAACAAGTCAAAGATGCGACGTATATTTTTTATCCGATGACTAACCCGCTCTAATACTCACACTTTCCCAAGTGTGAGTAAAGAGCGGCTATGTCCCTGGATAACAATTTCTAAGCATCAGATGCCAAGAACTTTGTTTATCAGACAAGGAGGTAGGTTCCGCAGATAGTGAATCCTATCTAAGGGTTCTACCGACGCAGTATGATAAAAAATAGGCTAGCATACTGACTGGTTATTTCTTTGAAAATCCCTTAAATGTCTATTGTCTATAGGATTATTATACTCAGCTCCTCCATACTTTGGCACTTCATTTCTGCATCTAAAGCTTCTATTTTCACTTTTTAATTATTTCCCCTATTTTTACATAATTCATCCTTGTACTTTGCAATTTATAGTATAATAAAAGTTAGGCCGTATTCGTACGATGCTTCATCTACAACTATATTATTAAAATAACCTTGGGGGATGATTTTATGGAACAATCAAAAATAGAAAATCTATGGAACTTTTCATTTATTCTAATGCTAATAATAAATGCTCTCGTCTTTATTGGTTTCACTATGATGACACCAATACTACCTAAGTATACAATTAGTTTAGGTGCAACAATGTCCATAGCAGGTTTAGTTGCTGGTATTTTTGCAATTACATCTATTATTATTCGTCCGTTTGCTGGATTTTCAACTGACAGATTTAACAAGAAACATTTATTAGTTGTTTCAACCATATTTCTGGCGGTTTCCGCATTAGGTTTAAAAATTTCGTACAATATATATACTCTTTTTTTCTTTAGAATTGTTCAGGGCATATCATTTTCAGTAAGTGTTACAGTAATTAATGCTCTGTCTACAACATATATGCCTAAAGAAAGAATAGGTGAGGGAATAGGTTTCATGGGCCTTGGGTATATTTTGGCAACTGCAATAAGTCCAAATCTTGGACTGGAGATTTCATCACAATTTGGATTTAAATATGTATTTTATCTATCTTGTATTATTGTTATGATTGCTGCAGCTCTTATGACCATGATTCCATATAATCCAGTAAATAGAGAAAATTTAAATGTAAGTAAGCTTCATATTAAAATTAGTGATTTTTTTGCCAAGGAACTGATTGTTTTTGCTGTTCTTGCTTGTTTATTTACGTTTATGAATGGAGTTATCGGAAGCTTTTTAGCTTTGCTAGGCGATGAGAGACATATATCAAATATCGGTTATTATTTTACGGTAAATGCCATTGTAATTCTTATTATCAGGCCACTTTCAGGTAAACTTCTTGATAATAAAGGTTTGTCAATTATAGCATTTCCTGCTTTTATCATGGCTATGATGGCATCATTATTATTAGTAATTTCTTCATCTCTTTGGATGATATTAGCAGTGGCAGTTCTCTACGGAATAGGACAAAGTTCACTTTCACCAGCACTGCAAGCTACTTGTGTTAAAAAGCTAGGTCCTAGTAAAGTAGGTATTGCCACAAGTACTTATTTTATTGGATATGATGCCGGACAAGGACTGGGGCCAATTATAGGAGGAACCATAGCCGGTAAATTTGGTTTAACTTCTGTTTTTTATATTTGTGCTGCACTATTGTTTTCTGGAATAGTTATATACTATTTGCATACATTAAATGCAAAAAAAGCAAAATCCAAAATTGTTAGTGAAAATTTAAATAATAATTAAAAACTTATCCTTAGTTGACATGGGTTTTAGTAAGGTATAATATAAATGTTAGAAACCAAATTGTTAGATTTCTAACATATTTAATTATATTAGAGGTGAAAGAATTTATATATGACAGAAACAAAATCAAATTTAGAAACAAAAAAAGATATGAAACTGTGGAATTTCAATTTTATTTCCCTATTAGCGATTAATACCCTTACCTTCATGGCATTTTATCTTGTTTTTCCACTTTTAGCAAAGTACACTTCCAATTTAGGTGCCTCTCTAAGCACTGCAGGCATAATTGTAGGTTTATTTTCATTTACAGCATTGCTTATTGGACCATTTGGTGGAATACTCACAGATAGAACTAGCAAAAAATATGTAATGATAATTGGTACTTTTATAAATGGAATTGCAACACTAGGTTATGGCTTGTCACCTAATATTACATTTATAATTTTTTTCCGAATAATACATGGTGCTAGTTTCAGTATAACTAGTGCAACAAGTATCGCTTGGGCAACGGATTTCATACCAAAAAATAAAATGGGAGAAGGTATAGGTTATCTTGGAATCAGTCAAATTATTGCAACTGCCTTTGGTCCCGAAATAGGAATAGAAGCTTCTAATCGATTCGGAATGTCCAAAACCTTTATAGTATCAGCAGTACTAATTATAATAGCTGCAGTGTGTATGAATTTTTTGCCAAACAAAAATCAGATATCTATAAAAAATACAGTAGACAAAAAACATGCCATTCATTTAAAAGATATTATTGCATTTAAAATATTGCCACTATCTTTAATTGGCGGCTTATTTTTTATGGGAAATGGACTTGCCACTTCATTTTTAGTTTTACTGGGTGAAGAACGTAAGATAAATGGAATTGGAATGTATTTCACAGTAAATGCATTGTTTCTTATTTTCACAAGACCAATGTCTGGAAAACTGTATGATAAAAAGGGACTTTCAACTGTTATGTATCCGGCATTATTGTTCAGCATCACAGAAGCACTGCTAATAGCTCATGCAAGTGCACTTTGGATGATACTTCTGGCAGCTATTTTTAAAGCATTTGGACAGGGAACTGCACAACCTGCTCTACAAGCAGAGTGTTTTCATAAATTGGGAAGTCAAAAAAAGGGACTAGCTTCAAGTACTTTTTTTATTGGTGCTAACCTGGGTCAGGGCCTAGGCCCTTTGCTAGGAGGAACTATAGCTTCCTCATTGGGCTATGTATGGTTGTTTAATTTTAGTGCCTTAGCATTACTGTGTGGAATTTTTGCTTATGCAATATACAATAAAAAGACTTGCTCTTCGTATTTCTAAAGTAAAATAAAAAGCCACCAGCTGGCTCAATATATTGCCAATTGGTGGTCACACTTCATATTATTCAACAATTTTGTAATATACCCTGGCTGTCAAAGAAAATACAATTGTATAAATTGCTGCAAAAACAACTATCGTTCCTGCGGTTGAAAGTATAAATAAATTTACATTTTTTAGTCCTAAAACAGCAAGCATCTTTGTGATCATTGGAAATGCAAAGGCAATATGGATTACTGTGAAAACAAGAGGCAAGAAAAATACCATTAATACCTGACTTCTTATAGTTTTCTTTATTTCTTTTTTATCCATTCCCACTTTCTGCATGATTTCAAAACGTTCCTTATCCTCATATCCCTCTGATATCTGCTTATAGTAAATAATAAGTACCGTTGCCATTAAGAATAATATACCTAAAAATATTCCTAAGAAGAACAAACCGCCATATAAAGAAAGAAATTGTTCCCTGCCACTTGCAGCACTTTCGGCATTAGCTTTAATTTTATTCTCTGTAAATTTTTTATTTAACTTATCGGATATTGATAGTATTTCTTTATTTGTACCATTAATATTAAAGGCAGTTGTATATTCCTTAAAGCCATTTTTTCCTACAGAGTCTATATTATTTACAAGTATTATATAAGTATCTACCAAATCTATCATGGAATTATTTAAACCACCTACAGGTTTATCCAATCTTTGTTTAATTTTAAAGCTCTTATTATCAATATTAATTGTGTCATCAGTATAATTCTTTACTTTCGAGAAAAAAATTGCTTCATTATCATGAAGAGTAATATTTTTTCCTTCCAATCTATTATAATCTGAAATAGGAATAGCCTCTATTATAGAAATATTTGCCCTGCCAGGATCTTTTTTGATAGATAAAAATTTGCCATCTTTTTTTACAACTTCCAAGCTATTGTCAAAATAGTAAAGCTTACCTTTCATATCTATTTTACCGTTTTTTAATTCTGAATTTAAAGTTTCATCCAGCTTTTGTATTTGACTTTTATTAGTTTCTTTAGCAGTTACAACTATATCTCTTGGGTAACGAAGCTTTAGAATATCTTCCATACCTGCATATAAAGAAATAGTAGTTGAGAGCATCACAAGTACAGCAGTACTCAATATACAAATATTTGCAAGTCCAACTGCATTTTGTTTCATTCTGTACATCATACCAGAAACAGATATAAAATGACCTGTCTTATAGTAAAAGTTCTTCTGTTTCCTGAGAAACTTTAATACTGCAATACTTCCTGCTGTAAAGAGTGCATAAGTTCCTATCATAACTAGAATAACTGCGCCAAAGAATAGGTTAAGTGCAGCAAGAGGTGATTTGACATTTAAAGCTATTCCATATCCGCCGCAAAGAGCTGCCAATCCTATAATAGTCATAATCCATTTTGTTTTTGGCTCTTTTTCCCCCTGCTCTGACCCTTTTAAAAGTTCAATAGGCTTTAATATTTTAATCTGAAATAAATTTGATAATAATGTTACAAAAAAAATGCTGCAAAAAACAATTAAGGTTTTTATGATAGACGGCACCGAAATAGAAAATCCAAAGGATACTTTAAAATTGAGCATCTTTATGAGCAAAAGAAACATAAGCTTATTTAAAATAATTCCACCAATAAGTCCAGCCGTTAAACTGATAACGGAAGTAAAAATGCACTCAAAAAATAATATTTTTGCAATATGCTTTTTTTCAAGACCCAGCACATTATACAGTCCAATTTCTTTTTTTCGTCTTTTAATAAGAAAACTATTTGTATAAAAAAGAAATATAGCTGAAAAAATTCCTATTACTATTGTTCCCAAAAAAAGAAGCGTTTTTAGGCTCTCAGATCCACTTGCTCCATCCAATCCTTTGTTTATTGAAATTGCATGCATTATGTAAAACATCATAATTGTACATATACAAGTGAGTATAAATGGAAAATATGTTTTACTATTCTTTTTAATGTTTATTACTGCAAGTCTCGGATAAAACAGCTTATTCATTTCCCGCACCTCCAGTAGTAATCACCGTAAGTGTATTGGAGATTTTTTCAAACATCTCTTCTTTTGACATGGAACCCCTATAAAGCTGATGAAACACTTCTCCATCTTTTATAAAAAGTACCCTTCCTGCATGACTTGCTGCCTTGGTACTGTGGGTAACCATAACAATTGTCTGCCCTTCATTATTAATCTCTGAAAATAATTTTAAAAGCTGATCTGTTGATTTTGAATCAAGAGCTCCTGTGGGCTCATCTGCTAAAATAAGCTGTGGATCTGTAATTAAAGCCCTGGCAACAGCCGCTCTCTGCTTTTGACCTCCTGATACCTCATAAGGGAATTTCTCCAGTATTTGCTCTATTCCCAATTTTTCTGCAATAGGCCTCAATTTTTTTGCCATTTCTCCATAGGATTTTCTTGATAAAACAAGTGGCAAAAAAATATTATCTTTTAAAGAAAAGGTATCAAGTAAGTTAAAATCCTGAAATACAAAGCCTAAATTTTCTCTACGAAATGCAGTGATTTCACTTTCTTTAATTGCTACAATATTCTTACCCTGCAGTAAAATCTCACCGCTAGTTGGCTTATCTAAAGATGCTAGTATGTTAAGTAATGTGGTTTTTCCTGAACCTGACTCTCCCATAATTGCTACATATTCTCCTTTTTCCACTGAAAAGGTTACGTCACTTAACGCTTGAACCTGGTTTCCTCCAAATCTTGATGAATATATTTTCTTTAAATTATTTACTTCTAATAACTTCATTTTCTTCCTCCCCTGTTCACTTTGACTATACTATAATTATAAAAAAAAGAGAAATGCAGAGCCATAACTTTGGCTTACATTTCTCCTTCTAACCTTACATGTTTGTAAGATACTTTTTTACTGTATTTTTTAATATTTTCAATAGTGTACAACTTCTTTTGAAAATACCCATTCTTTTTTTACAAAATCTCTTCCTTTAATTAAGACTTTATTCCCATTTACTTGTACATATAAACCTTGACTTTCATTATAAAACCTTTTTATACCATCCTTTTCTGGCTTTATAGCATATCGAACTGCCCCTGTATGTGCTGTAGTAAAGGGTAAGTTTGTTTTTACATTATCTATATTTAATAGGATATGAGTATGGGAAGTAAACAAAATAACTTCTGGATATGATGACAGAATATCTCTAAGTTCTTTTTCTTGATCTTCTTTTAATCCTTTCCATCCTATACTACTATCCAAATTTTGATGTAAAAATACAAAAATAGGTCTATTTTTTTTATATTTTTGACCTAACTTTTCTTTGAGCCAACTAAATTGATTTTGTGATAAAAAAGCATCCACCGATCCTAACTTTTTCGTATTTCCAGTTTCTGAACCCAGAGATATAAAATGGTATCCTTTAATCCAGGTATCATGATATACAGACTTTTCACCTGCAAAATCTAAATACATTTTTATAAAATGTTGAACATCTTTTGGCTTATTTGTACCTTTAGAATAATCAAAATAATCATGGTTACCAATATTTTTAATTATTTTTTTAGGAATAATATTCTTATTTTTCCACAGCGTAAGTTCTAATGCATAGTACTGCATCTTTACTCCTTGATCCACATTATCACCATTTAATATTAAAGTATCCATATTTCCATCTATACTATGTACGTCATTAATAGCATTTTGTAATTTTTTAATATCCCCATGTACATCACCTAAAACAGCAAATTTTAAAGTATTATTCTCTGTTTTTTTCTTATCCATAGACTCTTCTTGTTTAACCCTATAATTTCCTATTAAAACCCTTCTAACATATATTATTGATAAGGAAATTGATACTAATAATATTATTAACACTATTAATTTTAATTTTTTCATATACTTTAAATCACCTACCTTTAATAACTGATAAATTTGCATACTAAAAAATTACATTTCCATACATTTGATTTTAAACAAACTCTTACAAACTAGCAATCCATTTCTCAAGATTGGATTCAGACATTACCATTTTGTCTGTGTTAAATCCAATATCAATCACATTTGTAACAGCGGCATTTTTACAAACCTTTTTAATATCCTTTAATGTATGCCCAATCCATCCTCCATTCGTTACAAATGGAATTATCGTCTTGCCTGACAAATCGTATTCAGATAAGAAAGTTGCAACTGCTGAGGCATAGGTATACCACCACACAAGAGTGCCTATAATAATCGTATCATAGTCTTCCAGATTTACTAGAAGAGGTTTTATTTCCGGTTTAAATCCACGGTCTACTTTCCGTTTTCCTTGTTCAACTACTGAATTATAATCACCTGTATAAGACTTTACTGGTTCAAATGTAACATTGCATATAACCACTTCTTTAGTATTTAAAACACTTAAATAGCTTTTTCCAGTAAAATACTTTACATAAGTAGTATTTTCTTCCCCTAATGTAAAATCAGATACCTTTTCCAATTCTTTTACATCCATATTTTTTCCCCTTCTTCTTTGATTAAAATATATTCTAGTCTTGCATAAGCTTCATTTATATCTTATGATAGGTATATAATAATACCTAAATCTAACTTTAGGTCAATACTTAATTTAATTTTATTGGAGGAAATTTATGAATTATTCAATTGGTGATATTTCAAAAATGCTAGACATATCCATATCAACTCTACGCTACTATGACAAAGAAGGACTTCTCCCACTTGTCAATAGAACTTCTGGTAATATAAGAATATTTAATGATACAGATGTTGAATGCTTGAAAATGATATCATGTTTAAAGAATACAGGGATGCCACTTAAGGACATCAAACAGTTTTTTGAATGGTGTGAAGAAGGCGATTCTACCATTGAGCAGCGATATGAGCTATTCCTTCATCAGAAGAAAAAAACGGAAAAGCAAATTGCACTCTTACAAAATGCGCTTCACCGTATCAATTATAAATGCGAATTCTACAGAATATCAAAGAAAAGGGGAACTACTGAAGTTCCCGGTTTACAGGAAGAACTGGCTATGAAATTTCTGAATAAAGATACAGAAAAGTGAGGCTATATAAGTCTCACTTTTTTACTTATTTTTTTAAAATTAGTGCAACAAACTCTATATCTTCAGTTCCTGTGTTTTTAACTCCATGACCACTGCCATCTTCACAAAAAGTAACATCTCCTGCCTTAACAGGAATTTCATCTTTATTATCCTGATACATTCCCTTTCCTGACAAAAAGTAATATGTTTCAGTCTCATCATGATGCTCATGATATCCAATTTCGCAGTCTGGTTTCAAAGTAATCTTTGAAAATAATTTACAGTGTTCTCCCAAGTATTCAAGAGTCAATAAACTTTCTTTTAAAATATATCCATTTCCTCCATTGACATTGTCTTGTCTAATAATTTCTCTTTTTTCATTATTAATCATTTTTTCATCCTCCATAAATTTTTTAGTATTAAAATATTTCTTAAGAATTTGCTTTTTTAAAATCGGTATCTTGAGGCATACAATTTTCATTTATATGTTTCATTTCTAAGAATATAAAAATTCCAGTTATAAGGGCAGATAAAATATCTGCAATAGGCGGAGTCATCCATACACCTTCAGTCCCCCAAAAGCGCGGCAATACTAGTAATAGAGGAATCAATACCAGCAGTTGTCTTGATAGTCCAAGGATTGTAGATTGAATTGGCTTTCCAACTGCTTGAAAATATTGAGAAGCAACAATTTGAAAACCCGCTACAGGAAACATAAGGAAAAACATTGACATTGCATGGGCAGTTAGTTTATTCAATTTTACATTATTGTTAGAAAACATACCAGCAATTTGAGTTGGCCATAAGTGTACCACTGCAGTACTGAATGTGGCAATTACTATACCTACAATTATGGCTTTCTTCAAAGTTTCTTTTACTCTATCAAATTGCTGGGCACCATAATTAAAACCGATAATAGGTTGAGCTCCCTGACTAACACCAAGTATGGGCATAAACATTAAAGTAGCTATACTACCAACAATGCCCATAGCTGATAGTGCTATGTCTCCACCATAAGTCATTAATGATTTATTTAAAATAACGTTTTGAAGACTGTTAGCCAATTGCATTGAAAAAGGTGCAAAACCAATACACATAATACTAATGACCAAGTTTTTCTGCAATTTGAGATTTTTTATTCGTATTTTGAGGAAACTAGCTTTCGATTGAAAATAACTTAAGACCCAAATGGCTGAGAATGTTTGGCCACAAACTGTTGCCAGTGCAGATCCTTTAATTCCAATGCCTAGCCTCATAACAAAAATATAATTAAGGACTATATTAATTGCTGTTCCAATTACTTGTGTATACATGGACATTCTAGGATTACCTTCAGCTCTAATAAAATTAACCATTCCCATACTCAGAGAACCCACCCATGATGCTAACATTATAATATGTGTAAATTCTTTGGCATAAGGCAAAACCTCGGCACTAGCTCCAAAAAAAGTCAAAATAGAATTACTAAAAAGAAAATAAATAATGCTAATACACAGAGGCAGTAAGATCAACAAAAATATAGCATTCCCCATAATCTTTTCAGCTTCCTCTGGCTTCTTTTCCCCCAAACGAATAGATATAAGTGAGGTAGCACCAACACCAATTAGTACAGATACTGCCATAAGAATAAGCATAATCGGAAAAGCTACAGTTGTAGCTGCAATTGCAATTGAACCAACTCCTCGTCCTACAAATATTCGGTCAATAATATTATACAGAGAATTTATCAGCATGGCGATTACTGCTGGCCATGAGAATTTCCACAACAAATTATTAATTTTTCCGTTTCTAAGTTCATTTATATTGTCCATTTCTAATTCACCTTCCTAATTTTTTTACATAAACAGGGTTCTTGGCATCAGATGGAGTTTTGACTCCACCTGATGCTTAGACCGCGTTATCCAGGGACGTAGCTGCTCTTTGCTCCCACTTGGAGAAGGAGCATTAGAGCAGGTAGTCATCGGATAGATTATTCAATTATAGTTTTCACAGAAGAAAGATTTATCTTTACCGTTGTTCCAACACCAACCTTCGAGGTAATGGTTATTGTGTGTGAAAGTTTATCTAATATCTTTTTACAAAGATAAAGCCCTATTCCCGTTGCCTTTTTATCAGCACGTCCATTATATCCAGTAAAACCTTTTTCAAATACCCTTGGCAAATCTTCCTCTGCAATGCCTACTCCTGTATCTTCAATTACAAGCACCTTTCTAGAAGCTTCCTCCATATATATTGATATTTTACCGCTGCTTGTATATTTTAATGCATTCCATAGTATTTGTTCAATTACAAATACCAGCCACTTTTCATCTGTCAGCACAGTACAATCCATTTCTTTTAAATCAAGGGCTATATTTTTCTTAACAAATACATGTGCATACTTTCTTATAACTTGTTTTATAATCTGAAGTAAACTATAGTTTTTAAGCACCAGATCTGATGAGGCACTATCAATCTTTAAGTATCCCAGCACCATTTCAACATACTGCTCAATTTTAAAGGCCTGCCCTAGTAATTCCTTGTTTTGTTCACTATATTCGCTTTGCAGTATTAATCTCATTGCTGCAATAGGTGTTTTAATTTGATGTGCCCATAGGGTATAATAATCTATCATTTCCGACTGCTTAATATCTGTTTTTGAAATTAGTTCCGTACTTTGTCTATAAAGTGTCTGCAAAACATTCTGATAGTCAGCTTCAATTAAATTATTAGCTGCCGGCAACTTATCTAACCCTATATTTATCTTTTTCTCAATAATACAAAGTTCATTATGCTTTTTATAGCACTTAATAAAATCGTAAATAATAAAAAGGAAAGCTACAATTGATGATAAAAAGAAGGCATACAAAACTGGCTCAAGCTGCAGTGAATATAATGAAAATACTACAGCAAAGATTCCAATAAAAATGCCGTACATTATTATTGCTTTTTTATGACCTTTAACATAACATAATAAAAGCTGTAAAAAAGATTTTTCTTTCATATTATTCCACCATATATCCAATTCCTTTTTTTGTCTTAATAAAGTCACAAATACCAGCATCTGAAAGTTTTTTTCTAAGACGGGTTATATTAACAGTTAAAGTATTATCATCTATATAGCTGTCACTTTCCCAAAGCCTTGTCATAATAACATCTCTTGGAACTACTTTTTCAACATTCTCAAGCAAAATTTGAAGTATCTTAAATTCATTTTTTGTAAGTTCAATTTTTTTATTTTCATATTCGATAGCAGCACTGCTTAAATTTAGCACTACACCATTATGCTCAATTATATCCATCTTTCCGCCAAAAGAATATGTTCTTCTTAACAATGCCTGCACCTTTGCCACAAGAATATTTAAATCAAAAGGTTTGGGAATAAAATCATCACCACCCATATTTACGGCCATAATGATATTCATATTATCGGACATAGAAGAGATAAAAATAATAGGTACCCTTGATATCCTGCGAATTTCACTGCACCAATGATATCCATTGAAGAATGGTAGGGATATATCCAAAAGTACAAGATGTGGCTCAAACTTAATGAATTCTGCAGTAATGTCTTTGAAATCAGTTATAAATTCAGTTTCATAATTCCATCCACTGAGATAATTTTTCATTGACTTTGCAATTGCCATATCGTCTTCAACAATTAAAATTTTATACATATCCTACTCCCTGTACTTTTATAAATTTCCTTTTTTATTATACAATAAATCTCTATTATTTTCATATTATTTCATCTGATTTAAATATCATATTATGAGACAATGAATATAAATAGTAAAATAATACTTTATTTATCTCTTTTTCATAAAATATTCTCTTAGGAAATCAGGAAAATATGTAACCATACTATATATGAAGGGAACAGTAACTTTATAACGAGCATTAATTCGTTTTTTCAAAATTATATTACTAATAGCTTGTGCTGCTTCTTTAGGATCAGCTTGTTTTTGCTTTTTTCTATATTTATCATCTGATTTATAAAAATGTGAATAACAAGATTGGGAATTTCCCATAAGATCCCCTGAATTATCCACTAATGTATTAAAAAAATGGGTTTTCATGGGACCTGGCTCAATGACAGTGGTCTGAATATTATAGCTGTGTAATTCTAAACGCAGTGTGTCACTTAATGCCTCAACTGCAAATTTTGATGCACAATAAACCCCATTGATGGATTGAACAAATTTTCCTGAAATGGAACCAATATTTATAATCTTACCAGATTGCTTTTTACGCATTTCTGGAATAACCTCCTGAACCATGTTAATTATACCAAATACATTTACATCAAACATACTTTTAGAACTATTTACATCAATTTCTTCTAAAGCTCCTCTAAGTGAATAACCTGCGTTATTTATAAGAATATCAATTTTATGAAATTTTGATATAACTTGATTTATTGTGCTGTGAATAGATTCTTTTTTGGTAACATCTAGCGGTAATTTTAAGAATGCAGATAAATCCTTTAAGGCTTCCACATTTCTTGCTGTTGCAACAACCGTACATCCTTTATGAGATAATATATTACAAAGCTCTCTCCCAATTCCTGTAGAGCATCCAGTAATTAAAACAACTATTTCATTTTTCATAACAATTAACCTCCAGTAATAAAACTTAGGTACATAATAAATCATCTGGAGATTTATTGCATTATCATTTGTTAATATTTAATTTTCTTCTTATTCTGCTAAGAGATACAGGAGTTATTCCTAAATAGTATGCAATATGACACTGCTTAACACGTTCTTCCAAACTAGGGTATGTATCAAGAAATTGTTTATAACGTTTTACACTGTCTAATAATTTAAAACTAATTGCATGCTCTTCTTTTATAACAAGTACCTTATCAATCATTTTCTTGTAGAATAAAAGTAATTGATAATTTCCTTCTACTATTTTTTCAAAATCAGAAATCTTGACTACAAGAATTTCACTATCTTCTAGTGCTTGTATACAGTACATAGATTCTTTTTGAGATAGATATGCTGCATAAGAAAATAATATATCCCCTTCTGAATAAAAATATTTTGTTACATCATTGCCTGATTTATCAATATAATAAGAACGAAAGACACCTTTAATAATAAAACCTATTTCAGTAGATTTTTCACCTTCCTGTAAAAAGAACATATCCTTTTTTAATGCCTTAATCCTAGAAATATTCCTCAGTAAAGCAATATTTTTCTCATCAAGAAAAATACCATTACTTTTTAAAAGATTCATCCATAAAATATCATTTACACTTTTATTCATGTGAAAAGCTCTCCTCTTTTAAATATTCATTTACTTAAAGCATAGCATAAATTATAAAATTTACATAGAATCTATAAAGCATTAAATTTCTTGAATATCTAAAATCATAATTATATAATAAAAACTTTATATTTACTTATTTACATGGATACCTTCATATAAAACTAGTATCGCTGCTGCCGTAAGCAGCATACCCATAAGAGCAGGCGCAGCATGTCCAAGTGCTACATATATTTGACCGCCAATGATAGGTCCAATCATTCTTGCTAAAGCTTGAATAGATTGGCTGCCTCCTTGAATCCTTCCTTGTTCACTAGAAGCAACAGATTTTGAAAGCATCCCATTGAACGAAGGACCAAATATGGAATCACCGAAACCAAATATAAACATTCCAGCAATAAAAATAGGATAAAATGAGAACAAAGCTGATGCTGCAATAAAACCGTAGCCTATAATCTCTGAAGCCATTCCAAGAACTGCTATCTGTTTATCACTGAGTTTTATCAAAAGCTTTGGCATTATTAAGCTTTGTGAAATGATATCTTGAAATCCCATAATTGAAAACATAAGTCCAATTATTGCAGGTTTCCAATTGAAGGTATCCATTGTAAATTGTGAAAAAACTGCCTGTAAAGACCCGTTAGGTATCCAAAGTAAAAATGCTGATACAAGCAGTCTTTTTAAGTTTTTTATAGAAAGTATGTTTACGAGCTGTGTAAATGGGTTAAGTCTTACAAAGGTAATCTCTTTCAGCCTATTATTCTTATCAAGACTCTCAGGCATAAAAAAGAATCCATAAACAACATTCAATATAGTTATTATTGCTCCAAAATACATTGGGACAGAATAACCAAACTTAGCAAGTAATCCACCTAAAGTTGGTCCAATAACAGTACCTACGCCTACAACTGCACTGGCCCATCCAAAGTATTTGGTTCTCTGATCTGGAGGAATGATATCTGCAAAGTATGCTAAAATAGTGCTTATGTCCCCACCTGTTACCCCATCTATTATACGTCCAGCAAATAGTATCCATAACGCTCCTCCTATACCAAAAACTAAGTACCCCACTGATGAACCCAAAAGGCATATTAAGAGCACTGGGCGGCGACCATATTTGTCACTGAAAGCTCCAAGTACTGGAGCTGCAAAAAATACGCAAATTGCATAAACAGAGGTAAGCAGCGTAACAACTATAGCTTGATCTCCAGGATTGCTTATATAAGGCTTAACTAAGAATGGAATCACAGGTGCTGCGATAGTGAAGCCTAACCCGCAAAGAAACATAGATATAATACCGAATATTAAAGCCTTTTTATCTATGGTCTGTTCTGTGTTCAATTCTTTGTATGATCTAAATATTGACATTTAAATTCTCCCTCCAAAAATTATATTTTTTGTTTCCTTGGCAACATAATCATTCTATCATTTTATTGTTTCCCTGTCAACAATAAAATAAAGCTATATGAAATCGCTGATATTCCAGCATTTTCATACAGCTCTGCTTTAAATTATTTTTTGATACAATCACACTATTGAAAATCATTTTGATCTTTTATGTCTAGACCTTGTTTCTTTATTTCTGCATCCAAGTGCCTACTATACTTTTCCATGAAGTTAAGCATCATATCTAATTGTTCCTCAGTTACCTGCTCAAATACAGATTTATCTCGCTCTTGAAACTCTTTGTGCAATTCCTCATGGACTTTATAAGTTTCCTGCCCCTGTTTAGTAAGCCTAAAATAAATTTCCTTCTTATTATCTGGCCTCTGATAGCTTTCAATTGCCCCTTTTTTTATGAGCTTCTTGGTTATTTTACTTATAGCACCCCTAGTCATATAAAAGGCTTCAGCAAGTTTTGTCACGTTAGAATCTTCATTTTCTCCAATATATTCGATACAATGCACTTCAGAAGACGTATATTCTTTAAGACTAGCTTCCATCTTAAACTTATTAAGTGAAACCATTTTATTATATACATCACTAAAACCCTTTATGATATGTTCCGCTTTATTCCTGTTCATGGTTTGTCCTCCCATCTGTTGACACATTAACAATATTATATTAAACTTTTGTTTCTATTTCAACAATATTCAAATCCATCTATTTTTAAGCAATTTACCATTTTAACTGTTAAAATTAGTTGCTCACGCAGATTTGGGGAAAAAAACTTTTTATCATAACTTTACTTCAAAAGAAGATGTGCTAGAATCCTATCTCAAAAATTTATTGCTTCACAATATTTTTAAAAGTATTGACCCTAACATTATGTCATAGTGTAATATATAATCAAGGGTTAAAAATACTAATAAAATTCATGCCGGCAGAGTATTAGGCAGTATTAAAGCTCTAAAATCAAAGTTTGAGGTGAAGTTATGAGAACAGTAAAACAGGTTTCTAATTTAACAGGAATAAGTGTGCGTATGCTGCACCACTACGATAAAATTGGATTATTAAAACCAACTAAATTGACAGAAGCAGGTTATAGGCTTTATGACGATGAAGCTCTTGAAACTCTGCAGCAGATTTTATTTTTTAAGGAACTTGATTTACCACTAAAGGAAATTAGAGAAATCATAACAAGTCCTCACTTCGATAAGATGGAAGCTCTAAAAAATCATAAGAAACTAATCATTTTAAAACGAGATAGATTAAATGGTTTGATAGAGCTTATAAATAAAACCTTAAAAGGAGCGAATACAATGAGTTTTAAAGAATTTGATATGAGTGAATATTATAATGTATTAGAAGAATTCAAGAAAGAAAATAAAGATAGAGTAATTAAAAACTGGGGTAGTATAGATAAATTTGATGAAATGATTGAAACAATGAAAGCTAATGAAGCTGAAATTGCTAAAAGCGCTATAAAGCAATATGGAAGTATTGAAAGATATGTTGAGGCTGCAAAGAAAAATCTCAACAATAGTGTTATGCAGAATATAGCAGAACAATATGATAAATTTAAAAAAGACTGCTTGGAAAAGAAGCACCCAAAATTAGAAGAACTATATAAAAAGCTTGTATCTGACCTAAGCAAAGCTCCTTCTTCAAAGGAAATCCAGCAAATTGCTGAAGAAATAACAAATACAGCTAAGAAAGATTATGAAATTTTTAAAGGTGATAAGGGAAACGATCGGTGGTACTATATGTCAAAGAGTTATTTACTAAATCCTGAGTGGATAGAAGACTTCGATAAAAAATATGGCAGTGGTGCGTGCAAATTCATTGGAGAAGCTCTAAAATTTTATTTAAAAGATTATCAACCTAAACTGGAGAAACTATATGAAAAGCTTGCATCTGATTTAAGCAAAGATCCTTCTTCAAACGAGATTCAAAAAATTGTTTCTGAAATTGCAGATACATACAAAAAACAGCATAAAGCTTTAAACGTAGATGTGGGAGATAACTTTTTGGGAACTATGGCTGATCTTTATTCAAAGCCTGCATATATCAAAGTCTTTGATGAGAAACACAAAAGTGGTTCCTCTAAATTTATTGGAGAGGCCCTAAAATTTTATTGTGAAAATAGTAAGTAGTGAATTTATCAAATGGGTATGGGATATACAGAAATATCCTATGCCCATTATTTTAGCCCTTTAAACAAGGTTTCATTCTAATTACACTTATTTCCATAGTTCAAAGATTATGCAGCAAGAGATGGTGAATTTACACCATCGCCAACCATTATAACTTTATTTCTATAATCTTATTTATCCTGCTTTCAGAGTTTAGCTTTTTAACTTAAAATATAATTGAACCTTTAAACAATTCAATTATATTTTAAACTTTAATATAAGATTGTTTAAATGCCCAACACTCTCTTCTAAATTATCCATTTCGTTTTTCACATTATTGGCGTTATTTTCTATTTTTGATATCTTATCTACAACTTCACTTGTTACTACTGCACCTTCATTAGTTATTTCTGCTATTTCATTTATTGACTCTGATACAGTTTTCATTGATGTTAAAAGTTGCTTTGAAGTTGAACTTAGATCTGATACTAGATTGTTAACATATACTGCATCCTTATCATAATTTTCTCCAACTATAACTGTGTCATCATAACTACTTAAGACCTTTGTCTCAATATATATCAATGTTTTTGTAGAAATATTCACAAGATTATTTACAGCTTCAGATGTTCTATCAATCGCATTCTGTATCTCATTTACAGTCATTTTTGAATTTTCTGCTAGTTTTCTTATTTCTTCAGCTACAACAGCAAAACCTTTTCCTGCTTCTCCTGCCCTTGCAGATTCTATACTCGCATTTAAAGCCAACAAATTAGTTTGAGAAGATATATCTGAAATTACACCAGTTAATGTTTTAATTTTTTCAGTCTCTTTTATTTTCTCCAATGCTTCACTCATCATGTTTCTAATTTTTAAGCATGTTTCATTTGCTTCATTTTTAAGCTTAATAGAATTTTCTTTCAAAGTAACTGCTTTAGTACTTATCTTGCCAGCTGACACAGCTCCATCCTCTGCTTTATCAGCTATATTTTCTACTGATCTTTCTATTTCTCCTGAAACAATATTTATTTCTTCCGTTGATGATGCTGTTTCTTCAACATCTGCAGATAACTCCCCAATTATTTTAGATATTTCTTGTATTTTTAAATTCAAAGAATATAAATCTTCATTTACAGCATCAGTACTACCATGAACCTTCTTAGCTTCTAAAACAACTCCTCTCACAAAACTTTTAACTTGTGACGACATTTCATTTAACGTATCCGCCAACAAACCAATTTCATCCCTGGAATTCAATTTAATTTCCTGCATATTAATTTGTCCATTTTTATCTTTTTTAAAAGCTTTTACCAATTTAACAATAGGATCAGATATTTTTTTGCTTAGAACTACGGAAATTAAGAAAACCATAAGTAATGAAACAACGATAAAAGCTACTGCAGTATTAATATTCCTATATAAATTATTTCTAAGTTCTTCATTTTTTGAATCAATAACTGAATTAATATCATCAACATAATTTCCAGTGCTTATAATCCAATTCCAAGGCTTAAACAATTTGGAATATACTCTTTTAGGAACCAATTTATTAGTTCCAGTTTTCTGCGGCTTATTCCACATAAAATTTGTATATCCGGAATTTTTATCATCTCTTGCTGCACTTATAATTTCTTTCATCAATTCAGTACCATTTGAATCTTTAACATTAATTCGATTTGTTCCTTCTTCTTTGGGCTGCATAGGATGTGCCACAAGTATTCCATTTGTATCATCAATCCAAAAATATCCATTTTTATTGTATCTCAAATTCTTAATAGCTTTTTTTGCTTCTTCTTGTGCTTCTTCTTGACTTAATTTTCCTTCTTTATATAAATCATAATATGTATTCAAAACACTCTCAGCTGTTTCTACTTCATTTTTTATCATTTTATTATAGTCATCAAACAATGTGGTGCGTAGAGTTGATATTTCACTTTTATCCACTTGGATAAGATTATTTATATTATATACTCCAGCAAGTATAATAAATAATGAAGAAGTAATCAAAAATGTTAGTAAAATTTTATGTCTTATTTTTTTCATGTCAACACCTCTTTCACATATAAATTGATATAATAACGTTATACTGATAATGAATATCATTATCAGTATAACGTTATTATATACCTCTTTTTATAATATTTCAATGATTCTTAACCAAAATTTTCTTTTACTATATGCAGTCAATATATTCTTTATATCAATTCATTTTTAAGTTCACCGCTTCATTTAATATAATAAAATCAACAAGTCAATATAACTCCCCTTACTTGACAATAAAAAATAGCTGCTCTATACTTAGTAAGTACTTACTAAGTAATAAACATTTAGATTACAGGAGGATAAAATTGAAAAGTAATTCAAAATCAAGGATGAGCCGTGAAGAAAGAGCAGAACAAATTGTAAGCATTGGAAAAGAACTTATGTTAAAAAAGGGCTATAGTTTTACCGCCAAAGATATTGCAAATGCTATTGGAATTAGTGAAACTATGATATACTGCATTTTCCCTAATAAGAAGAAAATAATTGAAGCTATATATTCTAAAATTTTCACTTCAGTAGAAATTTTAGGAATTCCCAAAGAAGCAAGTGAAAATTATCGAAATGAACTCATAGATTATTTTATATTCTTCTATAAAAATGTTACCGAAAGAAACATGTTAGAGTTTCATTATCTCTATGCTATGGATAAATCCGGAAACAGACCAGATCTTTCTCTACTTGAAAAATCAGCTCCAAATTTAAATGGTCCTCTAGAAAACTATATAATTTCAGGTATAAATAAAGGTTACTTCAGAAAAGTTAATACAGAATCTGCAGCAGAATTCATATATAGTGCTTTTTTCAATTTTGTTTTTTTTCATGAACTCTTTTTAAGAGAAAAACTTTCTGATGAGGAACTAAAGTGTAAAATTAGTACGTTTATAGACCTTTTCATAAATGGAATAAATAAAATTTAATTAGGAGATGTTTAATTTGAAAAAAATATTGTTTACACCAGGAATAGCCTCTATTGAAGCTTTGGGTAGTATAACCAGATTAATTGCTATAGCAGACGAAATTAAAAAAAAGCAGCAAGACTGCAGCATACTATTTAGAGCTGCAGGAAGAGAAGCGGACTATGCCGCAGCCTGCGGATATAAGGTTATACAAGGATATAAGCCACCTATACCAAAATTATGGCAGCAAAAAAATTATAATACTGTTAAAGAAAGTTCACACGCACATAAATTTTCTATTAGCAGCTTATGTGATGTAATAAGATTTAAAGGCCTTATTTCCAAGGAATATGTACAAAATACCTTTAAAGAAGAAATGACACTAGTGCAAAATTTTAAGCCAGATCTAATATTCGGAGAATTTGAAACTGTGATGCCTATAGTTGCAAAGAAAATGGACATACCATATTTTTGTACTGGCGGTACTCCAGGTAAAACAGATTTCTGTTATTTTGGATTTTCTAATAAAGCTGATGAAATATATGCTGAATATTATAATGAGCTTCTAAAAACTTTAAATTTAAAAACTATCAAAAATATATGTGAGCTTAATCAAGATTATAATTCCAATAAAATTTTTGTTCCAAGCATACCTGAGCTTGAGGATTTAAAAGACAGTTCAAAATATATATTTTTAGGCTCAATAATACCTAAAAATTTTATAAAATCCAACTTCAATTTTGAAAAAAAGCGTCCATTAATATATGTGTATTTAAGTGCAGGAGCAATAACTCCAGATATGTACCAAAAAATAATTTTAGATACTTTCCTAGGTTCAGAATTCGATGTTATAGTTACAGCAGGAGGAAACCCTAGATTTAAGGATAGTATAAACTCTAATACTGGAAATGTACACTTTATGAATATGGTTCCATCAGACAAAGTCCTAAAAATAGCAAATATTGCTATTCATCATGGTGGTCAAAATACAACAGTACAATGCATTGAAAATGAAGTACCTGCAATTATTTTTCCTGGGAAACATTTTGAACGCTACTTTAATGCTGAGAAGGCTTCTGAAATAGGTTGTGCATTAAATCCTGGTATATATAATTTCAATAAAGAATTTCTTTTAAAAATGTGTACAAAAATTATTAAAGATAATACATTTAAACAAAATCTTAAAATATATTCAGATAAAATAAAAAGCTTGGGAGGTGCAGCTAAAGCTGCAGATTTTATATTAAATTATTAAATTCATATTATCAAACGAGGCTGCTTTTTCAAAAATCACATCTTATAAGACGTATAATTGCGCTGCAATTTTGCTATAAAAATCATTTTTTCAGCAGCCTTCATAAAACTGAGTCAAAACATCACATAAATTTTAAAATTGCCAGGAAGCAGATCTTAATTACACTTCAGCCATATGCTTATATATCTTACCTTTTTTAACTAATTTACTAGGTTTCCCCTGTTCAGCAACAATGCCATCCTTCAATACTACAATTTTGTGGGCACCTGCTACTGTTCTCATTCTATGTGCAATAATAAGTACTGTCTTATTTTGAATAAGCCTTGACAGTGCTTCCTGTATCATAGTTTCATTTTCAACATCCAGTGAAGCTGTTGCTTCATCTAACAATATAATTGGTGCATCCTTTAGAAATGCTCTAGCAATAAATATCCTTTGTCGTTCACCACCAGAAAGTTCAGAACCATTTTCACCAATCATTGTATTCCAGCCTTCTGTCAGCTTTCCTACGAATTCATCACAATGTGCAAATTTTGCAGCCTGTATAACTTCTTCATCTGTTGCATTTTTTCGTCCAATGCGATAGCCAATTGGAGAAAAACAATTATCACCTACTTTGTACAATAAGCCACCCATCTGAAAAATTCTCCTATATTTTTAAAAGAAACTATATTACACAATAATTCTGTCAGCTTACCAAACTTCCTATAAAACAAATTAAATGCTAGAAATGGAATCCACTGCTTTTTAGACTTTGGTAATCTTTTCACTATATTTTTAAACGTATACACCTCTTTATATATCCATAAATAGCCCTTGTATAATTCTTCTGCTGTCATATTCTTAGGTTTATATACCACATGTGCAGTATTATAATTTGACAAATTAAAATCTACAATTCTATTTTCCTCCATTAATGATGAATATAACTTTGTACCAGGATATGGGGTAAGTATATGTGAAGTCACAGTTTCTATCTTATTTTTAACTATCCATTCCAATGTATTCTTAAATACAGAAACATCATCTTCATCTAATCCGAAAACAAAACTTGCATTTATCATTATTCCCCTTTTATGGATTTCCTCTACGAGCTTCTCATATCGCTTTACACTATTTTGTACCTTGTGAACACTATCTATTGACTTACTATTTATGCTTTCAAAACCTATAAATAGACTTTGACAACCAGCTGCCTTCATTTCATCTAATAATTCAGTCATGTCTACTATATTGGAAGTAACCGCTGCGTTCCACTTTAGCTTAAGTGGTTTTATTTCCTTCAATAATTTTTTTGTCCATTTAGGATTTCCAATAAAATTATCATCAATAAACATTATATGCCTTGTTTTTAATGCATTTATATCTCTAATTACATCATCTATAGGTCTATTAATATAAGTTTTAAGTACACTTTTGCAACTATTATAGCAGAAATCACATTCAAAAGGACATCCTCTGCTTGTACTAATTATATTAGTATATAAATACTTTTTATTATCAATACTGGAATAGTCAGGTGATACTATTTCTTTCCCAGCAATGTTTTCCATATCATAATATATCTTCTTAAGTGAATTATTTTCTTTATCTTCAAGGATTTTTACCCAAACTCTCTCAGCCATTCCTACAGATATTGCATCAAAACTATTAATAACACTCTCTGGATCTGCTGTAATATGTATGCCACCTGCAATTACTGTAACATTGCGATTTTGAAACTTCTTTGAAATTTCCACTGCCCTATTCATAACATCTACAGTAACAGTTATTGCTACTAAATCTACAGGTTCATCAAAATCTATCTTTTCAACATTTTCATTCTCAATAATAACTTCATGCTCTTTTGGAGTGAGATTTGCTATTGTAAGTAATGCTAATGAAGGAGCCATCCTAGTTTTTAACTTTGTATCCATAGGCCTTGGCAGCATTTTCGGTTGAATTAATTTAATCTTCATACATTATCTCCTTAAACAAATTTTATTCAATATTTAACTAATCTACTTGCAGTACAGAGCATTCCATTTATCCATCATTTCTGTATTCTAAAATATCACCTGGTTGGCATCCCAAAGCTTTACATATTCCTTCTAAAGTTGAAAATCGAATAGCTTTTGCCTTTCCATTCTTTAGTATAGAGAGATTTGCCATAGTTATTCCAACTTTCTCTGAAAGTTCAGTTACGCTCATTTTTCTTTTAGCTAACATCACATCTACATTAATTATAATGGCCATATATCACCTCAAACTGTTAAGTCATTTTCTGATTTTATATTTATAGCTTCTTTTAAAAGCTTTTGAAGAACGGCAGCAAAAACTGCAATCACAATGGATGCAAAAGTAAAAATAATTGGAAATGCTACAAGACCTGGTGCATCATCTGCATCTGCTATGGGAAATAAGAGTGGTATTAGTGCTGCATACAAAATACTAATTGTAATTGCACAATATTTTATATACTTTAAAGCATTTACAGATAACTCTGAGAAAGCTTTGTTCTTGTCAATATAGCTTAAAAGTTTTAATGCCTGATACAGAGCAAAGAAAAACGATATTGCTGTGGTATACACACCTGCTAAAATGGGATAAGACAAATAATTTACAAATCCAGGTAACCAAAATATGCACAAAGCAAGAACTGGACTTCCAATAAAAATAACAGCTATCTTTAAAAAAATTGTTGATTCTAGTTTCATAAAAAGCACCTCACTTTTAATTCTTGTGTATAAGATAACATGCTTTTTATTGTTTTTCAATAAAAACTTATTGATTTCCGCTATGTATTTATTGTTGTATTTGAGATAACTAAACTACACATCAATTATTTTACAGTAAATAGGAGCAGTTCTGATTTATACAAAAATGTTTTATATAAATTTAGATTTAGAGGTACAATTCCTACATTCTATTTTACTTCTGAAACTACAATTAAATTCATAAAGACCATGTTTAAAACTATAGGAAAAATTTCTATACCACAAAATGCAAAATATATTTTTAAAATTTGGACTTTCAATTGTAAAGACTCCATTTGTGCAAAGGTATATTCCCGAAAAGATAAAAAATATGTAAATGCAGATATGCTTAAAAATCTTTCAAGTTGCATTGATATTTTAAATGAGTACAAAGATTTAAAGATTGTAGGCGTTCAGTCAAAGGACGTCAATCATATTAGTAACCGATACAGGCATGGCAATTTTAATAATTTGTTTAGGGATTTTAGCCTTATCTAACAATTTAAATATATATATACTATTCCTTCTTCAAATATTTATTTCTATTATGGACAGCATTTTCCTAGCATCATCTACAGCAATCCTTCCAGAACTGGCGGGTGAAGAAAAACTTATGAGAGCCTACATCCATCAGAGGTGGAAGTGATACAATTTCAATGATTATAGGACCTTCTATCGGAGGTATAATATGCCGAACTCTTTGGAATTCAAACAGTATTTTATTTAAATGGACTGTCACTTATAATATCTGCAATTTGTTCATTTCTCATAACTTATAAGAATATAACCTATGAATGTCAACCTTCAAAGGATGGTTCCAATTGAAATGAGGACACGGTTCTTTTCCATAATAGGGGTTTTCTGCCTGGGAGCTGTTCCATTTGGATCATTAATTTGCAGATTTGTTTTAAGCAAATTTGCTTACCAATATGTACTTTTTATTGTAGTTACAATATTTTTGATTGCAACTTTAATTTTTATGGCAAGAGCAGTGCCCAAAGTATATGAACCAAATGCATTAAAAGTTCAAATATAGGGTTTCTAGAGGAATGGGTATAGATTTGTGAAAGAACCAAATCTATACCCATTATTTTTCTATAACATATTTTGCAATCATCATCTTAGACAATAAATTTATACATTTAGTATCAATTGAGTAGGTTTATATCCTTTAAGAATTAGCCGCCTTATTTTTTTCTTTATTAAATCATATCTATTAAAAATCACTTTAGCATTTTCTACATCATGGTAAACCTTCCAATAGCCTATCATTTTACATTTTATACTAGGACAATCTACAAACGTTATTACATCTTCTATAGGATATCCTAGAAATACGCCTATCTCGTGTGGACATATTTTCTGAAACCTTTTACTTAAATGGCATAAACATTGGTTAAGATCCATTTCATTTGTATATCCAAATCTATTTAGAAAATCTATATTTTTTTGACACTTTATACTTGTCTCCAACATTTTATCGTTATAGAATAATACTGTTATATTTTTTTATTCCTTCTCAATTCAAAAAAACTAATCCTTAAATTTTCTTTTATTCTATCCTTATATTTTTCCCATATTAAATTTAGCTTTCTTCCATTATCACTAAATATAATAAGGGAGGCTATTTTTTGTCTTTTTAAAGTTGGAGCACAATGGCATATTATCACATACAATAAGTATTCAAAATCATTATACTCATTAATTATATTAAAAAATTTATTTACCTGTTCTCTACTCATAAATAACCTCCCCTATATTTAAAAATTTTTATTTTTCTGCTAATGCCTCGCCTAGTTTTTCACATTTTTCTAGTCCATCATCATCCGGTTCTTCATTTATTATAAGGCTTTCTTCTACGAGATTTGCTCCGTACTCCTTCATCTGATCTTCCCAGTTAGTCATCCAATCTCCGCTACCCCAACCATATGAACCAAATAGAACAATATCTTTATCTTTAATATCATGTAAAATAGATTTTATAAATGGTTCCATTTCATTTTCTTCAAGCTGTTCATCACCCATTGCAGGGCATCCAAAGGCAACAATATCTGCACCTGACACATCTTCTACACTTGCTTCGCCTACACCAACAAGTTTAACATCTACATTTTCACTTTTGGCTCCTTCTCGTATTGCTTTTGCCATAGTCTCAGTATTTCCTGTACCACTCCAATAAATAATTGATATTTTTTTCATAACTTAATCCTCCTTATAATCAGTTTTATTTGTTGACTATCATTATCAATATAAAAGCAATTTTTATCCAGCAACTACTGCTTTTCCCTTCTCCGTAAGCTTCCACAAATCTATGCTTATATTGTCTTTACCACTGCAGCAACTTTTTTTCTTTTTTGAATCGCAGCATCCACAATCACAACCTGATGAAGCATTCATATTATCTCGCTTTATATATCCAAGTCTTTCAAGCTGCGATATCATTTGCTCAACCAGGCCTTCATCTATTCCAAGTTCTTTAGCCATAATTTTATTTGAATACAGTCCTCCTTTTGAAAGTCTCTTCAAAATTTTCATAATCATAAAAATCATCCTTTCGTATTTCTTTTTAATGATATTAATATTCATTCTCATTAAAAGTGTAATTTAAACAAATCCCATCAATCTTCCTACCTGGTATACTATTACTGCACATATCCATCCAATTGCACAAGTATACCCTACTGCTGCCCATGTCCATTTACTTGAATTTGTTTCACTTTTTACTGCTCCTATAGTTGCAACACATGGTACATATAAAAGGCACATTACCATAAATGACATTGCTGTAAGCGGTGTAAAAGTATTTTGTATTGCATGGAAGAGATGTACTCCTTCCTCTACTCCATAAATTGTTCCAAAAGTACCAACAACGGCTTCTTTAGCTGCAAATCCTGTAATAAGTGCAACTCCTGCCTGCCATGTTCCAAAACCTGCCGGTTTAAATATAGGAGCTATTAATGATCCTAATCTTGCTAATATAGTTTTGTCTTGTGGTGCACCTGCTGGTAAATTAGTAAGAATCCAAACAACTATACATACAACTAAAATAACGGTTCCTGCCTTCTTTAAAAAGTGACTTGATTTTTCCCACATATGAATTAAAATTCCTTTAAGAGTTGGTATACGATATGGAGGTAATTCCATAACAAAATATGAATTTTCACCTTTAAATACTTTTGAACTAAAAAATTTCCCCATCAATATTGCAACTGCAATACCTAAAGCATAGAGTATAAATACAATAAGTCCGCCTTCACTAAATATACCTACTGTTTTGTTTGCAAAGAATGCTCCAATAAATAATCCATAAATTTCAAGCCTTGCCGGACATGAAATGAAAGGACTTATTAAAATAGCTATCATTCTATCCTTCTTGTTTTCAAGAGTTCTTGCCGACATTATTCCTGCAACATTACAACCTGATCCAATTATAAGTGATACTGCTGTTTTACCATGGAGCCCAACTGCATGCATGAGCCTGTCCATTACATAAGCAGCTCTTGCCATATATCCGCTGTCTTCCAGAAGGGATATTAAGAAAAACATTATCAAAATCATAGGCATAAATCCAAGTACTGAACCAACACCACCAAAAATACCATCTCTAACAAAATCGCCCAAAAGTCCAGGTGCCCCTATATGTTGAAGTCCAAAATCCACGCTAGCTCCAAGCTTACCTATCCAGTCATTTACTAAATCAGCAAGTGGGCCATTACCAAGACCTATTGAAATCTGATAAACACCAAACATTATAAGTGCAAATATAGGTATTCCAAGCCATTTATTGGTAATTACTTTATCTATTTTATCCGAAACAGTTTCTTTAACAACTGTATTTTTCTTTACACTATCTTTAACAACACTGCTTATCTTTTCATACCTTTTGTCAATTATAAAAGCATCCGGCTCATAGCCAATAGACTTAGTAATTTTTTCTATACTATTTTGAACCTGTTTCTTTATTGCATTTGTTTTTACTTTCTCACCCACATATTTATTTATATATTCATCATTTTCTATAAGCTTTAATGCCGTCCAGAAAGATGGATATTCAAGAGCTGCAGCTGCTTCTGAAAAAGCAAGTTCTATTTTTCCTGTTTCTCTTTCTACTTCAGCACCATAATCAATTTTATATAAATTATACTCTTTTAAATCTCCAAGCTTAACAGCTTCACTTATTAACCCATTTATTCCCTGACCTTTAGTTGCTACTGTTGGAACTGCTGGTATTCCAATAGCACTGGATAATTTTTTCGCATCGATTTTTATATCTTTATTTTTAGCTTCATCCATCATATTAAGTGCTAAAACTACTTTAGCTCCAGTTTCAAGAATCTGCATCGTAAGATATAAATTTCTTTCAAGATTACAGGAATCTACTACATTAATAACCACATCAGGTTTTTCTTTAAGTATAAAATCACGAGCTACAACTTCATCCTCTGAATATGCCCCTAAACTATACGTTCCTGGCAAATCAACTACTGTTATATCTCTACCTTGAAATTTTAATTTTCCCTCTTTTTTCTCAACTGTAACACCCGGCCAATTCCCTACATGCTGTCTTGAGCCTGTAAGTTCATTAAATAAACTAGTTTTACCGCAGTTAGGATTGCCCGCTAAAGCAATAACCAAATTTTTATTCATCATCAAGCCTCCAATATATTAACTTTAAACTTCTCTAACCATAACTTTTTGTGCCATTGAACGCCCAAGTACAAGCCTGGTTTCACCAAGTTTTACTACCAAATGTCCTATGTCATTATTCATTATTTTAATTATAGTTCCTTTACTAAGTCCCATTTCCATAAGCTTCTTGCACATAATTTCACTGCCAACTACATCTTTTATTTCGGCGCTTCTCCCCATTGAAACAGCATTTAACGGCATATTGCTTTCAATCATATGAATCACCTCCTAACAAATTTTTTATACTAGCTCTACTAAAATATCTTTTGCTTCATTTTTTCTTAAACTTAAGCTGTATCCTCTAACCTGAAGTTCTATTGGATCACCCATGGGTGCTTTTCCTGCTACAACAATTTCAGTCCCTCTTACAATACCCATGTCCATAATTTTTTTTCTTACTTTACTTTCAGGTAATATTTGAACTACCTTAACTCTTGATTTAATTTTGACTTCATTAAGTCCTATACTATTGGCCATAATATCACTCTCCTAAAAATAGTACAATTTTTATGTACAATATTTGCAATTGATATTGATAATCATAATCAATTATATTATATATATTAGTACTTACTTCTAAATATGTCAATAGCATATTTGCTTTATATATTCTATTTGAAGTTTGTAAAAATTCATAAAAATAAAGATGGCAGCTACCACATAGCGCCATCTTTATTTTTATGAATTTGTTTTTTCTATATAGTGACAATTAACATCTATATGGTTTAAGAATAACAACAATCTTTCATAAAGCGGATTAACTTTATCACCATACTTTGCTTCTAAATTTTCTCCAATAGCTTTTACAGTTTTCTTTCCATCTATCTGTAAAAACACATAACTTGAATATTCGTCCAGAGTAATTTTTTTGTATTCTGGAATTCTAAATTTAATTTTTCTAAAGAACTTTTGAATCTTATGATCTTGTTTTTCAAGTATAGTCACAATGCTGTCTTCATCTACCTCATATTCTAAATTATCAGAGATTTTAAATATTATATTTAATACCTCTTCGTTGTTATTCGGCATTTTTTTCCTTACTCTTCATTATAGGTATTATGGAAGCTATTATTAACGCTGCTAATACTACATATCCCATTCCATTAGAAGCAGCAAATCCACTCGGTTCACCTACTTTTACAACTTTTAATACATTTATAAGTATTATGCCTACAAGTCCTATTATGGAACCACCAGCAACGAGTCCAGAAGATAAACTTATACCATTAGAAACTCTGGCTTCTTTTTGTTTTTCACTTTTAGAAGTCTTTTCTACAAATAGACGAACAAATGCGCCTATTAATATTATGGCATTTGTAGATATTGGCAAATAGAATCCTATTGCAATTGTCATTACAGGAAGTTTTAATAAGAATAAAGTAACTCCCATAACAATACCAACAATTATCATAACCCAAGGCAAACTACCTGACATTATACCACCCGTTAATGTTGACATTAGATTAGCTTGAGGTAATGCAAATGGTACGTTATCACCAGTCATTGCAAGTTGACTTGAAAGTAATAGTATAACACCAGTAACTACTGCAGCACCAACTATACCAGCTATAGTAAAGTATTTTTGCATTTCATTTTTGTCACCACCAATTAGGAAAGTAACTTTTTGTGATTGACAGTAACCACCAGCTGCAGATATAGCGGTAACTATAAATGTACCAAATAAAAGTAAAGATCTGTTATTTACAGAACTTTTCCATCCCATTGTAACAAATAATAATGTTACAATAACTATAGAAGCTATAGTCATACCGGATACAGGAAGATTTGAAGTTCCTATAGTACCAGTTAAACGACCAGAAACTATAACAAATAGCATTGACAACAACAGTGATAAAATAGAAGCTATTATTGCCATTAGTATATTACCACCAGATATCATGAAGCCACCTACGAATCCTATTATTATACCACCAAATAATATTAAATTTTCAGCAGATGAACTACCAGAACCCTTTGAAGACTTGGCACCAAGAGTTTCCTTTACAGAAGATACTATAGTTGGTATAAGTTTTATAGCACCTATAAAACCGCCAGAAAGCATCATACCTGCTCCGATATATTTTACATAACTGCCTGTTATATCCTTAACTTGCATGGCACTTAAAGCAACATGTGAATTATTCCATACAGTTGCACCGCCTTTTCCAAGAGAAACGAAATAACCTATTAAAGGTGTAACAGCAAAGTTAGATAATATAGAACCAGCAAACATAGTTAAGGAAACATCTATGCCAACTATAAATCCTATACCTAATAATAGAGGGTTAGCTTCAACTTCAAATTTCCACTTATAAAAAGACTCGTTTACATAGCTTATAACATCATTAGCTACATTTAAGAATGAACTAGTAAAAACAGTTATAATACCACCTATTCCAAAGCCTATTCCCATATACTTTACTGATTCTTTAGCACCTTCTGAAGCAACAAGTGTTTCAGATATGGCCATTGACTCAGGGTACATTAATTTACCATGTTCTTCAATTATTAAATAATTGTAAACAAGAGAAGCTATTCCTATTCCAAATAAAACTCCTCCTACACCAACAACAAAGCCTTCCAAGAAAGAAAATTTTGAACCTATTAAAATTATTGCAGGTAAAACAAATATCATACCACTAGCAATTGATTCTCCACCACTTGACATACCTTGGACCAAATTTTTGCCAAGGATACCTTTCTTTTTAGCAAATATAGCTATAAATACAGATCCTATTATAGATCCAGGTATACCAGCAGCAACTGTAAGCCCTGATTTCATACCTGAATAGGCAGTAGATGCTGCAAATAGTACAGCTAGAATAATACCGATTGTTAATACAGCAACATTTCCACCAGATTTAGAGCCATCGGATATGTAAGGAACATAGTCTTTACCAGCTACGCCGCCATATGCATCTTTAGATAACTTTTTATTCATTATATGTACCTCCTTTTATATTTTACAATCATAATTATAGCATAATTGATGTCAAAAATGCACTTTTAAATTTTTATAAATAAAAAGATTTGTTTATTAAATAAATTAAAATGGCTTTTAACTTGCAATAGTGATGCTATTTATGATCAACGATAACAAATTATTTATAATGTTTTTATTGGACGTGCTCTCACAAAACTTATATAGTACAAATATTATATGACTAAGAAGTGTATTTTTCATAAGAAAATACCTTAATAGGAGACGTGATAAAAGTGGAAAATTATAAAAATTCAATTCTTTTGCCCAATCCAATAACTCAAGTGGCTGATATGCCTTATGCCTTATATTTATCACTTCAAGGAAAGTACTTTGTAGGATATGCAGATGATATGAAATTTCAAGATAAAAATATAGCCTGGGCAGGATTAGTAAATCCAGTTAATTCTAGAGTAAATCTTCATATATATGTTTGGACTGTTACAAATGTGGGAAAGTCGCCATTAACAGCGCGGATATGGTTTAATGCAGAACCATCTGGTGAGCCTGTTAAATCAGAATTGGTGACACCTTCCAACACTGCTTTTAAGACATTACCAATACCAAGAGTAAATTTACTTCAAGCAAATAATGCACTTAATGAGCCCTATGATGGAGACAATGTATTTACAAGGAAAGTTACTCCGGAAGTTACAATTGCAAGTGAAGAAGTTGGTAAATTTATATTTCCACCAGGAGGATCATTTATTATTTCCTTGTCAAATTTAGAAGAATCAAATGAAATTGGAGAAGGTCGAGTCGCTTTTGGATGGTCGGAAGAAAAAATTCAAGAAATCAAATAGAGAATAGGAGGCATTATCTCAAATGGGAAGCTGCAATAACAACAAAAAATCAGTTCTTTTAGCAAATCCAATAACTCAAGTAGCCAGTATGCCATATGCTTTGTATCTATCACTTCAAGGAAAATATTTTGTTGGGGCTACAGATGAACTAGAATTTGGGAATGGTAAAAGTGCATGGGCAGGTTTATTCAATCCTAATAATTCAGGTGTTAACTTACATGTTTATTCTTGGCAGGTTTCAAATACAGGAAAATCAGCAATAAGAGCCCAAATATGGTTTAATAGTCAGCCATCAGGAAATGCAATAAGAGTTACAACAGTAATTCCTGGCAATACAGCTCTTTGTCCACCGCCTAAACCCAAAATAGGATTATTTGAGGCAATTAATGTAATTAATGAGCCCCTTGGAGGTAAAAAAGCTTTCGTTAGAAGAGCTCTTCCAGACGTTACAGTTGGTGATGAGGAAGTGGGAAAGTTTATATTTCCTCCTGGAGGATCATTTCTAATTTTCTTATCAAACCCTGAAACTCCTAATCAGTCTGCTGCAGCAACTGTAGATTATACATGGTGGGAAGAAAAAATAATATGTTAGTAAACATCAGGCGGAGTTTTAAACTCCACCTGATGTTTATTAACAGGATTCTTATTCAATTTCATTTGAAATTGCCCTAACTTTAAACTTCTCATCACATACATCTTCAGCATACACTTCAATTTCTGACCCAGTTATGATAACATTATATAGACTTAAATATGCAAAGGAGTTACTATGTCTGAAAGCACTGAAAATAAAAATGTAGTTCAATCTATTATTGAAAAAATACAAAATATGATATTACATGATGAATTGAAAATTGGCGATAAATTACCGCCTGAAAGACAACTAACAGAAATATGGAAGGTTGGACGTCCAGCTTTAAGAGAAGCTTTAAAAGCTCTCGAGATAATTGGCTTAATCGAAAGGAAGCATGGTCAGGGAAACTTTATATCTAACAATATTAATGACAGTTACTATAAGCCGCTGTCCATATCCTTTAAATTGAGCAATGGGAGTATTCAAGACTTATTTGATCTTAGAGAAGTCCTGGAATCTTCCTCTGTAAAAGCTACTGCCAAAAATGCCTCAAAACAAGACATAAAAAAATTGTATAAAATATATAAAAACATGATAAATGAAAATGATGAAAGTAAAAAAGCAGAATTTGATAAAGAATTCCACTATGAAATCATTAAATTGTCAGGTAATGAATTATTTATCACTACATGGAACAGTCTTTCCTACTTAATGGATATTTTTATTGACAAAACCGTGAATATTTCAATATACGAAGAAAAATCTATACATAATATATACGAAGAACACTTATGCATCCTTAAAGCTATAGAAAGCCACAACCCCAATGGTGCCGAAGAGGCTTTAAAGAATCATCTTAAAAAAATAGATATGGAATTGCTTAAGAAAATGAATTAAGAATTAATAGTTATGAATTAATAGTTAATATAGATTTTTTGCGACGGCTAAAAATCATCCTTCACTATTAATTTTTCATTATTAATTCTTAACTTAAACATAATTTTCAATTACTAATAATCTATTAATGTATATAAATCTAACTTTAAATTAGAAACTCTATAATTTTACAGTTACATTTCCAGCACTGTACCTGGATTGAGAATATTATTCGGGTCAAATACCCTTTTTATGCTTTTCATAAGCTCAATTTCTGCTTTCGACTTCTGAAAAGTTAAATCCCTTATTCTTAACTTTCCTATGCCGTGCTCGCCGGTTAAAGTACCGCCATATTTAAAGCAGAGTTTGTACATTTTCATTTTAAGTTCTTCTAGATATTCAGGATTTTTACCATCCACCATATAAATATCATTATGTACATTTCCATCAGCCAAATGTGCTGTTATATAAGACTTTGTACCGTAGGAATCCACAAGCTTCCACAAATCATTTAAAAAATCAGGCATATATCCTGCCGGAACTGCCATATCAAAGGAATAGGCAATATTCTCCTTTATTACTTCATAACTGCCGCTTCTTATGGCAAGCATTTCAGCCTGCTCCTTTTTAGTACCTGCAAATACAGCTTTACTTGCATTATATTTCTTGCATACATTATTAATTATTTGGCAGGAAGCGTATAGTGCTTCCTCACTTTTCTCTGATAAAATAATAAGAAGATCAGCCATGCCCTTATCAAGAGGCCAGTGAAGTCCAAGTATTTCGGCAGATTTTACATTTAAATATCTGTCCTGATATTCTACTGCAAGTGGAGCAACTCCATTTTTCATAATTTCGAGAACTGCATTTGAGGCATCACTTATATTTTCGAAAGCTAGCACTATGGAAGCCGTGAACTTATCTTCAGGATACAATCTAAAAGTAATCTTTGTTATAATGGCAAGAGTTCCTTCACTTCCCATAATCAATTGTAAAAGGTTATATCCTGTATTATCCTTAAGTAATTTCCCTCCAAGGTTTAGTATTTCACCATTTGGGAGAACTACTTCAATACCTTTTATATGATTTCTCATAATACCGTGCTTTACAGCTCTTGCTCCGCCTGCATTGGTTGCAACCATACCTCCCATTTGTGCTCCCTCGTCTCCAGGGTGCACAGGAAAACATATTCCGCTGTGCTTTTCCAATTCTTCAATCAGCTGAGCCAGTGTAACACCTGCTTCAACTACTGCCATCATATTTTTCTCATCTATTTCAACGATTTTATTCATTCTTTCCATTGAAATTACAATACTTTCTTTTATTGGACTAGCACCTCCACAGAGTCCTGTCCCACCACCGTGTACTACAATAGGAATTTTGTTTTCACCTGCATATTTTACAATTTCAGATATTTCCTTTGAATTAAGCGGCTTTACAACTATCGAGTCCATATTTACCTTAGGTCTTACATTATGTTCTATTTCATCATACATATAAGATAACTTTTGCTCAGGATTTGTTATTACAAAGTCGCTGCCAACAGTATTTATTAAATAATCAATTGTTCCTTGTTCCATCACCAAGCCTCCTTTATTTACTTGAGTTTATTTTTTCAATCATTTTCGGAATAACTTCATATAAATCTCCTACATATCCGTAGTCTGCAATATTAAATATGGGTGCAGAAGGATCACTGTTAATGGCAACAATAACTTCTGATTCCTTCATACCTGCTATATGCTGTGGAGCACCGGATATACCACAGGCTATGTAAAGCTTTGGTTTTACCCTGTTTCCACTGTAACCTATTTGATGGGTACTTCCAATCATTCCTGTATCTACAAGAGCCCTTGATGCTCCAATTTCGCCGCCAAGTAATGAAGCAAGTTTATGAAGCATATGTAAATCTTCTGCTTTTTTAATTCCCCTGCCAGCAGCAACTACAACTTCTGCTTCTGTAATATCAAAATTTTCTTCCTTAAACTTCTGTATCCAGCTTACTTTGTCATATGACCTAACATAAGGTTCTATTACTGAAACATTTATGTCCTTTTTTTCATTTCTCTCTGCCTCATTAAATTCTTTGTACCTCACTGTAGCCATTTGGGGAAAACCTTTGGATTTTATATGAGCAAAGATATTATTACTAAAGGCTGGCCTAACTTGTATAACTTTTCCATCTTCATCCATTTTTAAATCCGTACAATCTGCCGTAAGCCCTATTTTCAAAGCTGCTGCAATTCTAGGTGCAAGAGAACGTCCAAAATTAGTAGCGCCTATTAATATTGTTTCTGGTTTGTATTCTTTCACAAATTTAACTATGTTCTCCTTAAACAGATATTCTTCCGGATTTTCAAAACATCCATCTTTCATGTAAAATACTTTATCTGCTCCGCAGTAATTCAGCTCTTTAACATCTATGCCTTCATCTCCAAGAACCAGACAGTATAGAGGTGAATTACTCTGTTTGCAGAGTTCCTTTGCTTTATTAATGAGTTCGTAACTTACTTTGTGTATAATGCCTTCATTTTGTTCCACATAAATGAGAATACCCTTATAATCTTTCATGTTGTCACCACCTCATATTATATTTTTGTCTTTCATCATATGAATTACATCTTTCATATAACAATTTAAATTGCCTTTATAAATTTTACTTTCGCGCTTTACTTCCTTTGGTACCGCTATTTTAACAACTTTAGTCTTAGAACCGTTAAAACCTGCTTCTTCCTCTTTTATATAACCATAAAGGTTTTCTAAAGAACATTTTTCTATTTCAATTTTTAATGATTCAAGTTTCCTTTCTAATAAAGGTAACTCAGGATAATTGATATTCTTAGTTACACTTATTAGTGCTGGTATTTTCATTTTTCTATTTTGTTTTTTTCCACAAATATTTTCAATGGTTACTTCAATTTCACTTCTTGAAACAGCATTAACTTTTTCAACATAATAAGCATGGGGTATATTTAAAAATTCAGCTACTTCTGCCCCAACTTGAGCTGTATCCCCATCAACAGATTTCTCACCGCAAATAATAAGATCATAATCTTTTATTTTTCTAATTTCAGCGGCAATGGTATTGGCTGTTGCCCATGTATCAGCTCCACCAAATTTTCTATCCGTTAAAAGAATTCCCCTGTCTGCACCTCTAGCATAGGCATCTCTTAGTGATTTTTCTGATCTTGGAAGCCCCATAGTAATAACAGTTATCTCTCCTCCAAATTTGTTTTTTAAATTAACTGCCTCCTGCAGGGCATTTAGATCAAAGGGGTTGATTTCAGCTTCAGCAGACGACCTGTCCACAACACCTTTTTCACTGTCAAATCTTACTTTTTCCATATCTGGAACTTCTTTTATAAGTACAATTATCTTCATAAATACTCCTCCTAGTGGTCTTACCACGTAGATTATCATTAAGAGATCACTAAGTCAATATTAAGTATGAATTATTATGCAAAAAAAATAATAAAAATTTGTATATTTATATTGATTTTAATTTTATAAGTGATAATATTATATCAAGAAACGTCGTTTCAAATAATGTTATTTTATATTTCAAATAGCGACATATTCTCAAGATCACTAAATTTGATATTAATATTAAATGATTATGTACATGAAAAATTTAATACTAACAGATTATAAACTTTTTTAATAAATATTCAAAAATTATATTTAAAAATCTGTTAAGTATAGATAAACTTAAAGGAGGTTATTAAATGTTAACTACATTTGATTACGGTATTATTATTTTATACTTTATTGTAATGATAAGTATTGGTATCATTTCAACAAAATTTACAAAAACAAAGGAAGATTATCTAGTAGCTGGTAGAAGACTAGGATTTCCAATGTTTTTTGGATGCATGGCTGCCCTTGCAATAGGCGGTGCAGCAACAGTAGGAGGTGCAAAATTAGGATATACGTTTGGTGTATCTGGTATTTGGTTAGCAGGAAGTTTAGGCTTAGGCTTAATAGCCCTTGGATTTTTAGTTTCCTCCAAGCTTTCAAAAATGAAAGCACTTAGTATTAATGAAGTTATAGAAAATAACTATGGTAAATCTGCAAGAATATTTAGTTCATTACTTACATTCGTATATACAATGATGATGAGTGTTGTACAAGTTGTATCTGTTGGAGCAATAATAAGCGGTATAATGGGCTGGAATACACAAATTTCTATGCTAGTTGGCGGTGGAATTGTAATATTTTATACCTTTATAGGAGGAATGTGGTCTGTTTCCATGACAGATATCATCCAATTTGTCATAAAAACTCTTGGTATTGTTATATTAATCCCTATATTTGCTATAGTAAAAATGGGCGGTATTCACCACATCTTAACATCAGTGCCTCAATCACACCTTAGTATAACAGGTATAGGATATGATAGTATTGTAATGTATCTTCTAATGTATATCCCTGGTTTAATAATTGGACAGGATATATGGCAGCGTATTTTTACAGCAAGAAATGGAAAAATTGCTAAAAGAGGAACTATTTTAGCTGGATTTTACAGTATGATATATGGAGCTGCTGCTATTTTACTAGGTATGTGTGTATACATAGCTTTACCATCATTAAAAGATCCTCAAAACGCCTTTGTTTCAGGAGTTTCTTTATTCCTGCCAATTGGACTTAAAGGTTTTGTTATAGCTGCTGCTATGGCTGCTACAATGTCAGTTGCCAGTGGTTCTATCCTTGCATCTTCTACTATACTTTACAATGATGTGTATACTCGTTTTATTAATAAAAATCCTGATGAAAAGAAATCAATTGTAATTAATAGACTTTTTGCTTGTTTAATTGGAATTGGAGTTATGATAATAGCATTTTTGATTCAAGATGTACTTACAGCACTGGATATGGCCTATGCTTATCTGTCAGGATGTGTATTCGTACCTGTACTTGCTGCATTTGTGCTTAAAAAGTTCAGTCCAAAAGCAGGCCTTGTATCATTATTTTTAAGTACTATAGTAGTTTCTGGAACCTTTTTTAAATATGGAGTTGACTCTAATTATCCAATAATCTTTGGTATAATTGTAGGATTACTTGCATATATAATTGTTAATTCAATAGATAAAAATAAAGTTGAATCTGCTATCGACAAAGAAGAAAACATTGCTTAATAAATATTGATTTTTTATCTATAGTGATTCTAAACGAAAAATCAACTTATACTCCGTATAAGTTGATTTTTTAGTTAGAAACCCTATAAATGTAATGTCACTAGTTTAGTTTGATGTTTTTTATCTCATCCATTAGAGCAAATACCTTTTTTGAACACATATCCATTCTTTCAAGACATTCTTCTGCCATCTTTATATCATTTCTCTCATATGCAATAGCAGCTTCTTTTGCAACTTCATGTAATTCTATATGTGATTTTTCCAACTCTACAAAGGCCTTGCTATTTTTAAACTTATCACTATCTATATTATAATACCATTTTCCAAGTCTGCATCCCTTATAATCCCCTACCTCATTAGTATTTACTTTTTCGTTACCAAGAAGCATATTATATATTCTCCATCTCCAAATTAAATGGTCAGTTTTATATATTTCGATCATATCACAATCTGTGAGACATGATTTATTTTTAAGCATATCAATTCTCATAGAGTCTATTCTTTTACTTAAATCATATATAAATTTTCCAATACCTTTACAATTACTGTCTATATGATCAGCATGCTGCGATAGCTCCATAATACTACTAGCAAAAGACTGGGTTGCTGCAGTTTGTTCCTCTGTATCTGCTGCAACTTGATTAATCGTCTCGTTAACACTGTCTATTGAATTACCAATTATATTGATTGAATCCATCGAACTGTTAACTAGATCTTTACCTGACTCTAATTGCTTAGCTGTCTGGTTGATTTTATCAACTGATGAGTCAATATCTTTTTGCAAATTCGAAACATTTTTTTGTATGTCTAAAACTGAACTTGTAGTATTTTCAGCAAGTTTTCTTACTTCATCTGCAACAACAGCAAATCCTTTACCTTGTTCCCCTGCTCTTGCTGCCTCAATTGAAGCATTTAATGACAGTAAACTTGTTTGATCTGCAATACCTTTTACAATATCAACTATTTCATTTATCTTATGAGTTTTTTCCTTAACACCTTTCATCTGCTTATCTATTATGTCAATATCATCAAATGATTTTTTTACAAATTCAACTGAATCATACACATTTTTTATTCCTGTTTCAGATACTTTTTTTGCATCACTTGAACTCTTTGACATTTTTTGCGATATATTAGAAACATCCTCAATAGATGCCTCTAGCTCTTCACTATTTTGAGACATTGAATGTAAATGTTCTGTTTGTGTATCCACACTTTTGATAATATTTCTAATTGAATCCATTTTAATTACCATTTGCAATACATCATTTGTTTCAAGAATTCTTTTTTTTCTGGATTCACACATCACGTCTATAACTTCATTCCATTTTTCTACCACATCACTGCACTTTACATCTCTTAAACTTAGTTTTGTCATTTTACCTTGTGCTACATCAGAAAAAAGTTTTACAAGTACGTCCTTATGTATATAATCTGAACTTACATATTGATCTTCTCTTGTATCTGCTTTTTTTAATAACCTATCAAACAAAATGATTCCCCCTAATTATCATATACTAATTATTTCAATTGAATGATTTTATTCATTTGTTCCATGGCAATTATAACATTGTGGTCTAATTAATGCCACATATTTATCATAATTCTTCATAAAAAAACATGTTTTGCAAATAAAATTTTTGATTTTTTAAATAGATTTCAACCATCTATAGAAAAGTTGACCATACAATTTATCTATTCTAATTTTTGTGTTAAAATGTAATTAGTTACATTTTAAAAATATTTTATAGTAAAAGGAGATACTAATTATGGATGAAGTTTTAAAGTTCTTAACTGACAACAAAGTTTTCTATCTTGCTACTGTAAATGGAGATGCACCTGCATTACGTCCTTTTGGATTTGCAATGAAATACGACAACAAGTTATATTTTTGCACTGCCAATACCAAAAATGTATATAAGCAATTAAAAGCTAATCCTAAAATGCAAATCAGTGCAACTTCTCCAGAAGGAAAATGGCTTAGGTTAAATGGAAAGGCAGTTTTTAATACCTCTAAAGAGTCACAAGAAGCTGTTTTGAATACTATGCCTATGCTTAAAAATATGTATAAAGTAGGCGATCCTACTTTCGAGACATTTTACATAGACCAGGCTGATGCAACCTTCTATGATATGCAGGGTAATTCTCACAACGTTAAATTTTAAAAACTATAAAAGCTAAAGTAGATACACTTTAGCTTTTATAATTTACATTGATACTACCAGCCTAACTGCTATAGTCATAAACTTATCTTTGTCCCATCTTAAAATAGATTCTACATATCCCAAAGTATCTGAATTATAAAGTCCTATTATTCTCTGACCTGCTAAAAGGTCAAAAATTCCAAACCCATTTATACTTAAGGGTGAAAGATTGGAAAGGGACAGCACTCCTGCTGCCTCAGGTTCTTTAAGGGTTCCATCTTTATTGTAAATCTTTGATAAGTATTCTTTATCTCTTATAGATTTGAGGTCTATTACACCCTTCAAATTTTTATTTTGTGATTTTACACCTACCTTATAGAAATTTTCATATTCAACATCATACACATTTTCATCATTAAATTTATCATAATCAAAAACAAGGTTTGTCACATTGTTTTTAAAAGAATAAATATAATCAAAATAATATCTACCACTGCCACCTGAATCTATAGATAAAAATACAAAAGGTATACTGCTCTTTTCATCAAATTTTCCTATAAATAACTTAGGATCATAACCTGAATTTTCTTTTGGTTTTACTTTTATATTTAACCCTGTCTTTTTATTTCTTACAACAAGAGCCATGTTCTCTATAAAACCATTTTCTCCATAAGGTTTCTTCCCCGTAATCATTAAAGTTTCAACACGTCCGTCCCCATTTACGTCTGCGAATTTTTTGTCTATAATGTATACCTTATCTTCATTTTTCATAGACTCATCAGGAAATCTAAAAAACATATATATCCTCTCCCAATTATTAATATATTATCATTTTATTAATAATTGAAAGAAGTGCTCTTTCCTAATTTACCTTAAATTTAAAAATCTCCCCTGATAATGCTGCTGAAAGTTCATCCAAATGTTCTGATGCCCCTTTAAGATTTAAAAATATATCTTCCTGCTTACTTACCATATCTTGAAAAGACAATGCACTTGCAACTGCTTCTTCACTCATTGCAGATGTATTTGAAACTGACTCAAGTATTTTTCTATTATTCTGTAATACTATTTTTGCTATTTCAGATACATTGAAACTCATAGTCTTAATTCTATCGATTTCCTTTTCAATCTCTGAGAATATAACTAATATATTATCTGTAGATTTAATACCTAGTCCTACATAATTAATGCTTTCATCCATTGATACTACAGCATTTGTTATTTTACCTTGAATTTCTTGTATTTCCTTTGAAATTTCTTGTGCAGCCACTTCAGACTGTTCAGCTAACTTTCTAACTTCTTCTGCAACAACCTCAAATCCTTTACCCTGATCCCCTGCTCTAGCTGCTTCAATACTAGCATTCAAAGCTAATAGATTTGTCTGTTCAGCTATATCCGTTATAGTAGTTGTTACATTTGCTATAGTCTTGGACTTTTCTGAAAGTTCTGTTACAACATCTGATGAAATATTTACTTTTTGTTCCATTTTGTTTAATAATTCTACTGTCGTATGTAAATTTTTAGAACCGTCTGAAGTTTTATCTTTTGCTTCAGCTATCATTTCATCAATTTTAGCACTTATTTCTGCAAGTTTCCTGGATTTATCTTCAACATCATTTACCGATACAGTAATGTTTTGTATTTCCTCTGCTATATTTTTTGATCCTGAAGTTAAATTATCTATTGATTGCTTAATGTTTTTTCCTTCTTGTACCACTTCTAAACTAACCTCTTTGTAACTATTTGAAGATTCAGCAACAACTTCTGAAACATTTCTTATTTTGATTATTATATTCTTTAAGTTATTTATCATCTTATTAAAAGTGGTATTAATTCTACCAAGTTCATCTGAAGATTCCGGCAAAGAATTCATTAAATTTCCTTCTGCTACCTCATCTGCAATCAAAGATATCTTTAAAAGTCTATCAAAAAACTTTTTCAGTAAAATAATCAATATTACTATTAAAAATATTATTGCAAGAACACTAACTGCTAATATTAAATACAATAATGAATTTAAACTAGAAGTATACTCTTTTGTAGGGACCTGAAGAAGCATATACCAATCTGTTCCGTCTACACGAGCAGAAAACAGCATCTTTGTTCCATCCTTGTCTTTAAACTGTCCTAAAAAACTATCTTTAGAGAGTGCCTCTTTAACTAACCCATTAAGCTCGCTATTAGAGCTCTTCAATAAATTAGTTTCATTAAGTGGATCATTACTTTGCTTATATAAAACATCACCTTTATTACTTAGTATATACACTTTATCAGTTTGTCCTATATGAAAATTGGTATTTTCCTTGAAAACTGTAGAAACAAGACAAGCACCACTCACAAGTCCAATTGCTTTTCCACTTTTTATATCTTTTACAGGACATTCCATAGAGATTATTAAATTTGAAGGATTTTGCTTATCTTTAAATGGATCTGATATAATTTCTTTTCCTTGAATAACCTTTGGAAATGTATCTTCGGAGCTTATATCAATCGTAACATCATTTTGCATAATCAACTTTCCAGATGTATCAGATATTCCAATAGTATTAAAAACTCCGTTATAATTTTTTTGTTCTCTTTTAAAATAAGGTATTATTTCACTATAATTCATACTCGATACCAATTGAGTATTTGCAATTACCTCCACCTGTGATAACCTAGCTTTAATCCATGAAGATAAATTTTGAGCATGAATTGTAACCGTTTGCTTTCCAGATTTCTCCATAGAAGATAGTATCAACTTTTTTGAATTCATGTACTCTATAGATGTGACTAAACTAATAAGTGCAATAAAAATAACTGAAATTCCAACAACAGCTATAACTTGTAATGATTTTCCCTTCTTCAACACAATCCCCCCTATAATGACACACTTCTATTTTTATATATATATTATATATAAATCCTTATAGGAAATCAAGCAGCATTTCGCAAAATAGCATTTTATTTCGTAAGTTCTTCCTAAAATCAAAATTTGATGATAAAATTATATTTGAGAATTTAGTGTTTTTCATTGGAATCAATAAATTTTATTCATAACATTATATAAATTGGGGGAATTAAGTTTTGAATATTGCAATATGTGATAGCTTAGAATCTGATATGCAAGTACTAATTGATATGATTAAAAAATATTGTAATAATTACAGTTTTGAAATTGAAATTTTCACTTATAAAAATGGAGATAAATTACTCTCAGATTTTACACTAGTAAATTTTCAACTGATATTTTTAGATATTTATATAGATGATAAAATTTACTCTAATGGTATTGAAATTGCAAAACAAATTAGAATTCATGATGAAAAGTGCATAATAGTTTTTGTTACCAGCAGTAAAAATCACGCTCTTGATGCCTTCGAGGTAGACGCAATGCAATATCTTATAAAACCAGTTAGTTACGATAAGATTAAACGTTTACTGGACAAATGTCAAAATGAGTTTTCAAATAGCATGCGATTTATTGAAGTTTATAGTAAAGGTATTTCTATGAAAATCCTCCTAAAGGATATATATTATATCGAAGTATATGATAAAACTTGTCTTATTCACACAAGTACTCACATTACAAAAACCTGTTCTTCTTTAAAAAAATTATGGGATCTCCTAAGTGGGTCATCCTTTTTAAGATGTCATAGAAGCTATATCATAAATATGTTTTATATAGCTTCTATGCTAAAAATTGACTTTCTTTTGAAAAATGGTGATAAAGTTCCTATTCGTAAGGACAAAGCTAGTATTATTAAACAAATTTATTCTGATTATTGCTTTGAACAAATAAAAATCGGGAAAGTTGATGTTGATTAACTTTCGCAGTTTAAAAAAATTGCGTCGCAATATTTTTAAAGAACAAAGTGCAAAGTTCAAATATCAAATAAGGATAATTTTCTTCCTAACGTCAGAAAATATTAAAATTATAGATTTCCTGAGGTACGAGGGAAATCCTCTTTATCTGTTCTTTGTTATTTGAACTTTATTATTTTCAAAAGTTTTGCTTCGCATTATTTTTATATCAAGTCAAAATTTTATATATGCAAAAGTTGAGTAAGTTAGATATCTCTATTGTTAAATTCATTCACTCCAACTAATGTAACTACTATAAATAAAATAGCAGATACTACATACATATATGGTGGAAAATTAAAACTTACATTTGAACCACCTAGTAATACCCTTCCTGGATAATCCCAGGGAAAGAGCATCCAATACTTAGTGTTGTCAATGAGAACTGAGGGAAAAGAAAAGACTAGTCCTACTCCTAGTGGTACTGCAATATTTTTAAATTTCATGCTCAGATAATATTGAACTGCTATAACAGGCAGTGAAGCTATAATTGCAAGCAGCGGAGCATATATCATTTCTCTTGGCATACTTTGACTATGTGGTGCTATAACTGCACCTGCTAAGATCGTAAGAAGCATAAATAATATAAGATTTAAAAATACTATACCGCAGCCTATAACAAGCTTTGCTATATATAATTCACTTCTTTTTACAGGCAGCGTCAGAATCCTTTTAAAATTATCTTCACTATTTTCTATTCTAACCAAAACAGCAATTGCAATTGTGATAAACAACCCTATAATAAATAATCCATAAAATATTGAACTCTGAGTATATACCTGGCTCCATACGTTTTGACCTTTCTCTGTAAAAAGCTTTCTATATCTTAAGAAATTTGTAAAACCAAGTATTACAAAAAACAGTGGAAGAAACATCACTATGTTAAGTATTCTTGAATGTCTTAACTTTAGTAATTCTACTTTATATATATTTTTCACGCTATTCACCCCTACTTAATATCCCTTTTATTAAATTCTATAATTCCAACTGCAAGCCATAAAATACCAGACACTATTCCAAAGAAAGCTGCAGTATATGCATCTTTACTGTCTCCTGAAGGTAAGGCTAGTAGAACATTAGCATATGGAACTACATATGAAAGTAATTTGCTCTGTGCAAACATATATGCTCCTATACTTCCTGCAAATCCTACGGCTGCTGATGCTAGAGAATTTTTCATATAACAACTTATAAATTGCTGAAAACTCACTACCCCTAATGTAGTACACAATTCCATTCCAATGTATTTAAAAATCACTGCACAGCCGCCATCTATATGAAACAAACTTTTTATAATTATTAAAAATACTCCATTTAATATCACTAATATAACTGCAGCTATAAGTACTACAATCCACTTGGATAAATAAACCTTTTTTCTTTCAACAGGCCTTGCTATTATTTGCTTCCAGGTATTTTCGCTGTATTCCATATAATTTACAATAACTGCTACCACGACAATGGACAAATTTAAAAGTATGCACCATAACGTAGCAAGATGATTTTCATAGAGCAGAGCACCTATCTTACCGTAAATTCCAATTTGAGCTAAATACTTTATATGATTATCTGCCATTAAAAAATTGCATCTAAAATGTAAATCCATAAATAAAAGTATAAATGAGAGAACAGGAATAAAAAATACACCTTTCCACAGTACTGACCTTTTATATTTCATTAGTTCAGATTTTAAAATTGACATAAAGCTCATATATTTTCTCCTCCCTCAGTAAGGTCAAGAAATATTTCTTCAAGAGATTTTTGTACTTCTACAAATTTAAATATTCTATTGCCGTTTAATATGAGTTGTTTTAAAATCTCATCAAGTTCTCTCCCCTCAGGTTCTAAGAAAATATCCTTATCCCTTACTTTATACTTATATCCACTATTATTTAGCGTACCTTCTAGCTTCTTTAAATCCTTAGATTCTATACAAATTTGTCCTTTACTCTTTGAATGAAGTTCTTCAAGTGTTCCTTGAAACAACATCTTTCCTCTATTTATAATTCCAATATCATCTGCTATGAGTTCAATTTCACTCAAATTATGACTTGATATAATAACTGTCATGTTATAGAGTTTGGGAAGTTCTTTGATAAGTCCTCTTATTTCATGAATTCCAGATGGATCAAGTCCATTAGTAGGTTCATCCAGTATTAAAAGTTCTGGTTTCGATATAAGTGCCTGGGCAATACCAAGTCTTTGTTTCATACCAAGTGAAAACTTACTGGCCTGTCTATCTTTCCATTCAGTGAGTTTTACAACTTTCAAAACTTCATCAATATACTTATGGTCAAGTTCTAGGAGTTCTGCTGTTACCTGTAAATTTTCATATGCTGTTAAATTTCCATAATAAGATGGTGCTTCAACCATAGATCCTATTTTTTTTAAAATGCTCATTCTATTTTTTCTTAAGTCTTTACCAAATATTTTAACTTCCCCCTTCGTTGGCTTTATAAGTCCCAAGAGCATTCTTATAGTTGTGGATTTCCCTGCACCGTTGGGACCTAAAAATCCATATACCCTACCCTTTTTTATTGATAAATCTATTCCTTTTACTGCCTTAAAGTCCTTAAAATTTTTTGTTAAATTTTTTGTTTGTAAAATTTCTTGTGACATATAATTTCCTCCCTCAATTAACTTATGACCCTATAATAAAGGTGCAAACTTAAATTTCATTTACCTAAACCTTAACGGAACCTTAAAATTCTTCTACCTAATTAAACAATATATAAATAATGTTATAATAAAATTGACAATTGATAGTTAAAGGAGATAACCATGTACGATAACATTCTAGATAGGAAAATACTTTTAATAGACGATGAAGTGGAGCTATTAAAGCTTCTAGAAACAGTGCTAAAAAAAGAAGGCTTTAGGCGAATATTTAAGGCTAAAAATGGCACAGAGGGTATAAAATTATGCAAAACCGAAAAACCTGATATAGTAGTTTTGGACATAATGATGCCAGATATGGATGGCTTTGAGGTATGCAAAAATATAAGAAACTTTTCTTTTGTTCCAGTCATATTCTTATCTGCAAAATCTGATGATGTAGATAAAATACTTGCCCTTGGGCTAGGTGCAGATGACTATGTAACTAAGCCCTTTAGCCCTAAAGAAGTTGCCTTTAGAATTAAAGCTCATTTGAGAAGAAACATATATATTAAAAATGAAATATCCATGAAAAAGGAAAAGATAAGTTTCGGAGATATAATAATTGACCTGGAAAAAGGTGAAGTATCAAAATCCGATAAAAATGTAGTGCTTACTCCAAAGGAATACCACCTTTTATGTTACATGGCTCAAAACGCCAATCAAATACTAACCAAGCAGATGATATGTGATGAAGTTTGGAATGACAACTATGAGGGATATGACAACACAATAATGGTTCATATTAGAAAGCTAAGACAAAAATTAGAAGATAACCCTTCGAGTCCAAAATACATAGTCACTGCTAAGGGACTGGGATATAAATTAAAAATTTCTAAATAACAAATACTTGTTATTTAGACTTTTATAATCTTAATTTTGAGGTAACTACAAATGAAATTTATAAGTAAAATTAAAACTAACTGGACCCTGACTACAAAATTTCTAGTAACACTAATATTTATAGTCATAATTGAATTATTCATAAATTTAATTGTTTGGAATGAGGTAATTGTATATACTCATGAAAATTTAACTAGTTTATCCCCCGAAAGGATTACCTTAAACTTTTCTGAATACATAGACTTTAAAAATGGAGTGCCATTTGTAAAAGAAGATGGTAAAAACAAAATTTTAAAAAATAACGCGTGGATTCAAATAATAGATGAAAATTTTAAGGAAGTGTATTCTTTTAATAAACCAAAATCAGTCCCTACTAAATACACACCAATAGAATATACCCATATTTACAAATATGACATAGCAAACTCCTCTGTGTTTGTAAGCGAAAAAAAATACAATAACAAAAGTTTTGCCTATATAGTAGGTTTTCCACTTAATCGTGTGGCAAAACATACTCTTACATTTAATCCTTCTGCCTTAAAAAGTTTCTTTTGGAATGGTGTTATTTTATTACTGTGCATAAATATACTAGCAGCTATAATTATAGCTTATTTTCTATTTGGAAAGAGAATGGCTAAACCGCTTCAAAACATAATAAGTGGCATAAATAATCTTGCAAAAGGCAATTACGAAATAAATTATCCAGAAAAAGGTGTTTATAAAAGTGTCTTTTCTAACTTAAATAATTTAAGCAAAACACTTAAGGAAAATAAGACAAAAAGAGATGAACTTGAAAAAATGAGAAACACCTGGATTTCATCCATATCCCATGATGTTAAGACGCCCCTATCTTCTATAAAAGGATATGCTGAAATAATGAAGGACCCGGATTATACTTTTTCTGAAAATGAAATTCACGAGTATTCAGAAATAATCTACAATAAATCCTCCTATATTCAATCATTAGTAGAAGATTTAAATTTGACCTACAAGTTAAAAAATAAAGCTGTTCCTCTAAAAAAGGAAGAGGTAAATATAACCTCTCTTTTGCAAAATATAATTGTAGGAATTTTAAATCATCCGATGTATTCAAATAGGAATGTAAAATTTTATCCCGAAAATGAAAAAATAAAAGCCCTTATTGATAAAAAATTTTTTAAAAGAGCCCTGAGTAATTTAATTTTTAATGCTATAACTCACAATAATGAGGACGTCCAAGTTGATATTTCAATTTATGAAAAGGATAAGATCTACATTATAATAAATGATAACGGAAAAGGCATACCTAAAAAAGATTTAAACTACATTTTCGAGAGATATTATAGGGGGACAAATACCAGTGTTTCAACAGAAGGTTCAGGCCTTGGTATGGCAATATCCAAGCAGATAATAGATGCCCACGGAGGAAGTATACATATAGAAAGCACTTTAGGGGAAGGTACAATCATAACCATAATCTTTTAGTTTAATATCAAAAAAGCTGAACTTTTAAGTCCAGCTTTTTTGACAAATTCAAAATTTAAATTGAGATATAATTTCTTGTAGTTTATCAGCACTTTGTTTATTGTTTTCAGTAGTTGTTTTTACAGTGCCTAACTTTTCATCTATATTAGTCATTTTGCTAGCAATTTCAGTAACACCTTTTGCACCGTCAGTCACGGTATTTGCCACTTCACCCATAGCATTGTTTATTTCACTAATTGATGAACTTAATTTTTCTGCTAAACTGCTAAAATCGTTCATAAAATTATTCACCGTTTCAGCATCTTGACTATACTCTTTACCTGTCTCAACTAACTTATTGTAGTCTTTTAAAACAATTTGATTTATAAACTCAAGAAGCTTTGCTGAATTACTTGATAAATTCTTTACTGTTTCTGTAACCTCATTGACTACATTTTGAATATTGCCAGCTGTCTTTGCAGATTCCTCTGACAATTGTCTGACTTCATCAGCTACAACAGAAAATCCTTTTCCTGCTTCACCAGCTCTAGCTGCTTCTATTGAAGCATTGAGAGCAAGCAAACCTGTTTGATCAGTAATAGAAATTATATCTGTAGACAACAACTTTATTTTTTCAATAGCCTTAGAATCTTCAATAGCTTTTTCAAGGTTATCTTTCACAGAGGAATATATTTCATTGGCCTTTTCATTTGACTCAACTGCATCTCTTTTTAATTCTTCTGCTCTCTTTTCAATGTCGTTAGCTTTATTTAGACCTTCTACAGATTTTTGGGTCATGGAATTTACAGCATTTCCAATTTCATCAGATGAAGCTGAAACTTCTTCTACTGAAGCTGCATTTTGTTCCATACCAGCTGAAAGATTTTGACTTTCTGCTGATGCACCTTCTAAATTGACCTTTAACTCACCAGTTAACTTTTCCACTAACACAGCATTTGAATTTATTGTATCAGAAGACATCTTCATGTCTTTAACCATTGTTTTTAATGCTTTTCTCATATTTTCTATAGAATTAGCCATTGTCCCTATTTCATCATTATATCCACACAGTTTGTCAAAGTCTTTTACATGGTTTAAATCTAAATTTGCTGTTTTATTTATAAGATTAACTATTTTAGTAATAGGATTAGTAATCCTTGTTGAAAACATATATCCTGCTGCTATAGCCAAAATTGATGCTATTATTGCTATAAGTATTATAGTATTTCTCATAGATTTAACATCTTTTAGCACTTCTAATTTATCAGAAGTTACTACTATAATCCAATTTGTTTCAGGGATAACCTTATATCCTGCTATTTTATCTACATTTTTAAAATTATATTTAAGAATATCCTCTTTTACATTTCCAACCTTATTTAATTTATCAGCTACATCTTTTATTTGAGGAGTTTCAACAGGTTTACCTATTTTGCTCTTAATTGGATGGTAAATAGTATTGCCTTTATAATCTAATAAAAATCCGTAACTAGATGAAAAATTACTTACTTTAGAACCAGCTAGATACTTTGAAAAGCTGCTCCCATATACTGCTGTACCCACATATCCTAAAATTTCACCATTTCCTACTACAGGATTCGTAAACACTATTATTGGATTTTTAGTTACTTTCGACATCATAACTTCACTTACTGAAGCTTTACCTTCCAAACTAGATTTATTATAGGATCTATCATTTACGTTTTTGCCAAGAGAGTTCTTATCACTGTCTGCAATTATATTTCCATTTGTGTCAACCAAAAATATGTGCTCAAGATTTTTGTTCTCTTTAACATAGTTTTGTAAAGTTAAATTCATATCTTGTTTTTGCTTATTTAAATCCTCAATATTACTAGAATCCTTATTTGTCTTAAGTAAATTTACAACTACATTTTTTTCTGAAAATATTCTAGCCCCCAACTTTTCTTTTTCAATTATTGCACTTATAGTTTGAGCTGAATGATTACATATTTCTTCTATTTCCTTTTCCGTCTTAGTTTCTATTAAGTTGCTAGACCTATTATCAATAAATATAGTAGTTACAGTCATTAAAATGGTAATAATTATTGCTATTAAAAGTGGAATTTTTCTTTTTATTGACATATAAGCATCTCCTCCATATATTTCATAAAGTACATTCTTTTGGTTAACTTTATTTTCGTATACTCTGTCAAAATATTTAATAAAATATTAACTTACAAAATATTTTGTTATCTTTAAGCACATCTACATCCCATCATTTTCTGCCTTTCTAACTAAATAGGATTCATTGATGCTTTTACAATCAATCGTGGTTTTAAAATATATAAATTATTGCCAATTAAATTCCACCTCATAATAATATTTTTTTATAAATGACATTTTATTCTTATGTTTAGCATATTTTAATGCCCCATCATATGCTTTACCTTTAGACTCTTTATCAAACTCAAATGACTTTATTGTACTAATGTACATACCAGTTTTAGTTTGTCTTTTTACTACCTCCCATTTCATTTATATACCTCCGCTTTAACTTTTTTACACATGAAGAATTGTATCAACTAAAAAAATTCTCCATACAACTATAATTGTATAGAGAAAAACTTTTTTTAAAATACTCCATATGGAGTATTTTTTATGAACTTTTAAAAAATAATACTATTTTTTAAGATGCAGACTTCTCCATGTGAGAAGCATACCATTTACCCAATAGTACTTTTAGTGAAGCAGCAGTAGGTACAGCTACAAGCATTCCTATAAGCCCCCCCAAATTTCCACCTATAAGTATTGCAATCATAGTAAATACGGGATGCAATCCTACGCTATTTCCTACAATTTTAGGTGCCAATAAGCTATCATCAACCTGCCGAACTGCTAGCATTCCAATAATTGCCCATACTGCTGTAATAGGTTGTCCACCTAACAGTGCCATAATTACTGCCAAAACAGTTCCAACAACAGCTCCTATATATGGTATCATATTACAAATACCTGCAATAATTCCTATAACCAAAGCATAATCTATTCCAATAAAATACAGTACAATAGCTGATAGAACTCCCACTATAGATGCCTCTAGCAATTGTCCTCTTATATATTTATAAAATGTAACATCCATAACATGTAATACTTCTTTTAATTTGCTCCCTGTTTTACTTTTTCCAAATGCAAGGTTAAATATTTTATTCCATAACCCTACAAAATACTCAGAATCTTGTATTAAATAAATACTTAATATTATTGCTATAAAAAATAGAGCTATATTGCTTACTATAGCTACAATAGAATTTGTCATTGCTCCTATACTTGCTGAAAAGTAAGATTGTACATAACTTACTATTTGGGCAATCTTGTCATTTAAACTTGTAGGTATTGAAATATTTAAACTTTTTAATTTTTCACTAACAGAACTAACTGACAATGTTGGGTTATTTAAATATTCATTTAAATACGATGCCATATTTGCTATACTTGTATTGTGAGAGAGTTTTCCACCAATCATAATATATATTCCACTTACAACGGCTGCAAAAATAGCTGCTACTAATGTATACACCCCTATAATTCCTATTACTCTTCTGTGGGATGCTTTTTTTAGTATCTTTTTCTTTTCTAAGAACTTTTCAATATTTTCTACCCCTGGTTTCAATAAGTACACAATTATTAGTGCCATAACAAAAGGTTTTGCAAGGTTAATGATTTTTTTTAACAGATTCCACAGTAGAGCAAATATATTACCTATATTATTTAAAAATGCTATACCAATATAAATTAGAATCACTGTTGCTCCTGCATATATACAATATTTTAGTAATTTTTTATCTATTTCCATTGGATCACTCCCATTTACTCCAAATTGAAGGCTCATATCCAACTGTAGCCTGTTTCCCATTTCTAACAATTGGAGTTTTATAAAGCTTTGGGTTCTTTAAAAGTATCTCTTCTTTTATATCACCGCTCCTTATTAATCCAATATTTAATTTATCATATTCTTTTACCCTATTATTTATCAAATTATCAATACCTACTGCTGCCTTTAAGCTCTGTAATTCCCTTTTACTTATTTCTTTAATATTTAAATCTATAAATTGATATTTAATTCTTCTTTCCTTAAAGTAGCGTTCAGCTTTCTTTGTATCAAAACACTTTTTCACTCCAAATATTTGAATATTCATTTCTAACTCTCCTTAAAATTATTGCTTAATATACACAGATTTCTTGTAAAAAATAGACCTGCCTGGCGCAAGCCCATAATTGAATGTCTAGAATAAGTTTCCATTGAATCCCCAATCGCTAATTTCACTAAAGATTACATATATACTATCCTTTGGTATATCGAACTCTGATTGATAAAAAGAACATATTAAATCAGTAACCTTATTTTTGTAAGTCCTTTCAGTAGTTCCACATATTTTTACTTCAACAAGGGCAGCCTTTTCCATTTTATTTCCTCTAAAATAAATTGTTTTATCATCATCAAAACTTACCATAAGCCATTCTTCGGATTTTCCAGGAATCTCTGAAATTATTTTTCCCATTTCATCCTTTATACGCTTTTTTTGCTCATATGAAAGTTTTACTGTTAATCTTGAATTTATGTATGGCATAAACATTCTTCCTTTCTTTTGTTTACAATGGATTAATATTATTATACAGTAACTTTTTATTTTTTCATAATACTTTATCATCAGATTTTTTACCAAAATCTTTTTATGTCTTCCAACATTATTCACAACTAGACACAACAAATTAACATATTAGTCTCTCAGCATAAGCAAAATATTGTCAAGTGTAATAGCTAACGGCAGCATTTGAGGTTTTAAATTATCAAAATCATCCCAGGAAATTACTTTGTCCTTAATTCTTACATTTTTGAAACGCTCAATATCAGTTAAACTTAAGTAACGCATTGTCTTTATTAGCCTTTTCATATTAAATAAAATTTTACTGCCATCTTCAAATTCTATTAGAAGTGTATAATCATCGTTTGGTATAACATTTATTATCTTACTCATTTAGCTTATCTCCTTTTATCTTATTTTGGATCTAAATGTACTATAATTGAAAACAAAAAAATTTCTCCATACAACTACAATTGTATAGAGAAAAAAATTTTTTAATATACTCCATATGGCGTATTTTTTTATACAGTTTTAAAAAACAATATTTACAATTATGGAACTAAGCGTAATCTATCTGAGTTTTCTAATTTCCTTCAAATCTTTTAAAATAGCCTTAAAATCATTACTTTTCCTAATAGGATCAAATACTGGATCTTCTAACACCTTCATCATATTTTCATACAAATCCAAAGTAAAGGCACGTTCTCCTTCTGAAAGTTCATTGAAACACCAGGTAGATGAAAAATCTTTAGGTGCATTTATATCATTATTTTTAATGCATTGTATCCACTTATACAACATTTCTATTGCCTTTTTATTTTCGTCAAGCCTAAGATAAATTTGTGCAAAATTCATATATTCTACATGCATACCAATAACTTTATCACATTCTGGAGAAAATAACTTTTTAACACTTACAGCCAAATTGCAATATTTATCTATAACATCTGAGTTTTTATCTTTAATATAAGATTTAGCCAATGCTAAACAGGTAAAACTAATTCCAAATATATTTTTCCACAGCTGACTTTGAAGTATCTTTCTCGCTTCTTTCATCTCATTTTTACTTAAATATATATTTGCAAGCATAAAATCAACATTAAATTGATTTTTATGAATTTTATTTAAAGCTTCTATTCCCTTATCATTTTCTCCAATGGAAGAATAAATACCACCAAGCTGAAATAGTGCTTGTTCAACTAATTTTGTATCATTACAATTTTCCACTACATTTTCAAGCAATTCAACAGAATTTTTAAGCATTATATTTTCTATCTTTTCTTCTCCCTTTTTCCATGAATACATGTTAAACAGGCCTCCAATCATATATTTCAAATAATAACTTGATTTATATTTTGATATGTATTCCATGGATTTATCAATTCCTTCATCAACTTTATCACTACTAAACAATACTTCACATTTTTTAAATATCTCCATAACTTCTTTTTCAGAGAGTTCAATTTTATAATTCAAAAGTTTATCTATAGAAACATTAAAATATGATGCAAGTACAGGAAGAAGAGTTATATCTGGATAGGAATTACCACTTTCCCACTTTGACACTGCTGCTGTAGACACTCCAATAAATCCTCCTAATTGATCCTGTGTAATTCCTTTCTCTTTTCTAAGTTTAAATATTATTTCACCTATCTGCAACTTATCCATATCATATTCACTCCATAATTTGATTATAAGGCCTTACAACACTTAGTATACCTTATCAGAGCTCTTATACCAATGGACACATAGTTGAATTTATATAAAAAACTTAACCGCCAGTTAAAAAATCAAAATATCATTCTTAACACTGCTATGGATATTACCCCTACTATTACAGTTAAAAGCAAATTATTCTTTTTAACAGCTACTACTGCAGTTATAATTGATGCAAGTACAGTAGCTATATCTATAGAAAATTTATTATTTAAAATAAACAGTGATGACACTACAAGGGCTGTCAAAATAGAAATGGGAATATATTTTAAAAATTCCGCTGTTCTATCATTTATATTAATTCTTGAAATCAACATTACAGGAAGTATCCTAGGAATTATTGTTACTATACAGCCGCCTATAATTATGTACCAGATATACATATTCACTTTCTTATTCCCCCCCTATAATTACTCCAAGTATGGCTGCAATCATAATTCCCGTATTTGCAGATAAAAATTTAATAGAAATAATCAATATTACAGCAGAGGAAATTATAATTACACAGGATCTTCTTAAATTAGAATTTTCCTTCACACTTGAAATCAATAAACCTATGAACATAGCTGGAAGTGCAAAATCAAGTCCAAACTTTTTATAGTCATATATCAAGCTGCTAAAGCATGCCCCGATAAAAGTTGCAAAGATCCAATTTATATAGGCTGTCAGGTTTATTCCCATCATCCACTTGTAGTCTATTTTGTCTTCACTATTTGCCTTTGATGAAGCAAGTGCAAAAGTTTCATCTGTTAAAAGTGCCCCTACTGTAAAATTTTTAAAAAGTGAATTTTTACTAAAATAAGGTACTATAGATGCACTCATCAAAAGATGTCTTAAATTTACTAAAAACACAGTCAAGACTACACCTGGAACTGATGCTGATGACAGTATCATTCCTGCAGCAGCAAATTGAGACGAACCTGCATATATGAAAGTACTCATCGCCACTGTTTCTAAGATAGTCATCCCACAGGATTTACTCACTACCCCACAGGCAAATCCTATGCTTAAATATCCAAACAAAGTTGGAATACAATCTATTGCCCCACTTATAAAAGAATTTTTGTTTGAGTAAGTTGTATCTTGTTCAGCCATTTTTGCCCCCTAATATTTAATAGTTCTATTTTGTATGTTATAATGTAACTACCGTACGTTATAATTTAATTTAATATACTATATTTATACAACCGTACGTTATATTTGTCAAGAGGTGAAATAAAATGAATTTAAATAATATAATTGCTTCAAATCTCAAGAAACTCAGAAGTGATAAAAAGCTCAGCTTAAGCAATCTTTCTGAACTCTCAGGTGTTAGCAAGGTTATGATAGGACAAATAGAAAGAGGTCAATCAAACCCAACTATAAATACAATATGGAAACTGGCAAATGGGCTTAAAGTTCCCTATACAGTACTTATAGACGAGCCTAAAAGTAAAACTACTTTAGTAAAAAAAGAAAACACTATAAATCAATGCAGTGAAGATGGAAAGTACAGAGTTTACTGCCACTTTTCTACTCAAAATGAAAGAAATTTTGAATTGTTTAGAGTTGAATTAGATACAGAAAGTTCCTATACTTCAAATTCTCACGGTGAGGATGAGTATGAGTACATTCTGGTTTTTGATGGAGAGCTTACTCTTGAAACAGATAATAAGACCTATGTTTTAAGTCCAGGAGATTCCATTTCATTTGATGCCTCTAAAACCCATACATATATAAATAATTCAAATGAAATGATTAAAATGACCATCTTAAATTATTATCCAATGAATCTTAAATACTATTTGCCATAAATTAAAGCAGGTAACCTTAGCAAAGTCACCTGCTTTAATTTTTAAAATACTATATTTATAGGAAATCCACACTTAGGACATTTATTGCTATCCATACGAACCTCAGTGAAATACCTGGTTCTCTCTACTAAAAGCTCGCCACACTTAGGACAGTATGTAGAACTGTCAACTCCTTGAACATTTCCAAGGTAGATGTAATTTAAATATTTTTTTGCAATTTTTCTTGATTCTACCATTACATCTATATCTGTAGCTGGTCTATCCATCTTATAAGTTGGAAAATATCTTGACAGATGAAGCGGAATGTCTCTATTTAAATTTCCAAGATAGGAAGCAATACTTTCCACTTCCGAAGCAGAATCATTTAGGTCATTTACAAGCAGCGTGGTTACCTCTACATGAGTCTTCTTGGCTGATTCACTTATAATTTTAAGTACGGATTCAACATCTCCTCCACATACTTTTTTATAGTATTTTGGATTAAATGCCTTTAAATCTATATTCATGGCATCTACATAAGGTAAAAGCTTTTGAAGTGGTTCTACCTCAATATATCCATTTGTAACAAGTACTACATTAAATTCCGGATGGTTTTCTTTCAGCTTTTTCGAGGTTTCATATACATATTCATACCATATACTGGGCTCATTATAAGTAAAAGCTATACCTATATTATCTTTTATATCCAAGCATGCTTCTATTAATTTTTCAGGAGACACATACTCACTTTTAGGTCTATACTGGGCTATGGTATAATTTTGACAAAAGCTGCAGGAAAAATTACATCCAAAACTTCCTACGGACAGAATGTTTCTACCAGGTTTAAAATGATAAAGAGGTTTTTTTTCTACTGGATCAACTGCCATAGATGTTATTTCACCATAATTTGTAGCTTGGAGCACACCATTTTCATTAGTTCTAACAGAACATCTTCCCTGCTTTTTATCACCTATAATGCAGTTATGGGGACATAACATACATTTTACTCTATCATTCTGTTTTTCATAAAACAGTCCTTCGTGTAACAAAAGTTATCTTCCTCCAATACTCAAAAACTTTACTTATGCCTTATAACCTCAAACTTTTCAATAGTATAGTCTTCATTAGGAGATATGTTTCCCTTTTCAAGTGCAATTTGAAGCTGTTTATCTACAGTATCCACTCCTTCCAAGTCTGGAAGTAAAAGACCGCATCTAGAACCTTTTTGAACTATTACACCATATCTTTCAGGGTCAAGTTCCCCTTTCGAAGCTTCTTCTGGCTTTGTAAGCACATCTACGGAAAAATCTATATCTTCAAGCTCATCTTTTCTAACTGGCATAAATCTAGGATCATTTATTCCTGATGAAACGGAATTTTTGATAATTTCTTCAGCTATATTCTCTGTTGTTGGAAAAATAGTCCCAATACATCCCCTCAGCTGACCTTCCTTCTTCATGGATACAAAAACTCCCCTTTTGCTATTTTTCATTTCGTCAGTTACATAATCAGGATTTTCTAAATATTTATGATAAACCAAATAAGAAGTTAAACTTTCACGAGCAAGCTTTACATAAGGATCTTCAGTTTTTCTTTTTGCCGCAATTATTTTTTGTCTTTCTTCTATTAATTTACTATAAGTGTCTCTACCATTATCTTTAAGTGAAAAACTCATTACACCATATCCAACACCAAAGGGACCTTCATAAGATAGGATTTTACCTTTAATGTCGCATCCATCCATGGCTCCCAACATTATATAGTAAGATCTCAGTCCACATTCTCCTGCTTCACTTACAGTTTCTTTATCCATATCAAATATTTTCAAAACATCGCCCTTCTCAAGAAGTGAAGTTATTTCCCTATCAAACTTTTCCCCATAAGGGCTGTATTCATAAGGTCCATCTTTTGTAAGTCTATGAGATAAATCTCCACTGGCAATGAATACTGCCTTGGTATTGACCTCATTTACAGCTTTTTTAATACACATTCCAAATTTATAGAGTTCCATTTTAGAAAGCATTCCATAAGTTATATGAACCAACTTATAATTTGGATACTTTTTATTTACAAAGTACAATGGCACTAAGGCACCATGATCTAATTCATATTCCATCCCATATTCCTGGGCAGACCTTGTTGTTATCTTTCCTATTAAAATATTTTGTTCTTTTGAATACTCTATTATCTTTTCTGTTAAAGGCAGATTTATATTTGAACTCTGACTTACCTCAGGAACCCCAAATTTTCCTAAATCACCATGGATACTATTCTCATAAGACACTGCAATTGCATCACTAAACATTGGTCCATGGGGTGTAATTATTATTATCGTATCCGGTTTTATAGATGCTATATCTTCACCCACTTTATAACAGGCATCCAATGTATTTTTTATTTTTATCTCCTGACCGCGTCCTATTTCAGGAACTGCAATAGGAGGATGAGGCATTGTATAAAAGCCATGTATTTTTCCCATAATATCACCTTACTTTAATAATTTAATATTTTACGTTTATTATCTGCTATTTTTATCTAAAATATGATTTAGTAACTCTCTTTTATTTTAGGTTATCTTTACCATTTAGTTAATTATAACATTTTCTATTAATTATTTATAATTATTTAATAATATAATCTTATGGAAATAGAACCTTAAGATACATATCATAAAAAAACATCTTGGAGTAAAACTATAAAAGGAGGTGCTTTCTATGACAAAAAAACTAGGAGATAAAATTGATAATAAAAAGGTAGAAAAATCAAAAAATGATGAAGAGCCTATAAATATAAATAACAATGACTTTGGTGCAAGAACTCAGTGGAAGGTTTACAGCAGTGAAAAAGGCTACCAAGTTTGTGGAAAAGACACCCACAGTAGATATTAGCTTGTACACTTAAAAATAACAAAAGTGGCTTCTCTAAATAAAGTTGGAGAAACCACTTTCATGTCTTTTCAAATCTATCCGATAATTACTTGTTGTCCAAAAAATATAATATAAAAAATCAAACATTATTTAATATGTCATATTATTTTAAAACAAATACAATACATTTTAGTATTATCTTTATTCTATAAATTCTGTTACTTTATCTATAAAGAGTATTCCATCTAAATGTTCTATTTCATGACATAAACACTTAGCTAAATCTCCTTCTCCTGTTATTGTAAATTCCTCACCTTTTTCATTTAATGCTTTTACTTTTACCTTCGCAGGTCTAATTAACTTTCCCCACTTATTAGGAATACTTAAACATCCTTCTATAACTTCCTGGCTTCCTTCTTCTTCAATTATTTCTGGATTTACTAGGCATATTATACCTTCACCCATGTCTATAACAACTGCTCTTCTTAAGACACCAACTTGTGGTGCTGCTATTGCCGCGCCATTTTCTGTGTTATGCAGCGTATCTGCCATATCCTTAAGTAAAGTTAAAATTCTATCGTCAACTTTTTCTACAGCCCGGCACTTCTTCCTCAATATTTCATCACCTAAAGTACGTATATTTCTTAATGCCATTTCAAAAACCTCCGTCACAAAATATTCTTTCACTATATATTATGCAATTTTTTTTGTCAATAAACAATACTTGACCATTTCTAATTAAATATGGTAACTTCTTACATATACCATAAAAATTTTAAAATTGATACATTTTAGGATAACTAGATAATAAAATAATTGGTATAGATTTGTTTTTCAAAAAACTCTATACCCATTTCTAACTTTGTTAATAAAACACTATTAACAGTTTTCTTCTATTATTTTAAATAAATTATTTGTGTCAATCTCTTCGTTACTATTATCAAATTCCTTTATCTTAACATTTTTCCATAGACACTGTTTGGATTTTAAACTATCTATAAAAATATCCCAGTTTTTAAGTTTCCACTCATCCCTTTTAAAATTACGCTCTCTAATTCTCTTAAGTAATACTTTAGCTGATACTGATACTCTTAAAACCAAGGGAACATAGTTTTCAAGGCTATATTTTTCTTTTAACTTATTTATATAGTTTTCATCTGTAAAATATCCTACAAATGGCGCATCCAATACTACTGATATACCACTTTTTATATTGTCTGCGGCTATTTGAAGCAAAGTCTCGTATTCCATCGGCATAATCCGCTTTTGATAAAATTCACAACCATCACGAGCATCAGGAGAAATTCCTTGAGTTTCTAGCAATTTACCCGTAAATTTATTACACACTACATCTTTATCTAAATATGCAAATTGAAAATGTGATGCAATAAGTTTTCCAACTGTTGATTTTCCAGAACCAGCAGGTCCAACTAAAAATACAGCTCTCGGAGTCATTAATTTGCGCCTCCCATATTTACCGGCTTTAAAAATATTCCATATGAAATAGCTCCAAGGATAAGGAGTCCTGCCCCTATTAGGAATACACCGCCTATAGTTCCTGTTTTGTCAAGTATAATTCCTGTTGCTATTGGTGCTATTGCTGCTCCTAAAAATCCACCAAAATTTTGGATTGCTCCTAGTGATGCAACTTGATCACTTGGTGCAACATCAGCTGCAAGAGTCCATATAACTCCTGAAGGCAATTGTGATGCAAAGTATCCAACACAAAGAAGTACAATAATTACACTAGTACTCTTTATAAATGGAAGTGGAGCTGTAGATATTGCTGCAAGAAGGGCTCCTCCAACTATAGGAAATTTACGTGAAGTTATAGCCTGGACACCCTTTTTAATTAAGTAATCTGATATAGTTCCACCTAAAAGTACCCCTACAATACCACATATATATGGAAGAGAAGCTATAAAACCGCTTTGAGTTAAACTAAAACCACGCTCCTTTTGTAAGTAAGATGGAAGCCATGTTAAGTATACCCATATAGTAAACATTATTCCGAAGTTTCCTATTATCATAAACCATGTGTTTCTATGTTTAAATAATTCTCCCCATGAAGCTTGTTTGCCTGATTTTCTAACTTCTTGGGCAGCTTCTAGGGAACCTTTTATTGCAATTGTTTCTTCAGATGTAGGATCTCTATATAGTTTTTGCCATACTAATAAAACCAAAATACCAAGTACACCTATTATAACAAACATACTCCTCCATCCAAAAGCAACTAGCAAAAGTGTTAAAATTGGTGGAGCAACTGCATTAGAAATTTGTGAGCCTGTATTTATAATTGCAACCGGTAATCCTCTTTCTTCATCTGAAAACCACCTCTGATTTACTTTAAGGCCAGCTGTAAAAAATGGTGACTCAGCTACTCCCAAAATCATACGCATTAAATAAAATAGTGGATATGAACTTATAAAAGAACATATAATAGTTGCCGTAGACCAAAATCCTGATGCAAATGAAAACATCTTTTTGGGTCCAAATTTATCTACTAACCATCCAGATGGCAAATTTGCAATTGCATAGGGCCACAAAAATGCAGATAACAAAAGCCCCATTTGAGTTGATGATAAATGAAATTCCCTTGCAATAGTCGTATTGGCAACACTAAGATTTGCCCTATCTAAATAATTGACAATTGCCCCAATTAGTAGTAAAATGACAAAAGCCCAGCGAATGTTTAATTTACTTTTAGAATTATCCATAGATTGTGTATTAGACATGTTTTCTTCTTGTTTCATTATTAATCCTCCAATCATACGTAATTAACCGTTTTCACAATTTGCAATCGTTCTTTATGTGTGATTTCAGGTACTGCACTTACTTTTGCAAAGTTACACCGTCAAATGCCTTTGCAAAGGTGTCCATGCAATACGAGACAATTTGAATTTTTAATTATTTTAGCGGCTTTCTTTAACTACTTTTAAAAATAGTTCAGCTGCTTTAGTTACTTTTGTGTAATCGCCATCTTTTTGAGCTGCTTTAGTTATACCACTGCCAACTCCAAGGCATGTTGCCCCTGCTTGAAGCCATTCTCCGGCATTTTCTAGGGTTACTCCGCCGCTTGGCATAATAGCTGCTTGATCTAATGGACCTTTAACTGTTTTGACATAAGCTGGGCCAATGAACTCAGTTGGAAATAATTTTACAATATCTGCACCTTCTTCTAGGGTATTTACAATTTCTGTTGGTGTAAATGCACCACTAATAATAACTGTTTGATAGCGTTTTCCCATCTTAATCATTTCAGGATTTAAATTAGGGCTTACAAGCATATTTGCACCTGCAAGGATAGCTGCTCGTGCGGTTTCTGGATCAAGAACAGTTCCTACTCCAATAACAAGTCCTTTTTCTTTATATTTTTCAGATAGCTTTTTAACAATTCCAAGTGCATTTGGTACACTCATAGTAATTTCTAGTGCCAAAATTCCACCCTTTATAGCTGCTTCAGCTACCTTCATAGCTTCATCTTCACTATCTAAACGAATCATCAGAAGAATTCCAGTTTCTTCAATCTTTTTTAGGTTTTCTAGTTTTTTCCACATTCAAAAAACTCCTCCTTTTAATAAATTAAGTACTCCATAACATTTTATTAAAATAAATTTATACACATGGCATAATCTTATCTGTCCATGTATAATTTATTGCCCATATAACCTAATCTTCTAGAAATTTGCATGGCAGTATCTGTTACTGCATTAGAAACAAATAGCTTTTTTTCATCATTCATTGAATTGTATAAGCTTGCAACACTTATAGAAGCAACTGGTTTGCCAAACTGATCGTAAATTGCAGCACCCATACAATACATCTCTATGTTGTCTTCACGGTCATCTATTGAATATCCACGTTTTTTTATTTCATGCATATCTCTTAGTATATCATCTACTGACGTATGTGAAAATTTGGTTTTGCCTAACAAAGGTTTCTTCTGAAGTATTTCTACAATTTTATCATCAGTATATGCAGCAAGTAATGCTTTACCAACCCCCGTTGTATATATAATACGCCTTGAGCCCAATTTTGCTGTAGGTTTCATAATAGAGTGATTCTCAGCTTTATCAAGATATACAATATCTCCATTATCTTCTATTCCTAGAAATACTGTACTACCTGTCTTTTTATTAAGTTCCTGGATATATGCTCTTGCTACATCAGTAACACCTAAATTTGAAAGATATGCACTTCCTATTTCAAATGCTAGTAAACTTAATCTATAGGTTTTAAGTCTCTTGTCATCCATTTCAAGAATACCTTTACCTACTAGAGTTTGAACCAATTCAAAGGTACTGCTTTTAGGCCAATCCTTACTACTACAAATTTCATTTAATGTTAAAGCCTTCCCACTATGAGCCAATAGTACCAATATATCTACTACTCGTGCTGCTGATTTATTTTCTTTATAATTAGACATACTATCACCTTAGTTAATTATTGTTCGCATGTGTGAACTGCGTTCACAAACACTACAATTGTACTATAAACACTTTTCCCTGACTTGTCAATATCTTTTTCAAAGTCTCTTTTTTTCAAAAATAGTCATATTTTTTTATAAATTATAGGTTTAACTTAACTGAACCAACAAACAATAGCCTTTGGATAAACTACTTGGTTAAAGAAAAACTTTATGACTTATAAATATAAAAATTCCAGGTAATTTAATTGAATCACCTGGAATTTTTATCCGATTGCTACCATTGCTAACACCCCCATCTTCTTCAAAGTGGGGTATAAGCACTGCTACGCACCTGGATAAGTTCTTCTAAGGTTCAGATGGAGAAAATGTATTCCTTATAAGCAAACTCCACCTGAACCTAAGAATCACTTGATATTATTTACTTAAATTAATTGTAAATTTCAAGTCCTCTCTGAACTCCACGTTGCTAAAATCATTAGTAAATATAGTATATTTCTTATTTGGATCAAGTTTCTTAAATTGCCTTACAAATTCATTTGGCTTGCTGTCATCTTTTCTTATATCATAGCTTTTGTAATCCACTTCTTTTCCACTAGAATCTTTTATCCAAAGATCTTGTGCCTGAAAATATGGTGCTTTACCATCTACTCTGTATTTAACTGTAGTACTATCCTTATCCGTTTCTATACTTTCTATTGTAATCTTTCCCATTTTACCTTGAGAAAGTTCTATAGGATACACTCCATCAATTGTCTTACTTATTTCTACCGGCTTTTTACTTTTAACAGTGTAATGTACTTCTTTACCATTCTTATCAATACTCTCACTGCCTCCAGCTGAAGGAGTAATTTTGCATGGAACAATCGTTAAATATTTTGGAATCTTATTAAGTTTATTGTATTGCATTTCAATATTGAATATTCCTGTATTAGAATCACCCCTTCCACCGCCTAACCCTTTAGGTATAAGTTCAACTCCCTTGTCATCATAAGCGACCCAATAATCATAATCCATTAAGCTATCATCATGATTTACCTCCATATTCTTTTTAACCTTTTCCTTATCTTTATAATTTCCACTTACAAAGATAGAAGTATCTATAGGAGAAAAAACAATCTTATCTACCTTTGCAATGCTATTTGGAAAATCCAGCTTAATATTTGGCTTAAATACAACACTATTTTTAACTAACTGATCCTTTGATGCACTAAAAGCAAAGTTCCACTTTCCTTTTATATTTGATATCTCATCCACATTTAAAGCTATGTTAATCTTCTTTGAAGCATTCTTTATTAAATCAGTATGAATTTCTTCACTTTTAACATATGTGTGATCATCAATATAATTTCCTGCAGAACTTCCAGTAGAACCAGACATTTTTCCATCAACTTTCAAAAACATGCTCAAACTAAATGTCTCTAAATTTTGAATTTTTTTATTACTTTTTATCGTATAGCCTATCACAAGCTTTGAATCATCTGCTATTACTTCATTTATAGTAAGAGTTATCCCATTGCTCGTAACAGGTTTATTTACAATTTGAGAATACTCGGCATAAGATCCATGAGAACCAAATTCATCATTTAGTTTTTGTGTTATAGAATTTAAAATTGGAATATTTTCTGCAAAGGCTGGAGAAATAGTACCTATACCTATAGTACATATCAAACCTAATGCTGCTGCTATAGAAAAATATTTTAATGCTTTAAATTTTCTCTGACCTTTTATTCTTTTCTTTAAATTTTTCTTTATCTTCTGTTTTTCTATATCAGTAACTTCTTCATCCATAGGATCAAACTCGCTTTCTTCAATCTTTACATCGTTAAACAATTTATATATATCTTTTTCTTCCATATTAAAATCATTCATATTCATAATATTTCTCCCTTCAAGACTATAAGTTTTTCTTTCAAAAATTTACGTCCCCTTGAAAGTCTCTTGTCAATTAAGCTCCTATCAACTCCAAAGCTCTTTGCTATGTTTTCTATTCCTTCATATAGAAAATACCTTCTCACAAATATCTCCTTGTCCTGAGGTTTCATAATATCTAAAGCCTTTAAAAGTTCCTCCTTATTTTCCCTTGATATCAATTCATTTTCTACATTAAGTTCATCCTCAAGTCTGTAATCATCTATACTTTTATCTGTACCTTTGCTAAAAAGTTTTCTTTTACAATCTATAGATTTATACTTTGCTATAGCTGTAATCCAATATTTAAAGTTTCCCTTTTCGTTGTCAAAGCTTTCAATATTGTTCCACACAGCCCAAAACACATCATTTACACATTCTTCCGAATGCTGTGATTCAAACTTAGAATTCAACACTGTGAGCACTATCTTAAATACCAAATTACTATATTTATCCACTACAAATTCAATAGCTTTGGGATTTTTCTTTTTTATCTGTTCTATAAAATTATTTTCATCTATCTTCACATTTTTCCTCCTTAAGAAGCTTCTCACATATTAATACGAAGATACAATATATTTTCTGACATCAATTTTTATTAAATTTAGGGTTAATTTAAGAACTATTATAACTTAAAAAAATGATTTCTATAAATATAGAAATCATTTTTTAATATAATTTATTTAGCTATAGAATTTATAAATTTTTCTGGATCAATTATATATCTGCCTTCTGATGTAGTAGTTTTTGTTTCTATAAGCTTATCTAATATTTGATCAAACGTTAGATTTGGTTTTACCTGCCATGCCAAAGCTGCAAGTCCTGTAACATAAGGAATCGCCCAGCTAACTCCTCCTTCGCCCCAATAAACATAGGCAGCATCAGAACGATTATCAGCAGTAGTTTTAAAATCCAATGGAACCATTATGTTAGACTTATCTATCTTCTTTTCATCCCAATAAAATTTACTTAGCTTATAATTTAGCGGATTATTTCTATCCTTTGAAGCATCACATCCACCCAAGCTAAACTTTTCCTTGTTAAATAAATCTGCATGTACTACTGTAAGTCCTTCAGAATTGGCTTTCTTTAAAGTTTTCTGCCATTTGCTATAGTTTTTATTATCCTTATCTACATCATCTGATACAGATACAATTCTTATTTTTTCATTCTTAGGAAGTGATTTATTGATTTCAATGATTTTATTCACAGCCTTAATATAATCTGCTGATTTAATCCATAAATCAGGTGTTGCAAAATAATACAATTTTGATTCACTTGCTACTCCACAAGTTTTACCTGCTAGAATAGAAGCACAAGCTAATCCGTGAAAATGAGGCTTTGTTTGAGGTATTCCTATTTTATAGTAATTCATCCTGCCCTTAAATTCATCATGAGTTGACCTTATCGGCTTATCTATCACTGCCACACTTATTCCTTTTCCCGTAATTCCCTTTTCATGAATTTTGCTTAAATTAAGTCCTGGGTCTTTACCCATATCAAACCACTTGTTTGGATCATATCCAGCTGGAAGGTTGCTTTTTTGAGGCCACTTTGTAGACTTATCAAAGCTTATATTTGAAATAACATCTAAGGAAACCTGTGACAAATCCTTTTTAGACATATCTTTTCCCTGAAATCCATATACACCCTCAAGGTCTGAATTATGTTTTTGCAAAACTTTATCTGTAACTACATCAGGAAGTTTCAAAGGATTAACTCCCCAGTTTTTTGGATTATTTCTTTCTATAACATTCTTGACAAAAATACCTCCACCAATTGCGAATAAAATTACAATTGTAATCGTAATAATTAAAATTTTTTTCCTCATTTTCTAAATCTCCTTTATATAAAATTTTAAACTTATTCACATATTAAAAAACTAGCTAGAAGTGATAAATATAAAACCCATTTATATAAAATAACAAATTTAAACATAAGCTTCTAATTCCTATCATTTAATATTTTTTTCAAATCGTCTAAATCCTCTCCTGTCTCACACATTACTTTTCATCAACTAAAGGATAATAATAATAAGTTCTAACCTCTTCATTAAATCCAATTACATTTTTCTTTAAAAGTCTGCTTATAAGTGACTTAACTGTCTTAGGCTTCCAACTTGTACTATCTTCCAACTGCTTTATTATTTCATTTGCAGAACAAGGATTTTTAATCCATATAACTTTCATTACTTCCCACTCTGATTCAGATATTTTTGGGATATTTGTCATGGTAACTCTTCCTAAAAATATAATTACAATTGTAATCTATAATATTATATTATTTCTTTCTCAAATTATTTTCAATACTTTTTATTAAAAACAATATAGTTCCTAAATATTCTTCTAATTTTACTTACTAGTATCCGTAAATCCTTCATTTACATTATCAATTATATTATCAATTTTATCTTCTATTCGTTTAGGCACAGGTATTTTGGGATCAATATGAGGATTGTTTAGATGTGTGTGTGTATAAGCATTCCTATACTCAGTTGGAGTAAGTCCAGTTTGTGCCTTAAAACGTCTCATAAAAAGCTTTTCATCTGTAAAATAAGCATAAATTGAAATCTGTTTAACCGTTAAATTAGTACGCAATAAAAGCAATTGAGCAACTTCTATTTTTAATCTAGTGAGGTACTGTAACGTTGTCATTCCTGTATAACGTTTAAATAATCGAGTTAAATAATCAGCGTTAAGTTGTGTTGCATCAGCTATTTGTTTTACATTTAAATCAGAAGACATATTTGCACGAATCCATTCTTTTAATCGAGCAATTTTATTTATATACCCTTTTTGTTCTAAACATTGATTAAGAAAATGATTACTTAATTCAATTAGAAATGCAGTCATCAAATAATCACTTTCTTGTTGACCATATCGATTTCTACTAGAAACATCTAATATTTGGTGAACTAGAATAATAAACTTTCCCATATCTTGAAGATGAAATTGTGAAGGAAGAATTACCGGATCATCTAAATTTGAATTTCTTGAGTAATCTGAAGACATACCAAAGACCTTACTGGCTAATCCAGTTTCATAAATTAAAGTAGGCTTTTTCTTGATAAAGAAATGCAGCCAGTAAAAGTCAACAGGTGAAGCTGACTTACGATAGCCAAACATCTTGGAAAACGGAGGAACTAGAAGAACATCATGCTGTCTAATGACATATCGAGTAGACTTTACTTGAATATAAAATGTTCCTTTCATACAAACTATAATTTCATAATCTCCTCTGTGATACATCGGATTATGCTGCCAAGGAATATCTGCTGAAAATTCTCCACCTTTATAATATAAAACCGGATCTAATAAAGAAAATGAATAGTAAAACATAAATCATACACCCTTTCTTTTTGTAAAGTCGGAAATGTCCACCATAATTACTATTATAGTCATTGAGAATAAATTTGGAAAGGGTTACAATTCAAATTGTAACAAATTACTTTTAAAGGAGGATATTAAAAAAATGACTACTATTCAAAACAGTCAAGGTACAGTGGCTCAGGATGATAAATTACCACTGCACCGTAAAATCACATACTCATTTACAGATATGTCCGGTAACCTGTTGTACTGCATTATCAGTAGTTATCTACTTTATTTCTTTACTGAAGTATTTGGTTTATCAGTTGGTGTAGCAGGTATATTATTACTTATTGCTAGATTCTTTGATGCTTTAGATGCTCCCATATGGGGAATTATCATTGACCACACTCATAGTAAATATGGACAAAGTCGTCCTTGGTTCTTGTGGATGAGCTTTCCATTTGCTATTTTTGTATGGCTACTATTTACTACTCCTAATCTTTCAGGAACAGCTAAGGTAGTCTATGCAGGTGTTATGTATATCTTGGCAGGTATCTCTTATACGGGAATGTCTACTCCTATAACCTCAGTCTTGCCAAATTTAACGTCTAATTCAGAAGATCGAACTATAGCAAATTCCTTCAGGATGGTTGGTGGAAATATCGGAAACTTTTTTGCAATTACCTTTATTTTACCTTTAGCAAACTATTTAGGGGGAAGTAATAAGCAAAGAGGCTGGTCTTTAGCTGTTCTGATATATGCAATTGTCGCAATTATACTACTATTAATTGCTTTTGCTGACATGCGTGAAAAAAATATTGAGCACGAGAAAGTAATTCCTCTTAAGCAAAGCTTTAAGGCTGCTAAATGTAACTGGCCTTGGGTACTAATCGTGCTTGCCAATGTAATTTATTGGACAGGTTTTATGTCTCGTAATTCTACACTAGCCTACTATTTCCAATACAATATGAATAATCAATCTCTAATTTCAGTCTTTAATGGATTTACAATTATTCAAGTTATTGGCATGGCTTCTGTACCAATAATTGTTAAACTATTTAAAAAATGGGGAACTACGGTATTAGGATTAATCTTAGCTTGTATAGGTCAGCTTCTAATGGCATTAGTCGGAAAAAATGTTGATGCAATGCTAGTTGGCTGGTGTATAGCATGTATTGGCAGTGGAATAGCATGCACAATGTTCTTTGCAATGGTAGGTGATACGGTTGATTATGGTGAATGGAAAAATGGTATCCGAGCTAGTGGATTTTTGACCGCAATTGGAAGCTCTTTTTGTATTAAAATGGGTTCTGGCTTTGGATCATTTATTCCATCAATTATTATGAAAATGTTTAATTATGTTCCAGATCATGCTCAAACAGCTGGTTCGTTAGCAGCAATTAAATTCTCATTTATATGGTTACCAATTATTATTTTCATTATCAACATAATACCTTTACTTATGTATAAAAAATATGAAGAACATGAACCTATTGTTCAAGCAGACTTAACTAAAAGGCGCACTAGCCAAAAGTTCTCAGTAAATGAGTGATTCAAAAAGGAGTGTAGAAAAAATGCAAACTTGTACTAATTTAGAATTAAATAATGTTAAAATCACCTCTGAGTTTTGGAATCGTTATCGAGAACTAATTGTCAAAGAAGTTTTGCCTTATCAATGGTCGGTAATGAATGATGAAGCAAATATTCATATTGCTGATGACCCTCAAAAAAATGGAACAACTAAAAACAGCCATGCTATTGCTAATTTAAAAATTGTCGCTAGCAAAATAAAGGGGCATCATAGCGGCTTTCCTTTCCAAGATACCGACGTGTACAAGTGGCTCGAAGCTGTGGCATACTCCCTTCGCTATCATCCAAATGACGATTTGAAACAAATAGCTGATAAATTAATTGATTTAATTGCCGAAGCACAGGAATACGACGGTTATCTGTCTACGTATTTCCAGATTGAAGCTCCAGAGCGAAAATTCAAAAGATTAAAGCAGTCACACGAATTATATACAATGGGACATTATATCGAGGCTGCAGTAGCTTACTACCAAGTTACTGGTAATGAGAAAGCTCTAAATATTGCTCGTAAGATGGCAGATTGCATTGATAACAATTTTGGCTTAGAAAAAGGAAAAATTCCTGGATATGATGGTCACCCTGAAATTGAACTGGCTTTATCGCGTTTATACGAATTAACACATGAAAAAAAATACCTGAATTTAGCATACTATTTCTTGAAGCAACGAGGACAAGATCCTAAGTTTTTTGATCATCAGATTGAACAAGATGGATTTGATCACGACTTGATCGAAGGCATGAGAAATTTTCCGTTGAGCTATTATCAAGCTGCAGAACCAATTGTAGATCAGGAAACAGCTGAAGGTCATGCAGTTCGTGTAGTATATCTATGTACTGGTATTGCATATGTTGCTCGATTAACAGGCGATCAAGATTTATTAACTGTATGCAAACGATTTTGGAATAACATTGTTAAAAAGCGTATGTATGTCACTGGTAATATAGGATCTACTACTACCGGAGAATCATTTACATATGATTATGACTTACCAAATGACACTATGTATGGTGAAACATGTGCATCTGTAGGTATGACTTTCTTTGCTAAGCAGATGCTTCAAATTGAGCCCGAAGGTGAATATGGAGATATTTTGGAAAAGGAACTCTTTAATGGATCACTTAGTGGTATATCATTGGATGGCAAACATTTTTTCTATGTCAATCCATTGGAAGCAGATCCAACAGCAAGTAAAGGCAATCCAGGGAAATCACACATTTTAACTCGACGTGCCGATTGGTTCGGCTGTGCTTGCTGTCCAAGTAATGTTGCCCGTTTAATAGCTTCCGTTGATCAATACATTTATACTGTTCATGGTTCCACTATTCTTTCTCACCAATTTATATCTAATGAAGCTAACTTTGATAACAATATTTCTATTATACAGAGTAACAACTTCCCATGGGATGGAAATATTAGCTATAAAATAAAAAACCCTGGTGAAAATAAATTTAAGTTTGGTATTCGTATTCCTAGTTGGTCACAATGTAACTACAAACTTCAAGTTAATAAGAAGGATGTTAACTTGCCTGTGAAAAGCGGCTTTGTATACATTTTTGTAGAATCATCACAAATGCAAATTGATTTAAGCCTTGACATGTGCATCCAGTTCATACGAGCAAATAACCGAGTTAAGAACGACTTAGGCAAGGTTGCAGTTCAGCGTGGCCCAATAGTGTATTGTGCTGAAGAAATGGATAATTCTGCTCCATTGTGGTTATATCGCATAAAAGAACAAGCACAAGCACGTTATCATTATAATGATCATTTATTAAATGGAATAGGAACTATTAAAGTTGATGCTGAGGTTCTAAATGAGGATAGTAAAGATGATTTACTCTATACAACAGTATCAAATAAGCCATATGATTGGCATGAATCCAAATTGAGTTTAATTCCATACTACGCATGGGGAAACCGTGATGATGGACAAATGTCAGTTTGGCTTAATAAAGAGTATTAACTATGTATATCAGACAATATTCATAAAATTATTATCTTCTTCTAAAAAATTTTTTATAATTCTCTCAAATCCAGTTTGTACAAATATCATAATACAATATAGGAGGGAAAAGTATTGAAATTTTTAATGAAAGTTTGGGGAGGTCAGCCGATTCTCTCCTGGTTGTTTCAGATTGCACTTGGTTACTTAGCATTCTTGGTAAGTCGCAATAAGATTGCTAATAACACTAATACTATAATCATTGCAGGAACATTAGTTATTCTAATTTTTCTAAGCCTATCCATTGGCTCTAAACATAAAAAAGACTATAAATAGCTCACTTAAATAGATAAAAAGGTAACTTTCAAAGGACTTGCTGTAGCTGTATGCAAGTCCTCTTTTTTAATTATAGCATCACATAAAAGTCTAATTAGCATATTGGTTACACATATTCTATATTCTTATCAAGAAGTATCATTCTTGCACAAGTTCCCCATACTGGAAGACCATTTATTATTTTTTCTTTCAGTTTTTGGAACCCCCCCATTTTTTTGAGTGACTTACCAATAGTTGTACTTTCACCTCCTGGAAGTATGATACCACTAATATCATCTAGTTCTTCACACTTTTTTACTTCAACATCTTCACAATTCAAGGATTTTAAATGTTTTATATGTTCTACTACTCCTCCTTGAAATGCAAGTACACCTATTTTCATCTTACCAGCCTCTTTCTTCAAATCTATTGATTAATTCATTCCAACCATTAGCTCGCCAAGATCTTCTGAAACTTCTGCTATAATCTTAGGATCATTACTGTGCGCTTTTCTGACATCAATTTTTATTAAATTTAGGGTTAATTTAAGAACTATCATAACTCAAAAAGATGATTTCTATAAATATAGAAATCATCTTTTAATATATTTTATTTAAGATATTGAATTTATAAATTTTTCTGGATTAATTATATATCTACCTTCTGCTGTAGTAGCCTTTGTTTCTATAAGCTTATCTAATATTTGATCAAACGTTAAATTTGGATTTACCTGCCATGCCAAAGCTGCAAGTCCTGTAACATAAGGAATAGCCCAGCTAAATCCTCCTTCACCCCAGTAAACATAAGTACTATCAGAACTATTGCCAGCAGTAGTTCTAAAATCTCCTGGGACAATTATATTGGATTTATCTATATTTCTTCCATTTAAGTATTTACTAAGTTCATAATTTAGGGGATTATTTCTATCCTTTGAAGGATTACATCCGCCCCATGTAAATTTTCTATCATAAAGTAAGTTAGAATACACTACCGTAAGACCACTAGAATTTGCCCTCTTTATAGTTTGCTGCCATTTATCAAAGTATTTGCCCCGTTTACTTACACCATCAGATATAGATACAATTCGTATTTTTTCATTTTTAGAAAGTGATTTATTGACATCAATAATCTTATCTATAGCCTCCATATAATATTCCTGTCTGTCTTTTGAATCTGGAGTTGCAAAGTAATACAATTTTGATCCACTTGCTACTCCACAAGTTTTACCTGCTAAAATAGAAGCACAAGCTAGTCCATGAAAATGAGCACTTGTTTGATGATCACCAACTTTATAATAATTCATCTTACCCTTAAATTCGTTATGAGTAGATCTTATTGGCTTATCTATAACCGCTACACTGATTCCTTTACCTGTAACTCCCTTTTCATGAATTTTGCTTAAATTCAGTCCTGGATTCTTACCAGCATCGAACCACTTATTTGGATCATATCCCTGTGGAAGTTTACTTTTTTCAGGCCACTTTGTAGACTTATCAAAGCTTATATTTGAAATAACATCTAAAGAGACCTGTGACAAATCCTTTTTAGACATATCTTTATCTTGAAATCCATATATTCTCTCAAGATCTGAGTTACATTTTTGCAAAACCCTGTTTGTTACTATATCTGAAATTTTTGAAGGATTTATTCCCCAATTCTTAGGGTCACCTTCTTCCATAGCATTTTTTACAAAAATGCCCCCTCCAATTGCAAGTAAAATTACAATTGTAATCGTAATGATTAAAATTTTTTTCTTCATCTTTAATTCTCCTTTTATCCATAATTAATTTTTACAGAGTTTCTAATTGAAATTTAAACTTATACAATATCATATAATGACAAATTTCATGTATAAACTTAAATTTCAAGCTACAAACTCTATATAGCCATTCTAACTTAAGAATAAATTTATATGCAGCCATATTTTTACAATAATGAAGCTCATTTAAATATTTTGCATATAAGTCTTAGTAAAATATTTAACCGAGCTGAGGGTTGTAAAAATATCTGGAGTATAAATTTATTCTTTGCTTAGAAACTATAATGCATTTAAACCTTTTTCAAAACGTAGTAAACTGGTTTTCTGCATCCAAATGCATAGTCGCCATTTTTCCACCTAAAAAACATATAAATTTTTCCATCTATATTTTTTATTACATATTCACTAGAAAGTTTATCACTTTTATCAATTACAATTCCTTTTGTCCACGTTAACCAGCTTTTATCTGTAGCACCTCCATTAAAAAATTTAATTTCTTTTATATACATGTTATCTTTCCACTGTCTCTTATCTTTTTTGAAATCAGATATATTATCAACAATATCTACAGATTTCCAGTTTCCCAAAACCTCAAGATCACATTCATAAGGATAACTTGTATTATCCTCTATTCTATTTATTCCAAGTTCATCTACTACATATTTGGACGTTATCTGTTTATTTAACGCATCTTGTGAAAACACATTGTTTATTTTTGCTTCAGTAAGCATAATTAATATACAAAAGCAGAATACAATTATGGAGCTTACAATAGCCTTAGGGGAAATTCTTTCAAATTTCTTTATCATGCTAATTCTTTTGGCCATATATTTAGCATCTACAGATATGCCAACTGCCATACTTACTCTAGATTTTTTAACAAACTTTGAGTATTTTATGAGGTCTATCATAGTATATCCATATTCCTTGGTCTTCTCAGATTCTATATAATTAAGAGCTATAGAATCACAGGACAATTCCATATCCTTTTTCATTTCATTTGTGAAATACCATATAATAGGATTAAACCAATAAATTACTCTAGTTATTCCGATAACATAATTTACAAAAATATCTTTTTTCTTATAGTGCGAAAGTTCGTGTAAAAATATATTTTTAATATCATTGTCATTCATACATTTAATCACAGTTAAGGGCATCAATATCTTAGGTGCGATCATACCAAAAATTGCTGGGCTTTTTATATCTATTCCTTGTACAACATTTATATTCTTCTTTATATTCATATTGTTTTTGCACTTTTTCAAAATATCAATAATTCTTTTATCCCTTATTGATTCATACTTACTTACTTTTTTCAAACATGTCACATATGACATAAGCATATAAATCATGCCTAAAATAAAACCTACATACCATATTTCAAATGTGACTTGCATATATGATTCGGGTATGTTAAATGTATCCCTAATAATACTTGGATTTAAGTAAGCATAATCAGTCTCACCTTTAGCACTACCTACACTTTCCTCACTTACACTCTCAGTAAGATACTGATCATAGTCAAATTTATCTATTGCCGAGGTAACAGGAGGTCTATTAAAGTAAAACGGCATTATGTTAAATATGCTAAGTGAACTCTTAGGTAAAGCCGGTACAATAAGTCTTACCAAAATCAGAATTCCAATAATATATTGAACTTCTATTCTCAATCTCTGTTTTAAAACTTTTTTAGCAGCTAGAAAAAATATTATTAAAAAACTAGCTAGAAGTGATAAATATAATACCCATTTATATAAAATAATAAACTTAAACATAAGATCCTAATCCCTATCATTTAATATTTTTTTTAAATCGTCTAAATCCTCTTCTGTCAATTTATTGTCTTCTATAAAATTCAATAACATATTCTTAGCAGCACCGTTGTATACTCTTTTAATAAAAGAACTGCTCTCCTGTCTTGCACATTCTTTTTCATCAAATAGAGGATAATAATAATAAGTTCTGCCCTCCTCATTAAATCCAATTACATTTTTCTTTAAAAGTCTGCTTATAAGTGATTTAACTGTCTTAGGTTTCCAACTTGTACTATCTTCCAATTGCTTTATTATTTCATTTGCCGAACATGGATTTTTATTCCATATGACTTTCATTACTTCCCACTCTGATTCAGATATTTTGGGTATATTTGCCATAATAACTCCTCCTAAAATCATAATTACGATTGTAATCTATAGTATATATATTATTCGCTTTCTCAATAATTATCAATAGTATTTTATATATTATCCATTTTAAAGTTGTATCATTTTGGTATATTTTTTAAATTATTTTTATTTAAAAAATTTATTGAATTATGTTGATTTTTGTTAATATGTACTTTATTATTTTATTATATTACATATTAATTAAAGTTAGCACTAAATTTTTAAGTGATCGGTATAAAATAACAAAGGGGGATTAACATGACTTTTAAGGATTTCAAACTAAACAGTATTAGAACTAAATTAATTACTAGCTTAATAGCAATTTGTGTAATTCCACTAACCATAGGAGGCTTTGGTTCCTATATGCAATCAAAGTCAATTCTCACCAATAAGTTAACACTTACAAGTACTCAAACTCTCTCAGAGATAGACAGTGGATTAACTAATTACTTTAATGGATTTTCAGATATAATAAATCTTACTGCAAATAATCCCGGTATTATAAATATTGATACAGACAATAATACTCCAATGATATCAGATATGCTAAAAGGTATAAAAGAAAGTGATAATGACATATTTGATGTATATTACGGAACTGCCTCCAAAAAGTTTACTATATATCCTATTTCAACAATGCCTGAAGGATATGATCCAACTACAAGGCCTTGGTATAAACAAGCTTTAGCTAATAAAGGTAAAGTTGTAATAACTCCTCCTTACAAAGACATTGTAACTGGTAAAACTCTTGTTGGAGTTGTACAAACAGTAGAAAAAAATGGACAAGTAGTTGGCGTTATTGGATTGGATTGTTCTCTAACTACACTTACAGAAAGAATATCTACAAAGAAGGTAGGTACTACAGGATATGTATTTGTCTCTGATTCATCAGGTACTACCTTAGCCCATCCCCAAAAAGAACTTATCAATACAAATCTAATCTCTAAGCTGTCTTTTTGGGATAAAGCAAAATCGGGAAACAGTGGATTTGTTAATTATACCTATAATGGTACTAGTAAATTTGGTGTATACCAGACAAATAAATTAACAGGTTGGAAGCTAGTGGCTGCTTTAGATAAAAGCGAACTCACCAGAGATACAAACTCTATATTAGTCAAAACTTTCTTAATAATAATAGTAATGGGAATAATTGCGATATTTCTTTCATTGTTTTTAAGTAAAGGAATATCTAATAATATTAAAAAATTAAAGGGAGTATTTTCCAAAGCCTCAAATGGAGATTTAACGGTGTCCATAACTGCTTCCACAAAGGATGAATTTAAAGATTTGGCTGAATCATTTAACTTAATGATGAAAAATATATCCAAGCTCATGAATAATGTTTTAAAATCATCTGAAACAGTGCTAGAAACGTCAACAAGTCTTGCAAGTATGTCTGAAGAAGTAACAGCTTCTGTAGGCGAAGTAGCAAAATCTGTTGAAGAAGTTTCCTTAGGTGCAACTGAACAAGCTAAAGGTGCTCAAAATGGCGCTTCTGAAATGGAGGATTTATCAAACAGGCTGAAAGAAGTTAGTATTAGTTCTGATGAAATGGATAAAATCTCAAATGCCACTAAAAGGTTAGGTACAAAAGGACTATCTGTAGTAGATACTTTAACTGAAAAATCAAATAAGGCTAAAACGGTTACTACCTCCGTCAATGATATAGTTCGTGACATGAACGAAAGTGCTAAACAGATAAATAGTATATCTGAAACAATATCTGAAATAACAGAACAAACTAATCTTTTAGCATTAAATGCAAGTATAGAATCTGCACGTGCAGGCGAAGCTGGTAAAGGATTTGCCGTAGTAGCAGAAGAGATACGGATACTTGCTGAAGAATCTCAAAATTCAACCAATGAGATAAAGAAAATTATAGAAAGTATACAAAATAAATCAGAGACAGCAGTAAGTGCTATCAAATCCGCTGAAAGCGCAGTAGATGAGCAATATTTAGCCGTAGATCAAACTCATAAAATATTTAAAGTAATTCTAAAATCAATTGAATCAATGATTGCTAAAGTTGATGAAGTAAAAACATCAATTTCAGATATAAATGAGAAAAAGCAATCTACAATATCTGAAATTGATAATATCTCATCTATATCACAGGAAACAGCTGCAGCTTCACAAGAAACTACAGCTTCAACAGAAGAGATATCAGCCACTATGGAGGAACTTACAAAACATTCAAGTAATCTTCAAATATTAGCAGAACAATTAGCAGCTGAAATAAATAAATTTAAAATTAACTAATAGGCAAAATTAAGCTGCTATATCTTATATAGCAGCTTAATCTTAAATTAATTACTCAACTCTCACAAATTAAGAATTAATTCTTCACTCTTAACTATTAACTAAAAAAGTTGCTTCATAAAAATCACTTGATAAATATCCTATTTACTAATTCTATAAGTTCGTCCTTTACCCAATTCTTTTTAAAAAAATAAGTGGCCCCAAGGTCTTCACATATTCCATTTTCATCTGAAAAGTCTTTTTCCCCTCCATCGGAAAGAATAATTATTTTTAAATCTTCATACTCTTTTTTTAATTCTATAAGAACTTCTATTCCGCTTTTTTTAGGCATATATATATCCGTAATTACTAGATCAATATTACCACTTTCTTTAAATACTTTGATTCCTTCTTCACCATCCCCTGCTTCATATACTTTATAATTTGCTTTCTCTAAAATCTTTCTTATAAATTGTCTCACACTTAAGGAATCATCAATTATTAATATATTTTTTTTACCCATAATTCTTTAAAACTCCCCTCATAAAGTTTATCTATATAATATTTAGTACTTTTTATTCGATCTACCATCAATAACTCTTCCATCAATTTCGTAAATCAACCATAAAGTTACCTAAGCATACAAATAATCACAAATTTATATTTTAATTATACAAAATATTAGAATAATTTTCTATAGTTTGTACCATTTTATTACAAATTATATTTCAAATCATTTACATATATAAAACTAAGTAGTATTATATACCTATAAATTAATAAATTGTTGCGGGTGGACCATTTTGATTGGGAAGATGAAACCTGGCCATTTGAACTTGATGTAGTTAACACTACCGTAGGGAGACAAATTAATAAAGATATATTTCAAGGAGTGTTTAAAACATAAACACTCCTTTTTATTTTTATTAATTAAGTATAAATTTATCCATAAAATAAAAGATTGGGAGTCCATAATACTATGAACAAAAAATTATATATAGTAACAAACAGAAGGCTTGTAAAAAATAAGAATATGATTGATATACTAAAAGCTTCCATATTAGGTGGTGCAGATGCCATAATCTTACGTGAAAAAGATCTTACTTATAGGCAACTAGTTCCAATTGCTGAAGAAATAAAAAAAATTACAGATTCTAGTAATATACCCTTAATAATAAACAACAGTATAGAAACAGCCTTAAAAGTAAATGCCAAAGGATTTCACACAAGTTATCAAAATTATATGAATAGCAATTTAAAATTAAAATGCACTGTAGGTGTATCTGTACACAATACTTTGGAAGCTATAAACGCACAAAAAAAAGGCGCAGATTATCTCCTTACAGGACACATTTTTGAAACAGACTGTAAAAAAGGACTAAAAGGTAGGGGTATTTCATTTTTAAAAGAAGTCCTAAGTAACATTTCAATTCCAGTTATTGCAATAGGTGGAATAACTGAGACCAATATAGACACAGTACTAGAAACCAAAGTTCGTGGTGCAGCTGTAATGTCTCTTGTAATGACTTCAGATGACCCTTTTACTACAACTTATAATCTAAAAAAACATTTTAAAAGATGAAGGTATGATAAAAAATTTAGAGATCAAACCATGACTTACATTCTTCAATAAAGTTCAGAATTCCATAAATGTACAACCTTGTAATATGTTAATTTAAGTATTACAATGTATACATATGTATATTTTTTTATCATAATCAAAACGTAGATAAGAGGAGATTTTCATTATGGAAAGCACAAAGAACTTTAATGTGAGAAACGAAAGAAACCTCACAATGCTAGTAGATTTCTATGAATTTACTATGGGTAACGGGTATTTGAAAACCAATATGGGTAATAGAATAGCCTATTTTGATATGTTTTTCAGAAAGATTCCAGATGAAGGTGGTTATTGCATAATGGCAGGTGTTCAACAAGTTATAGAATACCTGTCAAATTTAAGTTTTACAGATGAAGACATAGAGTATCTCAGGAGTAAGGAACAATTTTCAGAAGACTTCTTAAATTACCTAAAAGATTTTAGATTTTGCTGTGATGTATGGGCCGTACCCGAAGGAACTCCTATATTTCCAAATGAACCGCTAATAACTGTAAGAGGTCCCGCTATTCAAGCTCAGTTTGTTGAAACCATGATACTTCTAACTATAAATCACCAAACTCTAATTGCAACAAAAGCAAGTAGAATTTGTAGAGCAGCAGGCACTAGACCTGTAATGGAATTTGGTTCTAGGCGTGCTCAAGCTCCTGATGCAGCTATATATGGTGCCAGAGCTGCAGTTATAGGCGGATGTAGTTCCACTGCTTGCACTATATCTGAGCAAATGTTTGGTATGCCTGCAGTTGGCACAATGGCCCACAGTTGGATACAACTTTTTCCATCAGAATATGAATCTTTTAAGGCCTGGGCTGAAGTATATCCTGATAATTGTGTGCTACTTATTGATACATACAATGTACTGAGATCCGGTCTCCCCAATGCTATAAAGGTTTTCAAAGAAATTTTAATTCCAAACGGTCATAAACCTAAAGGAGTAAGAATTGATAGTGGAGACATAACTTACTTAACAAAAGAATGCAGAAAAATACTTGATAGAGCCGATCTTGAAGATGTTAACATAGTTATTTCAAACTCATTAGATGAATTTATCATAACTGATGTACTTAGAGAAGGTGCCTGCATTGATTCTTTTGGTGTAGGAGAGAGACTCATAACTGCAAGATCAGAACCAGTATTTGGCGGAGTATATAAGCTATCTGCCATAGAAGATAGGGAAGGTAGAATTATACCTAAAATAAAAATAAGTGAAAATGAAGAGAAAATAACTAACCCTGGATTTAAAAAAGTATATAGAATTTATAGTAAAAAGGAAAATAAAGCAATTGCAGATTTAATAACTTTAGAAGATGAAGAAATAAATAAGGATGAGACTATAGAAATATTTGATCCAGTTTTTACGTGGAAAAGGAAAAAAATAAGAGATTATTATATAAAAGATTTAAGAGTAAAAATATTTGATAAGGGAAAACTTGTATACACCTGCCCTGATGTGCTAGACATAAAAGATAGAGCAAAAGAAGAATTGTCCAAATTATGGCCTGAAGTGCTGAGATTTGAAAATCCTCATCACTACTATGTAGATTTATCTGAAAAACTCTGGGATTTAAAACATGAACTTCTCAGTAAATATTCTTCAACTTATGTAGAATAATATCAATGCAATTTGTAGAGGAACAGGTAATAAGCTTATTACCTGTTCCTCTGTTCTATGTCTGAAGCCTCTAGACAATGCTTTCTAAATGCTAAAAACATTAGGAATACTGTTAATAAGTTATATTTCATTTTTAATTATATCCGTAAATTTCTTTATTATTAGTGCCGTAAACCCCCATATAATATAATCTTTATATGTATAAAAATATGATGGCATTTTCCCCCTCCTAAATTTGTAGTTTTCTCCACCTATTATCAGATTATAGGGAAAATCCTCTTTTGGATGTGGAACTATCTCAATTTCATGTAATACAGGTTCTTTATCTATAAAAAAATTTAGAGGTACCGTAAATACATGATCTACTTCCTCCTTACTTGGACTTATATCTTCCCTATTTAACTTGCATACAAAAGGATACATTATAAAATTATAGGGAGTGACAATATAATCCATATCCCCTATAAATTCTATATCCTCCCTATTTAAATTTAGTTCTTCCATAGTTTCTCTAATAGCTGTATCTTTTGGAATTTCCCCCTTTTCCATTTTTCCTCCAGGGAAACATACGTCCCCAGGCTGATGTTTTAAATTTAAAGACCTTACTTCGAATAACAAATTTAATTCTCCGTCCATACTGCATAAGGGAATCATCACTGAATTTTTATTATAATGTCCAATCATATTTGCTTTTCTAGATTTAAATATATCATTTATTTTATCTATCATTGTTTACCTCCTAAAATCAAATAATCCTCAATTGTAAAATGAATTTTATAATGTTATACTTTAAAATGTCATGATTAATTATATAATGTTTTTAGGCATTTTCAAAGAAATAACTAGTCAGTATGCTAGGATATTTTCTTTCAAATGCCTTAACAAAACATATACATAAATATTAAATAAGTGGAGTGATGTACTTTGAAATGTAAAAATACTAGTTTATTACTTACATTTATTTTCATATTTTGTTTATCTTTTAATGTACTTGCTGATAATTCAACTGCTCTACCTGAAATATATGGTAAAGCAGCAATAACAGTGGACATGCAGACAAATGAAATAATATATGAAAAAAATGCAGATATTAAAATGTACCCTGCTAGCACTACAAAACTTTTAACAGCTATTCTTCTTGAAAAAAATAAAAAACCAGGGGATATGCTAACATACACAGCTGATGCTAAATCTCAGCCACCGTCCTCTTTAAATAGAGATCTACATGCAATAGAGGTAGGTGATACTATGTCTGCTGAAGATGTAATGGATGGGCTTTTAATGTATTCTGCCAATGACTTAGCATACGTCGTAGCAGAAAATGTATCTAAGGATGCACCTACATTTTCTGACAAAATGAATGAAGAAGTAAAAAACCTAAATTTAAAGAATACTCACTTTGTAACACCAAATGGTCTCCATAATCCAAATCACTATACTACACCCTACGATATGAGTGTTATAGCGAGACAAGCCTTTAAAATTCCACGTATACAAAAGGCTATGGAAAGACCTGCAAATACTATAAAAACTACAAAAGGACTTGCTTTTCCAATCAAAAACACAAATAAGCTTTTAGGCAAAGATGGCTGCATTGCAGGTAAAACTGGATATACTGATCCAGCTGGAAGATGCCTAGTTGCAATTTATAACAGGAATGGTAGGGAAATGGTAGGAGTCGTAATGGGCTCAGTTTACGATCCTGCAGACAGTTATGTATTTAATGATATGGAAAAAATAATAAATTGGAGTTATTCAAAACAACCTGTTGTTTTGAATAAAAAGGATTCTATAATAGGAAGAAAAGAAGTTAGCTACAATCCTATTTCTTTTATAGGTATTAAAAAAAGCTTAGAAGTACCTATTAAGATTAAAGATGATGTAACATATTATGATAATGATTTGAATAAAAAAGACTTGAAAGAAATTATAAGCATTAAAAATACTTCTGTGGAAGCTCTAAAAGGTGAAGTTCCCCTGGGAACACTTACTGTAAGCCAACGTGAGTTCTCCAAGGATTATAATATTTATTCGGATCTGCCAAAACAGACCTTAGATAAAAATGTTATTTCCTTTTACGCTGCAATTTTTATATTAGCATTGATATTTATTTTTATCCTGGCACGTATAATGAAAAGACGTAAAAGAAGACATCGCTATTTATAACAGTTTATACGAAAAACTGACCAAGATAATTTAAGATAAAAAAATTGTTCCCATGAAGTTTCATAGGAACAATTTTTTTATTGGATTTCATCTGAATGAAAACTTGATTGATATTTTAAACTCCTTCTGCAACCATATCAATAGGTTTTTCACTAGCCTTCTCCATCTCACCTGCAATATAATTAGCCAAATCTACAGTTCTACAGGAATAAGCCCATTCATTATCATACCAGGATACTACTTTAATCATATTATCCTTTAATACCATAGTTGAAAGACCATCTACTATAGAAGACCTATCGTCTCCCTTATAATCTATAGATACCAGTGGTTCTTCAGAATATCCCAGTATTCCTTTCATAGATCCCTCAGAAGCTCTTTTAAAAGCTTCATTTACTTCTTCTACCGTAACAGATTTTGAAAGTTCACAGACCAAGTCTGTAATAGAAACTGTAGGTGTAGGTATTCTAAGTGCAAAACCGCTTAATTTTCCCTCTAAATTAGGCAATACTTTTGCCACTGCCTTAGCTGCTCCAGTAGTAGTCGGAATTATAGATTCTCCTGCAGCTCTAGCTCTTCTCAAATCCTTGTGAGTTTTATCAAGCAATTGTTGGTCATTTGTATAAGAGTGAACTGTAGTCATAAGGCCTCTTATAATTCCAAAATTCTTATCTAATACTTTAGCAAAAGGTGCCAAACAATTAGTTGTACAGGATGCATTTGAGATAATATTATGAGACTCAACATCAAATTTTTCTTGATTTACTCCCATAACTATAGTTATATCTTCGTCCTTTGCAGGAGCTGTAATTATAACTTTTTTTGCTCCAGCTTTTATATGCTTGTATAAGCTTTCTCTATCTTTAAACTTTCCCGTGGATTCTATAACTATATCTACATCCAATTTACCCCAAGGTAAATCTTCAGGATCATTTTCTCTAAACACTTTTATTTTAGAACCATTTACAATAATTGAATCTTCTGCTGCCTTTACATTTCCATTAAATCTTCCGTAGCAGGAGTCGTATTTTAGAAGATGTGCCAGAGTTTCGTTATCTGCTCTTGCGTTAATTGCTACAATCTCAATATTGTCCTTCAGTCTTTCTTGAGCAATTCTCAAAACCAACCTTCCTATTCTTCCAAAACCATTAATTCCAACTTTTATGGACATTATCTTTTCCCCCTATAAAAAATTTATGTACTTTTACTTTATTATTACATAACATTTATCTTTATATTTTAAAATATATGCTGTATAAATAACATATGTGCTATATTATTTATATCAATAGACAGCATATATGTCAAATTTATTTTCCTGCCCATTTATTATGATATACTTATTTTCCTTTCATATATTAATATTATCTACATTTAATATCCATTTTCTCCATTTTACAAATAAGTTCATAATAAACCTGCTTGACACAAAATCTCTATTATTATATTATTTAAGGGTAGTAGAAAACTTACAACCTTTCATCTGAAATAGATGAAAGGTTTTTACTTTAAAATAATGGGAGTGAAAAAAATGGCTAAAGTTAGAACGAGGTTTGCGCCAAGTCCAACAGGATATATGCACGTTGGAAACTTAAGAACTGCGCTGTATACATATTTAATTGCAAAACATGCAGGTGGGGATTTCATACTCCGAATTGAAGATACAGATCAGGAAAGATTTGTAGAAGGAGCCCTAAATGTAATTTACGATACTCTAAAAGCTACAGGTCTTAAACATGATGAAGGACCTGATATAGGAGGCCCTGTTGGTCCTTACGTACAGAGTCAGAGAACTGATATTTACCTAAAATACGCAAAAGAACTTATAGAAAAAGGAGAAGCATACTATTGTTTCTGCACAAAAGAAAGACTAGATTCACTGAGAAATAATTCAGATACTTATAAATATGATAAACACTGCTTACACCTCTCAAAGGAAGAAATAGAAAAAAATTTATCATCAGGAATTCCTTATGTTATAAGACAAAACAATCCTGAAGTAGGTGTCACTTCATTTAATGATGAAATTTATGGTAACATATCTGTTGACAATTCTGAATTAGATGACATGATACTTATAAAATCAGATGGATATCCTACTTATAACTTTGCAAACGTAATAGATGATCATCTTATGGGAATAACTCATGTAGTAAGAGGAAGCGAGTATCTATCTTCTGCTCCTAAATACAATAGATTATATGAAGCTTTCGGATGGGAAATTCCAATATACGTTCACTGTCCCCCAATAATGAAAGATGAACATAATAAACTGAGCAAAAGAAACGGTGATGCGTCTTTTGAGGACTTGATAGAAAAGGGTTATTTGAAAGAAGCTGTACTTAATTATATAGCACTTTTAGGATGGAACCCAAGAAGTGAACAGGAAATCTTTAATTTAGAGGAGCTTGTAAAAGAATTTGACTATAGAAATATCAATAAATCACCTGCTATATTTGATAATGTAAAACTGAAGTGGATGAACGGGGAATATATAAAGAAGCTGTCTTTAGAAGAATTCAACTCTCTTGCCCTTCCTTATTATAAAAAAGTAATTTCAAAGGACTTAGATTTTTTAAAGATAAGTAGTTTACTTCAAACAAGAGTTGAAGTATTAAGCGAGATACCTGACTTCCTAGATTTCTTTGAGGAACTCCCAGAATACACTGAAGACATATATGTGCACAAAAGAATGAAATCAAATTTGGAAAGCTCACTTACAGTACTTGAAAAAATTCTTCCAAAGTTTAAAGAACTATCACCTTGGACTTTTGAAAATATAGAAAAATGCTGTATGGACTTAATATCAGAAATGGGCGTTAAAAATGGAGTAGTACTGTGGCCTGTACGAATTGGCCTTTCTGGCAAAAAATCCACCCCTGGTGGAGCTTTTGAAATAGCTGATATTATAGGCAAAGAAGAATCTATAAAGAGAACAGAAATTGGTATTGAGAAACTTAAAAATGCTCAATAATAAAAACGTACCTATATTTTAGGTACGTTTTTATTATCAGTTTTTTGCTCTGGTGTTCCCTGTTCTTTCTTTAGTTCTTTCACAAATAGTATATTGTAAAATGTCACCATTGTATTATTATCTACTATTACAAATCCTTTACCTACATTTGTAACAGTTTTATTTTTTAAATGCTTAAAGCTTTCTTCACCCTTTGTACAAATCTCTATAGCCTTTCCCTTTAAAGAACTAAAATACTCTCTCATAGTTTTTTCAAGGGGACAGCTAATTTTATAGTTATCTTCCTCTAATAGCTTTTCCATAGATGAGAGTTTAGTAGAATATAATCCTACTATATTTTTTATAGGTACTACAATATCCGAATCTCCATCATTAAATCTAACAAGTTCCCCATCTGAATGCACTACATTTACATGTTTAAAAATATCACTTGTATCATTTTTAACATACAAGTCTAATTTTTCACTGCCAAATTTATTTAATAAATCCATTACTCCTGAATTACAGTTTAAAAGACACTTATTTTTAAACATTATAGTACCATCTTTTTTTATTTCTCCATTCAACTTCTTCAAATTTTTTTCTTTTCTATGGGAACTATGTTTTTTTGATGCTTCCTTTTTATTATCCTCCTTCTTTTCCTCTGATTTATCTTTTTCCTCTTTCTTCTCTTTTTCATCTTTGTCTTTCGTATCAGTTTTCTCAGCAATTTTTTTAGTCTTATCTTCTGATTCACTTTTTAATAGATCTTTATTTTTTTCTATAATATTTTTCTGTATGAAATCAAATATTTCTTTATTGTCAGCATATTCCTGCTCATAGTACTCTTTTTCATTATCAGAATTAGCAAACATCTTATTATATTTTTGTATTCTTTTCATATACTTTGGTACCATATATAAAGCTAATTGCATTAAATCATCTGCATTATTTCTTTTGGACAATTAAAAACACCTCCATAACTAAGGCTATAGGGTAATCCTATAATACTAGAATATGAAGGCTTTAATTTAAGTTGCAAATTTAATTTTTATTTTTACATATTTATTCTATAGCTTAAGGTATTTGAAAGAAAATCTCTAAACATCTATTTCAGCTTCTTCTCCTAAAATATCCTTACTTTTATCAAGAAGAGGTTTTATTTGCTGCTGAATAAAGTCAACTACCTGACCAGGTGCCCTACCTATAAACTTCTTAGAATCCACTAGTGAAAGTATCTCTTCTTCACTCATCTTAAAGAAAGGATCTCCTATTATTCTTTCCAATAAGTCGTTCTTCTTTCCCTCAACTTTTACCATTTTAGCTGCTTCCATAGAATGAACCCTAATTCTCTCATGAAGTTCCTGTCTGTCTCCACCTTTTTTAACAGCTTCCATTATTATGTTTTCTGTAGCCATAAAAGGAAGTTCAGAAGACACATGAGATTCAATTACCTTAGGATACACTACCATATTTTCCGATACATTCATATATAAATTTAGCACTCCATCAAGAGCTAGAAAGGCTTCTGGTATAGATATTCTCTTATTTGCTGAATCATCAAGGGTTCTTTCAAACCATTGAGTTGAAGCTGTTATAGCAGGATTTAAAGCTGTTACTACTATGTATCTTGCAAGAGAGCCTATTCTCTCACATCTCATAGGATTTCGCTTATATGCCATAGCAGAAGATCCTATTTGATTTTTTTCAAAAGGTTCCTCCATCTCTTTCATATTCTGCAATATTCTTAAATCATTGCTAAACTTATATGCACTTTGAGCAATTTCTGATAAGGTATTTAATATTATGGAATCAAGTTTTCTAGTATAAGTCTGTCCTGTAACCATAAACTCCTTTTCAAATCCCATTTTCTTAGTTACCATTGTATCTAATCTTTTTACTTTTTCTTCATCTCCATTGAAAAGTTCCATAAAGCTAGCTTGAGTTCCAGTAGTTCCCTTTACACCTCTAAATCTCATATTTTGTATGACAAATTCTACATTTTCAATGTCTAAATAAAGGTCTTGAAGCCATAAAGTTGCCCTTTTTCCTACTGTAGTAAGCTGTGCAGGTTGAAGATGAGTAAATCCCAAAGTTGGCATATCTTTATATTTTAAAGCAAACTTAGTAAGATAGCTTATTACATTTATAACTTTTCTCTTTATTATATGAAGGGCTTCTCTCATAATTATAAGGTCGGTATTATCCCCCACATAACAGCTAGTTGCACCTAAATGTATTATTCCCTTAGCTTTAGGGCATTGTAGTCCATAAGCATATACATGGCTCATTACGTCATGTCTTACTTCCTTTTCTCTTTTTTTTGCGTCTTCGTAATTTATATTTTCCATATTAGCCTTCAGTTCATCTATTTGCTCAGAAGTTATATTAAGTCCAAGCTCCTTTTCACACTCTGCAAGAGCTACCCAAAGTTTTCTCCAAGTTTTAAATTTCTTTTCATCAGAAAATATATAGCTCATCTCTTTAGATGCATATCTTGTGTTTAAAGGAGTTGTGTATGTGTCTCTCATTTTAAAAATACCTCCGTACGTATGTAATATAATTGTTTTTATTATTCATATTATAACATATATTTTTGCTATATTACACGTTTATATTCACTAAAATAATAGATTGAACAAATTTTATCCAATAAATAAGGTGTACAAACTGTTCTATTTTATTATATATCTAATATACTTTAATTAAGAACTAATAAAAAAGAAAGAGGTGAACTTTATTGGGTTTGGATAAGTTTTCTAGCCCAGTAAGCAAAATATGTATAAACTTAGTATCATAGATAAAGTTTCTTTAATTTTAGTAGTTATCGGGGCTATAAATTGGGGACTAATAGGTTTATTAGATTTTAACATAGTGGAGATTTTATTTGGTGACCCTGCTAATTTGATTGGAAGAATACTATATATACTTATAGGAACTGCAGGAATAGATATGATTATACTATTTTTTAAAGCCAAAAAAAGCTATAAATAAATATAAGACCTATACTTTTACATAGGTCTTATATTTATTATCTTACTCTTCTAGTGAGTTTATTAATTTAATAATCTCTTCTACTGCTAGTGATTCATCATTACCTGATGCAGTAATTTTAACTTTAGAATCCTTTGTTACTCCTAATGAAAGAACTCCAATTAAACTCTTTATGTTAGCTTTTTTTCCATCAAATTCTATAGATAAATCTGACTTAAATGAAGAAGCTTTTTTTACTAATAGAGTTGCAGGTCTTGCATGTAATCCTGTAGAGCTTTTAACTATAACTTCTTTAGAAATCATTTAATTCACCTCTATGCTTTAATATTATATACCACAATGTGACAAATCTTTCTCTACTTATTATACCATTTTTTGTTTACGTTTCAATACAATTTTTTTGTTCTATGACAAAAACTGCCATCGGCTATTTTAATTGAGATATAAACTTATCTATCCTATCCATTCCATTTTGTATATTTTCCATAGATGTAGCATAAGATAATCTTATGTATCCATCTAATCCAAAACCCAGACCTGGAATTACTGCTACTTTTTCTTTCTCCAATAATTTCTGTGAAAATTCTAAAGAATTATTTATTACTACTCCATCTATAGTTTTACCAAAAAGATTTGATATATTTAACATTACATAAAAAGCACCTTCTGGATTCAAGCAAGAAACATTTTTCATTTTATCTATCTTACTTACCATACAATCTCTTCTATCTTTAAACTCACTTACCATACTTTTAATCTGAGTATCTTTTCCATTTAAAGCAGCCACAGCTGCATATTGTGCTATAGAATTAGGGTTTCCAGTAGTATGACTCTGTACATTAGACATTACCTTAATTATATCTTTATTTGCTGCAGCATAGCCTATTCTCCATCCTGTCATGGCATAGGTTTTTGAAACTCCATTTATAACTATTGTTCTATTGTAAGCATCTTCTGATAAACTTGCTATACTTATGTGTGCATTAGTGCCATATATTAATTTTTCATATATTTCATCAGATAAAATGAGCAAATCCTTTTCCTTTGCAAAATTAGCTATTACTTCAAGTTCTTCTTTTGAATAAATAGTTCCTGTTGGATTATTAGGACTATTTAATAAAATCATTTTGGTATTTTTAGTATATGCTTTTTCTAAAGTTTCTAAAGTATATTTAAATCCGTCTTCTTCTTTTGTATCTGCAAATACAGGTACACCATCTGCAAGTTTAACTAGTTCAGGATAGCTTACCCAATATGGTGTAGGTATTATAACTTCATCTCCAGGGTTCAATGTAGCTAAAAACGTATTTGAAAGGCACTGTTTTGCCCCTGTAGATATTATAATCTGATTTGTATTATAGCTTAGTCCATTATCTTTTTTAAATTTCTTAACAATAGCCTCTTTCAGCTCTGAAATACCAGACGCTGGAGTATATTTTGTGCACCCCTTTTTCATAGACTCTATTGCAGCTTCCTGAATATTTTCTGGTGTATTAAAATCAGGTTCTCCTGCTCCAAAACCTATTACATCAATTCCCTCTGATTTCATTCTCTTGGCTTCAGCTGTTATAGCTAAAGTTATAGACGGTTGAATTTTTTCAGCTTTTTTTGACAATATCATTTTCATTCCTCCATTACAATTTAATTTACAACATTCTTTATTTATAATAAGATAAGTCAGAGTTTTTTATTCTAACTTCTTGAAACAAGTATTACCCCAAGCATTATAAAAGCTACTCCTAATATTCTTATAAAAGATATGTTTTCCTTAAACATAAAATAAGAAAACACCATAGTTATTATATATCCTAAACTAACCATAGGATAAGCATAACTTAATTCTACCTTACTCAAAACTTTTATCCATAGTAAAAAACTTAATCCATAGGATATAATTCCTAACATAACAGGTAAATTTTTTAATATGCTTAAAATACTTGGAATTAAATATTTTATAGTAAAGTTTAAATTAAGATTTACTGCTCCATACTTTACAAGTACCTGTCCAATGGCTCCCAAAAAAACCGATATTAATATCAATACAATCATGCCCTTATCACCTTAACTTTCAATAATAAATGCAATAAATATTTTAAAGAAAAATAACAGCAATAAACAGCTATAAATATTTCTGGAAAGGAATACCTCCCTTGTCCTTCTGTTACAAAATAAACAGAAGTAAACATAAAAAATAACATTATTAAATAAAGTTTAAACTTATCTAATTCATCACTTCTACCTTTAAAGATACTATAAAGTGTTCTTAATGAATATAACAAAACATATATAATAGTGGATAAAAACACAATTACCCTTATAATGTTGTCAATTGCAAACAGAGTGTGAACATAACTCCTATTAACTCCACTGCCATAAGTACTATACGTTACATCATCACTCCAAAAATATGTATTAAGCAATCTTTTAAATCCCAATTTTATAAAATCAACAGGATGGCTTTTTATCCATTTCTTTGCAGCAGCACTTAACATCTTATTTTGTTCTGTTCTATTTGCCTTTTTATATTCGGGTTTATTTACAATAGAATCTTCCACATCTGCTGCAGGCATCCATCTTCCCAAATGATTTTGTGAGTTATTATTTATATAAAGCACTATTCCACCATTATTAGATACAAACGTACGTTGTCCCATTAATTTTGTGTTTCTATATATCCAGGGAGAAATAACAATCACACTCATTATAAGAACAATAAGAGAATTTCTCAAAGCCCAAATCAACTTTTTATGCTTTATTACATCTACTAAAAAGATAGCAAAGAAAAATACTATAAAAAAAGGCTTCACTATTGTATTAAGTCCTGTAAGTATTCCTATAAAAAAATACTTGAGTTTCAAATCACTAAAATAAAGACAAGTGACTGCAAGCATTATACTTGTAAAAATAAGTTCTGTACCTAAAATACTGTTAAAAAGTATGTTATTAGGGAACAATACAAATAATCCAAATATTATTTTCCTATCTATTTCCTTTAAGTTCACCTTAGATAAGATAAACTTAAAACACAAGTAATTTATAAAAGTAATACACAAATTAAATATTTTAGCCGTTAATACACTAGCTCCAAATAACTTAAATATTCCTCCTAAAACTATGGAATAGCCCACAGAAGTATATGTATCTCCCCAAGGAAGGCCTCTTGATATTTCCTTTGCCAAATTATAATAATAATCAAAATCTGAAAATGGCTTGGCATTCACAAAAATTACCCACAGTATGGATAAAAACATACCTAAAGTCATCATAATATAATAATACCCTTTGCTATTATTGTAGGTATCATTTCCTAATTGGTAGTAATTGTATTCAAAAACATTATATTTCATTTAAAACTGGTTTCCCTTCTATAATTTAAAGTATATTATAACTATAACAACTATAATCCATATTAATATATCCACAAGAAAAGGTATGTCTTTTTGAAATACATCCTCTGGTTTTCCACCTATGTTCTCCTTATCCATTAGATATTCGTATCTAAGTATGCCATACAACACAAAGGGTATGGTAAACATCATAGTTCTACTTTGTGTGGAACTAAAAGTATACAGGCAATAAGCCATAAGTACAGATGGGTTTACTATAGTTAACATTTTATCAATATTCTCAATTGAATATTTTTCTAATATCTTTCTAGAAGAACTTCTCTTGTCCTTTAAAGTTACAATCTCACTTTTTCTTTTGTTTAAACCTAAAAACAGTGCTAGAAGTATCGTACATAAAAACAACCAGGGTGAAACCTGAACCCCTGTAGCTATACTTCCACTTTCAACCCTTAATACAAATCCAAAAGCAATAGTCATAACATCTATTATAACTAAATTTTTAAGTTTAAAAGAATAGAATATATTTACTATAATATACACCGAAAAAATAAGCAAAATTTTTATATCTAGAAATATATATGCAAGACATAATACCAAAATAAATAATAGTATATCTAAGATGATCGCTTTATTTTTAGATACACGGCCACTTGCAATAGGTCTATTCTTCTTATCAGGATGACACTTGTCCTTTTCAACATCTACAATATCATTTAATACATAAATAGTAGAAGATGTCATACAAAATAAAATAAAAGTTAATATATTATTCTCTAATACACTGGTGTGTAAAAAATTTCCTGAAAAAATAATTGCAGCGAAAACAAAAAAATTTTTACTCCACTGCTTAGGTCTCATTAGTTCAATTATTGCTCCCATAACTTTCCTCCCTAGCTGTATATATGTTAAAGTTGAATTATGCGTCTTTTTACATTTTAACATAGTCTATATTATAGTCAATATGTCATTTTAATCGTAATCTAATAAAGGGCTTGAGATAAATCACAAGTCCTTTAATAAAAATTAATTTTTATTGTTATCTTGGCTGTATTATTAATTTAATTGCAGTTCTTTCTTCTCCATCTATTTCAATGTCCGTAAATGCCGGAATACATATTAAATCGATTCCACTAGGTGCTACAAACCCTCTAGCAATAGCTACAGCTTTAACAGCTTGATTTAACGCTCCTGCTCCTATAGCTTGTATCTCTGCTGCTCCTCTTTCCCTTAAAACTCCTGCCACCGAATTTGGACTTGATTTTGTTGAAACTTTTAATACTTCCATAATTAAACCTCCTATATATTATAATAACTCTTTACATTAACTTTAATTATTACTACTACATATATATAGTATTCTACAAAAAATCAAAAATTCCTTTTAGGTTACAAAACCTAAAAGGAATATTTTTCTATGTTATAACAATACTATTTATTATTTTGCATATTCAATTGCACGAGTCTCTCTAATGACATTTACTTTAATCTGACCAGGATACTCTAGCTCTTCTTCAATTCTCTTTACTATGTTCCTTGCCATTTCAATAGCACCTGCATCATCAATATTTTCTGGTTTAACCATTATTCTAAGTTCTCTTCCCGCTTGAATGGCATATGACTTTTCTACACCTTCACATGTATTTGCTATTTCTTCAAGTTTTTCTAGACGCTTAATATAAGCTTCCAGTGTTTCTCTTCTAGCACCAGGCCTTGCAGCAGAAATAGCATCCGCTGCTTGAACGAGTACAGCTTCTAAGGATTGAAATTCTACATCTCCATGATGAGCTGCAATAGCATTTACAATTATTGGTGATTCTCTGTATTTTTTAGCAACCTCTGAACCTATAACGGCATGAGGACCTTCAACTTCATGATCCACTGCTTTACCTATATCATGAAGCAATCCTGCTCTTTTAGCTATAGTTGGATCTATGCCAATTTCTGATGCCATAAGTCCAGCTAAATAGGCAACTTCCACAGAATGTTTTAAAACATTTTGACCATAGCTGGTTCTATACTTCAATCTTCCTAACAATTTTACTAATTCCATATGAAGGCCGTGCACGCCAGTTTCAAAAGTGGCCTGTTCTCCTTCTTCTTTAACATTATTTTCAACTTCTTTTTCAGCTTTTTGAACCATTTCTTCGATTCTTGCTGGGTGTATTCTTCCATCAATTATAAGTTTCTCCAGTGCTATTCTTGCAACCTCTCTCCTTATAGGATCAAAGCCCGACAATATTACAGCTTCAGGTGTATCATCTATTATTAGATCCACACCAGTTAATGTTTCAAGAGTCCTTATATTTCTACCCTCTCTACCTATTATTCTGCCTTTCATTTCGTCATTAGGTAAAGGTACAACATGTACTGTAGTTTCTGCTACATGATCAGCAGCACACCTCTGGATAGCACAAGTTATAATTTCTCTTGCTTTTTTATCAGCTTCTTCTTTAGCCTTTGTTTCAATTTCTTTAATCATCATCGCAGATTCATGTTTTATTTCCTTATTAACTTGTTCTAGTAAAATATTCTTAGCCTCTTCAGAACTTAGTCCTGATAACTTTTCTAATTTTTCTCTTTGTTTCTTATATAATTCCTCTACACTTATCTGTAATTTATCTATGTCCTGCTGCTTTTTATCTAGGCCACTATCTCTCTTTTCAAGAGCATCACTTTTCTTATCTAATAACTCTTCTCTCTGGATTAACCTTCTTTCAAGTCTTTGATTTTCATTTCTTCTATCTCTAGACTCTTTATCAAAATCATTTCTTAATTTATGAATTTCCTCTTTAGCTTCTAGTATAGCCTCTTTTTTTTGGGTTTCAGCCTGTTTTTTTGCCTCTTCCTTTAATCTATTAGACTCTTCTAAAGCCTGTGATTTTATAACAACTGCCTTCTTTTTGATCATATTGAATTGAACTATCAAGGCAGCTGCTACTAGTATACCAGCAATAACCTCATATATTATTATGGAATTCACATGAACACCTCCTTTGCTCTTATTATGTAAATCTATAATTCAGTTAAATATGCAAGCATAGAAAAGGTGCCATATTTATTCAATTGGTAATTCCTAAATACATGATAAACCAGAATTTGTCTTAATTTTATATTATATTTTAATTATTGTCAAGTTATATGCATTTTATTCTCTCAAACAAAATTTGGTACTTATTTTTCATTATAAAAGGGAGTAATTTACTCCCCTTTATAAACTATTTATCAGAATGTTTTAAATTATCTTTTTTATCAATTTTACTATCAACATTATTTTTATCTTTGTCTTCAAGAGAATTCTTTTTTAAAGAAGGTAATTTATATTTTTCCCTTATCTTGCTTTCTATCTCAACTAATATATCATTATTTTCTTTCAAAAATTGTTTTGCATTTTCCCTGCCTTGTCCAAGCCGTGTTTCTTTATAAGAAAACCACGCACCACTTTTCTGTACCAGTTCTTCTCTAACACCTACATCCAACACATTTCCTTCTCTTGAAATACCTTGATTGTACATTATGTCAAACTCTGCCTGTTTAAAAGGTGGAGCTACTTTGTTTTTAATAACTTTTACTCTTGTTCTATTACCTACTATGGTATCTCCTTGCTTTATAGAATCTATTCTTCTTACATCCATTCTAACTGAAGAATAAAACTTTAAAGCTCTTCCACCAGGCGTAACCTCAGGATTGCCGAACATAACTCCTACTTTTTCTCTTAATTGATTTATAAATACTGTTACACACTTTGATTTATTTATAGAAGATGTAAGTTTTCTAAGGGCTTGAGACATAAGCCTAGCTTGAAGTCCTACATGTGAGTCTCCCATTTCTCCCTCTATTTCAGCTTTCGGCACAAGTGCTGCTACTGAATCCACTACCAAAACATCTATGGCATTAGATCTTACAAGTGCTTCTGTTATCTCCATAGCCTGTTCTCCAGTATCTGGTTGGGATACAATAAGATTATTTATATCTACTCCTAAATTTTGAGCATAAGAAGGATCTAGTGCATGCTCTGCATCTATAAAAGCTGCAGCCCCTCCATTTTTCTGAGCTTCCGCAATTATATGAAGTGCCACCGTAGTCTTACCTGAAGATTCAGGACCAAATATTTCTATTACCCTTCCTCTTGGAACACCACCTATACCTAATGCTATATCTAAGTCAAGGCAGCCTGTTGAAATGGCATCCACATTTAATACACTGTGTTCTCCTAGTTTCATTATGGCACCTTTTCCAAATTGTTTTTCTATCTGTCCCATAGCTGATTCTATAGCCTGTAATTTCTCATTACTTAAATTTGCCAAGAAGTTCACTTCCTCTCTAATACGAACGCATGTTCTGTATAAATTATATACTATCTACACTATACAGTCAACAGTTTTTTTCATAATTCTGTATTTAGCTTTAATTATGAACACTTAAAAACATTTTAATCAACTATACTTATAATTATCTGTCTGTCCTTATAACTTCTTTATTTTTCAGAAAATAATCTATACCTGAAATTAAAGTCATTATTATAGCTATACCCATAGCAACATCTGTAACTAAATTTAAAACTTTGTGAGGACGGTTCAAAAATCCCCTAAGTAAACTTAAGGATACATGATTATAAGTTAAATTTAAAAGAGCAAGAATTATAGCAATTATTTGTGTTGCAGTTTTAGCTTTTCCCCAAGGACTTGCAGCTATTACCATTCCTTCTGCTGCTGCAATTGTCCTAAGCCCTGTAACTGCAAATTCTCTAGCTACTATTATCACTGCAACCCAAGATGGTATTATATGGTACTCTACAAGACATATAAGTGCAGTAGTAACCAAAAGTTTATCTGCTAGGGGATCCATAAATTTCCCAAAATTTGTTATTTGATTTCTGCTTCTAGCTATATACCCATCTAATTTATCTGTAATAGATGCTAATATAAAAATAGCTATTGCAATAAGCTTACCATAGGGCATCCCCTTTACCGTTATAAATATTAAAAAAAACGGAATCAATATCATTCTAAGCATTGTAAGTTTGTTTGCTAGATTCATTTCATACAACTCCTACTAAATCATATTCAAGGATATGAGTAATTTTTACGTTAACCATAGTACCTATTTTTAAAGTTTTTTTACACTTTATATATATAACTCCGTCTATATCTGGAGCCATTTCATAACTTCTTCCGTACCACAGTTCTCCCTTTTTTCCCTCCACAATTACTTTGTAAGTGCTGCCAATTTTACTTTTATTTATGGAAGTCATTACCTGCTTTTGAAGTACCATAAGTTCTCCTTCCCTTGCAGACTTAATCTCCTCGGGAACCTGATTTTTCATTTCTGCAGCTGCAGTTCCTTCCTCTCTGGAATACTTAAATACACCTAAGTTATCAAATTTCATAGTACTTACAAAGTCCTTTAGTTCTTCAAAATTTTCTTCTGTCTCTCCAGGAAAGCCAACTATTATTGTAGTCCTAATTGCAATACCTTTTGCTCTAGCTCTAAGCTTATCTATATTTTCTATTATGTCTAATTTTCTTCCTCTTCTTCCCATAAGCTTCAGTATGGAATCACTTATGTGCTGAATAGGTATATCTATATACTTACATACTTTATCATTCATTGAAATTTCATTTATGATTTCATCTGTTAACTCTTCAGGATAGCAATACAAAAGCCTTATCCACTCTATTTCATTAATTTTAGATATTTTTTGAATGAGTTCAGGAAGCATTTTTTTACCATATATGTCTATTCCATATCTTGTAGTATCCTGTGCAATAAGTATTATCTCCTTAACACCTTGATTAGCTAAATCATTACATTCATTTATTATGTTTTCAATGGTTCTACTTCTATACTTTCCCCTAATTTTAGGAATTATACAGTAGGTACAGTGATTGTCACATCCCTCTGCAATTCTCAAATAAGCAGTATATGTTGAAGTAGTAAGTATTCTTTTTCCTTCATTTATATTAGAATCACTGTAATCACAATTATAAATCCTACTGTTGTCAGTTTCAATACATTTCCTTATAGTTTCATTTAACTTATCATAATCATTTACTCCAAGCATTATATCTATTTCTGGCAATAACTCCATAAGTTCCTTACCATACCTCTGAGCCAGGCATCCTGTTACTACAATTAATTTGCAATTAAATTTTTCTTTATACTGTGACATTTCAAGTATTGTATCTATGGATTCCTGTTTAGCTGATTCTATAAATCCACATGTATTTATAATTATTACATCCGCTAATTTAGGATCATGAACTAAACTGTATTCTTGATTTAAATTACTTAACATTACTTCAGAATCCAATCTATTTTTGTCACAGCCTAAACTTATTAGTCCAACTCTTAGTTTATCCACCAAACTTCCTCCTACTTAGTTATTTTTAATCTTACGTAAAATACTACCATTGCATTAATTTACGTATTTTCATAATGATTTCTGTCAATTAAAATTTGTCTTGGCTTTGTTCCATCCTTTTTTGATATTATTTCCCTGTCTTCCATTTCTTCTATTATTCTAGCCGCTCTATTATATCCTATTCTAAGCCTTCTTTGAAGTAAAGATGTAGATGCTTGTCCTGCATCTACTACAACTCTAATTGCCTCATCTAAAAGTTCATCACTATCACTACTAGTTTTCACTACATTTGTATCTATTTGCTCAATTATTTTATCTTCATAATTAGGCCCACCTTGTTCATCTTTTATATAATTTACTACCCTTTCAACTTCACTTTCGGATATAAAGGCTCCCTGTATTCTTATAGGTTTTGCTTCACCTACAGGATAAAATAGCATATCTCCTTTTCCAAGTAATTTCTCAGCTCCAGCACTATCCAGTATAGTTCTAGAATCAATTTGACTGGATACTGCAAAAGATATTCTTGAAGGTATATTTGCTTTAATTACTCCAGTAATTACATCTACAGAAGGTCTCTGAGTAGCTATAACCAAATGCATTCCAGCTGCCCTTGCCATTTGAGCGAGACGTCCTATATAATCTTCAATTTCATTTGGACATACCATCATCAAATCAGAAAGTTCATCAATTATTATGACTACAAAAGGGAGCTTACTATCTGTTTTTCCTTCTTGAAACAATTGATTATATCCCTCTATATTTCTTACATTATTTTCTGCAAATAGCTTATATCTCCTTGTCATTTCTTGTACAGCCCAATTTAACGCACCTGATGCCTTTTTAGGGTCTACAACTACGGGTATAAGAAGATGTGGGATGCCATTATATACATTTAATTCTACCACTTTAGGATCTACCATCAAAAGTTTAACGTCATCAGGAGAATACTTATAAATCAAGCTTATTATAAGAGTATTTATACACACACTTTTACCAGACCCCGTTGCACCTGCAATAAGCATATGTGGCATTTTAGTAAGATCTGATACTATACAATTTCCTCCTATGTCTTTTCCAAGACAGCAAGCCAGTTTACACTTTGAATTTATAAATTCCTCCGATTCTACAACTTCCCTTAAATAAACTGGTGTCAAATCTTTATTTGGTACTTCTATACCTATGGCAGATTTTCCTGGTATGGGAGCTTCTATTCTCACTCCTGAAGCTGCAAGTCCAAGGGCTATGTCATCCGATAAATTTACAATTTTACTTACCTTGACTCCAGGACTTGGCTGAAGTTCAAATCTAGTTACAGATGGTCCCTTGCTTACTTGAAGCACTTTTGCATCTACCCCAAAATTTGCAAGAGTTTCTTCTAGCTTATTGGCACTGCTTATTAATTCTTTTTTATCATGCTTGTTTAACTTTGATTGTATATTCTGCTTTAATAAATCCACAGGCGGAAAATTATATACTGAAACTAAGTTTTTTTCACTCTCTGTCATATTTTTTTCAAGTTCTTCATTTATTAATTCACAATTTTTTTTGTAAGTATCATTTTCAAGTTCAGCAGGATACGTTAAATTTTCACTGTTTTCCTTAGGCTTTTCTGATCTATAATTATCTTTTATATCTGATGATTTCATAAAATCTAATATCTTTATTCTATTGTTTATATTTTTAATGAAGTCATCTTTGTTTGCCTCTTCATTTTCAATTTTACCCTGATTTAAAATTTTGTCTTCAATCTTAGTATCCTTATTTGTACCTTTTTCAAAGAAAAAATTCTTTATATTATGTAATATATCATATATAGTAACCTTACTCATTATTATAAAAGATATTATGTAAATTGATATAAATATAACATAGCAGCCTGTTTTTCCAAACAATTTAAAAAGTGGAACATCTATTAGGAAACTTATTATTCCTCCATGAAATACAGTATTTGATTCATACAATCGTTGTATGCCTGAAATCAAGCTATCTTCTACATAATAGTCAGACATAACTATTAGTTGTATAAATAACAGTGTATTTATAATAAATAGTAAAATTCCATAAAATTTTTTGTTGAAATTTATCTTATTTTTCTTCACTATACAGCAGCATCCTATAAATATTATAAGGAATGGTAATATATAAGATCCTATTCCGAATACTGCTATTAAAATTTTTTTTATAAATCTACCAATGATACCAGAGGAAGACGGTGAAAATACACTTATTATCATAAGCACGCCTACTGTAAATAGCACTATTCCCTTTATTTCTTTGTCAAGTACATGAGTTTCTTTTTTTCTGCTTTTAGCCATATCTATATCGCCTCCAGTAAATTACAGACACACTTTAATTTAAAAATAGATATTTCTAAATTAAATATTCTACACAGCTTTCCTTTTTCCTTTAATGTTTTTAATAGATAAGACTTTACATATTTATATTAAAACATAAATTACCATAGGATAAATCCTATGGCTAATTTAATAAAAGTAAATTTATTTTGCCATCATTTCATTTAGTTTGTTAATAGCCTGACTTATTCCACCCACTTCATCAATTAAGCCTTGCTCCACTGCCTGTTTTCCAATCAATATAGTACCCATATCATTTAGAAGCTCATCTGTCTGAAGCATCAACTCAGTTAACTTTTCTCCTGTTATTTTAGATGTTCGAACTATAAATTCATTTATTCTCTCCTGCATTTTATTAAAATATTCAAAAGTCTGAGGTACTCCAATAACCATACCACTCATCCTTATTGGATGTATAATCATGGTTGCACTAGGCGATATAAAGGAATAATCAGAGGCTGTAGCAAGTGGCACCCCTATAGAATGTCCTCCTCCTATAACAAGAGATACCGTAGGTTTACTTAAGCTTCTTATCATCTCTGCTATAGCAAGGCCTGCTTCTACATCTCCTCCTACAGTATTTAAAACTACAAGCAATCCTTCTACTCTTTTATCATTTTCAATTGCTATTAAATTTGGTATCACATGTTCATATTTAGTAGTTTTAGTTTCAGATGAAAGATTTACATGACCTTCTATTTGACCTATTATTGGAAGTATCTGAATATTATCTCTTCCTTCAGCTACATTTACAGACCCTAGTTCTTTAATATTTTCCAATTTTCTATTCTTAGCTTCATCTTCTGGCATTTTAATCTCCTCCTTGAACAAGTTTAGCTTATGCATTTTAGGAGATTCATATACCTTTCTGAATGAAGCTCATAAATTGATCTTTTATATTAAAATCATATTTATTTTAATGAACTCTTTTTAAAGATTTTTCTTCTACATCTATTATAATAGTCTTAGCCCCTATTTTTTTTACGTATTCCCAAGGAACTTCTATAAATTCACTTTTACCAAAAATTGAAAATTTTGATTTGTTTTCGCTTAAAATAAGTATTTTTAAGTTTCCAGAAGAATCCACTATTATATCATTATTTCCCAGACAATTGTATTTATTTCCGTCATTTACATTTATAATCTCATATCTTTCCATTTCACTATAAAACTTTATATTTTCATCCATATTATATCCCCCTATCAATTGTATATTAAATACTATGAGGGATATTTTCTCTTTATTACCAACTAATTTTTTAATAATTAAACGCTTTACAATAAAGTGTCTTCCGATTTTGGAAATAAGTCTGTATCTTTCTCTAATAAATTTTCCATAAGATGTATATCTACTTTTTCTCCTACAAAAGCAGAATTTACTATTCCCTTACAAAAAGTATTTTTCATAACCCTTTTAATAGTGTCTTGATCTATTTTATTTATTTTATCTATTATATCTGATGGAGTACTCAACTTATTTAAAAGCAAGACTGACTTTCCATTATTAAACATTTTGCTGCTCATACTTTCAAGCCCTAATACATAATTTCCTTTTAATTGTTCCTTTGCTTTTTTCAATCTGTTAGAGTCTATGCCTTCTTTTACAAATTTTTGGAGTTCGTCTTTTATCCTGCATATTACATCATAAGAATATTTTACATTTAATCCAGTATAAATATTAACTACTCCTATGTTATTAAAAGAAGCTGGATAAGAATAAATTGAATAACAAATTCCCATTTCCTCTCTTATTTTTTGAAATAGTATGGAAGAAGTCCCTCCTCCATACACATTATTTAAAAGCAAAAGTGCATAAATATCATCATTACCGCTTTCAACTCCAGGTACACCAAGACTTATGTGTAGCTGTTCTATACTTTTTCTTTTAAAAAGATGATTTTTTAAAAATTGGGGGCTAGAATAATTAATTAAACTCTTTCCATTGGAATTCCATTTCCCAAAATACTTTTCCATCAGTTTTTCAACTGTATTCATGTCAATTTTGCCTGCTATGGACACTACAGAATTTTCAGGTGTATAATGAGATCTTATATATTCTAGCAGCTCTTCTCTTGTAAAAGATTTTACAGTATCAGCATTTCCGAGTATTGGTAATGATATCGAATCATCTCCCCACATAGCTTTGCTATGTAGGTCCGACAGTACATCTTCTGGAGAATCATCATTCATGTTTATCTCTTCAATTATAACTCCTTTTTCCTTTTCTATATCTTCATTGGAAAATTTGCTGTTAAATAACATATCTGATATAACATCTATTGCCAGTTCGAAATGTGAATCCAATGCTTTTACATAAAAGCATGTAGCTTCCTTACCCGTAAAAGCGTTTATCTGTCCTCCTACATCTTCTATGCATTCAGCTATTTCAAGAGATGTTCTATTTGATGTTCCTTTAAAAAACATATGTTCTATAAAGTGGGAGATGCCATTATTTTTTTCATTTTCATTTCTAGATCCATTTTTCACCCATAGACCTACACTTATAGAATTTACATAATCTATATTCTCTACAATTACTTTAAGTCCATTATCCAATTGAAACAGATTATACATTGGCTTTTACTGCCCTATAGTGATATTAACCCTACACACTATACTGCAAGAGTTTTTCACCCCTTTCATCTTTAAAAAATAAAAAGGCATATAAGCCCTTCTATTTATTACTTATTTTGCTTTAAGTTGCTTTCTTTGGAATTATTTTCTTTAGTGCTATTTTCCTCAGAATCTTTTATTGCATCTTTTCTGGAGAGATTTATTCTACCCTGATTATCTATATCTGTTACCTTTACTAATATCTTATCTCCTACTGAAACTATATCTTCTACCTTATTAACTCTTGTAAAGTCTAACTTCGATATGTGTACTAATCCTTCTTTTCCTGGAAGTATTTCTACAAAAGCACCAAAATTAGTTGTTTTAGTAACTTTACCTAAGTATATTTCTCCTGCTTTTACTTCTCTAGTAAGATCCTCTATAATCTTTAATGCTTTCTTAGCACTACTACTGTCCTCTGACATTACAAATATTTTTCCATCTTCCTTTATGTCTATCTTTACACCAGTTTCTGCTATTATCTTATTGATAACTTTTCCGCCAGCTCCTATTACATCTCTTATTTTATCTGGAGGTATGGACATTGTATATGTCTTTGGGGCATACTCTGATAATTCTTCTCTAGCTTCTGGAATACACTTGTGAATTTTATCCAATATAAATAACCTAGCTGTCCTTGCTCTATTAAGAGTTTCTCTTATACAGTTTTCAGATAATCCATGAATCTTTGTATCAAATTGAATGGCAGTAATACCTTTTTCTGTTCCACCAACTTTAAAATCCATGTCTCCAAAGAAATCCTCAATTCCTTGTATGTCAGTAACTATTTCTTCCTTAGACAAATCTTCACTAGTTATAAGTCCCATGGCTATTCCAGCTGCTGGTCTCTTTATAGGAACTCCTGCATCTAAAAGTGCTAGTGTACTTCCACATATACTTGCCTGGGAAGTAGATCCATTAGAACTCAATACCTCTGATACAAGTCTTATAGTATATGGGAATTGATCTTCACTTGGTATAAGTGGTTCTAAAGCTTTCTCAGCTAACGCACCGTGTCCTATTTCTCTTCTTCCAGGTCCTCTTAAAGGTCTAGTCTCGCCTGTACTGTACGATGGGAAATTATAATGATGTATATATCTCTTTGATTCTTCAGAACCTACTCCATCAAGTATTTGTACATCACCTAAAGAACCAAGGGTGGCAACAGTCATTACCTGGGTCAATCCTCTTGTAAACAATCCAGTTCCATGAGTTCTTGGAAGAATACCAACCTCACAACTTATTGGCCTTATTTCATCAAAAGCCCTTCCATCAACTCTCCTGTGTTCGTTTAACATCATATTTCTTACTATTTCTTTCTTAATCTTATATACTACCTCTGCTATATCTGGTCCATTATCTGGATACTTCTCTGAAAATTGCTCATTTAATTCTTTATCCACATCTTCTAAAGCTGCATTTCTCTCGTCTCTATCCATTATGTACATGGCATCTTTTATTTTTTGAAATGCAAATTTTCTAACTTCTTCTTCTATGGATTCCTCTACTTTATAGAGTTCTGGTTCTTCCTTTTGCTTTCCATATTTATTCATAGTTTCTTTTTGAAATGCAACTATCTTCTTACATTCTTCAAATCCAAACATTATAGCATCATACATGGTATCTTCTGGTATTTCATCTCCACCAGCCTCTACCATCATAACTCTTTCATCCGTAGCACATACTGTGAGATTTAAACTGCTTTTACTTCTTTCCTCTAAGCCAGGATTTATTACGAACTTACCATCTACAAGTCCTACAGATACTGCTCCTACTGGAGTAGTAAAAGGAATGCTTGACATACAAAGAGCCAGTGATGCTCCATTTATAGCTAATATATCTGGCGCATTATCTTGATCTACAGATACTACCGTACAAACGACTTGAACATCATTTCTGTATCCTTTCGGAAACAGTGGTCTAAGAGGTCTATCTATTGCCCTGGCATGTAATATAGCCTTTTCAGAAGGCTTTCCTTCCCTCTTTATAAAACCTCCAGGTATTTTTCCAACAGAATACAACCTTTCCTCATATTCTATGCTTAAAGGAAAAAAGTCCACTCCTTCTCTAGGTTTATCTGAAGCATTAGCATTGATTAAAACTACCGTATCGCCATAACTTATAAAAAAAGCACAATTAGAAAGTTTTCCTATTTTACCATAATCAACTTTCAAAGTTCTTCCAGCAACAGTAGTTTGAATTATTTCACTCATAAAAAACATACCTCCTCTCAATAGGTTACAATTTTGTTAAAATAATAGAGCGGTTACAGCCGCTCTAAAGATTATTTCCTTAAATTCAACGCTTTAATAATAGCACGGTATCTTTCAATATCTTGCTTAATTAAATAGTTAAGAAGACCTCTTCTCTTACCAACCATCATTAAAAGACCTCTTCTTGAGTGATGATCTTTCTTATGGATCTTTAAATGATCATTTAAATGATTAATTCTCTCAGTAAGTAATGCTATCTGAACTTCTGGTGAGCCTGTGTCTCCTTCATGTCTTGCATATTTCTTCATTATTTCTTCTTTTAATGCCTTTTCCATTTTGTTACACCTCCAATTGTTAATCCCCTATATTCCAAGAATGTCGTCGGCAATTCGGAATTCTTAGCATACGGATCACGATTGTAATTATAGCAAATAAAGTCGTTATTGTAAATTAATTTTTTAAATTAATTTCTATTCTTTTCTTACTTGCATACATCTTATCTTTTTTTAACTGATCTGCCAGTTCTGTTAAACTGCCAAATTTTGATTCATCCCTAATTCTCTCAATAAAATATATCTTTATATTCTTATCATACATGTTTTCATTAAAATTAAGTATATGTGTTTCAATGCTCAGCTTATTGTCACAGGTAGTCGGATTATAACCTACATTTGTTATACCTTTAAACAAATCATTATTGCATTCAACTATAGTGTAATATACACCACCTTTAGGTATAACAAACCTCTTATCATAGTCAAGGTTTACAGTTGGAAATCCCAATTTTCTTCCTAGTTGTTTACCGTGTATTACCTCGCCCTGCAGCATAAAAGGTCTTGTCAAAAGTTTATTCGCTTTTTTTATATCCCCTTCATCGGATATAATAGTTCTTATTATCGAACTACTAACTACCTGTCCTTTATATTTTACTGAATCTATAACATTTAAAGAAAACTTATGTATCTTGCTCATTTTTTTGAGTAAACTTACATCCCCCAAGTTCTTATACCCAAATCTATAGTTAAAACCAACTATGAGTCCTTTAGCTCTATAATTGTTTAAAAGATGAATAACAAAATCCTCAGGACATATTTTCATAAATTCTTCATTAAAGTTAGCCATATTTATTATGTCTAAACCAGCATCTTTCAATACATTTATTTTCGATTCATTATTCATTAAAATTTTAGGAGATACCTCAGGGTTTATTATAGAAAGTGGATGATTTTTAAAGGTAAACACCATGCTGTTTGCCTTGTTATTTCTTGCAAGTTTAACAGTTTTATTTATAAGGTTTATATGTCCTAAATGAAGTCCGTCAAAGCTTCCTAAAGCAATATATGTACTTTTCGTAAAATGTTTTTTAAAATTATCTTCCATTATTATCATAACTAGTTACCTCTAACGAATAATTTTACCATCTTAAATCCAAAAGTTCCCCTACTTCCAATACCTATAAATTTATTTTCATGTATATATACCCTATAGATTTTACCTTCTTGAATTTTATCTATAAACTCTTTGTCTTTTATTGTGATACCATTTAAAACGTGTTTTAAATATTTATCCTGAACTATAACCTTAGGATATTCTTCTAGTGCTTTATCTACTGGAATAATGTATTTTGATATGATATCTTTCTGCAGGTCCTCTAGTAAAATAGAATTTGAAATATTAAAATTTCCCGTAGCCATTCTCTTTAGGTTCCACATTATGCCACCACAATTTAATTTTTCGCCAATATCATGGCATAAACTTCTTATATAAGTTCCTTTAGAACACTTAACTTGAAACACTACATAAGGTAATTCTATATTAATAATTTCTATAGAATATATGTTGATTTTTCTTTTATTTCTCTCTATTTCTATACCTTGTCTTGCTAAATCATAAAGCTTTTTTCCATTAATCTTAATTGCTGAATACATAGGTGGAAGTTGTTCTATTTCCCCCTGAAAACTTAAAATTGTATCTCTTACACTTTTTTCATCAAGCTTAACTTCTGAAGTACCTACTATAGTTCCTTCCCTATCATAGGTATCCGTATTAACTCCAAGCTTCAACTCAGCTAGATAAATTTTATGGCTTTTCATTATATAATCTGCAAATTTTGTGGCACCACCTATACAAATAGGAAGTACTCCTGATGCAATAGGGTCAAGAGTACCTGTGTGGCCAACTTTTTTATTACCTGATATTGATCTAATTTTCTTAACTACATCAAAGGAAGTCATTCCAACAGGTTTATTTATGTTTAAAATTCCATCAATCATATCAGTTCTTTCTCAACCTCTTTTAATATCATATCTTTTACTTCATCTATAGATTTATCACTAACTGCAAGACCACTTGCTCTTACATGTCCTCCGCCATTGAATTTTTCTGCTATCTTTCTTACATCTACCTTTGATTTAGACCTCAAACTTACTTTTATCTTATCTTCTACTTCCTTTAACAAAATTCCAACTTCTACAGTATTCACCTTCATGCCTATATTTACAATATCTGAAGTGTCTGTATCTCTTTCTATGCCAACCCCAGATAGCATATCTTTAGTGATACTTATTACACAGATACTGTCTCCTATAAGCTCCATACTCTCAATTGCTTTTCCATAAAGTTTTATTCTATTAAACTTCTTGTTTTCGAAAATTATCCTGTGAATTTCACTAAAATCAATACCTGTATTTATCAAATCTCCTGCTATAGTATGGGTTACACAAGTAGTTGAGGGATATCTAAAGGATCCGCTGTCTGTTATTATTGAAGTGTAAAGACACTGAGCTATATTTTTATCCAGTTCAACATCCATAAGTTTTAATAACTGATATACTATTTCAGATACAGCAGCTGCATTAGTATCCACATAATTTAAATTTCCATATAACTCATTTGTTAGATGGTGGTCTATATTTATTACAGTATAGCTTCCTTGCTCAAATTTCAAATCTGCATTTATTCTTTTTACATCTCCGCAATCAAGCACTATAACACATTCTACTTCAGGGTCCACCTCAAACTTTTTGCCATTTATATTTTCACTACAGGGTAAAAAGCTGAAACTCTCCGGAATTTTTTCCTTTGAGAGTATTTCAACTTCCTTTCCCAATTTTCTCATGCCTTGAAATAGGGCTAAAGAACTTCCTATAGAATCACCATCTGGAGAAGAATGAAAAGTAATTGCAATTTTATTACTTCTTCTTATCTCACTTATAATATCATTCATTATCATTTTTCTTATTCTCCTTTATCTCTTGGAGAATTTTATCTATATGCATGCCATATTCTATAGTATTGTCCTGTTCTATAATTATTTCTGGAGTATTTCTAAGTTTTACTCTATGCCCAACTTCTCTCCTTATAAAACCTGCTGAATTTCTAAGTGCCTCAAAAGTATCTTCCTTTGATTTGCCTTCACCATAAACGCTCACATATACTTTTGCATATTTTTGATCTTTTGTAACATCAACCTTAGTAACACTTACCATAGCAGTAACTCTAGGATCCTTGATATCACTTCTAATTATATTGCTTATTTCCTTTTTCATTTCTTCATTTATTCTTCCACTTCTGTAGTTAGTCATAAACTACCACCTCACTATTTATAACTCTTTTTTCTTAATTTCCTCCATGGTATAGGCCTCAACTATGTCTCCATCTTTTATGTCATTGAACTTATCAATAGAAAGTCCGCATTCATATCCTTCTGCTACTTCCTTTACATCATCTTTAAATCTCTTTAGGGAAGCAAGCTCAGATTCAAATATAACTATACCATCTCTTATTATCCTTACCTGGGAGTTTCTAACTATTTTTCCTTCCTGTACATAACATCCTGCAATTGTTCCTACATTAGATATTTTATAAGTCTGCCTGATTTGAGCTTTTCCGAGCACAACTTCTTTATAATCAGGTTCAAGCATACCAACCATAGCAGCCTTTATATCTTCTATTGCATTATATATAACTCTATAAGTTTTTATATCAACTGATTCTTTTTCTGCTGCTGCCTGAGCATTACTATCAGGTCTAACATTAAATCCTATTATTATAGCATTTGATGCAGATGCTAATGTGACATCTGTTTCTGTTATAGCACCAACTGCTCCATGAAGTACCCTTACCTTAACTTCTTCATTTGATAATTTTTGAAGAGATTGTTTTAATGCTTCTATAGATCCCTGTACGTCTGCCTTAACTATTATGTTAAGTTCCTTTACTTTTCCCTCTTTTATTTGATTATAAAGATCTTCCAGAGAAACTTTATGAGCGGACTGTAGATATTCCTCTCTTACCTTTTGTTTTCTCTTTGCTGCTATATCCCTTGCAGTCTTTTCATCTTTAACTTGATGGAATCTATCTCCTGCTGCAGGCACTTCTGACAATCCAAGTATCTCTACTGGTATTGATGGTCCTGCAACTTTAATTTTCTTTCCCTTATCATCAAACATAGCTCTAATTCTACCATAAGTACTTCCGACTATTATAGAATCCCCAACATGAAGAGTTCCATTTTGGACAAGAAGTGTAGCAACTGCTCCTCTTCCTTTATCCAATTTTGCTTCTATTACTGTTCCCTTTGCATTTCTATGAGGATTTGCCTTAATTTCCTGCATTTCAGCAGTTAAAAGTACCATTTCAAGTAAACTATCAATACCTTCTTTAGTATGAGCAGACACTGGTACACATATAGTATCTCCACCCCAGTCCTCTGATATTAATCCATAATCTGACAGTTCCTGTTTAACTTTATCTACATTGGCTCCTGGTCTATCTATTTTATTTATAGCTACTACTATAGGTACATTTGCAGCTTTACAGTGATTTATTGCTTCTGCAGTTTGCGGCATTATTCCATCATCCGCAGCTACAACTAAAATAACTATATCTGTAATTTGAGCTCCTCTTGCTCTCATGGCAGTAAAAGCTTCATGTCCAGGGGTATCTAAGAAGGTTATCTTTTCTCCATTTATATTAACAGTATAAGCACCTATGTGCTGGGTTATACCTCCAGCTTCCGTCTCAGTTACCTTTGATTTCCTTATGGCATCTAAAAGAGAAGTCTTACCATGGTCAACGTGTCCCATAACAGTTATAACTGGCGGTCTTTTTTCTGAATTAGGATCATCATCCTCAGCATCTTCCTGTTCTACTTCTTGTTCTACCGCTTCCTTATTAATGTCTTCTTCTTTTCGAAGTACAGTTACATCAAACTTTTCTCCTAGTTTTTCAGCTGTATTAAAGTCTATTTCTTGATTTATAGCTGCCATTACTCCCATAAATATAAGTTGTTTAATAACTTCTGTAGATGGCTTACCTATTTTTTCAGAAAACTCTTTTACAGTTATAGTATCTTCCATTTCTATTTCAGCTCTTTCAGTTTCTTGTAACTCTCCGTCCTTTGATTCTTTCTTTCCTTGAGTGCTTTTACTCTTAGTATTATTTTTAACACTTATGGTTTTCTTTTTAACTTTTGGAGAATTCTCCTGCACTAAATTTTTGTATTTATCCTCTATGCTCTCTTCTCCGTCTTCGCTGCTTTCATTTTCTTCTATGAACTCTTTAATTAGTTCTGCATCTTCCTCTTCTATTACACTCATATGGTTTTTCACTTTTACTCCAAACTCATCTAGAAGTATGGATATTAATGTTTTACTGGATATATTCAATTCTTTGGCTAATTCATATATTCTTATTTTTGACAAATTATACACCCCCGAAACTAAAGTTTCTCATTTTTCTTCAATAAATTCATTAGTGCCTTACCCATGTTTTTATCTGTAACCCCTACAACTTTTATTTCACTTGATCCAATTGCATTTCCAATTTCTTCTCCAGTATATATTGTCTTTACAACTGGTACTTTATATTTATTATTGTAGTTTAAAAATTTTTCCCATGTATTTTTAGAAACATCTTGAGACATTATCACAAAATGCACTCTATTCCTCCTGATTGCTTCTTCACATTTATTATATCCCTCTAAAAGTTTTCCTGCACGCTTTATTAATCCCATAAACTGAAGAAATTTATCTACCATTTTCTATCTGTTCCTTTAAACTTTGGTATAAGGTTTCGTCTATCTGAATTTCAAGATTTTTCTGGAGCCTTTTGTTCTTAAAAGCTTTCTCCAAACATTCCACATTTTTGCATACATAAGCTCCCCTACCATTTTTCTTTCCTGTAGGGTCTACAGAAACTTCTCCCTCTTTGCTTTTTACTATTCGTATGAGTTCTTTTTTTGGTTTCATTTCCATGCATCCTGTACACATTCTCTGTGGTACTTTTTTTTGCTTCATTCTAAACACCACCTTAATTAATTTTCTTCATTTTGCGTCTCAACCTGTGATTTGCTCTTTATGTCTATTTTCCATCCTGTAAGCTTTGCTGCCAATCTTACATTTTGACCTTCTTTACCTATAGCCAGAGATAACTGATTGTCATCTACTACAATTTGTGCAAATTTAATGTCTTCATTTAAATCCACATCCAATACCTTGGCAGGACTTAGTGAATTAGCTATATACTCTTCTGGAAGTTTGCTCCACTTTATTATATCTATCTTTTCATTTTTTAGCTCGTTTACTATATTTTGAACCCTTACTCCTTTAGGTCCTACACAAGCTCCCATAGGATCTACATTTTCATCGTTAGAGTGTACTGCAATTTTTGTTCTAGAACCAGCTTCCCTTGCTATGGACTTTATATCAACCGTTCCATCAAATATCTCAGGTACTTCTAGTTCAAACAATCTCTTTATAAGTCCAGGATGAGTCCTCGATATTACAATTTGAGCTCCCTTTGTAGTATTCTTTACTTCAATAATATATAATTTGAGTTTGTCATTGAAGTTATACTTTTCTCCCGGTATCTGCTCATTTGGTCCAAGTACTGCTTCTGTCTTTCCTAAATCTATAAGTACATTATTTTTATCTTTTCTTATGACTGTACCTGTTATTATATCGTCTTCCTTTTCCGCAAAATCACTGTATATAATTCTTCTTTCTTCTTCTTTTATCCTCTGTATAACTACTTGTTTTGCAGCCTGTGCAGCTACCCTTCCAAATTTTCTAGGTGTAACTTCTATGTTTGCTATATCACCTACCTCATAACTTGAATCCATGCTTTTAGCATCTTCTACACTTATCTCACCAAATTTATCACAAACTTCCTCTACTACATTTTTTTGTGAATACACATGAATTTCTCCATTTTCTCTATTCATAGTAACCTTAACATTTTGGCTACCTGCTCCATGCCCCATATAATTCTTTTTATACGCAGCTACTAATGCATCCTCTATGGTAGTAAATAGTAAATCCTCACTTATTCCCTTTTCCTTAACTATTTCTTTTAAGGCCTCTATAAACTCCTGATTCATTTTAAAATATACCTCCCCTAAAAATCACCTTTTAAATTTACGTTTAAAATTTTGTCCCTTGGAATAGCGATATCTTCTTCTTCACATTTTATCTTCAATTCATTTGAATTAAAATCTAGAAGTTCCCCCTCATATTTTTTCTTTCCTTTTAAAAGTCCTGATATATTAACCTGTACGCTATATCCAATGTATCTTTTTAAGTGTTCTTCCGTATATAGCTTTCTCTCTACACCTGGTGATGAAACTTCTAGGTAATAAGGATCTTTTATAGGATCTTCTTTATCCAACATATCACTGACTGCTCTACTTACACTTTCACAATCTTCTAATGATATGTTTCCTTCTTTTTTATCTATGTATATTCTTAAATAATTATTGTTACCTTCTTTTTTAAACTCTAAATAGTATAATTCATAATTTAAATTATTAACTATAGGTTGTATTAATGCTGACATTCTTTCCATAAAAGTATTTTTTGTCATTTAAATCCTCCTCCATTTACAGGTTATACGTTTATGTTATACAATCTTGCTAAAAAAAATGTTAAATAGCTAATTAAATTTAAAAACGCAACTTTCGCTGCGTTTTTCACAAATAGAAAGAGCGGGTTAAAACCCACTCCTACATTCTAAATAAACTTCTGTAGATTTACCATTTATATTTTAACACACTGTAATTTTTATTTCAAGAAAAATTATTCACAAGGTTACCCTAAATGTAAATAATTTGAATTAATCATGTAAAAATCAAATGTTTTTTATCTCTTCTATAAGTGATTTTACTAAATTTTCCTCACTTACTTTTTTTACTATTTTTCCTTTTTTAAATATAATGCCTTCACCTTTGCCACCTGCTATACCAATATCTGCTTCCCGAGCCTCACCTGGTCCATTTACTACACATCCCATAACAGCAACCTTTATGTTTTTATGCATATTTAAAAGTCTTTTTTCCACTTGCTCAGCTATTTTAATTAAATCAATTTCAGTTCTACCACAGGTGGGACATGATATAAATTCCACACCTTCTTTTATAATTCCACAGGATTTTAATATTTCTTTTCCCACTCTTACTTCTTCCACTGGATTTCCTGTAAGGGATACTCTTATAGTGTCTCCTATACCTTCCATCAAAAGAGTACCTATGCCTATGCTTGATTTTATAGTTCCTCGCCAAATAGTTCCTGCTTCTGTTACTCCAAGGTGAAGTGGATAATTTACAATTTGAGATATTTTTCTATAACTTTCTATCATTTGATTTACATTTGAAGATTTTATGGATATGACTATATCATAAAATCCTACGTTTTCGAAAATTTTTACATGTTCTAGAGCACTATCTACTAGTGCATCCGAACAAACTCTACCATATTTATTTAAAATATCCTTTTTTAATGATCCAGAGTTTACCCCTATTCTAATTGGAATATTAGCTTCTTTTGCTGCTCTTGCCACTTCTCGTACTCTTTCTATGCTTCCAATATTTCCAGGATTTATTCTAAGTGCAGATATCCCATTTTCTATAGATTTAAGCGCCAACTTATAATCAAAATGTATATCTGCTACAAGTGGAATATCTACTCTTTCTATGATTTTTTTCATGGAATTGCAAGCTATATCATCAGGCACCGCACATCTGACGATATCACAACCTGCTTCTTTTAGCTGAAATATCTGAGCTGTAGTGGCTTCTACATCCCTAGTATCCGTATTTGTCATAGATTGTACGGCTACTGGAAAATCTCCACCTAAAAATATATTGCCTACCTTTACTGTTTTCTTTTTTACTCTATTCAAAATTTCACCACCAATTTATTCAATTCACAATTAAGCATTTCTTAAAATTTTATAGGATAGAATATATCCTTTACGGTAACTAGTACCATAAGTGCCATAAGTATTGCAAATCCAACATAATTTATCGTTCCAACCTTATTTTCATCTACTTTTTTACCTGTTATTATTTCAAACAAAAATAAAAATATATATCCTCCATCCAAAGCTGGAAAAGGTATTATGTTAAATATAGCAAGCTGTATACTTATATAAGCTGAAAATGCCATCAAACTCAATATTCCTGCTTTTGCTGCTGCACCTGATATTTTTATTATAGTAACAGGTCCCCCTACATCATTCATAGATGCTTTTCCTCTAAATAGTGTTTTAAAAAAACTAAATGTCTGCTTGATTAGGGATTTAGTTTCTATAAACCCATAGGATACTGACTGCCCCAAAGTAGGCTTAGTGACTTGAGTTGATTCAATACCTACAACATACCTATTTTCTTTTTTATCTTTTATTGGAATAACTCTTACCTGATTTGTGTTTCCATTACGTTCATAAGTTATATTAATTGGATTTCCTCCTGCAGTATAAACTTCTGTTACAAAGTCTTCCCAGGTAGATATCTTTGAATTATTTACCCTAGTTATTTTATCTCCTAGCTTTATACCCGCTAAAGCTGCAGGTTGATTTGGCATTACTTTACTCACTATAGGAGACAGATACCCCCTCGCAGAAGCTATTATTGCAAATAGTATAACTCCAAGTACAAAATTCATTATGGGTCCAGCTGTTACTACACTAAGTTTTCTAAGAGGACTTTTATTATTAAATGCCCTAGGGTCATCACTTTCACCCTCATCACCCAGCATCTTTACATAACCACCAATAGGAAGAAGCCTTATATGATATTCCGTTTCCTTGCCCTTTATTCCAAAGAGCTTAGGACCCATTCCTATAGAAAATTCTTCTACTTTTACTCCATTTAATTTCGCCATAGTAAAATGTCCCAGTTCATGAATTATAATCAATACGCCAAAGGCTATTATCGCTGCTATTATATACAAATGGTATTCCTCCCAATTCTTATTTGATAAATTTATCTTTTACATATTTCTTAACTTTTATTTCTAGGTCAAGTAAATCATCCAGAGTATACGTACTTTGTGAAGTAAATTTATTCATACACTCTTCTAATATGTTGCCTATATCCAAAAAATTTATTTTATTAGCAAGGAATAAACTTACTGCTTCCTCATTTGCACAATTTAGTATAGCTGGCATTGTGCCTCCTATCCTCCCTGCTTCATAAGCTAATTTAAGTGGTCTGAATGTATCTGTATCAGGCTTTTCAAAACTTAAATTTCCTACGCTATAGAAGTCCAATTTATCTATTACAGCTTCCTTTCTTTTCGGATAATTCAGTGCATATTGTATAGGTAACCTCATATCTGCAGTGGCAAGCTGTGCCATAACACTTCCATCCCTATATTCCACCATAGAATGTACTATACTTTGTGGATGAACTACAACCTTTATATTTTCATAAGGTAAGTTAAATAAGAAGTGAGCTTCTATAACTTCAAGTCCCTTATTCATAAGAGTAGCAGAATCTATTGTGAGCTTTTTTCCCATACTCCAATTTGGATGATTCAACGCCTCTTTTACAGTTACTTTTGAGAGTTGATCTTTTGTTTTTCCCCTAAATGGTCCACCTGAAGCGGTTAAAATCAAATTAGCAACTTCGTCAAAATTATTTCCCTGAAGGCATTGAAAAACAGCACTATGCTCTGAATCTACAGGAAATATTTTTATATTATTTTCTTTCGATAATTTTGTAACCAGTTCTCCTCCTACAACTAATGTCTCCTTATTAGCTAAAGCTATGTCTTTCTTCGCTTTAATTGCTTTTATAGTTGGTACAAGACCTATCATTCCAACTACAGATGTTACAACCATATCAACTTCAGGAAGACTAGCTATAGTATTTAATCCATCTACTCCAAATAATATTTTTGTATTTGATTTTTTATTACTAAAAATATCTTTTATCTTTAAATATGATTCTTTTTCGGTTAGCACCGCATATTTGGGGTTAAATTCATCTATTATATGTAAAAGTTTATCTACACTACTATTTGCAGATACACCTATAAGCTGAAAATCTCCTTTTTGTTTTCTAAGTACATCAAGAGTTTGGGTTCCTATAGAACCTGTGGCTCCAATTATTGAAATTCTCTTCATTCATAACAACTCCTCATTTTCCTCTAGTCCTTATAACACATTAAATAAGATTTTTAAGATTTTTAACATGATTAACTATACCATATTTATGCTATAAAATAAATACGCACATGATCTATATTAAACTCACAGCTAATACATGAAATAAAATAATAGAGAAACATATCCTTTTTATAGAATATATTTCTCTATTATTAACTCAACTTTCGCACATGTAAAATTTTTTTAATTAATAGTTAATGTAGATTTTTTGCGATAGCTAAAAATCATCCTTCACTATTAACTTTTCATTATTAATTCTTAACTTGTTAGGATTTGGGTTCTAATTTATGTAACTCCTTCTCCCTTGGGTCGAATGAGTAAGTGACTCACACCAAATCAGAGATTTGGGTTCGCTACTTAAATTACAGCTACAAAGGTTAGATAATAATAAACTATAACTCCTGAAAAAAGTATGCTGTCAAATCTATCTAAGATCCCACCATGACCTGGTATAAGGTTGCTATAGTCCTTTACTCCAACATATCTCTTTATAGAAGAAGCTGCTAAATCCCCGAACTGACAAAATGCTCCACAAATTACTCCCATTACTATATAATGATAAAATGATATAGGAACACCCCTTTGAATTGAAAAAAATCCAAAGATTCCACAAGCCACTGCACTACCAATTATTCCACCTATAGAACCTTCCACAGTCTTTTTAGGACTCACCTTAGGACATAATTTTTTCTTACCTAAAAACTTACCCGTATAATAAGCTGCTGTATCACAGCACCAGGAAGATATAACTATAATCCACACTAAATAGTTACCATAACTACTGCTATTTACTAAAACTATAGTGCTAAAAAATACTGCCACATATAGAAAACCAAACAAGGTAGTTGCTACATCTAAAAAATTATATTCCACATCTAAAACTGGAATACAAAGCGCCATAAAAATTGACACTATAATAGCAAAAAATACAAATTTATAATTTGCCTCTACTCTTAAGGTTATATAGTAGGATATGCAAAGTAGATAACCTACTATATTTATAGAATTTATATTTTTTTGTTTTATTACTTTATAAAATTCATACATTCCCATAAGAGAAATGATCATAATTCCATATTTTAAATAAATTCCCCCTAAGAATAATATTAAAATAAATGGTATGAGTGCAAATGCTCCTAAATATCTATTATTCAAAGCTCCACCTCCATAGAATAAAGTATCAATGGGGATTTTAAGTAAAATTATAACTTATATCCCCAATATACAGTTATTTTAATCCTCCAAATCTTCTATCTCTATTTTGATAATCAGAAATAGCTTTATACAGATGTTCCTTTTTAAAATCTGGCCATTTTATATCAGAATACCAAAACTCAGAGTATGCACACTGCCACAATAGAAAATTGCTTAAACGCTGTTCTCCACTTGGTCTTATTATAATATCAGGGTCTGGCATACCTTTAGTATACAGATACTTTGACACAGTTTCCTCATTTATATCTTCTTCATTTATTTTTTTAGATTTTATATCTTCATACATGAGCTTAAAAGCTCTCACGATTTCATATCTTCCACCATAATTTAATGCTAAATTTAAAGTAAGTCCAGTATTTGTTTTAGTTTTCTCACAAGATATGATCAATTGTTCTTGACAGGCCAAAGGCAGCTTACTTATATCTCCAATACAATTTATGATAACATTATTTTTATCTAATTCATTCAATTCCTTTTTTAAATATTCAACTAAAAGCCTCATAAGTGCACTTACTTCATCTTTAGGTCTTTTCCAATTTTCTGTAGAAAAAGCGTATAATGTTAAATAGTTCACATTTAACTTACTGCACTCTTTCACAATGTCTCTTATAGCTTCTACTGCTGCCCTATGTCCCATAGTTCTAGGTAAATTTCTTTCTTTTGCCCATCTTCCATTTCCATCCATTATAATAGCTATATGTTTGGGAATATTGTTTAAATCAATATGTACTTCTCTATCGTCCTGGTCTTCGTTTTTATTTAAATTAAAAAATTTTACCATAGTATACCTCATTTCAATACAAAGTTTTAGTTTTAATAAACAGAGTGCGTATGAGTATTAGAGGGGATAGTCATTAGATAAAAGCATATTTAGCAAAAACCTGCGGATTTGCGCAGGTTTTAAAAATCTAAATATATTTTTTATACAATAACCGCTTGCTTTATAGTGACATAATTTCATTTTCTTTCTTTTTAATTATTTCATCTATCTTTTTTATAAAGTCATCAGTTTTTTTCTGAACATCTGCCTCAGCCTTTTTTATTTCATCTTCAGAAATATCATTTTCTTTTTTAAGAGCTTTAATATTATCATTGCACTCTCTTCTTATTGCTCTTACAGCAACCTTTGAATCTTCTCCTGCTTTCTTTACATTCTTTACTATATCTTTCCTAGTTTCTTCTGTAAGTTCAGGTATAACCAATCTGATAACTTCTCCATCATTGGATGGATTTATACCTAGGTCAGATTTCAATATTGCCTTTTCTATTGCCTTTAAGGCCGTTTTATCCCAAGGTTGTATACAAAGTACTCTTGGTTCTGGAATAGATATGTTTCCCAATTGATTTATAGGAGTCATTGAACCATAGTATTCTGCCTCTATTCTATCAAGTAGTGCTGCACTAGCCCTCCCTGCTTTCATAGAAGCTAATTCACTTTTTAAAGCATCTATGGTCTTACCCATTTTTCCATCTGCTTTATTTAAAGTATCCTTGATCATAAGAAAATACCTCCTCATTTTTATTCTTTACAAACAAGTGTACCAATTCTTTCTCCAAGAACAATCTTTTTTATATTTTCTGGATTATCTAATCCAAATACTAATATAGGTATATCATTATCCATACAAAGTGATGTAGCTGTAGAATCCATAACTTGAAGTCCTTTATCCAACACTTCAATATAAGTTAACTTATCAAATTTTTGAGCGTCTTTATACTTATGAGGATCTTTGTCATATACACCGTCTACTTTTTTAGCCAAAAGTATAACATCTGCCTCTATTTCTGCTGCCCTAAGAGCTGCAGTCGTATCTGTTGAAAAATACGGATTTCCAGTGCCCGCAGCAAATATAACTACTCTATTTTTTTCTAAATGCCTCATTGCCCTTCTTCTTATAAATGGTTCTGCTACTTCTCTCATCTCGATAGCTGTCTGAACTCTAGTATTTACACCTAAGTTTTCCAATGAATCCTGAAGTGCCAGAGCATTTATACATGTAGCAAGCATTCCCATATAATCTGCAGTGGTTCTGTCCATACCCTCTCCGCTTCTTCCTCTCCAGATATTACCGCCACCTACAACAACTCCTACTGATATTCCCATAGATGTGAGTTCTTTTATTTCAATTGCTATACTTTTTGCTACATCAAAATCCAGTCCATATCCTTTTTCTCCTGCCAAAGCTTCCCCTGAAAGTTTAAGCATTACCCTTTTGTATTTAAGATTACCCATCTATATTATACCTCCAAATTATGATAAAATGAAATATAAAACTTAAAAAGTTCATACCCCAAAAAAAGAGAACACGGCGTGTTCTCTTTTCAGTTACTATTTACCTTCCATCTGCTTACGAACCTCTTCGGCAAAGTTTTCTTCTTTCTTCTCTATTCCTTCACCTTTTTCAAATCTAACAAAATCAGAAATCTTTATTTCAGCTCCAACTTCCTTTGATTTATCTTTAAGGTATTTATCTATAGTAAAATCTGAATCCTTAACCCATACTTGATTTACTAAGCAGTTTTCTTTATAATATTTTTGAACTTTTCCCATAACTATCTTATCAACAATTTTTTCTGGTTTTCCTTCATTTAAAGCTTGAACCTTATATATTTCTTTTTCCTTTTCTAAAGCATCAGTATCAACTGTATTCTTATCTAAGAATAGTGGATTAGCAGCAGCTACCTGCATAGCTACATCTTTTGCAACTTCCTTTAGAACAGGACTTTCATTTTCACATTCAAGTTTAACCAAAACTCCTATTCTTCCGCCGCCGTGAATATAGCTTTCGATTAAGCCCTTTGAAACAGAAAATTTCTTAAATCTTCTAAGTGTCATATTTTCACCTAATTTTGCAATTAAGTCTACTAATGCATCTTTTACAGTCTTAGTATCATCTGCTATATATTTTTCTTTTTCTAATTCTTCTACAGTAGTTGCACTTGTTAAAGCTGCCTGTTTTGCTATATTATCTGCAAAACCTACAAAATCTTCATTTACAGATACAAAGTCTGTTTCGCAGTTTACTTCTACTATTGAAGCAATTTTTCCATCCTCTGAAATGTATGTTTTAACTAGTCCTTCAGAAGCTACTCTGCCAGATTTTTTAGCTGCAGCTGATAGACCCTTTTCTCTTAATATTTCAATGGCTTTTTCAGTATCACCATTTGCTTCATTTAAAGCTTTTTTGCAGTTCATCATTCCTGCTCCGGTTCTTTCTCTAAGTTCTTTTACCATCTGTGCAGTTATCATAATTATATTCCGTCATCTAAAAGCTATAAATTATCCAAAAACGCAATAAAACCTTATAGCTTACTTCTCTGCTCACAGTGTCTGAAGTTTTGTCTTCTCTTGGTCTGACACTCCCAGAGCGTAAATTCGGATGCATTACACCCTACTTATATGGCAATCATAATTTTTAAGCAATTGCCAATCAACGGTTTTTCAGCTCCTCTCCTACTTGTATTCGACCTATATATAAACATTCTCTAATTTTCATATATTATTCTTCTTCAGCTAATTGTTCTCCCTGTCTTCCTTCCATTACTGCATCTGCAACTTTAGATGTAATTAATTTTACAGCTCTTATTGCATCGTCATTTCCAGGTATAACATAATCTATTTCGTCAGGATCACAATTTGTATCAACTATAGCTACTACTGGAATGCCTAAAATTTTAGCTTCAGATATAGCATTCTTTTCTTTTCTTGGATCAACAATGAAAAGTGCTCCTACATTTTCAGCATTCATTGTCTTTATTCCACCTAAATTTTTCTCTAACTTTTCTTTTTCATTATTTAACTTTATAACTTCTTTTTTAGGAAGAACTTCAAATGTTCCGTCTTCTTCCATTTTCTCTAACTCTTCTAATTTAGCTATTCTTGTCTTTATAGTTGCAAAGTTTGTAAGCATACCTCCAAGCCATCTGTTGTTTACATAATGCATATTGCTTCTTTTTGCTTCTTCTTTAATAGCTTCTTGGGCTTGCTTTTTAGTTCCAATAAATAATATATCTTTTCCTTCTGATGCAATTTCCCTTATAAAATTATAAGCTTCTTCTACCTTTTTTACTGTTTTCTGCAAATCTATTATATAGATTCCATTTCTCTCTGTAAAAATATAAGGAGCCATTTTAGGGTTCCATCTTCTTGTTTGATGTCCGAAATGAACACCTGCTTCTAATAATTGTTTCATTGAAATAACTGACATTAATTTTTCCCTCCTAGGTTTTTCCTCCATCATCTTCATATTCACAAAATACCTTTTGGCACCTTTTTGTGAATTAGATAATGTGTGTATTAATTACCTTATGTAGTATACCACAAGGCTTAAATGTATTCAACAAAAAATTAGTATTTTTTATTTTATCCGATCGCTACCATTGCTAACCACCATTTTCTTCAAAGTGGGCGATAAGCACTGTTACGTGCCTGGATAAGTTCTTCCCCTAAAGGATAACGTATTCTAAGTGCTAAAGACACTAAGAATATTGTTAATAAGGTTCAGTAGAGAAAAAGTATTCCTTATAAGCAAACTCCACCTGAACCTAAGAATCACTTTATCTTCTTCAACTCATCCATTAATTTTTCATTTAATATCTTAATATGAGTCCCCTTCATTCCAAGTGACCTAGATTCTATAACTCCTGCACTTTCAAATTTTCTAAGTGCATTTACAATAACAGACCTGGTTATTCCAACCTTATCAGCTATTTTTGATGCTACAAGTAATCCTTCATTTCCATCCAACTCACTGAATATATGTTCCACTGCTTCCAATTCTGAGTACGACAAAGTCCCAATAGCTAATTGAACTACTGCTTTCTTTCTAGCTTCCTCTTCTATTTCTTCATTTTTAGATCTTAATATCTCAAGTCCAATTATAGTTGCACTATATTCCCCTAATACTAGATCTTCATCAGTAAATTTTTCTCCAAAACTTGCTAATAATAAGGTTCCTAATCTTTCTCTATTACCTACTATAGGAACTATAGTTGTAAGCTTATTATCTATATCACAGGGAGTTCCATCTTCAAAAACACAAATTCCATTATTACTTAAATTGGCCAAAGTCTCATGTACATTTAAAAGCTTATTATTATACTGCTCAGGGAATTTCATTTCATTTATTACTTTCTCCTTAAGCATATAACATTCAAAACCATCTGGAAAATTATATCCTAATATTTTCCCTCTTCTACTTATAATATAAACGTTACATTCCAAAACTTCACTTAACAATTTACATATATCTTCAAAAGCTACTGGTTCTGTTCCTGACTTCTGTAATATCTTGTTCAATTTTCTTGTTTTGTCTAATAGTGTTGACATTTATAACCCTCCTTGTTACCACTGCATTATCTCTTACACATAAACATTGCATATACATTTCTACCTATTAATAAAAAAGATATATCTTTTGCAAATATCCGCATAAAAAATTTTCTTTAATTACATTATTAATAATTTAGACTTTTTGAAATATTTAGAATTATTCTTTATTCATTAATTATGATAACATAATAATGATTTTAATTCAATATAATCATTTTAATTCGACTAGATTTTACCTTTATTTACACTCGAAAATTATACTTTTAACTAGTTTTTATTTTAAATGTTTATTAAAATGTAAAATATATAACTTTTACTTAGCTGTTTTTTCATCTCCATCTTCCACAGCTTTATATTCCCTGTGTTTACATTCTGAATTAGAACATTCCAAATAATTTCCTTTGGATTTATTATATTTTTTCACCATATAATTTCCACATTCCTTACACTTTTCATTTGTAGGTTCAAACCAACTTACAAAATCACAGTCAGGGTAATTACTGCACCCATAAAACTTTCTGCCTTTTCTACTTCTTTTTATCAAAACTTTTCCCTGACATTTAGGACATTTTACATCCAACTCTTCCACTATTGGTTTTGTATTCTTACATTCCGGATATCCTGGGCATGCTAGAAAATCTCCAAATCTTCCATGCTTTATAACCATATTTCTACCACATTTATCGCACTTTATATCTGTAACCTTATCTTCTATAGTAATTCTAGCAACTTCCTTTTCTGCTATTTCAATGGATTTTTTTAAAGGCTCATAAAATTCACCTACTACTTTTCTCCAATCATCTTTTCCATCTTCAACACTATCTAACTTGGACTCCATTGCAGCAGTAAATTCCACATCTACTACCTGCTTAAAATACTGACTTACTATATTATTAACTATATCTCCTAGTTCAGTTGGAATTAAAGTTTTCTTTTCCCTCTGTATATATTTTCTATCCAAAAGAGTTGATAAAATTGGAGCATAAGTGCTAGGCCTACCTATTCCATTTTCTTCTAAGGTTTTTACAAGAGATGCCTCAGAAAATCTAGCTGGAGGTTGTGTAAAATGCTGCTTTCCATCTATAGACTTTCTTAATAATTTCTCTCCTTCTTCAAGCTTAGGGAGGGATATATCGGATTTTTCTTCTTCTGTGGCATATTTGTATACTTTCATAAATCCGTCAAATTTTATTCGTGATCCACTGACTTTTAATCCATAATTGCTATTCACTATATCTATGGATTTAACATCGATCTGGCAGGATGACATTTGACTTGCTACAAATCTATTCCATATTAAATTATAAAGTTTATACTGTTCTGGTTTTAAATTTTCCTTTGCTATTTCAGGTGTTATTTCTACATTAGTAGGTCTTATAGCTTCATGCGCATCCTGTATATTTTTTTTACTTTTAAAGTTTCTAGGCTTTTCTTCAATATACTCCTTTCCAAATTTATTTGCTACAAAATCTCTACAAGCTTCCTGAGCCTCTTGTGCTATTCTAACTGAATCAGTTCTCATATATGTGATAAGACCTATAGTTCCATACCCTTTTATGTCCACTCCTTCATATATCTGTTGGGCTATGGACATAGTTCGTTTAGTAGAAAAATTTAATTTTTTGTAGGCATCTTGCTGTAATGTACTTGTAGTAAATGGAGGAAGAGGAGTCCTATTTTTATTAGTATTTTTTATTGATTTTACAATAAATTGTCCTTGTTTTAACTCTTCTATAATTTTATCTACTTCATCTTTACTACCAATTTCAATTTTTTTCTTATTAAATGTAGTAAGCTTTACATTAAAACATTTACTCTCATTTTCTTTATGAAGTTCACATTCTATAGTCCAGTATTCCTGTGGCACAAAATCTACTATTTTCTTTTCTCTCTCACATATCATTTTGAGAGCTACTGATTGTACTCTTCCTGCACTTAGACCCCATTTAATTTTTCTCCAAAGTATAGGGCTTATCTTGTATCCAACTAGCCTGTCAAGTACTCTCCTAGCCTGCTGTGCATTAACTAAATTTATATTTATTAATCTAGCAGATTTTATTGAACTTTTTACAGCATTTTTTGTAATTTCGTGAAATTCTATTCTACACTTTTCATTTTCATCTAATTTTAACGCATGAGATAGATGCCAGGAAATAGCTTCCCCTTCTCTATCAGGGTCAGTAGCCAAATAGACTTTTTCACTTTTCTTTGCTTCTTTTCTCAGCTTATCTAAAAGCTCACCTTTTCCTCTTATAGTTATATATTTAGGAGTATATTCATTATCTATATCAACTCCCAGTTGACTTTTGGGAAGATCCCTAACATGGCCCATTGAAGCCTTGACTACATAATTTTTACCTAAATATTTTCCTATGGTTTTAGCCTTTGCTGGTGATTCAACTATAACTAATTTTTGTCCCATTTATATATACTCTGGCATATTTAAGCTCACTCCAGAGTGTACACCCCCCTTAGATTTTAGCCATCATATTTAAACCCTTGACTAAATATTATTTTTAATTAAATTATATGTACTATCTTGTAATACTCTCGCTGCCTTCAGCTTTTACATAATAATTACCTGCAAGACACATTATTTCACCTTTTAACTGCAATTCAAATAATAACTCATATAATCGTTTTATGTCAACATTAGTTATTCTACTTATTTCATCTATATGCATGGGAATATGTCCTATTACATTACATATTTTTTCTTCTTTACAGCTTAATTTATGCTTTTTTTCACAAGTCTTATTCATATACTCTACAGGTAATATATCAAATAAGTCCTCTAAACATGTAAATACATAGGCTCCATCTTTTATAAGTTTATTCGTTCCCCTACTCTTAGAAGAAAATATAGATCCTGGTACTGCCATAACATCTTTACCCTGTTCCAAAGCACAGCTTGCTGTTATTAGTGCTCCACTTTTATCCCCTGCTTCAATTACAATTACCACATCACTCAATCCACTTATAATTCTATTTCTAAGTGGAAAATTATAATAATAAGGTTTTGTCTTAGGAACAAACTCTGACAGCACACATCCTCCCTTCAAGATATTTTCATATAACTTTCTATTTTGTCTGGGATATATAACATCTACCCCTGATCCAAGCACAGCACAGGTATATCCATTTTTTTCAACGGCTGCATTCTGTGCATAGCTATCAACTCCTCTTGCCATACCACTTATTATATTTATATTATTTACAGCAACTTCCCTACTTATTAATGTAGCTAAATTTTTACCATACAAACTACAATCCCTAGCACCTACAATAGATACACTAAAATTATCATTGAGTTTTTTTATATTTCCTTTATAAAATAAAACTGCTGGAGAATCCTCATAATTTTTTAATCTCTCAGGATATACTTTATCACAAAAGTTTATAGCATTAATTCCATTTGTACTGCAGTATTGCAGCATATTCTCCAATTCATAACTATTCCAAGCCTTTTTAAGTTCATCGTATATTTTAGGATAACTTTTACGTAAAAGTGTAAAATCATCATTGTAAATACTGTGAATATATATTTCCCTTGTACTTTTAAATTTTTTTAAGATAGAAATTTTCAACTTATTTGATATTTTAACACAAGCAAACCACAAATCATATATATTCATATATTATTCACATCCCATATCTATAATTATGTAAAAATTATGCTCATAATCCATACATTTTATTCAAATCAAAATTAGTATTAGCTTCATAATTTGATTTATTCCCACCTATATTTAAAAGTTTAAAATGCAAATTTATTGTCAAGAATTAAGTAGAGGTGATAATAATTATGGCAGTTAAACTAAATACAGCTTCATTTTTAGGTGTAGAAGGAAATATAGTATCCGTAGAAGTAGATATAGAAAGAGGGCTTCCCTGCTTTAATATAGTAGGTCTTGCGGATACTTCTGTAAAAGAATCTAAAGAGAGAGTTAAAGCTTCTATCATAAATTCAGGTTTTGAATTTCCTGTAAAAAAAATAATAGTAAACTTAGCTCCTGCTGATATGCGAAAAGTTGGATCTTTATTTGACTTACCTATAGCCCTTGGTATATTAATGGCTACAAATCAAATAAACTTTGCTGATTGTAGAAACTTTTTAATCATGGGTGAATTGTCTTTATCTGGAGAACTTAACAAGGTAAGAGGTGTTCTTCCTATAACAATAGAAGGTATGAAAAACAATATTAAGAATTTTATAGTTCCTATAGGAAATGCAGAAGAATGCTCTGCCATAAATAAAATTAATTGCTATGCATTCAATAATTTAAAGGAAGTTGTGTATTTTATAAAATATAGAGATTTGGTACCATTTAATCATAAAACAATAAATGTTGAAAGTAAAAATGCATTAGATTTTTCAGATATATTAGGACAAGAAAGCTGTAAAAGGGCTTTAGAAGTTGCTGCTGCAGGAAATCATAATATACTTATGATAGGTCCTCCCGGATCTGGTAAGACTATGATGGCAAAGAGGATTCCAACTATCCTACCAAATTTGAGTTATGAGGATGCTCTAGAAGTAACTAAAATATACAGTGTAACTGGAAGTTTAAACAAAAATGAAGGTCTAATAACAAGACCTCCCTTTAGAAATCCACACCATACAAGTACAACTGCTTCTCTAATAGGAGGTGGAAAAAATTTAATGCCTGGTGAAATATCCCTAGCTCATAATGGAGTACTTTTTTTAGATGAAATTTTAGAATTTAAGAAAAATGTCCTTGAAACTTTAAGGCAACCTTTAGAAGAAAAAAAGATAACTATAAATAGAGCATATGGTAGGGTAACCTTTCCCTGTAATTTTATGACTGTATTAGCCACTAATCCATGTCCCTGTGGAAATTTTGCCTCTAAAAAGGAGTGTAATTGTACTGATTTTCAAAGGAAAAGATATATATCAAAACTATCCGGACCTATTCTAGATAGGATAGATTTATTTACTTTCGTAAATTCTCTAGACTTCAAAGATATTGAAAATTGCTCCAGAGGTGAACCTTCTAAAAATATAAAAAGCCGAGTAGAAAAGGCAAGAAGAATTCAAAAACAAAGATTTAAAAATGAAGGAATACACTACAATTCAGAAATGAGCAGCAAATTAATAAGAAAATACTGCAATCTAGATGAAAGATGTCTGTTACTTATAAAATCAATTTATATTAAGTACAACTTAACAACCAGAGCTTATAGCAGAATATTAAAAGTAGCTAGAACTATAGCTGATTTAAACAATAGCAAAAAAATACAAGAATCCCACCTAGCAGAAGCTCTTCACTATAGAAAATTTTTAGATGAAAAATTTTTGTAATTTCCATAAAACTCCTCAAAGAGCTTTATTTTAAGTTATAAAAATTGTATAATAAAATTAAGTTATTTTTTTACATAAAATCAATTTAATAGGAGTGATGTGTATGTATTTTTTACTTGTTATACTTGGTATGTTTTTCAGTTTCATATTATTTTTTACTGGAATACAAAACAAAAATTCTGATATCATAAGTATTGGAAGCGTACTTTCTATATTCTTTTTATTGATTTTCATAAATATATATATACCTGATGTTGTACATAGTTTAAAAACAGGCTTAATAAGTATATCTAGTCTATGGTAATCGTATTCATAATTTAAAAATAAAAGGAGATTTTTATGCATTCTTTTAATAAAGATATAGGTTCTCTAGGGGAGGATATAGCTGAAATTTATCTCAAGCAAATTGGATATACTCTGCTAGAAAGAAATTTTCATTGTAAACTTGGGGAAATCGATATAATAGGAAAAGACGGAAATTATATTTGCTTTATAGAAGTGAAAACACGATGTAATACTCAATATGGCAGTCCTGGTGAAGCCGTAAATTACACCAAACGTATAAGAATATGTAATACTGCTAAAATGTATATAGCTAAAAAAAAGCTATTTAAATTCAATTTTAGGTTTGATGTAATAGAAGTTATGGTTAAGCCTCATGACGGCATTTCATCTATAAAGCTAATTAAAGATGCCTTTGAAATATAAACTTATCTACAATATATTTTTTAAAAAACTTACTCTATGTATTTTACAAATTCCATATTTTTTTATAGATTCTATATGATCTTTAGTTCCATATCCAGAATTTTGTTCAAACTTATAATTTGTATACAGATGAGAGTATTCTTCCATGAGACTATCCCTGTATACTTTCGCAATAATTGAAGCTGCAGCTATACTAGCACTCTTCGTATCACCTTTTATTACAAACTCATTATTAGTGGACAAGTTTTTTACTGCATACCCATCAGATAATGCCATGGTTACAGGTAATTTGAGACCTTCTACTGCTCTCTTTAGTACTTCATTATTACACCAGGATATTCCCCTCTTATCTATTTCAATATTGTTTATAACCGCAATATTATAAGCAAGCGCCCTTTCTTTTATAACCTTTGCAAGCTCACATCTACGTTTTGGCGTAAGCTTTTTAGAATCCTTTATACCTAAAATTAATTCTCTATCTTCATTATAATTCAAATTAAGTATCACTGCCCCAGCAGCTATTGGACCTGCCAAAGGCCCCCTTCCAACTTCATCTACACCAGCTGTATATATATGATTTCCAAAAGACTTATCAAATTCATACATTTTTCTTACTCTGGAAATCTCTGAATTTTTATTTAAAATGAATTTGTAAAAACTTGAAGACAACGACCTTACATTTTTTCTTTTGTCTAACTTTAAATTTCCTATAACTTTTTTGATTTCATCCTCATTTAAGTCAAAATAGCCTTCTTCTAAATTTTTTATTGCATACTTTATTTTATCGAATTTAAAATTTTCTAGTTCATTCCACGAAAAATTTTCTTTATTTATATCAAAATCTACACTTTCGCTATCTTCCATTATTTAAAATACACCTTTCAGAAGTTTAATTCAATTAAAATCTAATGGATCTTCAAGAGAAATAGGTCCTAGCTTTCCTCCTCTAAATTCATCCAAAATTATAACAGAAACTCTATTGTAATCTATCTTTCCTCCAGATACTATAGCTCCTCTCTTTCTTGCTATATTATCCATATTTACTAAAGGATCTTCACTTAATTCAGATAACTTATATCTGTCCATTAGCCTTTTAGGATATCTTTCACATAAGTCCTTCAAAAGACTTAATGCAAGCTCTTCAATATCCATGATTTCATCCTTTATAGCTCCCGTAAAGGCTAAATGTAGCTGAGTTTCCTGGCTTTCCAGCTTAGGCCATAATATTCCAGGTGTGTCCATTAGTTCTATTCCAAGCTTAGTTTTAATCCACTGCTTGCTCCTTGTGACTCCCGGCTTATCTCCTGTTTTTGCTATGCTGTTTTTAGCCATTTTGTTTATAAATGAAGATTTACCTACATTAGGTATACCTACTACCATTACCCTATCAGTTATACCTAAAATGCCCTTATTGTTCATTCTATCATGCTTTTCTTTTAAGAGCTCATCTAATAATGGTTTTATACTTTTAATACCCTGTCCTGTATTTGAATTTACAGCAAGAGCCTTGATGTTTTTATTTGATAAATATTTAATCCATTTTTTGGTTACACTATCCTCACTTAGATCATTCTTATTTAGAAGTATTATTCTAGGTTTTGATCCACAAATATCATCTACCTCTGGATTTTTGCTGGACCTTATTATCCTAGCATCCCTTATCTCTATAACTGCATCTACCAACTTAAGATTTTGTTTCATCTCTCTTTTTGTCTTGGCCATATGCCCTGGAAACCAATTTATATCCATATAATTTCTTCCTTTCTACTTATGGGCCGACTTCAACGTTCCAAATCTGCTAAATGGATATATCCTAAAAGCAGCTCTTCCCACTACCAGTTTATAATTTACAAATCCTACATCAGAAAATCTACTATCCCTGCTGTTATTTCTATTATCTCCAAGTACGAATACCGTATTATTAGGTACAGTAACTTCATTAAAGTCTCCTGTAACCATAGGTTCTAATATATAAGGTTCATTTTTAGCCACATCATTTACATAAAGTTTTCCATTTTCAATCTTAACTTTGTCTCCACCTACTGCAACTACTCTTTTAATAAACTTTTCTTTAGGATTTGCAGGGTACTTTATTACAACTATATCACCAGGCTTTGGAGCCCTAAAATAATAGCTAACTTTTTCTACAATTAATCTATCCTTATTATTTAAAGTTGGATCCATAGAATGCCCATCTACACTTACAGTTTCAAATACAAAAGTTATAATTAAAAATGCTGCTATTATAGCTACCAGTATGGATTTACCTAAATCTAGCAATTCCTTCATAAAAACTTTACACCACCTTAAATATAAAAAAAGGACTTTATAAAGCCCCCTTTTCTTATTTTAATATTTCTTTAACTTTAGCTGCTTTACCTACTCTATCTCTTAAATAGTATAATTTAGCTCTTCTAACTTTACCTCTTCTAATTACATCTATTTTATCTATTATAGGAGCATTTACTGGAAAAGTTCTTTCAACACCAACACCATAAGCAACTCTTCTAACAGTAAAGGTTTCTCTTATTCCACCGTTTTGTCTTTTTAAAACTACACCTTCGAAAACCTGTATTCTTTCTCTATTTCCTTCTTTAATCTTTACATGAACTTTTACTGTATCACCTACATTGAATTTTGGAAGATCTGTTCTTATCTGTTCATTTTCTATTTGTTTTATTATTTCTAACACTGTGCATTACCTCCTAATAATTATTCAACGTTCTTACCCAGCTTATAGCAGATAGAGGAACGTCTGTATAGCACACAAAATACATTCTAGCATATTTACATATCAAATTCAATATATAATTAAAAATTTACATTATATGTTCTTTTTATATAAGTCAATGAGTTTTTTGTCTTCTGTGGATAATTTAAGTTTTTCAAATAAATCTGGTCTCTTACTTTTAGTTATTACAAGCGATTTCATTCGTCTCCATTTTTTTATATTTTCATGGTGACCAGATAAAAGAACCTCTGGTACGTTATCTCCCTCAAAACATTCCGGTCTAGTATACTGTGGATATTCTAGTGATCCATTATAAAAAGATTCTTCCATATAGCTTTCGCTTTTGGCAAGTACACCAGGAATCATTCTACATATACTATCTACAACTGGAATACATGCCATTTCTCCCCCAGTTATTACGAAATCTCCTATAGATATTTCAGTGTCTATATATTTATAAACTCTTTCATCTATTCCCTCATAATGTCCACATAAAAATATCATTTCCCTCTCTTTTGAAAATTCTTTAGCCATAGACTGGTTAAAAGTTTTTCCTCGAGGGCCTAGATAAATCACTTTTCCATTATTTTGACATTTAACTTTTCTTATACAGTCTACAATTGGCTGGGCGGCCATCACCATTCCTGCTCCTCCACCATAGGGATAATCATCTACTTTTCTATGCTTATCTATGGTAAATTCTCTTATATCAAAAGTATTTATTTGCAAAATACCTTTGTTAATTGCTCTTCCAATTATACTATAATTAAATATGTCAAACATTTCAGGAAAAAGTGTCAATATATCTATTTTTACATCCATGTTTTCACCGGCTTTATAACTATCTCTTCTTTTTCTACGTCTATGCTGACTACAACATTTTCTATAGCAGGAATTAAAAGCTCATTTTCTCCCTTTATCCAGTAAACATCATTATTATGGGTATGAATTACATCCCCAACCTTGCCATAAAAAGTTCCATCCTCATCCACTACACTGCATCCTATTATATCTGTAATAAAATATGTTCCTTCTTCTAATTTAACTGCATCATTTCGTGGAATTTCTATATATTTTTGTTTATAAGCCATAGCTTCTTCTATAGAATCTATACCCTCAATTTTAAGTATAACCTTCTTTGACTGGAGTTTACATTCTATTATATTTTTTAGTGTACCATCTATATATGCAGATTTTAATTTTTTAAATCTTTCAATATCATCAGTTAAAGGATACACCTTTAATTCTCCTTTTATTCCATGAGTATTTATTATCTGTCCTACAGTTATAAAATCTTTCATAGAACAATATCCCGCATATCAAAAATTAAGGTTTCAAGCTTAATTTCTAAAAGAGGATAATTTCACTCCCTTCGCTTAATTTTAAAATTATATATATAAATATAAGAGTTAGAATATCTAACTCTTATATTATCTCTACAACAACTCTTTTATTCTCTTTTATAGCCGCTGCTTTTACAACAGTTCTTATAGCCTTGGCTATTCTTCCCTGTTTTCCTATTACCTTTCCCATATCATCTGGTGCAACTTTTAATTCAAGAATTATAGATTGCTCACCTGCAATTTCATTTACTTGAACCATATCTGGGTTATCCACTAATGACTTAGCAATAATTTCCACTAACTCTTTCACTCAATACACCCCCAGTTATTACTTATCAAGCTTATCTTTTAGCCCAGCTTTATCAAAAAGCTTTTTTATAACATCAGTTGGTTGAGCACCATCTTTTATCCATTTGACAGCTTTTTCTTCGTCAAATTTAACAGTGGTTGGATCAGTTGTAGGATTATAGTATCCTATTTCTTCTATAAATCTTCCATCTCTTGGACATCTAGAATCTGCCACAACTATTCTATAAAATGGAGCTTTTTTAGCACCCATTCTTCTCAATCTTATCTTTACAGCCATTAATAATCACCTCCTTAAAATATTAAAGCATATGGCTTTCATATCAATAAATCTCTATTTTAAAAAGGCATTTTTCCAAATAATCCCTTCTTAAATCCTTTTTTCATTCCATTTAACTGTTTCATAGTCTTCTTAATCTTTTCAAAATCCTTTAGAAGTTTATTTACCATCTGTATAGTAGTACCAGAACCCAATGCTATTCTCTTTTTTCTTGAAGACGAACCACTTATAATAGAAGGATTTCTTCTTTCCTTTACTGTCATGGAATTAATTATACATTCGATTTTTGCAAGTTCCTGTTCTCCCTTGGAAAAATCTACTCCCTTCAATTCCTTCATATTAACTCCTGGTACCATCTCCATAAGCTTACTTATAGGTCCCATTTTTTTAGTCTGCTGCATTATAGCCAAAAAATCTTCAAAGTTAAACTCCTTATTCAGCATTCTATTTCCTAACTTCTCAGCTTCTTCTTTATCTATAGACTGCTGTGCTTTTTCTATAAGCGAAAGCACATCCCCCATGCCAAGTATTCTCGAGGCCATTCTATCTGGATAGAATACTTGAAGGTCATTCATTTTTTCTCCCATACCTACAAATTTTATAGGTTTATCAGTCATAGCTCTTATGGATAGTGCTGCTCCACCCCTTGTATCTCCGTCTAATTTTGTAAGTATGACTCCACTTATATTTAACTGCTCGTTAAAGCTGGAAGCCACATTAACTGCATCTTGACCTGTCATTGCATCTACTACAAGCATAATTTCATCAGGGTTTATATTTTCCTTAATTTGCTTCAATTCACCCATAAGTTCTTCATCTATTTGAAGTCTACCTGCTGTATCTATTATAACTACATTTAAATTGTTGTTTTTTGCATATTCTAAAGCCCCTTTACATATATCTACTGCTGTTACCTTATCTCCCATTGAAAATACTGGAACATCTATTTCTTTTCCAACTACTTGAAGTTGTTTTATTGCAGCAGGTCTATATATATCACAAGCTGCTAGAAGGGGTTTCTTATTCTTTTTCCTAAGTTGAAGCGCCAATTTACCACACATGGTAGTTTTTCCTGCACCTTGAAGTCCGACAAGCATTATTACAGTCAATCCATTGGAATTATACTCAATTCCACTCTCATTTTTACCCATTAATAACGTAAGTTCTTCATTTACTATTTTTATAACTTGCTGTGCTGGAGTCAAACTTTTTAGTACTTCTTCTCCCATACATTTTTCACTGACACTTTTAATAAAATTTTTCACAACTTTGTAATTAACATCTGCCTCTAAAAGTGCCAATTTCACTTCTCTCATAGCATCTTTTATATCTTTTTCAGAAAGTTTGCCTTTGCCTCTAAGCTTTTTTAAAGTTTCCTGAAGTTTAGATGCCAATCCTTCAAAAGCCATGATAATCCTCCTAAATTCAAATATTATCTATTATGTAATTCTTTATTTTACTAAGTATTTCTTTATTTTCATTGCAGCAAAGTGAATCTATAAATTTTAAAAGAGATTGCTTACTTTTTTTCAGCTTTTCATTCTTTTCTAACAAATGAAGCTTTTCTTCATACTGCAATAAAAGTTTGTGGCATCTCCTTATTATGTCATATACTGCCTGCCTACTAGTACTAGTGTGTTCAGATATTTCTGCTAAAGAAAGATCTTCATTATAGTACAAGTCCATCACATCTTGCTGTTTCTCAGTTAAAAGCTTACCATATATATCAAGTAATATGGAAAGCTGTACTCTCTCTTCCATAATACCATCTCAACTTAAATTAATTTATTAGAAGCTAGACTGCCTAAATTAAAAGCTCTTCATCCAACGAAATATATGATATCAAAATTTTCGAATAGTGTCAAGTACTTTTACTTAACAGATTTTAAAATAATGCCTCTACAAAATCTCTGCTACAAAATTCCTGAAGATCATCTATACCTTCTCCAACTCCTATTAATTTTACAGGTATATCTAAACTGTGTTTAATAGATATTACAATTCCACCCTTAGCAGTACCATCTAGCTTAGTAAGTATTATACCATCTATAGGACATACTTCAGTAAATTGTTTTGCCTGCTGTACTGCATTTTGCCCCGTAGTTGCATCTAATACAAGTAAAGTTTGTTTAAATGCCTCTTTGTATTCCCTCTCTATTACTCTATTTATCTTACTCAATTCGTCCATTAAGTTTTTCTTGTTATGCAATCTACCTGCAGTATCACATATGAGCACTTCAGCTTTTCGTGCTTTTGCTGCCTGAATGGCATCAAATATGACTGCTGCAGGATCAGAACCTTCCTGATGTTTTATTATATCAACGCCGGCTCTCCTGCTCCACACCTCTAATTGATCTATAGCTGCTGCCCTAAAAGTATCTGCAGCTGCCATAATTACTTTATTACCACTATCTTTAAGTTTTGAAGACATTTTCCCTATTGAAGTAGTTTTTCCCACGCCATTTACTCCTATTACAAGGATTATTTCAGGAGTTTTTTCAGGTTCAATGCTATTTTTTTCATCCCCTAATATGTCTATAATAACTTCCTTTAAGCACTGGTTTATAAGAGAAGGGTCCTTTATTTTTTGTTCTTTTATCTTTTCTTTTAATTTATCTATAATATAAGTAGTTGTTTCAACACCTATATCTGCTGTTATAAGTATCTCTTCCAATTCTTCATACAAGTCATCATCTATACTAACAGCACTAGTTAACATGTCGCTTATTTTTCCAGTTAAATTACTTTTGGTTTTTTCAAGTCCATTTTTTAATTTATCAAAAAATCCTTTTAGCATGTTTGGCACATCCTTTCATCTTTTTTAGGTATATTTAATATTCATCTTTTAAACTTACAGAAACAATTTTTGAAACACCTTTTTCCTGCATAGTAACTCCATAAAGCACATCACTTGCCTCCATAGTTCCTCTTCTATGAGTTATAACAATAAACTGAGTCTCATTTGAAAACTTCTTTAGGAAGCTTGCATATCGTGCTACATTTGCATCGTCAAGGGCAGCTTCTATTTCATCCAATATACAAAAAGGAGTAGGTTTTATCTTAAGTATTGCAAATAAAAGTGCTATAGCAGATAACCCCTTTTCCCCTCCAGACATTAGATTTATGTTTTGAAGCCTTTTTCCTGGGGGCTGAACTGTTATATCTATATTCCCACTAAGTTCATCTCCACCTGTAATTATTAAATCTGCACTTCCACCTTTAAACAACTCTTTAAACGTTTCATTAAAACTTTCTTTTAATCTATCAAAATTTTTTTTGAATACGGTTCTCATTTTTTCAGTCATAGCATCTATTACATTATTTAACTCTTCTTTTGATTTTACCAAATCTTCTCTTTGAGTACTTAAGAATGTTACCTTTTCTCTCAAATCGCTATACTCCTGTATAGCACCCAAATTTACTATTCCTAATTTAGAAATACTATTTTTCAAATTTACTACATCTGAATTATATTTATCTAAATTTTCTATGTCTTTTTTATATTTTAGGGCTTCTTCGTAAGTAATTTTAATTTCATTTTTTAGTTTTAAACACATATTTTCTTTTTCTGAATTAAGCCTAGCTAAAACTACCTGCACTTTATGAAGCTTTTCTTCTTTCTTATTTATTAAAAGAGTTAAACTTTCTAACTTTTCATTACATTTTTTTACGCTATCCTTTAATTTTATAAGTTCTTTATCATTTTCCTCTATATTATTTTTTAAAATTTCTATACTTTTCTTTAAGACTTGTATTTTTTCTTTATTCTCATTTACCTTCAACTCTTGATTATGTATATTATTTTCACAATCTTTATTTTGCTCAATTATCCTGGATTTTTTCACACTTAATTCTTGTATTTCATCTGTCAATCTCTTAAGTTCTCTGTTTTTATTTAAGATACTTTCATCTAATTGAGCCTTTTTTACTTTGAAATCTAAAAGTTTTTCCTTCATTTTTTCTATATTACTTTTATTTTCTTCCAATTCCTTTTCTATTTTTAAAATAGAGCTGTCATTTTTGTTTTGTTGTCCCAAGGAATTTTCTAATTTTTTCTTTTTATCCTCCAGATTTTTTTCCTTCAGCTCTTTATTTTTAGTCAAAATATCTATCTCTCTATTTGATATTTTCATATTTTCTATTAATTTAGAGCTTTCATTATCTATATTATTTATTTTCCCCTGAATCTTAGTCAATTCTATATTTTCAGAATAACCTTTTTCCTTTAAATCTAAAATTTCTTCATCCAATTCTTTTATACATTTTTTATATTCTTGTACTTTTCCATTTAAATCTTTTAGAGATTCACTTGTTTTATTTATTTTAATTGCACTTTCTTCTATTTCACGTTTTCGCCCTATTATATTGCTGCTCTTTTTTTGAAAACTTCCACCAGTAAGGGATCCTCCTGAATTTACTACATCTCCAGCTAAAGTAACTATTCTAAAACTATATCCACTTAATTTAGCTATTTTAAGCGCACTATCCATGTCTTCACATATAACTGTTCTTCCAAGTACATATTCAAGTGCATTTTTAAACTTATCTTTATAATTTATGACCTCACTAGCGATCCCTATATATCCACTTATACCCTTAAACCTTTCACTATTAGAAATCTTTTTTCCCTTTATTATATTAAGGGGCAAAAAAGTAGCTCTTCCCATATTTTTATTCTTCAAATGCTTTATGAGAGCTTTGGCCGTAATTTCGTCTTCAGTTATTATATTGGATATAGCACTGCCAAGGGCAACCTCTATACAAGTTTCATACTCTTTAGGTAACTCTATAACCTCTCCAAGCAAAAAACAGCTGTTTTCAGGTACTCTTACTGCCTTATCTTTTATATCCTTCATAAGTGATTTTACGGACCTATTATATCCTTCATAGTGCTGCTGTAAATTCAAAAGCACAGCATAATTTGCCTCTAATTTGTTATAAGTTTTGTTTAATTCTTTAAGATTTTTTTCTTCTAAAACAAGATTAGTATTAAATTTTGAAATTTTCCTTTTATTTTCTTTAACCTTGTCTTGATATTCCGATATTAGTTTTTTTATACTAGATACTTTTGAAACCAGCATATCTTTGGTACTAGCATTTATTTTTATAGAATGAACATAGCTTTCACAGGAGCTTTTCATATTATTAATTTTATCCAGCGTATCTTCTATTTCCTTTTGTGCAGAAGATATGTCATTTTTTAAGTTAGATATATTACTTAAATATTCTATCTGATCATCCTTTAATTTCTTATATAAATCTTCTCTTTCTACTGCATTTCTTTGTACATTTCCTATATTATCGTTATACTCAGATATATCATTCTCTAATTTATCCTTATCCGCTTTTAACTTGGAAATGCCATCTTTTTGAAGTTCCACCTGCTGCAGCTTTTTTCTGTTAGATTTTTCAACTTGTTTTAACTCTAAAAAATTTTTTTCTATAGTTTCCTTTAAATTTTCTATTCTTTGTTTTAAAAGCTTTATTTCACCCTCTGTTTGTTGAACACGTTCTCGGTCTCCATAGTAATTTGTTTTACAGTCAGAATTTTTATTGTTAAAATCCTCAATTTGCTCATTTCCATTTGTTATCTTACATTTTAAATCCACAAATTCCAAATTCAATTCTTTAACTTCTTTATCCATAAAATCTGTAGATTTTTGATTTTCTCCAATTTTACTTTCTATTTTTTCCATAGAATGAACTAATAAATTTATTTCCTTTTCCTTCAGATTCTTTGATAGTTTCAAAAATTCATTAGCCTTGTCATTTTCCTCTTTAAGTGATTCTAACCTTTCAGTATGAGTTTCTAAAATATCTTCTATTCTTACCAAATTGGCATCAGTATTTGATAGTTTTTTTTCTGCTTCTTCTTTTCTCCACTTAAATTTAACAATGCCTGCAGCCTCTTCCAGTACACTCCTTCTATCCTCAGGTTTTCCACTCAATAAAGCATCTATTTTACCTTGTCCTATTATTGAATAACCTTCTCTTCCAATACCTGTATCCATAAATAGTTCATTTACATCTTTTAATCTACACTGAGTATTATTTATATAGTATTCACTTTCTCCAGACCTATAAAGTCTTCTTGAAACAGTTACATCAGAATAATCAATAGGGAGTTTCTTATCCTCATTATTTAAGGTAAGAGAAACCTGACATAATCCAACTGGTTTTCTATATTGAGTACCAGCAAAAATTACATCTTCCATCTTTCCGCCTCTAAGGCTTTTGACACTTTGTTCCCCTAACACCCACTTAATTGCATCAGAAATATTGCTCTTTCCACTTCCATTTGGCCCTACTATAGAGGTAACTCCTCCTTTAAATATAAGTTCCGTCTTGTCTGCAAAGGATTTGAATCCTCTTATCTCTATATTCTTTAAAAACATCGAAAAGCAGCCCCTTATCTAAAAAGCATTGGAAGAAGCGTAACTAAAAACATAAGCACTACAAAAACTATCATTACCTTCATCATCTTATCTCTAGTATTCTTTTTCATAATACACACACTCCTTTAAAAAACTCTACCTTTCCTTACATTTATCTGCTATATATTCATCTATAGATACAAATTTAGTTACTCCCTCTTCAATTATAACTACGTTTTCCCTACTAATTGAAGGATCTTGAATAACTTTTACAAAACATTTACCAAATTTCTTTTTCATATCATTGAAATATTTTCTTTTATTTGCATACAACTTTGAAATATCCCTATTGTTTATCTTTATAACTACATTTCCCTCATAAGACTCTGATATACTGTCCTCTATCATATTATTGTAAATATTTCCTTCTACCAGTTCCCTAAAGGCAGGATGGAAAGGACCTGCTATTACATCTTTACCTACATTTATTTCTTCTGTAGGTTGGAGTCCCATTCTTATTACGTTTATTTTATTTTTTCGCAAAATGTAATATAAATTTCTGCATATATCCACTGCTTCATCTAATGTATAAGGTTTATATACACCTTTTTTGTACATGGTCTCCATGAAAGTTCCCTTTATTACAAGAGCAGGGTATAATCTGTATATATCCGGATTCATAAGTACGGATCTTTTTACAGTTTCCATATCTTTTTCGAAAGTATCTGAAGGTAACCCCAGCATAATCTGGTGTCCCAATGTGAATCCATACTCCTTTATAAGAGAAGATGCTTTAACAACATCTTCCGCGGAATGTCCTCTTCCTGATTTTATAAGTACTTCTTCATTTAATGACTGTACACCAAGTTCTATAACGTCTACAGAATAGCTTTTTAAGTTATCCAGTATACTTTTGTCTATATAGTCTGGTCTTGTTGACATATGTATAAGATCTATATCTCCTCTATCCTTATACTCTTTAGCCACACTTAAAAGTTCATTTTGCCTTTCCATCGGAATTGCAGTAAAAGTACCTCCAAAAAAAGATACTTCTACTACGGAATTTTCTCGTTTTATAGTTTTTAAATACTGATTTATAGTATTTCTAGTAAAACAGGCATCAACTTTTTCCTCATTTCCTGTAATTGCAGTCTGATCACAAAATACACAGTTATGGGGGCATCCTTCATTAGGTACAAATATAGGTATTATATAATGTTTCATTTTGACTTATCCTCATTCCTAAAGCATACTTACTTTTACATTTAATTTCATCAAAGCATCCTGAGCTGCATTCTGCTCTGACTCCTTTTTGCTGTATCCTACGCCGCTGCCCAAAACATTTTTTTCTGTACACACTTCAGTATAAAACTTTCTTCTATGAGGAGGTCCTTCATATTTTACGAGGTTATATTCTATAGATACATCTCCGTCTTTTTGTAAAGTTTCTTGAAGCTTAGTTTTATAATCCATTATTATTCTATTTTTAATAGCATTTTCTATAATATCTTGAAAATTTTCAATTATAAATTTTCCTGTATTCTCATATCCAAAATTTAAATAAATTGCAGCAATAATCGCTTCAACACAATCTGCCAATATGGAAGTTCTTTCTCTTCCTCCTGTAATTTCTTCTCCCTTACTCATTTTTATGTATTTACCAAGATTCCATTTTTTAGCTACATGATAAAGGGAATTTTCACAAACTATAAGAGACCTTTTTTTTGTAAGCTCTCCTTCAGGTTTACTTTTATATTTTAAAAATAAGTATTCTGATATACAAAGCTGCAATACAGAATCTCCTAAAAATTCTAATCTTTCATTGAATTTTATATTTTTTCTACCATTAGCATATGAACTATGAGTTAAAGCTACTTCTATGATTTCCTTGTTACTAAAACTCATATTGAACTTCTTTTCTAGTAATTCAATAAAGCCTATCTCTTCCATTTTCTAATTCTCCTTTTGAAGTTTATTCTTCAGTTTGCCATAGACCAACTATATAAAAAACAAACTCAAGAATAAATTCATTACTGTAATCAAAGATTTAAATTAAAAGTCCCGATTTAACGGGACTTTTAAGCATATACTCTGTTTATCCGGTAACTACCTGCTCTAATACTCCCACTTATCCAAGTGTGAGTAAAGAGCAGCTATGTCCCTGGATAACGATTTCTAAGCATCAGGTGGAGTTAAAAACTCCACCTGATGCCAAGAACTCTGTTTATTCTTCAGTATGAGCTTTTATGTACTCAACTACATCTCCCACTGTTTTTACCTTTTCAGCTTCTTCGTCTGGTATTTCAATATCAAACTCTGTTTCAAGAGCCATTATTAACTCAACGATATCAAGGGAATCTGCACCTAAATCGTCAATAAAAGATGATTCCATTTTTATTTCATCAGAGCCAATTCCAAGTTGTTCAGATATTATTTTTTGTATTTTTTCAAAAATCATAATTTCGCCTCCAAAAATTTTTCATACATAAATAATATTACATAAGTTATATACCGTCAATAATAAATATATTTATTATACTAACTTATATTATATCAATACATTTATATTATATACTTTATATATTATTACTTTCTACATTATGTATTTTTTCTATTTCAGATTTTATTTTACCAACAACATTATTTTCATAACAGCTTATAGCTTGCATTACTGCATTTTTAAAAGCTTTTCCATTAGAACTTCCATGAGCCTTTACACATATACCCTTACATCCTAAAAAAGGAGAGCCACCATATTCTGTATAATCTAATTTACCTTTTAAACTTTTAAAAGCAGGTTTTAAAATAAAAGCTGCTAGCTTACTGCTAAAGGATTTCATAACCTCTTCTCTTAACATGGAAAATAAATTTAACGCTACACCTTCATACATCTTTAAAACTGTGTTTCCTACTACTCCATCACAAACTAATACGTTCACATCTCCATTAGTAACATCTCTTGGTTCTACATTTCCTACAAAGTTAAAATCCATGCTTTTCAAAAGTTTATATGCACTTTTAGCCAGTTCATTTCCCTTTTCTTCTTCTTCACCTATATTTATAAGGCCTATAGATGGGTTATTTACCTTTAGTATGCTCTCAAAATATATCTTGCCCATAAGAGAAAATTGCTGCAAATACTGAGGCTTACAGTCAACATTTGCTCCTGCATCTATTACCATAAAATTTCCGTTTTTTCCCGGCATTATAGGAGCTAATGCTACTCTGTCTACCCCTCTAATTCGCCCTACGATTAAAGTGGAACCTGCCATAAACGCCCCTGTGCTTCCTGCTGATATAACAGCATCTGCTTTACCTTCTTTTACAAGATTAAGTGCTTTAACTAAGCTAGAGTCCTTTTTTTTTCTTAAAGCCATAACTGGGGATTCACCTGTAGTTATAACCTCTTTAGTGCTTAAAATATCTATTTTGTCCTTAGGATAATTATATTTAGCTAATTCATTTTCAATTTGCTCTTTTTGGCCGGTTATTATTATATTTACGTTTTGCTTTTTAACTGCTTCTACCACACCTTCCACTACAGCACAAGGTGCAAAATCTCCTCCCATACCATCCACAGCAATTATCATATTTTCACATCCTATCCTATAATCTGGACCTTTGTTACCTAATTTTGTTACTTAATATGATCTAACTTTTATAGACCCCATGAACAAAAAAAGAAAGTCAAATGACTTTCTTTTATTTATTTTCAGTTGAAATGATTTCCTTACCTTTATAATATCCACAATTCTTACAAACTCTATGTGCAAGTTTCATTTCATGGCACTGAGGACACTCAACTAAACCTGGTAAACCTAATTTAAAAGTCTGTGCTCTTCTTGAGTCTCTTTTTGCTTTTGATATTCTGCTGGCTGGATTTCCCACAGTAAACACCTCCTTAATCAGTGAAAAACATATCTTTTAGCTTTGCCAATCTCGGATCAATATCATCGCTTTTGCACTGACATTTAGAATTATTTAAGTTAGTGCCGCACTGTTGGCATAACCCCTTACAATTCTCGCTGCAAAGCCTCTTAATTGGTAAAATTAATATAATGTTATTTTCTATTATTTCCGTAATATCAATGATATTACTATCTATAAAGATGGCTTCATCATCCTTATTTTCCTTGTTATTATTTGTAAATTTTTCAGTAATAGCAACATTCACAGCATAAGAGAATTTACCTAGACATCGTGAACAAGTGAGCTCTAGTAAAGTATTAATTCTTCCTTCCAACAGAAGAATATCTCCTTCTTTACTTAAAGTTCCGCTAAACTTTAGAGGCTCTAATAACTTTATGTATTCACTTCCATCATAGAATCCCTTTTCTTCTACTGTAACATTTATGTCCTTTGTAACAACTTCTTCACTTAGTAAATCTGATACATTTAATTTCATATCACTCACCTCTATATATTAGCCACAACCTATTATATAGAGATGAGCATTAAAAGTCAAGTCTTATTTATTTTCAACTATTTCTTTTGTATCCCTAGCTATCATAAGTTCTTCATTTGTAGGAATTACTAATACTTTTATCTTTGAATCAGGTGTGCTTATTTCTAGTGCCTCTCCCCTTTTCTTATTCTTTTCTTCATCTATTTTAATTCCAAAATAGCTTAATCCATTACATATAGCAGATCTGCTAGTTGCTGAATTTTCTCCAAGTCCTGCTGTAAATATTATAGCATCTGCTCCATTTAAAACTGCAACATAAGCTCCTATGAAAGATTTAACTTTGTGATAATACATATTTAATGCAAGTTTTGCTCTATCATTTCCTGAATTTGCAGCTTCTTCTACATCTCTAAAATCACTGCTTACTCCTGATACTCCAAGTATTCCTGACTTTTTATTCATTAAGGTATCCACTTCATCTACAGACATGCCTGTTCTTTTCATTACAAATGGTACTATAGCTGGATCTATATCACCGCATCTAGTTCCCATTACAAGTCCTGCAAGAGGAGTAAGTCCCATCGTTGTATCTACTGCTTTTCCTTGGTTTACTGCACATATGCTAGCTCCATTTCCTAAATGACAAGTTATTAACTTAAGATCTTTTGGATCTTTCTTTAATAATTTAGCTGCTTCAATTGAAACGAATCTATGAGAAGTTCCATGAAAACCATATTTTCTGATATCATACTTTTCAGATATATCATAAGGTATTGCATAAGTATAAGCATAATCTGGCATTGTCTGATGAAATGCTGTATCAAATACTGCTACCATTGGAGTATTTGGCATTAATTTTTTACAAGCATCTATTCCCATTATATTAGCTGGATTATGTAGTGGTCCTAGTGGGATACATTCTTCTATTGCTTTCATTACATTTTCGTCAATAAGAATGGATGCTGCATATTTCTTTCCACCGTGCAAGACTCTATGTCCTACAGCGGATATTTCTGACATGTCTTTTATTACACCATGTTTTTTATCTACAAGAGCATTTAATACTAATTGTATAGCAACTTTGTGGTCTTCCATTGTTTGCTCTGTAACAAACTTTTCTCCATTAACTTTGTGTGTTAAAATTGAACCGTCCATTCCTATTCTTTCTACAAGACCCTTTGCTACAACACTTTCATCTTGCATATCAATAAGTTGATATTTTAAAGATGAACTTCCACAGTTTACTACTAATATTTTCATGTTTAATATTCCTCCTAAAAATGAATCATTTATGCTTTTTGTTATTACTTTTGAGCTTGTGCTTGAACTGCTGTTACAGCTACTACATTTACTATATCATCAGAATTACATCCTCTTGACAAATCATTTATAGGTTTTGCAAATCCTTGGCATACAGGTCCTATAGCATCTGCTTTTGCAAATCTTTGAACGAGTTTATAGCCTATATTTCCTGCTTGGAGATCTGGAAATACAAGTACATTTGCTTTTCCTGCTACTTCACTTCCAGGAGCCTTTAAACTTGCAACCTTTTCTACGATAGAGGCATCTAATTGTAATTCTCCGTCTAAACTTAAATCTGGTTTAGCTTTTTTTGCAATCTCTACAGCATTTCTAACTTTGTCTACTAATTCGTGTTTTGCACTTCCCTTAGTAGAAAATGAAAGCATTGCTACTTTTGGATCCATTCCACATAAGTTCTTTGCAGTTTCTGCTGTACTTATTGCAATTGAAGCCAATTGATCACTATCTGGGCATGGATTTACAGCACAATCAGCAAATAGAAGTACACCATTGTCACCATACTCACAATTTGGTACTTCCATTATAAATGTACTGGAAACTACTGATGTACCTGGAGCTGTCTTTACTATTTGAAGTCCTGGTCTCAAAAGATCACCTGTAGTATGAACCGCACCTGAAACCAATCCATCTGCATCTCCAAGTTTAACCATCATTGTAGCAAAGTATATTGGATCTCTTACTATTTTATCCGCTTTTTCTGGCGTTATTCCCTTCTTCTTTCTCAATTCATAAAAAGCATCTGCATATGCCTTTAGTTTATCTGAAGTCTCTGGATCTACTATTTCTGCTCCATTTAAACTTACACCTAATTTTGACGCTTTTTCTTTTATTACCTTTTCATTCCCTACAAGGATTAAATTTGCAATACCCTCTTTAATTATTTTTTCACAAGCTTGAAGAGTTCTTTCTTCTTCTCCTTCAGCTAAGACAATCTTTTTTTTGTCTTCCTTTGCCTTACTCCAAATTTTTTCCATCAATTTCATGTTCATTTCCTCCCTTTAAATTTAACACAAAATTACACACACTTATACTATAATCCTTTTTAGTTGTATTTTTCAATAAAAATCATTCAAAAATATAACTTTTGATAAGAAATTTCACAAATTAAAGTATCAAAAAATTTTGCTAGTCAATACTTTACTCAATATTATATAATGTAAATCAAATAAGCAAAAATTTAATCTGAAAATAGATACTCTATTTAAAAATCCTACACTAATACTTATTTTATTGTTATAATATGTATATATTTCACTTAGGCATTTTAAAATAAATAATCAATCAATATACTAGCCTATTTTTTCAAATGCCCTATACTTTGTACTTATAGTTCTTTAATGAAATAAACAGAGTTCTTGACATGGAATAAAATATTTTAGAAAGGAAAATTTCTATGAACGTAACTGGAATAATAGTTGAATATAATCCCTTTCACAATGGACATAAATATCATATTGAAAGTGCTCGTTCTGCTACAAAATGTGATGCTGTAATAGCAGTTATGAGTGGTAACTTCGTGCAAAGAGGTTCACCATCTATAGTTGACAAATGGACTAAAACCAAAATGGCACTTCTAAATGGAGTAGACCTGGTATTTGAACTTCCTGTTATCTACAGTCTATCTTCTGCTGAATTTTTTGCCTATGGTGCTGTAAGTCTCTTAGAAAACTTGGGTGTAGTAAAAAATCTTTGTTTTGGAAGCGAATATAGTAATATAAACTTGCTGAAATCTATTGCAAAAATTCTTGCAGAAGAGCCTACCCAATTTAAATTATTTTTAAAGGAAAAAATGTCACAGGGTATGTCCTATCCTTCTGCACGAAATAGTGCTTTAAATAATTTTCTATTAAATACTAAAAGTTCTCTTACAAAGTACAATATAGATGAAATACTTCAATCTCCAAACAATATTTTAGGTATAGAATATTTAAAAAACCTAATAAGAATAAAAAGCAATATTACTCCCATATCAATAAAAAGAATTGGAAGTTCATATAATAGCTTAAACATAGAGCAATCTTTTTCCAGTGCATCATCTATACGTAATTTCTTAAAATTAAATGGGAACATAAATGACTTAAGTTCTAATATTCCAGAAAATGTACTTTCTATTTTAAAGAAAGTTCAATCTACTGGATGTGGCTTTATTTTCGAAGATTGTATGGTGCCCTATTTAAGATATAAATCCTTTCTATATGAAAATAAAATTAAAAATTTACCTGACATATCCGAAGGAATTGAAAATAGAATACTCAAATCTCTACAGAATAATTGTTCCTACAGCGATATAATAATTAAATCTAAAACCAAAAGATATACTTACAGCAGAATAAGTAGAATATTATGCCAGTTTTTTTTAGGATTTGAAAATTTAAATTCTGAAATATTGAGAAGAAATATATGTCCCTATGGAAGAGTCTTAGGATTTAATTCTACCGGTATAAAAGTACTTAAGGAAATGAAAAATAACTCTTCTATTCCAATTTACGTAAAAATGCCAAAAAAAATAAGTGAAATGCTTGAATTAGACATACAGTGCACAAAAGCCTATAGTCTATTAAACAAAAATATACCTTTTAACAATGATTACCTTCAAAGTCCCATCATGGCAGATCAAATTTAGAATAAGTTTCCTACTTTTTAAATATAATTTAATAAACTGTGTTTATATTCAATAAATTTTTTAAAAAGTAGGTGACATTCTTGGAAGTTTTATTTTATCTATTAATATTTGCAATATTAATACTTCTTTTTATTTTACTAAAAGATAAAAATTTACTTATAACTATAGTATGTTCAATTTTTATAATTGAAATTATACTTGCACCAAAGCTATGTATAGATGGGGTAATTTCAGGTAGTCTATTATTTTTTTACAAGGTATTTCCATCTTTATTTTCATTTTTAGTTGTATCCAACATAATACTCTCTTGTGATGGAGTGTACATATATTCAAAATTAATAGGCAAAGCCCTGTGCAAACCCTTAAGACTCCCAACTAACTGCAGCTTCGTATTAATTATAAGCACACTTTGTGGGTATCCCCTTGGAGCAAAATATGCTTGTCAACTTTATGAAAAAAAAATAATAGACCTTTTCACCTGCGAGAGGCTTTTAAATATAGCTTCTAATGCAAGTCCTCTCTTTATGCTAGGTTCTGTTGGAGTTTCCATGCTAAAGAGCTCTTTTATAGGGTATATACTATTACTTTCTAATTTGCTATCTTGTATAGTTATGAGTTTTTTGATACCTTCTAAAAAAACATATTACAAACCTATTGCTTATAGAAATCACTCTCATGAAAGTGAAAATATCGGAAAGGTATTTAAAAACAGTATTGAAGATTCTTTAAAAAACTGCATATCAATAGGTGGATTTGTCATATTATTTTCTGTTGTAAATAGTATTTTAAAAAATAATATTCTATTTAATTTACTAATTAGTAGCATTTCACGTATAACTCATATTTCGGGTAACATAATGGAAGGAATCTTCCTTGGAATGATAGAAATGACTAATGGATGCAGCTTAATATCATCTTCTACTGCCTCCCTTAATTTAAAAATTATACTAGTAAGTTTTTTATTCACCTTCAGCGGACTATCAATTATATCTCAAGTGTACTCTTTTACTTATAAATTTAAAATATCTTTAAAAAAATATTCTCTTAGAAAAATACTACAGGGAATAATATGTTCCATATTTAGCTTATCACTTTATAACCTATTCTCTTTAAAATTATCGCAAGAAACTTTTCTACCTTATTATAAAATAACTACATACTTTAATAACTTGTTTATACTTACTATAATTTTGCTTATTACTCCCTGGATTTTATATAAATTAAAGCAATTATTTCATGTCTCTTAGTTCTTTTATATTTGCTCTTATATCTTCAGTCTTTAGATCCATGCTGTTTACTAAATTATTTAACATCTTTTGAAGTTCTACTTTCAGCGTTGCTAGCATCTCATCATTTTTCCTTGATAATTCATTGTCCAACTGGCTTAATAGTTCATCTGCATAGTCTCGAGCGCCTAGTCTTATTGCCTTGGCGTTTTTCTTCGCAGATGATATAATTTCTTCTGCCCTCATATTAGCTTCTTTGGTAATATCATGGTTTTCTATTTGACGTCTTAACAAACTCAAATTTTCTTTTTTCATAGTTTCAGATTCTTGTACAGCTTCACTTAAAATTCTCTCTTTTTCGTTTACTATCCACTGTGCCTTTTTAAGCTCGCTAGGAAGATAATCCACTATTTTTTGAAGCACATCTAAAATTTCCTTTTTATTCACCATAACCTTCCCTGTCATAGGAACTTTTGCAGATGTATTTATAATTTCTTCAAGATATTCTATTAATTTAATAGCATCCATAATTTTTCCCCCTAAGATACCTTAGCACTTTTTATAAACTCTATTAATCTTGTTTATAATATCAAACCTTATTTCTTCAGGTACTAAACCTTTAATACATCCCCCAAACATAGCAACTTGCTTTACCGAGGATGAGCTCAAATAGGAATTCATGGCACTAGTCATCATAAATACTGTCTCTTTATCAGAATCTAGCTTTTTATTCATAAGAGACATCTGAAATTCATATTCAAAATCTGATACTGCTCTCAGTCCTTTTACTATAACTTGAATGTCATTTTTTTTCATAAAATCTATTAACAGACCGCTAAAGCTTTCAACTTTTACATTAGGTATATCTTTCACTACCTTTTGAATTAATTTTACTCTTTCTTCAATATTAAATAGGCCCTGTTTTTCAGGATTAATTAGTACTCCAACTATCAAATGATCAAATACTTTAGATGCCCTATTTATTATGTCTAAATGCCCATTGGTTATTGGATCAAAACTTCCGGGATATACCGCAGTCTTCATAATAATTAATCCTCCTTATATTTATAAAAGCATACCGTAGTTTTTCCATATTTTCTATGATCCATTAAAACTATATTAATATTTCCTTGATATATTTCTTCACTGGTATCAATTTTAGTAACTATAATTCCATCTTTTTGCAGTAGGTTTTTACTTTCAATTATCTCTACAGCTGGTGGAATCATATCCTTTTTATAAGGTGGATCAATAAATATTATGTCGAACATCAAATTTTTTCTTGAAAGTTCCTGTAAGGCTTCATAAGAATCCTTATTAATAGTTTTACATATATTAGAAAATCCTAAATTCTCCACATTTTTGTCTAAAAAGTAAAAAGTGTCACTACTTCTGTCAACTAAATAACATTTTTCTGCGCCACGGCTTGCAGCTTCAAGTCCTAAGCTCCCTGTACCTGCAAATACGTCTAATACTTTCGAACCATAGACTCTATTCTGAATTATATTAAACATGGCTTCCTTAACTCTATCTAAAGTAGGTCTCGTAATATTATACCCATTAGGAGACATTAATTTTCTTCCTCTGGCAAGACCTGCAATTATTCTCATAAATTTTCCTCCTACTTTATGTTTTTTACATACTATAGTCATTTTATAATATTTTAGCATATATTTTTATATTATTCAAAAATTATTTAAAATTCATAATGCATCCTACACAATTATTATGAATTGTACATTAATTCAGTTTTCATTATTCTCATATTAATTTAATTTATCCGATCGCTACCATTGCTAACACCCCCATCGCACACAGTGAAATCGACTATCACCAAATCAAAGATTTGGGATATCTGCTTTTCTTCAAAGTGTGGGATAAGCACTGCTACGCGCCTGGATAAGTTCTTCTAAGGTTCAGATGGAGAAAAGGTATTCCTTATAAGCAAACTCCACCTGAACCTAAGAATCACTTGATTATGTGGTCAAATTAACAATTAATTAAAACTTATAAATTTTGAAGTTCTTTCTAAATTATTTAATATTTCTTCTTTTATTCTTATATCTTCCTCATCTCTACTTGCTAAAAGTCTTTTAGCTTCCCTATTAGCTTCTTTAAGTATATTTATATCCTCTACTAGATTAGAGAAAACAAGTTCATCTTCCCCGTGCTGCCTAAATCCAAAAATTTCTCCTGAACCCCTTATCTTCAGATCTTGCTCTGCAATAAAAAATCCATCATTACTGCTTCTCATTATCTCCATTCTTTTTCTTATTATGTCATTTTTAATATCTGCAATCAAAATGCAATATGATTTATAAGAGCCTCTTCCTACTCTTCCCCTCAACTGATGCAGCTGTGCAAGCCCAAATCTCTCTGCATTTTCTATTATCATAACCGTAGCATTTGGCACATTTATGCCTACTTCTATAACCGTAGTTGAAATTATAACTTTTATCTCGCCATTTTTAAATTTATTCATCTTTTCTTCTTTAAGTTTCGGCTGCATTTTTCCATACAGTATATCTATCTGTATGTTTTTAAAATATTTCTCTTTTAATTCCTCATATATATCTTCTACAGAACTTAAATCTAACTCCTCGTTTTCCTCTACAAGAGGACATACTACATATACTTGTCTTCCCCTCTTTATTTCCTCCAAAGCAAATTTATAAACTTTGTCTCTTGAATTTTTATCTCTGTAATAAGTATCTATCTTCTGCCTTCCTGGAGGAAGTTCATCTATAGTTGATACATTTAAATCACCATATAAATACAAACTCAAAGTTCTTGGAATAGGCGTAGCTGTCATAATAAGAGTATCTACATGATCTCCCTTATTTACAAGTTTACTTCTCTGTATCACTCCAAATCTATGCTGCTCATCTGTAACTACTATTCCTATATTTTTAAACTCCACATTATCTTCAATTAAAGCATGGGTTCCTATTATAATATCTATTTCACCCATTTTTAATTTTTCTTTTATTTCATCTTTATTTTTTGGGGTAACACTTCCACACAATAGTTCTATTTCTACGTCAAAACCCTCTAAAAGCTTCATAGCTTCTTCATAGTGCTGCTGTGCCAATATTTCGGTGGGGGCCATTAGAACTGCTTGATAACCGTTCTTTACTACATTAAAAATAGATATTAACGCCACTACAGTCTTCCCACTTCCTACATCTCCTTGCAGCAGCCTATTCATAGGAACCTCTCTTTTTTCATCTATAAGTATTTCTCTTATAACTTTATTTTGAGCTTTTGTAAGTTTATATGGTAATTTATTCTTTAGTTCTATTAACTCTGGAGCTATTTTAAAGGCTACCCCTTTTTTATTTTTCCCAAAATACTCTTTTAACATCAAAATTTTTAGAGAGTAAGTAAAAAGTTCCTGAAATTTAAGTCTCTTTTTCCCTTCTCTCAATTCTCTAAAATTAACTGGATTATGTATTATCCTTATAGCTTTATCCAAACTACAGAGCTTATATTTTGTAATTATCCACTTAGGTAAATTTTCATCTATACTCACTTTAGTAAGTACATAAGATATAAGTTTTATAAATGTATTGTTAGTTATTCCTGACTTTAAAGGGTATATAGGAAGTATTTTTTCTTCAATTTTGCTATTTGAATTAATATTTACCACTTTAGGATTTGTTATAACACTGTTTCCTCTGTAATGTTGGATTTTACCTGCTATTCTATATTCAGCATCTATCTTAAACTTCTTTTTCACATAAGGTTGATTAAACCATTTTGCCTTAAAAAGTCCATTTCTATTTTCAAAAACAATTGTAGAGATTATTTTACCAGTCCTAGTCCTTATATCTCTTTCTATCGAATTAACCTTACAATCTATCATGACCTTTCCTTCTGTGTTCCCTTTTAAATCACTGCAACTAGAAATAATATCATAATCTCTTGGAAAATATAAGAGCAAGTCAAGTATGTTGAATATACAACATCTGTTTAAGTTTTTACAAGTTACCTTACCTACTCCTTTTAAAGATCCGATATCCTCACTTAGCTTCACAAACTCTCACCTGCCTTCTTATTAAATACCAAAAATAAAAAAAGCTTTACGCTTTTTTTATTCAACAGAAACTATAAAATAGTATAAAGGCTGTTTTCCACTATAACATTGTACGTCCATTTCAGTATACTTCTTCTCAATTTCTTCTACAAAATGCTTTACTTTTTCTTCTTCACAATCTATACCATAATATATACTTATAAGTTCACTATCTTCTTTTATCATATGGTTTAAAAGCTCGCCACAAACTTCAAAAATGTCCTTTCCAACTTGCTCTATCTTTCCATCAATAAGTCCTAATATATCTCCCTTTTTTATGCTTATATCATCTATTTCTGTATCTCTAACCGCATAGGTCACAGAACCAGTAGTCACTGTAGTTAGTGCCCTTTCCATAGTACTTATATTTTCATCTATATCCATATCTGAATTAAATGATGTTATTGCCGTAATACCTTGTGGTATTGTCTTACTAGGCACAATCTTTACATTTTTATTGGATATTTCTTTTGCCTGATTAGCAGACATAATTATATTTTTATTATTAGGCAATATAATTATATTTTTAGCATTTACTTTATTTATACAATTCAATATATCTTCAGTACTGGGATTCATGGTCTGTCCGCCTTCTATTACGTAATCTACTCCCAAGTCCTCAAATATACTCTTAATTCCATCTCCCATAGCTACTGAAATAAGTGCATACTTTTGTGACTCAGTTTTTTCTTCATAACTAAGTTTCTCACTATCATAAGCCTTATCTTCATCAGAATTTTCCTCAAAATTTTCTATACTTAAAAGATGTCTGTGCTGTTCTCTCATATTATCTACTTTTATTTTTGACAGTTCCCCTAGCTTAATTGCCTCTGAAAGAATCCATCCTGGATCATTTGTGTGAATGTGCACCTTAATTATATCTTCATCATCCACCACTACCATAGAATCTCCTATGGTCTCTAACTTTTTCTTAAATTCATTTATACAAGTTCCTTTAGAATGGATAAAGAATTCTGTGCAATATCCATATTTTATATCCTGCTGTCCTAAATCTTTAACTGCAGATTTAACTTCTTTATCGTGAGCCTCTTCTACAACTACATTTTCCTTACCATCCCTTAAAACTTCCTGCATTCCTTGAAGTATTATTAGAAGGCCCATTCCACCTGCATCTACTACTTTTGCTTTTTTTAGAACAGGAAGCATGTCAGGCGTTTTATTCAATATAGTTCTACTATAACTACATACATCTTGAAGTAACTCAGTTATATCCTCTTTACTGGACTTAACAGCACTTTCGCCAGCAGCTCTTATAACAGTTAATATGGTCCCTTCTGTAGGACGCATAACAGCTTTATAAGCAGATTTTGCTCCCTCTTGTAAGCTATTTGCAAATTCTTCTGAATTTACCTGCTTTTTTCCCTGAAGACCTTTTGCTATTCCTCTAAATATCTGAGACAGTATTACCCCTGAATTTCCTCTTGCCCCCATAAGCGCACCTCTTGCTAATTGTTTAGAGATACTTTCTATAGAGCTATCTTTAGAATTACTTACCTCAAGTACTGCACTTTTAAAGGTCATAGACATATTAGTTCCCGTATCACCATCGGGAACAGGAAACACATTTAATGAGTTAACAAAATCTTTTTGATTCTCGAGTTTATTGCTAGCATTTACAACCATGTTGTAAAAGTGATGTCCATCTATATTTAAGTATTCCATTTTTACGAATTACCTCCCTAGACTCTAACACCTTGAACATTTACTGTAATAGTTGATACTTTGAGTCCTGTGTAGTTTTCTACATTATACTTTATCCTCTGTATTATACTATTTGAAATCACTGATATTTTTGTTCCATATTCCACTATTATATATAGCTCTATTATAAGTTCATTATTTTGAGAACGAACCCTTACTCCTTTATTAAAACTTCCACCTTTTATTAATTCCCAAAAGCCATCTTTTGCGTTTTTGGAAGCCATACCCACTACTCCATAGCATTCCATAGTTGATAACCCAACTATGTTTGCAACTACTTCTTCCGAATAGTCAATATACCCATTTTCTCCAGCAATACTAGCTATCATACAAAAACCTCCTTACTAAAGTATTATATTCTATAATACCATAAACATATTTTATATTAAATAAAACATTTATTCAAGGAAATATTAGCTCTATGAAAAAGGACATTTACTTAAATTTTACTATTTACTTGCACTTATTATGCTTTCTGTGATAAAATAAGTGGTGTTTGAATTTTAGAGGACTCATAAGGAGGTGTTTTTAATGTCAAAGAAGTGTGAAATATGTGGAAAAGGTGTAGTATTTGGAGTACAATACAGCCACTCCCACCGTCAATCTAAAAGGACTTGGACTCCAAACGTAAGAAAAGTTAAAGCTATAGTTAATGGAACACCAAAAACTATACATGTTTGTTCAAGATGCCTTCGTTCAGGAAAGGTTCAGCGTGCTATATAAAAAATAAAAATGCAGTTGTTTATATACAATTGCATTTTTGTTTTTAAGTACTTATTTTTTTTTAGTGAAAAATTTTATAATTGCAGATAGAACTCCTGGAAGCTTAAATGCAATAATTTTCATTAAACTACCCCCTTATCTATGATAACTTATTAAATACCATCCACAATAAATTAGTCCCATACCTGCAGCTATTATCCAGCCCCATATTGGGATAATAACTGTCATTAAAAATCCAACACCTATAGATAAAGCTATTAATCCTATTTTTTTCTTTGTCCTTCTTCTAATACAGCTTTTCTTTTTCACGTTATTATCCCTTAAAAATTGCTTTATACTATTATATGCATAATACCTTCATATCGTTACTACTTTTTATAATTACAAACTTTTAACCATCTATACTATTAAAAGTTTGTCTTATTGTCTGTTCAATCCTTACTGTGCATACACAAAAGCATACCGCTATCAAACACTATACGGGCTTCCTCTTCAATAAATTCATTAGATACTGTCCTTGCATCACCTAAAGCCAAATCATAATTACTTAACTTATATCTAGCACCTATTATATTTAAATTTTTGACTACATTGCAGTAGGCATGGAGGGAAAAGGTCTCTCCAGGATATCCTTTTATTGTCGTTGTCTTGCATAATAATTCAATAATATTATGTTCATCCTTTATATATGCCTTCACTCCACTGCGGTTACATTTTAAAAGCATACCTAAGTTGGCTAAAACATGGTCTATCCTGCTTCCAGTACATGCAAGCATTACTATCTGGTCTACTTCTAATTCCAGGGACTTTTCTACTGCAATTTCAGTATCCGTAAAATCCTTAGCCCTAGGATATGTATCTATAGAACATTTTTTACTTTTAAAAAACGTTAAAACATTCTTGTCTATAGAGTCAAAATCTCCAATTAAATAATCCGGTATAATTTTATACTCATAGAGACAATTTGCCCCTCCATCTGCACAAATCAAAATAGAATCTTCATCAATTTCCTCTTCAATTAATTTTCTAGATGGAGCACTGCCCCCAGATACTATGATTGCTTTCATTTTAAATTTCCCCTCTTAATAATCTTATGTTCTCTTCTATATTTCCACCCTTAAATACAGCAGAACCCGCTACTATTACATTAGCACCGCTATCTACTATTTTTGCTATATTGCCCTTTGAAACACCGCCGTCTACCTCTATCATTAAATTTTTGTTACATTTACTGCTTAATTCTTTTATGTACTTAAGTTTATCAGAACAATACTCTATATATTTTTGTCCTCCAAATCCTGGATTTACAGACATTATGAGAACCATGTCTAAATAAGGTATTAAGTACTTTATATTATCTACTAAGGTAGCTGGGTTCAGTGCAACTGCAGCTTTTACCCCAAAACTTTTTATATAATTTATAGTTCTATCTATATGCCTATCCGCCTCGAAATGAACTGTTATAATATCTGCTCCTGCTTTTACAAAATCCTCCACATATCTTGAAGGTTCTTCTATCATTAAATGTACGTCAAAAGGCAACTTTGTAAGAGGCCTTATGCTTTTAATAATAGGTACTCCAAAAGATATATTCGGTACAAAATTTCCATCCATTACGTCTATATGAATTAAATCGGCCCCATATTTGTCCAGACTTTTTATATCTTCCCCTAATTTTGAAAAATCTGCAGATAATATTGAAGGTGCTATTCTTATCATATGTTTCTCTCTCCTTAATTTATACTGCTATATGAGCAGCTCAATACTTTTTTTTACTTATAATTTCATTTAAAACCTTAATGTAAAACTCATATCTTTTTCTATCTATTTTGCCATCTTCAACAGAAGCTTTAATAGCACAATTCGGTTCTTTATAATGAAAACAACCTGTAAATTTACATTTCCCTATAAGGTCAGTAAACTCTGGAAAACAATACTGAAGTTTTTCCTCTGATATATCAGATATATCCAGAGAGGAAAATCCCGGAGTATCCACTATAAGCCCTTCTTCCAATTCTATTAGCTCACTATGTCTTGTAGTGTGTTTTCCTCTCTTCAATTTTTGACTTATCTCACCCGTTTCCATAATCTCTTTTCCTGAAATGGCATTTAAAATAGTAGATTTTCCAACTCCCGATGGACCACACAATACCGTAATATTTCCTTTAAGCTTTTCTTTAATTTTATCAATTCCACAATTCTCTTTTGCCGTTAAAAATATTACGTCATAGCCTATTTTTTTCATAGTATTGGCTATATCGGATTTTTCCTTTTCTTCTGCTAAATCCAGCTTATTAAAGCAAACTACTATTTTCAAATTATTCAATTCACAGCTTATAAGAAATCTATTTAATAGATCTTCATTTATTTCAGGACGGTTAAATGCAAAAACTACCAGTGCCTGGGTTACATTAGCTACAGCAGGTCTCTTCAATTTAGTTTTTCTAGAATAGATTCTATTAATAACTCCCTGCTCTTTTTCTAGTGCAATATCAACTTTATCTCCTACCATAGGGGAAAGTGAATTATGCCTAAACTTTCCCCTTGCCTTACATTCAATTACCCCATTATCTGTTTTTATATAATAAAATCCTCCTATACCCTTAACTATAGTTCCCTGCATAAATTCCTCCTAATTTGTTTTATCTGAATTTCCTGTACCACCCGTATTTGTATTTCCATTGTTTCCTGTACCTCCATCAGAAGAAGAACTGCCTGTGCCGCTTCCATTATCAGATTTACTTCCGCTAGACCCGCTTCCGCTTCCTGTATCGCTTCCATCCTTACTTTGTCCGCTGCTTCCAGTGCTTTTTCCTCCAGTTGGGGTTCCTAAATTACTACTTTGATCATTTTGAGTTTCTTTATATTCATAATAAGTTAAGCTTACCGTAGTACCTTCTTTAACTTGCTGTGATCCTCCTATGCTTTGGCTTGTTACAACTCCACTCTGAGATTTATCTGAAGTAGCTACTGGATTTCTAGAAACCTTAAGTCCTGAACCTGCCATTATAGAAGCTGCTTCTTCTATGTTTTTGCCTGAAACATCTGGTACTGTTACATATTTTGCATCTGCTCCCTTACTTACCACAAGATTTACTTTTGTACCATTTTGAGCTTTACTATCTGCTGTAGGATCTTGGCTTATAACATCTCCTTCTGCTACATCGTCACTGTGTCTGTAAGATACATTTCCCAAAGTAAGCCCACTGTTTGATATAATATCCTTTGCAGTAGCAAAATCTACCCCAACCAAATTTGGAACAGTCAGTGAATCAGATCCACTGCTTATAATTACCCTTACATCTGAGTTTGATTTTACCTTTGTTCCTGATTTAGGAAAACAATCTATTACTGTTCCTTCTGGTTTGTCACTTTTTTCTTTGCCACCTATTACAAAATTAAGCTTTTTGCTTTCTACTAACTGTTTGGCATCATCCTGTTTCATGCCTACAATACTCGGCACAGTTATGTCTCCGCTGCTATATACCTTGTTATACCAAATATATCCTGAAATTATACCTATTACAACTACAAGAACACCTATTGCGGTGGTCAATATTCTCTTTTTCTTTTTAGGGTCTAAGTTTAATTTAACTGGTTTTCTTGCTGGCTCTACTTCATCATCATAATCGTCCTCATTTTTATAAGCATTGTTTACATCTACAGGATCCATTATCCTAGTCATATCACCACTTAAGTCATCATCTGACAAATTGATTTTTTGATTATTTTCTATCTTTTTCAAATCCACTAACATATCTTCCATTGTCTGATATCTTCTTATAGGCTCTTTTTCCACAGCTTTCAGAATAAGTCTATTTAAACTATCTGGTATATTTTCATTTAACTGATTTGGTGGAACTACAGGTTCTTGTATATGTTTTAGTGCTATTGATACAGGACTTTCTGCATCATAGGGAACACGTCCTGTAACCATTTCATACATAACTATGCCAAGGGAGTAAATATCTGTTCTAAAGTCTACAAAGCTTCCTTTTGCTTGTTCTGGGGAAAAGTAGTGTGCAGAACCCATTATCTTATTAGAATTAGTTATTGTAACTGAATCCGAGGCTTTGGCTATACCAAAGTCCGTTACTTTTACTATACCATCTTCTGTCACAAGAATATTATGAGGTTTTATATCTCTATGTATAATATTATTCTTATGGGCACATTTCAAAGCTTTAGCTATTTGAATAGCTACTTCTACTGCCCTTGCAGGAGGTATTTTCTTTTCTTCTTTTATTACTTGTTTTAAAGTCTTTCCAATAACACATTCCATTACTATGTAGTTTATATCCTTCTGTGTACCTACATCATATATGTTCACTATATTATTATCTGAAAGACTTGCTGCTGCTGCTGCTTCCCTTTTAAATTTCTCTACAAATTCTCCATCACTTGAAAATTCTTCTTTGAGAATTTTAACAGCTACGTTTCTGCTCAAGAGGTGGTCTTTGGCCCTATAAACAATAGCCATACCTCCCTCTCCTATTTTTTCAAGCAACTCATATCTATTCCCTAGCATAGTCCCTATCATTTTTTACACTCTCCTTCAAATACAATAACTGATATATTATCCTTTCCACCTCTAAGCTTACTTAGTTCTATTAGCTGCTTGCAAGCATCTTCGTTATTGTTATTCATTATTATATCATACATTTCGTTCATATTTACTCCATTAGATAGCCCGTCAGTACACATTATTACTCTATTTACATCTTCTAAATTTACTTTAAATATATCTACTTTTACAGACTTATTAGTTCCAAGCGCTCTTGTTATTATATTTTTGTTAGGATGAATTGCAGCTTCTTCTTCAGTTATACTACCTTCATCCACCAGTTGTTGTACTAAAGAGTGATCTTTAGTCACTTTTGTTATACCATCATATTTTACAACATAGCAACTACTATCCCCTACATTTGCTACTATCATATCTTTATCTTTTACAAGGCAGACTGTTATAGTTGTCCCCATTCCACCAAATTGACTGTTGCTAATAGAAAGTTCATAAATTTTATCATTTGCTACACTTACAGCTTTTAATAAATCTTCCTCCATATTTGATGTTTCATTTGATTTCATGTAAGAAATGGTTGTTTCCACAGCAATCTTGCTGGCTACCTCTCCTGCATTGTGTCCACCCATTCCATCTGCTATTACATATAAGTTAAAATTTTTACCATTATAGAAATCTACAAAATCTTCATTTAGCTTTCTTACCTTACCTACATCTGATAAGATCCCCACCATTTTCTACACCCTCTCTATAACTTTTTCGATTTTAAATAACTTCTCCTCAATTGTCCGCAAGCAGCGTCTATGTCTGAACCCATTTCTCTTCTTATAGTAGTCTCTATTTTATTCTTAATCAACCTATGGTAAAATTTCTTTACATCATCAGAAGAAGATTTTTTTAAGTTATTTTCCTTAACTTCATTGACTGGTATTAAATTAACATGGCACAATAATCCACTTATAAGTTCAGTTAATTCATCACAACATTTTAAACTGTCATTTACTCCACTTACCAAAGCGTATTCAAAAGATACCCTTTTACCCGTCTTATCTATATAATACTTACATGCATCTATTACATCTTTTATGGAATATTTATTTGCAATAGGCATTATTTTTTTTCTCATAACGTCATTTGGAGCATGTAGTGATATGGCCAAAGTTATCTGAAGATCCCTATCTGCTAAATCCTTTATCTTAGGTACTATACCACAAGTTGACAAGGTTATATGTCTTTGGCCTATGTTGAAACTGTACTCAGAATTTACTATTTTTAAAAACTTCAAAACATTTTCATAATTATCTAGGGGTTCCCCACTTCCCATAAGGACTATATTAGATATCCTCTCTCCTATTTCATTCTGGGATTTTAAAATTTGGCCTAACATTTCTCCTGCTGTCAAGTTTCTAACCATTCCATCTATTGTAGATGCACAAAACTTACATCCCATCCTACATCCTACTTGAGTTGAAATACATATGGAATTACCATGTTTATATTTCATAACTACAGTTTCCACCATATTTCCATCTTTATATTCATATAAAAATTTAAAAGTATCTCTAAATTTTGACTCACATTTTTTAACTAATTCAGTAGTACCTATGTAAAAATTTGTTTTTAACTTTTCTAGTAACTTCTTAGGTATATTGGTCATATTATCAAAATCGCATTGACCATTTTTATATATCCAGTCCATTATCTGTTTTGCTCTGAATTCACTTTCACAATTGTCTCTCATCCAACTTTTCAATTCTTCCATATCAAAGTCAAGAATATTATCCATATATTGCACCTACCTATGTTTTATCATTTTTGCAATAAAAAATCCATCCATATTATCATCGGGCAATATAGTTATATATCCCTCTTTATGATAAATTATGTTGTCAAAATCACCACAATAAATTTTTTCTAATTTATACTGAGGATTTTCTCTAATAAACCAATTTATGTTATCTTCATTTTCACTTTTATTTAAGGTACAAGTAGAATATATAAGTTTTCCACCATCTTTTACATATCTTGAAGCATTTAACATGATTTTTCTCTGCACATTTATAAGGCTATTTAAAGACTTCATACTTTTGTTCCATTTAATTTCAGGTTTCTTTCTTACTATTCCTAGTCCTGAGCATGGCACATCTATTAGCACTCTATCTGCTGTAGCTTCAAACTGTTCTACATATTTTTCCGCATCTAACTTATTACATTTTATGTTTTTAATATCCATTCTATTTGCGTTTTCTTCTACAAATCTTAATTTATTCTCATGTAAATCATAGGCATATATTACTCCTGTATTTTTCATAAGTTCTGCCATATGGCAGGACTTTCCTCCAGGTGCACTGCACATATCAAGTACGGTCATATTTTCTTCCGGGTCTACAATATGTGCTACAAGCATGGCACTTTCATCCTGTACTGTTATATATCCTTTTTTAAAAAGTGGATTTTCCTCTATATTGCTGCCTCTATTTATTACTACAGCTTCCTTGCATATTTTACCTTTTTGTATGTCATATCCATTTTTTAAAAGTTCATCCCAAACACTTTTATAATCAATTTTTAATCCATTAACTCTAACTGTAACTTTGGGTATGTAATTAAGTGATTGTAATATACTCTCACCTACAGCTTCTCCATATTGATGAATAAAAAGCAAAGTCATCCACCTTGGAAATGAATATTTAAAACACAAGTTATCTATTTTATTGTCCTTATGTTCACAGTGCAAATTATCTTTATTTCTCAAGTAATTTCTTAAGACTCCATTGACTAATTTTGAGAGCCCCTTTGACTTTTTTTTCGAAAGTTCTACGGCTTCATTTACTACTGCAAACTCAGGTATTTTATCTAGGTACCTGAGTTGATATATAGAAATTCTCAGTATATTTACTATATCTATATTCATCTTCTTTAAACTACTTTTTATGAAATCATCTAGTATAGTGTCAATAGTATACATATATTTTAAAGTACCATATACTATTTCAGTAACTAAAGCCTTATCCTTTTTGTTTAAATTATTCTTATTTAAATACGTATTTAAAACTTTATTAGAATATGCATTACTTCCCAATACCTCATTAAGTATTTCTACAGCTGTACTTCTTGCTCCATTCATCTTTTTACCTCTAACTTAAGATATTTTCAAAGAAATAACCAGTCAGTACGCTAGCCTATTTTCTTTAAAATGTCTAAAATATATATTTTTAATCTCTGTCCCTACTTATATATATAAGTCTTAATAAATTAGCTATAGCCGTTAACGCTGCAGCTACATAAGTCATTGCAGCAGCACTTAAAACAGATCTAGCTCCAACTAACTCATCGGAATATAATATATTTCTTCTTTCTAATATTTTTAATGCTCTACTTGACGCATTGAATTCTACTGGAAGAGTTATTATCTGAAACAAAACTACTAAAGTAAATAAAATTATACCTATATTCACAAGTCCCTTAATTCCTAAAATAATTCCTGCTAAAAATAGTATCCAGGACGCACTAGAACCAAAGTTAACTGCAGGTACAATGGAATTTCTTATAATAAGTGGTACATACCCGTTTTTGTGCTGAATTGCGTGCCCTGTTTCATGAGCTGCAACCCCAATTGACGCCACAGAATTTCCATAATAAACTTCTTCTGAAAGTCTCATAACTCTTTTTGAAGGATCATAGTGATCACTGAGTTTTCCTGGTATCAGCTCTACTGGTACATCATATAAACCACTGCCATCTAAAAGCATCCTAGCTACCTGAGCACCTGTATATCCATTTTGACTTCTATATCTTGAATATTTATTAAAAGTGGACGATACTTTATACTGTGCCCAAGCTGCTACTAAAATCGCAGGAATGAGTATAATAAAACTGCTGTCAAAGAAAAACATAGGTTAACCACCTCCACAAATTACTTTTTTAATACAATGTTTTTTTCTATAGAATGTCCTTTTATATATTCACTTACATTCATGGGTTTTCTTCCAGGAAATTGTATTTTTTTTATGAGTACAGTGCCATTTCCACAGGCAACTTTAATTCCATTTTTGGATACATCTATTATACAGCCTGGTTCCTCACCACAACTTTCATCCAAGCACTCCACCTCATATATTTTCATATTATCATTCTTATATTGAGTATATGCAATAGGCCATGGATTTAAACCTCTTACAAAATTTTTTATGTCTTTACAATTTAAATTCCAATTTATCTTTGCCATACTCTTATTCAACATTCCAGCATACTCAGTTGTAGTTTCTCCCTGTTTTTTTCTTACAATATCACCTTTTTCCAGTCCTTTTAATGTTTTGACCAATAGTTCTGCTCCATCTTCCATAAGCACATCGTGGAGTTCACCAGCTGTCATAATATCTGTAATTTTAACATTGCTGCTTAAAAGCATATCTCCTGTATCAAGCCCTGTATCCATAAACATAGTAGTATTTCCACTTTCACTTTCTCCATTTATAATACACCAGTTTATAGGTGCTGCTCCCCTATATTTAGGTAAAAGTGAAGCATGAAGATTTATGCATCCATACTTAGGTATATCCAGAACTTGTTTTGTAAGTATCTGTCCATAGGCAACTACCACTATGAAATCTGGTCTTATCTTTGTTAAAGCAGAAATTGCCTCTGCATCATTTTTTAACTTAAGGGGTTGATATATTGGAATATCGTGTTTAAGAGCCTCTTCTTTAACTTCGGAAAAACATAACTTTTTACCTCTCCCCTTTGGTTTATCTGGTTGAGTAAATACAGCTTCAACATTAAATTCCTCTATTAATCTTTTTAAAGATGGCACCGAAAATTCAGGTGTTCCCATAAAAACTATATTCATTACTTAGTTACCTCACCTTTTTTTATGATTTTATCTATGAAGAGTATGCCATTTAAATGGTCTATTTCATGGCAAAGTGCTCTGGCAAGCAAATCCTCACCTTCTATTACAATCTCTTCACCTTTCTCATTTAATGCTTTTACCTTTACTTTCTTTGGCCTTTCAACCTCCCCTTCACTTCCGGGTATACTCAAACATCCTTCTATATCTACGGCTTTACCCTCAGAATATGTAATTTCTGGATTCACTAGTTTTAAAATCCCTTCTCCAACATCTATAACTATAACTCTCTTTAAAACACCCACTTGAGGTGCTGCAAGTCCTACACCATCTTCTTCATAAAGGGTTTCCTCCATGTCATCTAACAGTACATGGATTCTTTCATTTATTTCCTCTACTTTCCTACTTTTTTTTCTTAATATACTATCTCCATATTTTCTGACAGTTCTCAAAGCCATATTATTTGCCGTTTCAATGAAATCTAATATATATTGATAGATTTTTTACGGCTTATTCAACTCCTTCCTGTTTCATATTGATAATTGCGTCTAAATTAATATATCTTACAACATACTGTTAGGATTCCTATCTATACTAACTCTTATATCATTATAAACATCTTTCAATAAATCATAAACTACTTCTTTAACATTTTGTGCAATATTTATGGTTATCTTTCCTTTTAATATTATCTGCCACCTGTACAATTCCTTTATTTTTGATATTTGACAGGGACATGGTCCTAATATTATAATTTTATCATCTTTTTCAAGAAGTTTTTTTAAGAATATACCAACATTTTGTATATTTTTTATTAATACATTTTCATTTTTACTATTCATATTTATAAGAAGTATATCTGCAAATGGGGGATAACTCATATTTTCCCTTATTCCAATTTCTTCCCTATAAAAACTATCGTAATCATTTTTAGCTGCATATCTTATGCTGTAATTTTCAGGATTATAAGTTTGAATAATTACTTTTCCAGGCTTTTCTCCTCTACCTGCCCTTCCTGAAACTTGGGTTATAAGTTCATATGTCCTCTCTGTAGATTTAAAATCCGGCAAATTAAGGGACAAATCTGCAGCCACTACACCTACTAAAGTTACATTTTTAAAATCCAAACCTTTTGCTACCATTTGAGTTCCTATAAGTATATCTGCTTTTCCCTGTTTGAATGTATTATAGATATTTTCATAAGAATTTTTACTTCTTGTAGTATCAAAATCCATTCTAAGTGTTCTTGCTTTAGGGAAATAAGCTTTTATCTGGTTTTCCACCTTTTCTGTTCCCACACCAAAATATTTAACATATTTACTGCCACATTTAGGGCAAACTTTAGGTACTTCTATCCTGCTTCCACAATAATGACAAACAAGTTTTCTTTGATTCTGGTGATAGGTATAGGATATATCACAATTATTGCATTTAAATACATAACCACATTTTCTGCAAGAAACAAAGGTGGAATAGCCTCTCCTATTTAAAAACAATATTATCTGTTCACCCTTTGAAAGTCTGTTACAAATACATTGATAAAGTTCCCTACTGAATATAGATTTATTGTTATTTATAAGTTCCTGCCTCATATCTACAATTTCAACTTCTGGCATAAGTGCCCCATCTGCTCTGTTTTTTATATCTATAAGTTCAATTTCACCAGTCTTACATTTATAATACGTTTCTATAGAAGGTGTGGCTGAGCCAAGTATCATTTTACAATTGTATTGTTTACATTTCATCTGTCCAATTTCTCTAGCATTATACTTTGGATTACTGTCTGATTTGTAGCTCCACTCATGTTCTTCATCTATTATTATAAGTCCTAAGTTATTAAATGGAAGAAATACCGCAGATCTTGCACCAATTGCAACTTTCACCTGGCCAAGCTTTACCCTCATCCATTCATCATATCTTTCCCCATCTGATAATTTGCTATGAAATACACTTATATTTTTTCCGAATCTTCCTTTAAATCTTTCAACCATTTGTGGAGTAAGTGCAATTTCCGGCACCAGTATTATGGATTCCTTACCTTTATCCATAGCCTTTTCAACAAGATGCATGTAAATTTCAGTTTTACCACTACCTGTGACTCCATGAATCAAAAATATGTTTTTATCTGAGTTTATTATATTGTCTACTGCATACTGCTGCTCACTATTCAGTACCTTTTTAGAATACGCTCTATACTGTCTTACATCATACCTATCTACAGTTTTCTCATTAACCACAAGAAATCCATGTTTTATCATAGTATTTATAGATGATAGGGATAATTTATAATTTTTGCTTATAAAGTTCTTAGTGTATACTCCATTGTTTTCTTTTACTACTTTATATATATCTATGTATGGTTCTTTATTAAAGTTTCCTTCTAAATCTTTACCAATATAAATTAGGCTTTCCTTTTTCTTTTTCATTCCTTTAAGTGTTCCCCTCGGAATAAACACTCTTATACATTCTAGATATGTACACAAGTATATTTCTCTCATTTTTTCTATAAGAGTTAAATCTTCTTTTGTAAAAAGCGGGAATTTTTCACATATATCACTTATTTCTTTAATTTTCCTGCTTTCTATATCATCTTCATATAACCTAACTACAAATCCATCTAATTTATTGTTTCCCATACCAAAAGGTATTTTTACTCTAGAACCTATACTAATTTTTCCACTTAACTTATCTGGTATTTTATAGGTAAAAATTTTATCTAATTTTACAGAACTATTGTTTACAATTATACCTGCATATGTATACACTAAATCACCCTTTATATAAACATTAAATAAGAGAGGTATTTTAAATTTAAACCCCTCTCAAACATTTAAACCGATATTTTAGATAAATCAAATTACCTTTGGGATAGTATATTGAATAAATTTCGAGCAACTTCTCTCTTACTCATCTTATTTAAATCTACCTTTTTTCCATCCCTTGATAGTATTGTTACCCTGTTGTCATCTGAAGCAAATCCTGAATCAGATGCCGTTATATTATTGGCAACTATATAGTCAAGATTCTTTTTCTCGAGCTTCTTTGAAGCATTCTCCAAAAGATCGTTGCTTTCAGCAGCAAATCCAACTAGAATTTGATTTTTCTTTAATTTCCCAAGTTCCTTCAATATGTCCACATCACTAATAAAAGCTAATGAAAATTCATCTTCACTTTTCTTTATCTTCCTTTTGGAATAATCTTTTGTTTTATAATCAGATACTGCAGCAGCTTTTATTACTATATCTTGTCCTTGAAAATTATCAAGCACAGCCTTTAGCATCTGTGCATTTGTCCTTACATTTATAAAATTAATTCCAAATGGAATATTTAGCTTTGTAGGCCCAGATATCAAAGTTACATCTGCACCTCTGTCCCTAGCCTCTTCGGCTATGGAATAACCCATCTTTCCTGAAGACCTATTTGTTATATATCTTACTGGATCTATATCTGCTATAGTCGGTCCTGCAGTTACAAGAACCTTTTTTCCCCGTAAGTCCTTAATACCATAAAGCATACTTTCAATTACCTGAGCTATAAAATCAGCATCTGGAAGTTTTCCTTCTCCACTATCGCCACATGCCAATCTTCCTACAGCTGGTTTTATGAATTCATATCCAAACTTCATAAGTTTATTTATATTATCCTGCAGGATTGGATTGGAATACATATTTGTATTCATAGCAGGTGCAAAAATTACAGGAGCCTTAGTTGCCATGATAGTTGTAGTTAAAAGATCATCTGCTACTCCACTTGAAACCTTTCCTATTATGTTAGCCGTAGCAGGAACTATTGCTACCAAATCCGCTTTTTTTGCAAGAGAAATGTGTTGTATTTCAAAAGCTCGTGGTTCTTCAAACATATCAGTGTGTACTATATTTTGACTTAAAGTCTGGAAAGTAAGGGGAGTAACAAATTTTGCAGCAGACTTTGTCATTATTACATTTATATCAAAGTCCTTTTTTTTCAACCTACTTATAACATCTAGTGATTTATAAGCTGCTATTCCACCAGTTACCCCTATGACAACTGTTTTCTTGCCATTTACCATTATTTAATTCCCTCTTTTACAGTTTCATAGGTAATCAAATCTTGATCTATTTCATTAATAGCTATAGTAACTGGTTTAGTTGAATCCACATCTACAAGTGGTTCCGAATCCTGAATTAGTTGTCTTGCCCTTTTAGCTGTTATAGTAACTAAAGTATACCTATTATCTACCTTTTTAAGTAAATCCACAATAGATGGATTTATCATTGAATTATTCATATAAAATACCCTCCTTAGAATTTAATATTTCATCTTTAATCCTATCTACTCTACATTTTTCAGCTGTAATAATGCTCTCTATATTTTCCACTGCATTGTCTACAGTATCGTTTATAACCGCATAATTATATTTTGAAACATAATTTATTTCCTTATAAGCTGACTTAAATCTTAGATTCAAGGACTCAGGTGTTTCACTTCCCCTACCTATAATCCTGTTTTTAAGTTCTTTCATTGAAGGCGGAAGTATAAATATAAACACCCCTTCTGGATAGCTTTCTTTTACCTTTAAGGCTCCCTGAATATCAATTTCAAGCACTACATCTTTTCCTTCATCTATAGCTTTCAAAACTTGAGACTTAGGTGTACCATAATAGTTTTCATAAACTTTAGCATACTCTAAAAAATCCTTATTTTTTATTTTGTCCTTAAAAGTCTCCTCGGTCAAAAAATAATAATTTACTCCATCTACCTCCCCTTTTCTTGGAGACCTAGTAGTAGCTGAAGTAGAAATCCAAAAATCATTTTTTTTCAGCAATGCCTTGCAAACTGTACCTTTTCCAGTTCCAGAAGGTCCTGATATGACAATTAGCAATCCTTTTCTTGACATTATTCCTCAACCTCACCAATATCATCTTCACCATCTTTGGAAGACAATCTATGTGCTACAGTTTCAGGTTGAACTGCTGAAAGTATTACATGATCACTATCTGTTATTATAACAGCTCTTGTTCTTCTTCCATAAGTAGCGTCTATAAGCATTCCTCTATCTCTTGCTTCCTGAATTATTCTCTTTATGGGAGCGGATTCTGGACTTACTATAGCCACCAATCTATTTGCTGAAACAATATTTCCAAATCCTATGTTTATTAATTTTATACCCATACATTTCCTCCTATCTTACTCCACGTTTTGTATTTGCTCTCTTATTTTTTCTATTTCGTTTTTTATATTTAATGTAACTTTAGTTATATCCAGATTTGTTGATTTGGAAGCAATTGTATTTGCCTCTCTATTCATTTCCTGTAGTATAAAATCAAGTTTTCTTCCTACAGGTTCCTTCAATGTTAATGTCTCTTTAAATTGTACTATATGGCTATTTAGCCTTACAATTTCTTCATCAATACAAGATTTATCTGCAAATAGTGCTATTTCCATTGCAACTCTATTCTCATCTACCGGATATTTATCAAGCAAATCCTTCAACCTTTCTGAAAGCTTTTCTTTATATTCCTTTACTACTTGAAAAGATTTATTTTCTATAGTATTTAGTAAAGTTTGAATAGAACTGCATTTTTCAAGTATATTTTTTTCTAGTTTCTCCCCTTCTTTTTCTCTCATACCCACTAGCATTTCTAATGCATCATTAAAAGCAGTTAATAAATACTTCCATATATTTCCAAGATCAGCATCGTCTTTTTTTACAGTTATAATTTCTGGAAATTTAGCAATAAGTGAAAGAGATATATTGTCTTTTATATTGTATTTTTCCTTAATAACATTTAAACATTCTACATAGCTATTAGCTAAACCTTCATTTAATACAGCCTTTGTAGCCTGATCTTCAAAGTTCATTTGAGTTATAAAAACATCTACCTTACCTCTATTTATTTTTTGCTGAACAATTTTTCTTATTCTGTCTTCCAGAGGCATAAGACTTTTTGGCATTTTAATATTTAAATCACAATATCTATGATTTACACTTTTTATTTCCACTATAAAACTTTGTTTTTCACTTTCTATAGTGCCTCTTCCAAAACCAGTCATACTTTTAATCATTATAATTTCATCCTTCCATGAAGCCTCATCAATCCACATTTTATTATACATACATATTAATAATAATTTCAAGAAAAACTTATGAGTACTTTAATTTCAATTGATCTATCGTAAACCTAAGTTTAAAAGCAAGATTTAAAATGATTATACCATAAAATATCTCCAACAAACAAACCTGCAAGAATGTTCAATAAAATTTATTTTGAGCTATATAGGTAACTCTAAATTATACTCAAAAATTTAGAACCCTAGACAATATCAAAATCATCTAAAGTCCTAAATTTTAAAAGCACAGATGTTAAAATTTACGCCATTATAGATACTTTTAAGTAAAATAAAATACATGATGAAACATTAAAGTAAAATGCATATTAACCCACCGTTACCTTCATTTATGATTTTCTGAAGTGTTTTTTGTATTTTAATTTGAATATCTTCTGGCATTTTATAAAGCTTATTTTGTAATCCCTCTTTCACTAATATTTCTAGGGATTTTCCAAACATATTGCTCTGCCATATTTTAGATGGATCGCTTTCAAATTGCTCCAAAAGAGATTTAACCATCTCTTCGCTTTCTCTTTCTGTACCCATAATAGGAGAAATCTCGGTTTCAATATCTGCTCTAATAAAGTGAAGTGAAGGTGCACTTGCCTTTAATTTTACTCCAAATCTATTTCCCTGTTTTACAATTTCAGGCTCTTCTAATTTCATTTCAGAAAGTTGCGGAGCAACTAGTCCATAACCTGTTTCCTTTACTTCCTTTAATGCACCTGCTATTTTATCATATTCTACTTTTGCACTGTGCATTTCTTTTACTATGTTTAATAAGTCACTTTCACCTTCGATTTTTTTCTCACAGACCTCACTCAATATTTTATAATAAAGATCCTTTCTAGGTGTTAGATCAATTCTGGCAGTACCTTCTCCCATATTTATTTCTTTTACCATAGATTCTCCAATAAATTCTACATCTTTAAAACTTTCTAGTGACTTTGTTATATCTCTAACCTTGTATATATTACTACACATATCTTTTACTAGGCCTATAAAATCTAGCTTTAACCAATGTGATGGATCCATTTTTTCTATCCATTCCGGCATATCAATATTTATCTCTTTAACAGGGAATTCTTTAAGTACTCTTTGAAATACATTTGTTATGTCGTCTTCTTTCATATTAAGTACATCCATAGTTTGGACAGGCACATCATATTTACCTTCTAACTCTTTTTTCAAGGCTACCGTATCAGGATCAAAGGGATGCTGAGAATTTAGTACCATTATAAATGGTTTATTGATTGATTTTAGTTCATTAACCACTCTTTCCTCTGCTTCAACGTAATCTGCTCTTTCTATATCCGTTATAGACCCATCTGTAGTAACCAAAAGTCCTATAGTTGAATGTTCATTTATTACTTTTTTTGTTCCTATTTCAGCTGCTTCTTCAAAAGGAATTTCATAGTCATACCATGGAGTAGTAACCATTTTAGCTTCTTCGCCTTCCATATATCCAGCTGCACTTTTAACTATATAGCCAACACAATCTACCATTCTAACTTTAAATTTAGTACCTTCATTTAAATTTATCTCTATGGCTTCATTTGGTACAAATTTAGGTTCTGTAGTATGAATGGATTTCCCTGAGGAGCTTTGTGGAAGCTCATCTTTAGCTCTCTGTTTTTTATAGGAATTATCTATGTTAGGAAGAACCATTATTTCCATAAATCTCTTTATAAAAGTTGATTTTCCAGTTCTTACAGGTCCCACAACACCTACATATATATCCCCCTGAGTTCTGTCTGCAATATCTTTGTATATATCAAAATTTTCCAAAATATACCCTCCAATAATCTAATATTATCAGTATATATATATTTTTATGGGGCATATTTTATTACTAATATTATTGATTAATACACTTCATCCTTTTTTGCTCTGGTCATAAGCTCATATACGGTATATTTAGGCTCTTTTCCTTGAAACAGTATGCTGTAAAGTGCCTCTGTTATAGGCATCTGCACATTTAATTTTTCTTTTAATTCATAAAAAGCCCTGCAAGCTTTTATACCTTCTACTACCATTCCTACTTCATCTACTGCTCTATTTACAGGAACTCCCTGTCCTATAAGTATACCTGCCCTTCGATTTCTACTATGAACACTTGTACATGTAACTATAAGGTCACCTATACCTGTAAGTCCCGAGAAAGTTTCCCTTCTGCCTCCTAATTTTTCACCAATTCTTACTATCTCAGCAATTCCTCTAGTCATGAGAGCTGCCTTTGAATTATCTCCATAACCTATACCATCTGAAATTCCACAGGCAAGTGCAATTACATTTTTAACTGCTCCTCCAATTTCTACTCCTATAATATCTTCATTTGTATATATTCTAAACTTATTCGTCATAAATAAATCTTGAATTTTTTTAGCGTATTCCATGTTTTCTGAAGATACAGCTACTGTAGTTGGTATATCCCTAGCAACTTCTTCCGCATGGCTTGGTCCTGAAAGTACCACTACCTTATTTAAAGGTAGTTCTTCCTGTATAACTTTAGAAAGTCTCTTTCCACTTTTTTCTTCTATACCTTTAGCTATGTTTACAATTATTTGATCTTCCCTTATAAAGTTTTTAAAATTTATTAAAACCTCTCTTACTGCCTGGGATGGCACTGACAACACTAGGACTTCTCCTTTTTCAATTACATCCTCTGCATCATTAGAGGCCTTTACATCTTGTGGAATAACTACGCCGTGTAAATACTTTATATTTTCTCTTTTTACATTTATATCCTCAACTATGCTTTCATTTCTATCCCACAAGTTTACCTTTACACCTTTTTTTGCAAGTATAACTGAGAGGGCCGTTCCAAAACTTCCCCCTCCCAAAAAAGATACAGATGAATACACAATTATTCCTTCCTTTCCCTAAACTCTAACTTTATTCCTGTTCCCGTAAAATCAAAGTTATCTCTCAATTGATTTTCGATATACCTTCTATAAGAAAAATGAACACAGCTAGGGTCATTTACAAAAAATACAAAAGTAGGAGGTTTATTTCCTATTTGAGTTACATAATAAATTTTTAATCTCTTACCCAATATAACAGGAGGTTCTTTCATCATAACTGCTTTGCTTATTATGTCATTTAACACTCCTGTTTTTATCCTCTTACAGTAATTGTCATAGCATTCTTTTATAAGTTGTAAAACCTTATTTACTCTCTGTCCTGTTTTTGCAGATATAAATAAATAAGGAGCATATGGCATAAAAGAAAGACTTGTTCCTATTTCCGTCTTATATTTGTCAACTGTTTTTGTATCCTTATCTATTAAGTCCCATTTGTTAATTATAACCATAATGGATTTACTTAATTCATGAGCATAGCCTATTATCTTTTCATCCTGCTCACTTATATTGTGAACTGCATCCAATATAAGCACACATACATCTGCCCTCTCTATTGCAGTGTAAGTTCTTATTACACTATATCTCTCTATTTCCTCTTTAACCTTACTCTTTTTTCTAAGACCTGCAGTATCTATAAGTAAAAGCTTCCCATAGTCCGTTTCCAGATAACTGTCCACAGCATCCCTTGTGGTTCCAGGAATATCACTTACAATAACTCTTTCTTCCCCCAACAACTTATTTATAAGAGATGATTTTCCTACATTTGGCTTTCCTATAAAAGCTACTTTTATATACTCACTGTCTATATCATCATCTTCATCATCTTTAAAGTTTTCCACTACTTTATCCAGCATATCCCCAAGTCCTAATGCCTGTGATGCAGATATAGCCATAGGTTCTCCTATACCTAAGTTATAAAATTCGTAAACATAAGCATTTTGATTTATATTATCTATTTTATTCACAACAAGTACAACTGGTTTTTTACTTTTTCTAAGCATTTGAGCTACTTCCCTATCTGCTGCAGTAACTCCTTCTTTTCCATCTACTATAAATATTATTGTATCTGCAGTTTCTACTGCCACCTGAGCCTGCCTTCTCATTTGAGAAATTATTACATCAGTGCTTTCAGGTTCAATTCCACCTGTATCAATTATGGTAAAATTATATTTTAACCATTCTGCTTCAGCATACACCCTGTCTCTTGTAACTCCAGGTGTATCTTCCACTATAGATATTCTCTTTCCTGCTAATTTGTTAAATAACGTAGACTTACCTACATTAGGCCTTCCTACTATAGCAACTATTGGCTTTCCCATTAGTTATTCCACCTCACTGTTTTCATTTATAATCTGTATTAAATCATTTCCAGTATAATCACATACCAGTATGTTTCTACTTAAAGCTTTTTCTAATTCATCTAAAGTTATATCATCTAAAAATACCCTTTTATCTGAATTTGAAAGTTCATATCCTTTTCTAAGCATACATTCCGGTATTACTATGTTTTTTCCTAATGTCTTATATTTTAATTGTTCCATTATATCTCTTGCCGTAATAAGCCCAGACACAGTTATAGTATGGCCAAAAAAATTATTTATTATTTTTTTTACATCAATTATTATATCTGGGCTGTTTTCCATTATTTTTTCTGCTGCATCTTTTATTTCACTATAGGCTAATTCTCCAGTTAAAAATGTAAACGACCCTCGTGCACCTTTATTTAAGCTTTTAAGATGACTTGATATATTATCCCTAAAGAGTCTTACCATACCCACACCATCTTCCAACTGGCTGTAATTTTCATAAAAATTAGAGTTTGGGATCTCAGTTTCAGAGACAAGATAAAATTCATCAGATAATCTTACAAAAGGAACTCCTATTTCTTCTATATATTTACACTGCAATTCTTCTGCAATCTTTAATTGGTTAGATGCAGAATTTTTATCGTATCTAGATAATTTAAAAAGGTTCTGTCTGTACTTTGTAATTCCCACAGGAACTACTGCCACATTTGTGACTCCAGGATATAATCTATACAAATCCTCTACAGTTCTTTTAAATTCTGCTCCATCATTTATACCCGGACATAATACTATCTGACAATTTATTTTTATACCATTTTGGGTAAGTCTTTTTAATAGTGTATATATATTGCCAGCAAATTTGTTATTTATCATTTTAATTCTAAGGTCTGGATTAGTAGTATGTACAGATACATTTATAGGACTTATCCTATATTTAATTATTCTATCTATCTCCTCATCATTCATATTAGTAAGTGTCACAAAGTTTCCTTGAAGAAATGCCAATCTTGAGTCATCATCTTTAAAATAAAGGGTATCTCTCATTCCTTTTGGCATCTGATCTATAAAACAAAATATGCATTTATTATGGCAACTTTTAGGTTTATCAATAATAGGTTCCTCAAATTCCAATCCCAGTTCTTCATCATATTCCTTTTCTATCTCTAAATCCCACACTTCTCCACTTTGCTTTTCTATTTCTACTTTAATATACTCATCGCTTGTCAAAAATTTATAATCTATAATATCCTTGACTTTCTCTCCATTAATGGATAAAAGACAATCTCCCTTTTCTATTCCCATTTCCTCAGCAATGCTTTCACATTTAATTGCTTTTATTCTATTTTCCATTTATACAACTCCCGGCTAAAATCTATGATATGACCATCTTAATCTATTAGGTTACAATATTGAACCTAGATACTTTAACATACATTTAGAATATAACCTAATATGTATATTTAGTCAATTATTAAACTTTTTAAATAAAAAATCTCCCTAAATTAATAGAAGAGATTTTGTTAAAATTATAGTAAATTTATTAAAAACAATATAATTCCTGAAATAACAGCGCAACTTGGTATAGTAAATACCCAGGTTATAACTATATCTTTAACTACAGACCACCTAACTGCTGAAAGTCTTTTAGCTGAACCAACTCCCATTATAGCTGAATTTATTATATGAGTTGTGCTAACAGGTGCCTGAAACATAGTAGCTGTTAATATTACCGCAGAAGATCCCATTTCTGCTGCAAAACCATTTACAGGCACTATTTTAGCCATTTTAGAACCCATGGTTTTGATTATCCTTTTTCCTCCCATTGCAGTTCCACATGCCATAGCAAGTGCACAGGTTATTTTTACCCATGTAGGTACTGAAAATTCTTTTATAAACCCAGCACTTACAAGAGTCATAGTTATAACTCCCATAGTTTTTTGAGCATCATTTTCACCATGATTTAAAGCTAAAAACATGGTAGAAAAGATTTCAGCTTTTGAAAATACTTTTGTTACAGTAGAAGGCCTCGTATTTACTAGAAATGCTTTTATTATATTCATAATAATAAATCCCACTATAAATCCTATTACTGGCGACAATATAAGCCATAAAATAACTTTCCAAAAAAGAGTTGACCAATTGACAATTAGAAATGTACCCTTATATATAATTGCTGATCCTACTATTCCTCCTACAAGGGCATGGGAAGAACTACTAGGTATTCCAAAATACCAAGTTATTAAGTTCCATATTATAGCTCCAATAAGGGCTGCTATAATTACTTCCTGAGTTATGTTATTAGGATCAACTATACCCTTTCCCACAGTTTCCGCGACTGAAACGCTTAAAAAAGCACCTGCAAAATTTAAAACTGCAGAAATTACAACGGCCTGTCTTAAAGATAAAGACCTCGTAGATACAGCACAGGCTATAGCATTAGCACTATCATGAAAACCATTAATAACATCAAATATAACTGCAATTACAACTATTAAAATAGTTATTACTAAAGTACTAGGCATTTTTCATTACTACTCCTTCAATAACATTAGCTAAATCCTCACAGGCATCTAAAGTATCCTCAAGATATTGATATATTTCTCTCCATTTTATGACATCTATAACTTCTATGTCTTTTCTAAATATATCACCAATAGCTTTTCTTGAAACTATATCTCCATCTTCTTCTATCCTATTTACCTCTATTATTTTCTTTGATAACTGTTTGCTTGTTTTCATATTTTTTAATTCTTCCATTATAATGATAAGTTCCTTGCAGCACTGAACTATCATTTTGCTTAATGAAATAGCGTCTTCCGTACATTCACTTACATTAAACATAACAAATCTACTAGCTGTAGATTCCATATAATCAATAATATTATCCATGTCGTTTGCTATTGCATATATATCTTCCCTATCAATTGGGGTAATAAATGTCTTATTTAGCTGTTCCAATATCTCATGCTGTTTTTTATCTCCTTCATGTTCCACCTCTTTTAATTTTTTCAAATTTTCTTCTGAATTTTCCAGGTTATTTAAAAAATCTAACAACAATTTTGCTTCTGTATAGGCAATATTTGCAGTTTGCACAAAGAACTCATAGAATTTGTCTTCTTTTGGAGTAAAAGCAAACATTATATCCCTCCCTATTATTGAAAATATATATTTTCGACCTTATAAAGTATAACATATAATTAACTAAAATTAAATACAAAATTAACCTCTATATTATATGCGAATATACAATTAATATGATAACTAAATGCATGAACTATACCATTTTAACATATTACATGACATTAAAAATTAAAAATAATTAAAAATTCTACAAAAATTTACTAATAATTTAATTTACACCAAAGACTAATATTTTGCAAAATAAAAGCACCTAGTTTCCTAAGTGCATTGTTAAACATATATTTATTCATTTAAATCTTTTTGTTCCCCTGTAACTAAATATATAGCCTCTTCACATATATTAGTTACATGATCAGCTATTCTTTCCAAATACTTGCATACAAATAACAATTGGGCAAATTGATTTATCTTGCTTTTATCTTTATTCATCAATTCCAGCATTTCTTTAAATACACTTTTATATAATTTATCTACCTCATCATCCATTTTGCAAACTTCATACGCTTCTTCCACGTTTCTGTCCACATAAGCATCTAATGCCCTCTTTATCATCTTATTTATTATCTCAGCCATTTGAGGTATATATATAAGTTTTCTTTCATACTTTTCATTTTCCAATCTCAATGTAACTTTCGCTATATCTACAGCATGATCAGCTATTCTTTCTAGGTCAGTTACCAATTTAGATGTGGTAAATATTATCCTTAAATCCGTAGCAATAGGTTGTTCTCTTGCTGTCAATCTTATGCACTTATTTTCTATTTCTTTTTGCAAATTATCCACTAAATCGTCATTTTTTATAGTTTCCTTTGCAATTTTTATATCCTGATTAATTAAAGCTTCTATACATTGATGAATTTGCTTTTCAACTACACTTCCCATCCTAAGTACATCATTGTGCATTTCGGATAATTCATAATCAAATTTACTTCTCAGCACAGTATCACCTCTCTTAAATATAATATATACTTTTATTTTAAAATTATAGTTTAGCCAAATCTTCCTGTAATATAATCCTCTGTTCTTTTATCTTTAGGTTTATAAAAAATATTTTCTGTTTTTTGCGCTTCTATAACTTCTCCATTTAGGAAAAAAGCAGTATAATCTGATATTCTACCAGCCTGCTGCATATTATGCGTAACTATTATTATAGTATATTTTTTCTTTAATACATCCATTAATTCTTCTATTTTTAATGTAGATATAGGATCTAATGCAGAAGTAGGTTCATCCATAAGCAGCACCTCTGGTTCTACTGCAAGAGTTCTTGCTATACACAATCTTTGCTGCTGGCCACCAGAAAGCCCTAGTGCACTTCTATTCAATCTATCTTTAATTTCATCCCATATGGCTGCCCCTTTTAAACTATTTTCAACTAATTCATCTAATTTACTTTTGTCCTTTATACCATGTATCCTAGGTCCGTATGCTACATTGTCATATATTGACATAGGAAATGGATTAGGGCTTTGAAACACCATTCCAATTCTTTTCCTCAAATCTATCACATCGTAATCTTGATATATATCCTTGCCTTCAAAAAACACTTTTCCTTCTATTCTAACTGACTCTATCAAATCATTCATTCTATTTAAAGTTCTCAAAAATGTAGATTTTCCACACCCAGAAGGTCCTATTAATGCTGTAACTGAATTTTTTTCTACATTCAAACTTACTTTTTTAAGAGCCTGGGTAGATCCATAATATAGATTAAGATCTTTAGTATATATTATATCCATCAACTTTCCTCCTCATTTTTTACCAGTATAGGCTTCATATATTTTTTTTCCGAGAATTCTGGCTAAAAAATTAAACAATAATACCATAATTACCAAAACCGCAGAAGCTTTATTAGCTATTTGTGTAGCATCTGGTACCATTCCCTCAGAATTTAACTTCCATATATATACTGCTATCGTTTCCGCAGGTCTCATTAAGCTGAAAGCAGATCCATTATTAGTCAAACTTACATAGGAGAAATTTAATTTTGGTGCACTCATTCCTGCCGTATATAAAAGTGCTGCTGCTTCTCCAAATATTCTCCCTGCCGCAAGTATTATGCCTGTCAGTATCTGTGGTATTGCCGATGGAAGAACTACCTTCGATATAGTTTGCCACCTTGTTGCACCAAGTCCAAGGCTAGCCTCTTTTACAGGAATTGACGCTACCCTTATAGCATTTTCACTTACCCTAGTTAAAGCTGGCAAATTCAATATAGATATGGCTAGCGCCCCTGATAATAGTGTAAACCCCCAACCGGTCATATTTACAAATATGAGAAGTCCAAACAATCCTACTACAATAGAAGGCAAAGAAGACATAGTCTCTATACACAATCTTATCATATTTAAAAGCTTTCCTTCTCTAGCATACTCTGCTAAGTATATTCCCCCTCCTATGCCAAAGGGAACACTTATAATAAGTGCAACTATTAACATGTAAAAGGAATTAAAAAGCTGAGGTCCTATGCCTCCCCCTGCTTCTCCAAATTTTGCATTTCCAAATAAAAACGATGGTTTAAAAAAGCCTATGCCCTTAAACAATATATATCCTATCAAAGCTACCAGAAGAGCTACTACAAAAACAGTTACTGCATAAAAGACTCCAGTCCAAATTCTATCTTTAACTTTAGCATCCATTATTTTATTTCACTCCTTTTTTCAATAGCTCGTATTATTATAATAAATATAAAAGAAATTATTAAAAGAAATAGCGCTAAAGACCATAATGCGTCATTCCATGCAGTTCCTGATACCGTATTTCCCATATCCATAGTTAAAACGCTAGTAAGTGTGGATGTAGGACTCAATAAATTTTTAGGGAATTTCACTGTATTTCCTATTACCATTTGCACTGCAAGAGCTTCTCCAAAAGCCCTAGCAAGACCTAATACTACTCCCGTCAATATACCACTTTTAGCAGATGGAATTATGACTCTTCTTATAGTTTGCCATCTAGTTGCACCAATTCCATAGGATGCCTCCATATAACTTTTAGGAATAGTTTTTACAGCATCTGCAGATATGCTTGCTATAGTAGGTAAAATCATTATACTCAAAACCAATATACCTGCAATTAGGCTAAAACCAATACCTCCAAAACCTCTCTTTAAAAATGGAAGAAGTACACTAAATCCTACCCAACCATATACAACTGAAGGTATACCTACAAATAATTCTAGAGAAGGTTGTAATATCTTAGAACCTACCTTAGGAGATATATAATGCATAAATACAGCAAGTGCTATGCCTATAGGTGCACTTATTATAACTGCTCCTACAGAAACAAGTATAGATCCTACGAAAAATATAGCTGCCCCAAGTTTTGGATTGCTGCTGTCAGGAACCCAATTAGAAGTAAATAAAAATTCAGTTATAGGATATCTCCATTTTACAAATGTATTTATTCCTTTTGAAAATATAAAAACTATTATACTCAATGTAAGAACTATAATAATTACTCCACAAAGCGTTGCAAATCCTCTTCCCATATACTCATTTTTTAGTTTATTCCAAAATGACTTCTTCTCCATATTCACCGACCTCAAATTTATATTTTTAATGGCCAACTGTTTTTCCAGCCAGCCATTAAAACCTTCCAAATTATTTTTCATTCATATCACTCATTGGTATATATCCAAGTTTCTTTATAGTATCTTTATTTTCATCGCTGAGTACATAATCTATATAAGTTTTTGCCAGTCCTTTTGCTTCCCCATTTGTATACATATGTTCAAAAGACCAGAAAGGATATTTTTTAGAAACTATATTTTCCGTTGAAGCTTCAACATTTTCTATTTTTAAAGCTTTAACATTACTTTTTACTGATCCTGTTAAATAAGAAAGAGCTAGATAACTTATAGAACCTTGAGTAGTTTTGATTGCACTTTCTACATTTCCATTAGAATCCTGGGTTGTTCCAAGTCCTTCCTTTTCATCCTTTCCACCCATTACCGTATCTTTAAATGTAGATCTTGTACCAGATGACTTTGTTCTGTTTATTACATTTATCTTCATGTCATCTCCCCCTACATCCTTCCAATTAGTAATTTGTCCTGTAAATATTTTTTGTATTTGATCTTTTGTTAAAGAATCAACCTTAACATTAGGATTTACTACTACTGCAAATCCTATTGCACATACCTTATGGTCTACTAACTGCTTTGCCTTACTTGCGTCTAATTTTGATTCTGCTGTTACGTCAGAATTTCCTATATCTGCGGTATGCTGCAATGCTAAATTCAAACCAGTACCGCTTCCTCCACCTTGAACATTTATAGTTGCCTTCGGATTTTTTCCAGAAAACGTCTTTCCGATCTGTTCTGCTAAAGGCTGAAGTGCAGTAGATCCTGCTAATGTTATAGCTCCTGTTACTTCCTGTTTAGATCCTTCTGATGTACCTCCAGAACTACTTTGATTTTTGCTTCCACCGCATCCAACAAATGCTCCCGCAACTACAGTAATAGTCATAGCTGCTATAAGAGCTCTTAAGCCTTTTTTCTTCATAATATTAGACCTCCTTAAAATTTGATTCCTAACAATAATATTGCATCAAACACCTACTACTTACATTGTTTATAATATTCCTCAAAGATTAATCCTTTATTACATGTATGTTAATTAAAATTAACATCCGCACTTATTTCTTTAAGTACAGATGTTAATTTTACATTTATTATATATTTTCATTTTTACTATTAGCATCCAACGGAATTTTAACTGTAAATTTACTTCCCTTTCCAACTTCACTTTGAAGATCTATAGTTCCACTGAGGCCTAAAACTATATGTTTTACTATAGCAAGTCCGAGTCCTGTTCCACCCTGATTTCTTGATCTAGCTTTATCAACTCTATAAAATCTTTCAAAAAGTCTACTTTGATGTTCTTTTGAAATTCCTACCCCATTATCCTCTACCCATAAAACACAATTATTATCTTGAAGCATTGTTCCAATTTTTACTGTGCCACCATTGTTAGTATATTTTATTGAATTGTCCATGAGATTTATTGCCATCTGCTTAAATCTGTCTGCATCAGCCCATATGCTAGGTACCTTATCCCCTATTTTCTCTATCTTAATATTCTTTTTATATGCTGCGGTTTTCATCATACAGCAAACATCTTTTACTATGTCGTCTATTTTTACTTCTTCTACCTTATCTATACTATTACTTTCTATATGAGAAAGAGTTAATATATCATTTATCAACCTGGTAAGTCTATCTGCCTCATCATTTATTATGTTTAAAAATTTATTTTTATTTTCAACATCATCTACATACTTTAAAGTTTCTGCAAATCCTTTTATGGAAGTAAGAGGAGTTTTTAATTCATGCGAAACATTGGCCACAAATTGAGATCTCATATTTTCCAACTTTTTTATATCCGTTATATCTTGAATTACTGCCACTTTACCTATTTTTTTACTGCTATTTATGATATAGGCTGTTTTTATCCTTAATTCTCTCTCTCTTGGCCATAGTATTTTGATTTCTCTGTAGTCATCCTCCATACTTTTAAATACATCCTCTAGTTCAAAATCCCTTATATTATCTATCAAACTTTCACCTATTATATCTTTTTTTATACCAAATATCTTTTTTGCATAGGGATTTATCATTATAATATTGTACTTAGTATCAACAGCTATTACACCACTGTCCATACTTTTAAGTATTGCCTCTAGTTTATTTTGCTTATCTAGAGAATCCTTTAGGGTAATTTGAAGAGCATCTGCCATATAATTAAATGTATTTGCCAATTCCCCTATTTCATCTTTAGAATTAATTCTTACTCTTTTATCCAATTCTCCACTTGCTATACTAGCTGTAGTATACTGAAGCTTTTTTATAGGGCCTACTATGGACTTTGAAAGCTTTAAGGCAAATACTATAGAAACAAGTATAGAGAAAAGAGTTATAATTATATAATATTTAAAATAATCATCCTCAAATCCCTTAATTGTCTGCATGGTAAATGCACTTCTTACTACATATCCATCTTTAAATATAGTAGCAAAATAAAGTGTTTTTTTACCCGTGGTATCACTAACTCTTATATCATAACCAGTCCCACTTTTTCTTGCTTCTTGAATTTCCTTTCTGTGATTGTGATTATTCATATCTTTTTCTACTGCCACAGAATCGCTTATTACTTTACCATTCCTGTCTATTAAAGTTTCTCTTATAAGGTTATTTTCAAATTGTTTTTTAAAAAAACTTCCCTGGTTATCTATATTTTCATTTTTCAGTACATTTATTATAATCTGGTTATTCACTTTTAAAGTTTGTTTCATATTCTCAATATATTCATGATTTTCAATTACTATAAATAATATAGTTGTTATAAGCATACTAAATATAAGAGTGCAAAGCATAGAAAGCGTTAATCTTTTTTTCATTTTTTTCACCAACTACTCTTCTGAGTTAAATCTGTAACCAATGCCACGAATAGTTTCAATATACTTAGGTTTTTTATCGAAATCCTCTATTTTTTGTCTTAAATGCCTTATGTGTACATCCACTGTTCTAGTTTCTCCAACATATTCATATCCCCATATTTTATCTAATAAAAAATCTCTAGTCATTACTCTTCCCCTATTTTTTATAAGCATTTTTAGGAGTTCAAATTCTTTTAAGGTTAATTCTACCTTTTCTCCATTTTTAATGACTTCATGTTTATCAAAATCTATGCTTACCTGTCCAAATACGTAGCATTTGTCTACAGGTTTTAATGCAGTTCTCCTGAGTACAGCTTTAACCCTAGCAACCAATTCCCTTATAGAAAAAGGCTTTGTCATATAATCATCCGCTCCAAGTTCTAATCCTAGCACTTTATCAAATTCCTCTCCTCTTGCAGTTATCATTATTACAGGAATAAAAGATATAGCATTGTCCCTTCTTATTTCTTTGCACACATCATATCCATCCATTCCAGGCAGCATTACATCCAGTAAAATTAACTGAGGCATCTCTTCCTTTACAATTTTCAATGCATCTATCCCATTTCCTGCTACAATAGTCTTATATCCATTTTTCTCAAGATTAAATTTAATAAGTTCACAAATATGTTCTTCATCATCTACTATCAATATCTTTTCTTGTAACATAATAATCCCCCATTTTTATTTTAGATAAATAAATGAAAACATTCTTCCATAGTCTTTATCTTTTCTATAAGAATGCATTTCATATTCAGTATTACAATAGGTACATATATCTAAATATTTTATATTTTCACTTTCTATTTCTCTGTCCTGAAGTTGATATAATATACATTTTTTTAGATCAAGATTTCTATTTCTAAATACATCCTTAAATCTATAAAAATCAGAGTTCTTAAATTTATCCATTACTTCTTCCCCAACTTCATAACAACAGCTGTGAATATGTGGTCCTACACATACTATTATATCTTTAGATTCACTATTGAAATTCCTTTCAAGTTTTTCAATAGTTTTAGAAAGAATACAAGCTAAAGTACCTTTCCATCCACTATGGACTGCCGCTATAACCTTATTTTTTTTATCATATAAAAGTATTGGAATACAATCAGCATTAAAAACTCCTACAGCTGTGTTACTCTCATTTGTAATTATTCCATCTGCATTCTCTTCATCTTTACCTGTATAAATTATGCTCCGACACCCATGAACTTGATTCAAATATCCCACAGTTTTCAAATTAAACCATCTTTTTAAACTTTTAATATTTTCCTTTCCAGAATCTGTGGACTTATTAAAACTCAAATCATTTTTGGCTGTTGAAAATATTGCCTCTGCACCTGGCAAATCTATTTTTATAAATTCATAACCTTCTACTGCAATTTTCTCCATATTAATCCTCCATCTAGAATTTATTTCAGAATTAAAAACATATTTAAAATTATCTTAAATATATTTTAACATTGTTTTTTTAATTGATGGGATTATAAATATCTTTTAACTTTAATTTAACATAAAATAAATGGTATGCTTAAAGCATACCATTTATTTATTTGAAATAAGATTTTTTATTTCCTGCATAAAAGTATTTATATCCTTAAATTGTCTGTAAACAGACGCAAACCTGACATAAGATACTTCATCCACCTTTTTTAAATTCTCCATAATAATTTCCCCTATCTCCGAGGAACTTATTTCTGTAATCATATTATTATTTATCTTTTTCTCTACTTCATCGGTTATATTTTCAATTTGTTTTCTTGAAACAGGACGTTTTTCACAAGCTTTTATTAATCCATTTAATATTTTAGTCCTGTCAAAATATTCTCTATTCATATTTTTCTTTACAACTAAAATGGGTACATTTTCAATTTTTTCATAAGTGGTATATCTTTTATTACACCTTAAACATTCTCTTCTTCTTCGTATAGCCATATTGTCATCTGTAGATCTAGAATCCACTACTTTAGTTTCATTGTATCCACAATAAGGGCATTTCACTTTAATTCACGTCCTTCATATAAGATAGTATACATATTATAATTATATACTTATTTTGTGGAAACTTCTACTCCTCTACAAGATTTTTCCCATCGACTAAAATTACATCTACACCTATTTTTTTTACATTATCCCAGGGTATTTCTATATCTTCATTTTTCCCAAATAATGATATTTTAAAAGTTTGAGATGGTAAAATAATTGATATTATCTTATGCTCTTCACAATTTATCTTTAGATCTTTTATAAAACCTAATTTTGCACCCGTATTTATATCTATAATTTCCATATTTCTTAGATTAGTCAAAGAAAATAAATCTCCTTCTAACTCCATTTATGTACATCCCCCATTTTTATTATTTTCTAACTTAACTTTCACAGTTTAAAAACTTTGCTAAGCAAAGCTTCGCAAGTTAAGAATTAATAATGAAGAATTAATAGTGAAGGATGGTTTTTTGTAGTGTAACGGAAAAAATCCACATTAACTATTAATTTTTAATTCTTAACTATCAACTAAAAAAATTATGCCGCAATTTTTTTATATTAAGTCAAAATTTCATATGTGTGAAAGTTGAGTTTCTAATTATTATAAATTAAACATTATACCTATTTATATATATTTTCGCATATGCCTTAAGGCAGTTTTCTCTAACCTAGATACCTGCGCTTGTGATATACCTATTTCATCTGCTACTTCCATCTGAGTCCGTCCATCAAAAAATCTTAAATTAAGTATCAATTTCTCCCTGTCATTTAATTTTTTCATGGCTTCTTTTATCGATATGTTTTCCAACCAGTTTTCATCCAAATTTTTAGTATCACTTATTTGATCCATTACATAAATTGCATCACCCCCATCATGATATATGGGTTCAAACAGGGAAACTGGATCCTGAATGGCATCCAATGCAAATACCACTTCCTCTCTTGGTATATTTAATTCTTCCGCTATTTGTGATATAGTTGGTTCTTTATTATTTTCCCTTATTAATTTATCTCTAACTTGAAGTGCTTTATAAGCAATATCTCTAAGAGATCTGCTTACCCTTATGGAATTGTTATCCCTTAAGTATCTTCTTATTTCTCCTATAATCATAGGTACAGCATAAGTTGAAAATTTAACATTTTGACTTAAATCAAAGTTGTCAATGGCTTTTATAAGCCCTATACATCCTACTTGAAATAGATCATCTACATTTTCTCCCCTGTTATTAAACCTCTGTATTACACTTAACACCAATCGTAAATTACCCTTTATAAACTTTTCTCTAGATTCATTATCTCCCTGCTGCATCTTTATTAAAAGTTCTTTCATTTCTTTTCCCTTGAGAACTGGCAATTTTGATGTATTTACGCCACAAATTTCTACTTTATTAATTATCATGTAATCAGCCCCTTTAGAATATATAGCATTTTAAGTATTTACTAAGAAGCTGAGTTTTATACTAAAGACAACCCTATAACATTTTATTTATTTCTTTTCTAAGTCTCTTTATTATTCTCTTTTCTAACCTTGATATATAAGACTGTGATATTCCAAGTAAGTCTGCAACCTCTTTCTGAGTTTTTTCACTTTTGCCATTTAATCCAAACCTTAGATTAACTATCTCCTTTTCCCTGTCACTCAATTTTTTCATAGCTAGCATTAGAAGCTGCTTATCCACTTCATCTTCTATAAAATTGTATACTACGTCATTGTCCGTTCCTAAAATATCAGAAAGTAATAATTCATTTCCATCCCAATCTATGTTGAGTGGTTCATAAAAAGAAATTTCTGCCTTTGTTTTACTATTTCTTCTCAGATACATGAGTATTTCATTTTCTATGCATCTAGAAGCATAAGTAGCTAATTTTATTTTTTTTTCAGGATTAAATGTATTTACTGCTTTTATAAGTCCTATGGTACCTACTGATACTAAATCTTCCACATTTACACCTGTATTTTCAAACTTTCTAGCTATATAAACTACCAATCGCAAATTTCTTTCTATAAGAGTAGATCTTACCTTCTCATCTCCAGAAACTAACTTCAAAACCAAATCCTCTTCTTCTTTTTTGCTAAGTGGAGGTGGTAGTACATCATTTCCCCCTATATAATATATGTTTTTTATTGCAAATTTAAATTTTGTAAGTATTCTGTTCAACAATATTTTTAACCTAAGCATAATCATAGCCTCCATCATTTAATTTCCTTTTACATCAAGTGATTTTTAGACTCAAATAGGGGTTACTTGTGAGAAATATTCTTTCTCCATCTGAGTCTTATTAACAGTGTTCTTAGTGTCTTTAGCACTTATAATGCGTTATCCTTTAGTAGAAAATCTTATCCATGGGCGTATCAGCCGTTATACACCTACCGTCTATATCACTCCCCTAGAAAGAAGTGCATGATAATCGTCAAATTTACTCAATTTATCCTTGCAAATAGCAATTATAACTTCTCTATTTTTAGTTTCTTGTCCAAAGTCTATTTTTACTACATCTGGCTTAAAGCCCTGAAGCTTGCCACACTTGCCATTTATAACTCTATAAGGTATATAAAACTTATCCATTTCTTCTAGATTTATATTTTGAAATACAGACTTCTCAACTATCACTACTGGCAAATTGGTAGCTGGCTCCCTAAGCTCGTTCCCGGTATCTAAAAAAGCCCTTACACTCTTACTTTTGTCTTTAAATACAATATCCACATTATAAATCAATTTAAACATCTTGTTCCTATCTTTAACATAAATTACCAATCTATCAATTATTATGTACAACACCATGATAGAAATAAAAAGCCATTCATAAGGGAAATTAATTATCATATAATCTCCTGTATAGGAGCAATTACTATATTCCACAAACATACAAATACCTGCCAGCAGCATAGAATACAAAATAAATACAGCTGAAATTTTAAAATTACATATAAATCCCCTATTACCGAAAGAAATATAAATTAGCATAGCTGCTACTAAAATTTTAAAATAGAAAGCAGAAAATATATTTAAGACTGGATAAATTAATGTAACCGTATAACCGCTTCCTATGGCCGCAGCTAAAATCATAAATTTAAGTTTTATCTTTAACTTAAGAGTTCTTCCTGTAATATATAATAAAAAAAAGTTTACTATAAAGTTTATTAAAATTAGCAAGTCTGCATATACTACCAATTGTAAGCTCACCTCCAGCTTTATTTCCTGTATTTACCTTTATTATATACTTATATATTTCAAAATTTTGTCATTTCTTAATCATATATAATATTTTTATTTTCTATATTATGCCATAAAATCTTTTTTTAGTACTATTTAAAGTCATTTGTATTGCATAAAGTTAGACAATAAAAAATCCGTGTATAGTTTAAACTATACACGGATTTTTTCTACTTTCTCTGTCTTCTTAGGAAAGCTGGTACTTCCAAATTATTTTCATCAATTTTCTCATATTCTACAGAAGCTGCTGCTTCATCCTCATTATTCATCATACTTCGTCTTGAAGATTTGATATCGGATTTTGTTTCCCTCTTAACTTCATCCTTTCCCGTTTCAAAACCTGTAGCTATTACAGTAATTCTTATTTCATCTTTTATTTCCTCATCTATAACAGCTCCAAATATTATGTTTGCATCAGGATCTGCTGCATCTTGAACTATCTCCGCAGCTTCATTTATTTCTAAAAGCCCTAGGTCCTGTCCACCTGTTATATTCAAAAGTACTCCAGTAGCCCCTACTATGGAAGTTTCAAGAAGTGGACTTGATATTGCCTGTTTTGCTGCATCCTGTGCCCTATTATCACCATTTCCCTTACCTACACCCATATGTGCAAGACCCTTGTCTATCATAATTGTTCTAACATCTGCAAAGTCTAAATTTACAAGTCCAGGTATAGTAATTAAATCTGATATACCTTGAACGCCTTGTCTTAATACATCATCTGCAAGTCTAAAGGATTCCATTAAAGTTGTCTTTTTATCCACCACAGAAAGTAACCTTTCATTTGGTATTGTAACCAAAGTATCAACTTTATCCTTCAAATCCTTTATTCCCATTTCTGCATGAAGCATTCTCTTTCTTCCTTCAAAAGGAAAAGGTTTAGTAACCACACCCACAGTAAGTATACCCATTGATTTTGCAATTTCTGCGATTATAGGAGCTGCCCCTGTACCAGTTCCACCACCCATACCTGCTGTAATAAACACCATGTCCGCACCTTTTATAGCTTGAGATATTTCATCCTTATTTTCCTCTGCGGCCTTTTTCCCTATTTCAGGATTTGCCCCTGCACCAAGTCCTTTGGTAAGCTTATCACCTATTTGTATTTTTTGCGATGCTTGTGAAAGCATTAATGCTTGCTTATCTGTATTTATGGCTATAAATTCAACATTTTTTAATCCTTCTTTTATCATTCTATTTACAGCATTGTTTCCTCCGCCGCCGCATCCTATTACTTTTATCTGAGCAAATTGTTGAACATCAACATCAAAATCTAACACAATACCCTGCCTCCTTTATTAAAAAAAATCTGTAAAGAATTGTTTTATTCTTGATACAAAACTACTATCTTTATTTTTTTTACTTGTTTTTTGTTTTTTATCTGTTTCCTCATAATCACATATATCTTTATTTTTAATCGGATCCGTAAATGCTGCATTTTTAACTTTTATTGAATTTGAAACATCTTTTACTACTCCAACTGCTGTAGCATACATAGGACTAGCTGCTCCTATGTATTTTGGAATTCCAATTCTTACAAGCTTCTTCAACACATTTTCACCAAATTTTTCTATTCCATTTATAGCAGCCATTCCGCCTCCTACCATAACTACGCCCGAAAGTTTATCATAATACTCAGAATTTCTTATTTCCTTATCTATTATAGAAAATAATTCTTCTACTCTAGCTTGTATAATTTGAACTAAAATATTATAATCAACTTTTACTTTGTTATTATAATCAGCATCGACTTCTATCTTAAAGTTTTCTTCATCATGGTTTATTTCAAGACTTCCATATTTTATTTTGAGTTTTTCTGCCTCTGAAGCAGAAAGTTTTAAACAAACTCCAATATCATTTGTTATTATATTTCCACCTAAGCCTATAGTACTTATACTCCTCAAATTTCCACCCTCATAAATATAAATATTTATAGACTCTGCTCCTGCATCAACAAGAGCTACTCCCCGTTGAATTTCATCTTCTTTTAATACTACTTCAGATATAGCTATGGGTTGAAATACTACTCCTAAAACTTTTATTCCTGCTTTATTTACACTTTTAAAAATATTATTTACTATTGCTGACTGAGCCATTATTATTTGTGAGTCTACTTCCAATCTTAATCCGCTCATACCTATGGGATCCTTTATTTTGTCGTAACCATCAATTATGTATTGCTCAGGTATTACCCCTATTATTTCTTTATCATTTGGAACCGTAATAATCTTAGATGCTTTTAAAACTCTTTTTACATCATTTTGTTTTATTTCACGATCTTCTGAAGATACAGCAACTACACCTTTATTCCAAATAATCTCACTTATTCCTCCTGGTAAAGATATATACGCTTCTGATATTTTAGTATCAAGCATTCTTTCTAAAGAACTTATACATTTTTTTATAGATTCTGAAGTATTATCTATATCTACAACTATTCCTCTTTTCACTCCCGTACAATTTGAAGAAGTTATACCCATTATCTGTACTCCAGCATGTTTGTCCACTTTTCCAGCAGCAGCACATATATTGGACGAACCTATATCTATGCCAATTATATACTCATTCATTAAAGTATTTTTTCCCTCCTTTGCATAAACATAATTCCTAGATTCAACTTTTTGAATCTTAGAAGACGTTATCCATGTACGCAACCGCTCCTCAATTTCATAAAGTAAGGATCTTATTTACATTCATACAATTTTTATTATAAATATAAAATATTATCACATATTAGAGCATGAGCAGATAGTCATCGGATAAAGAAAACTATAGGAAATACACATCCAAAATATATATTCAACAAAAAATCTAATTTTCCTCTTATATTTTATCACATTTTAATAAAAACTCAAATTAAGTTAAACAATATTAAATTAATTTGGGAATAAATCCTGTTCAAATATACCTTAATAAGGGGAAAAGACTTACAGCCCTTTCCCCTATAAAAATTTATTTAATTAGCTTTTTCTAAATCTTTTATCTTTACACTTCTACTGTGAATAGTATGGTTCCATTCTTTATCGTTTTTGTATATAATTCCTTGAAGAGAAATTGGAAACCATGTTATAACATATAGAGGATAAATTATGTAATACCCAAATATCCTAAGATCTAATTTTTTTTCTAAAATAAGCACAAAAGGAGTATATACAAATTGTAATATAGAAAATAGTACCGCTATAATCGTAAACAAATCAAAATTTATAGAGTATACAACTGTATTGAAATTAGATATTAAATTATATGTCTTCATAAAATATTGAATTACACCACTTATAGCAGAAATTCCTATAAGAACAGTTACTATAGGTTGAATACTATAAAATGCACAATCAAGAAGTACAAAATTGCAACTTTTTATTGATTTTATTAAAAGTTTAAAAAAATATCTGCTGGATACATCTGCAAATCCCTGCATCCACCTTTTTCTCTGTTTCCAAGACTGGAAAAGTGTAAGTGGCTTTTCATCATATATTATGGCATCATGAGCCCATCCTACCTTATAACCATGCAATACCAATTTACATGTAAACTCCAAATCTTCCGTAAGACACGTGGCACCCCAACCTAACTTTTTTAAAACAGTTATATCTATGCAAAAACCAGTTCCACCAAGTTGAGTCGACAGACCTAAATTACTTCTGGCTAGTTGAAACATCCTGTTACAGGTCCAAAATGCTATAGAATAACTTCCTGTAATCCACGTATCACAAGGGTTCTTACTATCCAAATAACCTTGAACAACTTTATAGCCTTTGCAAAGCTGCTTATTCATCTCCTTCAAGAAATTTCTATTAACCAAATTATCAGCATCAAATATAGCAACAGCATCATATTTCTTTTTCATCTTAAAGATCTTATCAAACATCCACTCCAGTGCATAACCTTTACCTCTTTTTCCTTCGGTAAATCTTTCATACACAATGGCTCCCTTTTTTCTAGCCTTTAATGCAGTTTTATCTGTACAGTTATCTGCAATTACAAAAATGTCGTATAATGCCTTAGGATAATCAAGTTTTTTTAAACTTTCTATAATATCATCAATTACAACTTCTTCATTGTGAGCTGCAACAACTAATGCAAAACTTTTTTCTGGTTTTACCTCTCCAGTATCTTTTTTTCTCCGTATGCCAAAAATTGATATAAACAAATAATAAATAGATATTATATAAACTGTATAAGTTAAAACACGAGAGGCATTATGAATTAATTCCTTAAAAATGCTCAATTTAATCCCCCCTAATTCAAAGTTATTTTAGCACAAATAAAAATTAATTACTATAGTAATTATAATAATTAATTAAAATATTTTATTTATGTAAAAAAGCAGCACTTAAAAGTTCTACCTTTTTACATAAATTTTCTATAATGAAATTATTTTAGTTATTATATTTGCATCACAAGCATAGGCAATAGCAGACTCATAAGATATTAATCCTTTTTTATAAAGTTCCGCCAGTGCTATATCCATTGTCTTCATACCATACTTTGACCCGGTTTGCATTGAAGATTCTATTTGATAGGTTTTTCCTTCTCTTATCATATTTTTAATGGCTGGAGTAGCAATCATAGTCTCAACTGCTGCTACTCTTCCCTTACCATCTTCTCTATGTATAAGCTGCTGAGATACTATTCCCCTTAAAACTGCTGCTAATTGTATTTTTATCTGCTGTTGTTGATACGGTGGAAATACATCTACAATTCTATCTATAGTTTTAGCTGCTCCTATAGTATGTAACGTCGAAAATACAAGATGTCCGGTTTCAGAAGCCGTAAGCACAACAGATATAGTTTCAAGGTCTCTCATTTCTCCCACTAAAATTACATCTGGATCTTCTCTAAGTACTGACTTTAAAGCATTAGCATAGCTTAAGGAATCTTTCCCTATTTCCCTCTGATTTATTATAGACTTGTTGTGCTTATGTAAATATTCTATAGGATCTTCTAAAGTTATTATATGTGCAGCTCTTGTACAATTTATTTCATTTATCATAGCTGCTAAAGTCGTACTTTTTCCACAACCTGTAGGACCTGTTACCAAAATCAGTCCTTTTTTATAAGATAAAAGATTTTTTATTACCTGTGGAAATTTAAGTTCATTTAAAGTTGGTATTTTCAATCCTACAACTCTCACTGCAATGGCATTACTTCCCCTTTGCTTGAAAATATTTACTCTAAATCTGCCAAGTCCAGCTACAGAAAATGATATGTCGATTTCTCCAATTTTCATATATTTATCATAATCTTTATCTAATATTTCTTTACTAAATCTTTCTGTATCTGATGGCTGCAGTTTTTCTTTTCCAAGTACTTCAAGTTCTCCATTTACCCTTATTACAGGAGGTATACCTACAGTAAGGTGCAAATCTGATGCCTCTTCTTTAATAGTTATTTCTAATAAATCTTTTAATGATAGCAATTTAAGTTCCCCTCTCTGATCCGTCTATATTTTCAATAATTATTTTATAGAATAAAACTTTAATTCAAAAATTTAAAAGTTATTTATAAAATTATATTATACCTTATTATATTCGTCATTTATGTCTACTTTTTTATAAACAATTTTACTTTTGACCAAAGTTATTTACGATTGTCAAAAAATGAAATAAATTCCATTTGTATTTACATAAAATTGTATAAAAATACATAATGGAATTTATTAAAACCTTTACTCTATAAGTTTCATCCAAAATTATCCTGTCCCATAATTTAATTCTTTGTATAACTTTTTTAAAGCTTTTTTTTCAATTCTTGATACATAAGATCTTGATATTCCTAATAGCTTAGCTATCTCTCTTTGGGTCCTTGGTTTTCCTTCCAAGAGGCCATATCGCATTTCCACAACGCTTTTTTCCCTTTCAGATAAACAAGTGTTTATTTTAGAATATAATTTTTTTACCTGTAATTTTTGTTCTACAATCTCAATTATAGAACCTTCATCACTACTGAGAACATCCATAAGAGATATTTCATTTCCTTCTTTATCAACACCAATAGGATCTTCTAAGTATACTTCATTTCTAATTTTTTTATTATTTCTTATAAGCATCAATATCTCATTTTCTATACACTTTGCTGCATATGTTGCTAGTCTAGTTCCCTTAGACATATCAAAAGAATCTATTGCTTTAATAAGCCCAACAGTTCCAATTGAAATTAATTCATCTACTTCTTTACTAGGATATGAATACTTTTTTACAATATGTGCTACTAGTCTTAAATTTCTCTCCACTAAAATACTTTTAGCAAGCAAATCTCCCTGCTCTAATTTTTTGAGATAATATTCTTCTTCTTCATCACTTAAGGGTTGTGGAAATGAACTACTATTTGTAACGTAAGCCGTCATAAATACTACATTTCCCAGGATATCTAATAAGCAATTTGTTAAAAACACTTGTTGCTCCTCCTAACAGTGCTTATTAATATACTATGAATATATTTTAAAAAAGTGCACACATAAATAAATTTATTTAATTTCACTTTAAATATTGCTGTACTTTCAAAATTATATTTTTAAAAATAGGAGCTGCAGTATTTCCTCCGCTTTCGCTGTCTTTATTTATATCTTCAACAAAAACTACCATCGAATAATATCTTCCATTTGCTTTAAAGAAACCGGAAAACCATCCATCTGAATGTTCCTGTGCAGTTTTGCTGCTGCCAGTAAGTTCCACTCTCTGTGTGCTTCCAGTCTTTCCCCCTACTTCCTGATTGTTCATATACGCTGATTTTGCTGTACCCATATCAACTACATTTATCATCTGCTTCTTCATTTCCTCTGCTGTAGATTTCTCAATTACAGAATAACTTGTAGTATTAACTTGTTCTATAACATTATTTTTATCATCTACGTAACTATCTACTATATACGGTTTAACATATACTCCATCATTTATAACTGTATTAGGTATGCTTATAGCTTCCAGTGGAGTTATTCTTACATTTTGACCTATAGCTGCAAGTCCCAGGCTTCCATCACTATAACTTGGATTTTTCACCTCAAATCGGCCCTCTTTTTCACTATCCAAATTTAACACTTTTTGAAACAATCCTTGAGATTTTGCATTGTCATAAAAATTGTTAAATCCAACCTTATTTCCTATTTGAGAAAATACATCATTACATGACAGTGTAAGTGCCCCCTCTGGAGTCAAAGTTCCGTGATGGGACTCATCTTTTTCTTCATAAAGTCCTCTACATGTAAACTTATCATTTACACTTATCATATTCTTATCGAGTCCTGCTTCCTCCACTAAAACTTTGAATATAGATCCAGGGAAAAATCCATGATTAGTAGAAACCCCTAAATTTACATTTGGCTTATTATCATCTTTCTGCACCAGAGCTTTTATTTTTCCCGTACTTGCCTCCATTAAAACTACCCCAATCTGCCCATAGTTTTTATTTTCGCTGCTATTTAACACTTCTTTTATTTTATCTTCTATATCTTTATCTACAGTCAACCTAACATTTACATTATTTTTAGGTAAATTGGTCTTTTTCCCTATTATATTTCCATTTACATCCCTCTCAAATACTACCTGAGGTTTTTCGTTATTCTTAGTTTTATTATATATCTGCATTTCCAAAGAACTCCCAGATTTCATCTTATTATCCTTAGTTCTTCTAGGGTTTTCAAGTAAATTTTCTATGCTCCACACTCCACTCCTATTTAATGGGGAGTATATATAGGTATAAAATCCATTTACGCCTTTTATATCTTTTAGTTTATTATATGTACTCTCGTCAATTTCATAATATACTTTTTGACTGCTATTTAGCACAGCTATCTTAGATAAATCATAGCTACTATTATAATTTCTAAGAGTGTATACAAGTGTCAAAACTTTCTCTGAATCTGCATTTTGATTATCTTTTAAAAACACTTCTGGCAGTATTACAACATAATATTTCTTATTGTAACTCATAAGCTGTCTTCCATAAGAATCAAATAATTTGTAATTGGCATCTGTAAGATCTTCTTTATAGGAATACTGAGCATCCGCCATTACACTTAATTTGTTCCACCCAAAATATTGAACCTTTATTATTTTAAAATATAGTACTGAAAATATTAAAATAATTACTATAAATAAAAAACACTGTCTTTTTCTAATTACATTTCTATTAATCTCAAACATAAAAAAAACACCTCATCTAGACTAAAATTTTGTCCAAAATAAGGTGTTTTATTCATAATTTTATCATTTTTACCATACTTATTTTTTATTTATCACTTTTTGCTTTTAAAAGCATATCTCCCTTTTCCATCTTGTTACTTACTTTAGCTGTAAATATCATTTGGGCTACAGGTGCCGATTCTATTTTTTCTCCCTTTTCATTTCTCATGTCATAAAGGCGTATGCAAAAGCCATCACCTTTAGGTCTAAGCACTTCTACTTCATCTTCATTAAAAACCTTATTCCTCTGTTCTATAACAGCTCTTTCTTCAAGGCTATCATAATCTTTCACTATTCCTACTATATCATAATTTCTTATATATGAAGAGGTCTCATATACCTGTTTGCCCGGATCTCCAAAATAAAATCCAGTATAATATACTCTATGGCTTGCTTTCATTAAATCATCCAACCATACTTTTTTAAATTTATATGAATCTGGATTTTCAAAATAAGCATCTATCGCTCTTCGATAGGCTTTTACTACAGTAGCCACATAATATGAACTCTTCATTCTTCCTTCTATTTTTAATGAATTTATGCCACTCTTAACTAGTTCAGGAATATGATCTATCATACATAAATCTTTAGAATTTAATATATAAGCTCCTCTATCATCTTCAAATACCGGGAAGTATTCCCCTTGCCTTTTTTCTTCCATCAAATAATATTTATATCTGCATGGCTGGGCACATTGACCTCTATTGGCATCTCTTCCTGTCATATAATTTGAAAGTACACATCTACCAGAATAGGACATACACATTGCACCATGAACAAAAGCCTCTATTTCGCAACTCTCCGGTAAATGGCATCGTATCTCATTTATTTCTTTAAGCGATAACTCTCTTGCAAGTACTATTCTCTTTACTCCTTGGTTGTGCCAAAACATAGCTGATTTCCAATTCACATTATTGGCTTGAGTACTTAAATGAAGTTCTAAGTTAGGAACGACTTCTTTTGCAGTCATTATTATTCCTGGATCAGATACAAGTATTGCATCTGATCCTAATTCGTATAATTTTTTTAAGTAATCTTCCATTCCCACTAAATCTTCATTATGAGGGAACACATTTACAGTTACAAATACCTTTTTACCCCTTTTATGAGCATACTCTATTCCCTCTTCTAATTCATTATCTTCAAAATTATCCGCAAAAGCTCTTAAATTCAGCTTGCTGCCTCCAAGATAAACTGCATCAGCACCAAAGTTTATAGCTGTCTTCAGCTTTTCAAGATTACCAGCTGGTGCTAGAAGTTCTGGTTTTTTCATCTTAATTCCTCCTCACTGTAACAGCTATACCATCTCCCATAGGTATAATTGATGTTATAAATTTATCATGATCAGATATTGTATTTAAGTACTCTCTCATTCTTTTTACTATAGTTATCTTTCTTCTTTTCACCAATTCATCTGAAGCAATCATTCCTCTAAATAATGCATTATCTGCTACTA